>JBCCHK010000001.1:0-194306 GCA_039028835.1 Pseudomonadota bacterium
GGTTAGTATGCTCGGTGGTTAAGCACCAAATGTAGTTATCAGAAAAGGCTTTAATTGCTTTGACTTGCACCATGGCGATGACCAGTAAAGACAAAGCCTTGAGCGATCCGTTCATCGCGTTCTATATCCACCTGACTGATCTGCTCGTCCTGGGTGAGCGGTAGCTCGGGAGGCGGGGTAAAGCGAGCGCCGTCATAATGCCAGTCGATGCCAACCTCATCCTCGCAGGGGACGTGGTTGTCCATTGTCCCGACGATGACGTTGGTGACAACGCCGTTTTCTATGTAAGCTGATTTGCTCATCGCAAGACCTCCCAAACAAAGACAACCCCTGGGGCACCATTCCCGCCCCTTGATCTGGATCCGCCGTCTCCCGTGCCGCCGCCGCCTGCGCCATATCCACGGCCGCCGTCGGCTCCATACCCATGACCGCCGCCCCACCCCGCTGAGATACCATCAAAAAAGCCCCTTGCGCCAGAACCGCCAGCATAAGGCACTCCTCTTATGCGTGCGCCCCCTGCTTCACCCGTTGCGCCAGCAATACCAAGAACGCCATCCCCGCCCCCTCCCGGTGCCCCCGTATGGGGCGCTCGGTGAGTGTTTTTGTTCGTGCCTCCGTTCGCGTACAGTTTTTTACGTGCGTAGGTGATGCTTGTTTTACCGCCCGGGCCTCCTCTTATATCGCGCCTCCCCCTGACACCACCTGCACCGATTACTATGGCGGCAGTGGTCGGACGTTCTATTCTCTCAATATATAAGGACAATCCGCCGCCAGAACCTCCGGCACCACCCCAACGGGCTACCGTGCCTGCTTGCCCCCCTCCTACTAAGACAAACCAATAAACGGTGTTGCCTTTGAGAGAGACGGTCGTGCTGGAGGTATATTTCCCGACAAGCGATAATCCCCAAGCTGGCAGGACACCGGCAAAGGTGTCGGGATCATGCTCGCTGACGATCATTCCTCCGTCATCGCCGAACTTAATCGTCCGGCCTGGCACGGGATCAGGAAAGGATAAATCCCCGGTTGCCTTAGAGCTGATCGGGCGTTTGATCGCGCGACCAATATCCGCGGCCAGCTGCTGGGCGATGGCGGTTTGGTGATCCAGCTCGTCGTTGAGGACATTCGCACGCAGGATGCCGCTGGTCTGAAAGTCCGAGGTACGCTCAATGGCAATCTGGCGGCGCAAGGTCACAGTGCTATCTTTGGCAGGCGGGGCCTCAAAGGTGACGCTCCCGCCGCTCGATGTCCCTGCGCCGGTCACGGCGTAGCCGCTCGTTATCTTCTCACCGTCCACATAGACGACCAGATCACGATTCTCAAAAATCGCAAAGGGATAGGTAAATGTTTTTATCTTCCCGTCGCCCTGATGGGCGATGATCGGCGCGGTATCACCAATTTTTATATGCTCGCTCATTGCTTAACTCCCAAGATACCGTTCACGTTCTTTTCTGCCTGATCCAGCAGGCGGCGAAGATAGAAAATGTTTTGATAAGGCAGGATGCGACGCAAGGCGCGGGTGTCTTGCGCTTGCCAATCGCCCGAGGAGAGGGCACTGGCGACCTGGAGCCCTGCGCCGACGGTGCCAAAGGTGGGGCCCAAAGCGGCCCCCAAGGTGTTGCGCGAGGCATAGCGCGACATGGGCGGTGCCCCTGCCAGTCGTCCGAGCCCGACCGTGCCGCGCGAGGTTTTTTCTATCATGTTGTTGGCTTCAAAAAACCATCCCGTCATGCCCGAGCGGTCGATCCCTTCCAGCACCCACACGCGCGGATCATCGGCAGTATCGTACCCTGCGGCCATCATCTTGAGTTTGTAGGTGAGCATCCCCATGCCCGTCATCATGATCGCGCCATTGAGGGTAGCCATATCCGCTTGTTGAAGGCCGGAGAGCAAGACTCGCTGGGTGGAGGCGACGGCGAAGGATTTGAACTGGCCGATGGTTGATCCCCACCAGGTGGACATCCATAGGGGCTTGTCTTGCCCCGGCGTGACGATGATGCGGTCGACTTCTTTGGTCAGAGCGGCGCGGAAATGCCGCACGGCATTCCGATCCGTCCAGGCCCCGGTGTTGGCCATGCGGACACCATCTATCGTCTCACCGAATTGTTCGAACTGATCGGCGATGGTGCGGGCCATCCATTCATCGATCCCGGCGGCGGCGAGGTACTCGGCGTCCTTGGCTTTGACTTTCTTGCCCGCCTTGATCGCTTGCATGGTCTCCAGCATTCGCGCCATGGTGACGATCCCGGCGGTTTGTTTGACCCCGCTGTTCCATGGTGCCATGGCCGAGACGAGGCCAAAGTGATTGGTGGCGGCAGTAAGGCCACGCTCGAACTTGGTGTGTCGCCCGTAGTTGTCCATCACATCGGCAATGGCCATAGCGCGGGAGTCCAGCACCATATCAAGGGCAGTGCCCGCGAGCTTGACCTCTTTGCCTGCGGCCTTGATTTTAGAGAGCCCCGTGACGAGCGGGATGATGCCATCGCGGAAGGTGCGGGTGAGGCCGTGCACCATGACGACCCGGGCGGTGTCGGGGGTGGCCGATAGGGTCTGGCCGCCCAAAAGGCGCAGATAATTGGTATTCTTCGCCACCCTCATCGCCCGCACGTGGATCGCATCAGGGTCTTGGGGCATGGCATAGACCCCGCGCAGGCGATCACGCATGGCGGCAATGTCCTTGAGGTCTCTTTCTTTCGCCTTTTCCAACGCCGTGCGTTGCTTTTCGGTTTTAGCCCGTTTGGCTTTATAGTTGTAATCCCGAATGATGTCTTTTCTCTGGTCTTCCATATCGATTTTGCCGAAGCGATGGGCGAGCTCCACATCAGGCGCGAGACTCCGCACGTAGGCGCGGGCGAGATAGCTGATATCGGATTCTAGGAAATCCTCGATGAGCTCGTCAGGGATCATGAAGACGCGGGCGGCGAGGGCACCCCGCGCGTTGGTGCTGCCCAAAGCCTCGCGCTTTGTTGTGATGCCCGCAGGCTGATTGAGGTGGGCATCGTAGGGTAGGCGTCCGTCAGGTGTCCCCAAAATGCGGTCGATGATCTCGTCGGCGAGGTCTTCGATCTCGCCATCGGCCATGTCCATGTGGCGCGGCTGGGTCTTGAGCCAGCGGGCGATGATGGCGCCCAGCTCTGGGCGCCGGGCTTTGATCTTGTCCGTGTTGTAAGAGCGGGATAGGTAGCTGGTAGCGGTGGTGATATCCACGTCCTCATCGAGCAGCTTGGCCTGGATGGCGCGGTCTTTAAGGGGATCAAAGACAAGGCGGCGGTAGGCTTGGGCGGCTTGGGCGACCTCGGGGATGTCGTGGGTATCACCCCGGCGCATGGCGCGGCCAATCTCTTGCGCGAATTGCTGGCGATCCAGCTTGCCCTCGCGTCGTGCCGCGCCGGTCAGATCGGATAGGGTGGTCTTGGTGATGTCCCCAAAGCGGGCATCACGCCCCCGGCGATACTGCATATAAAAGTCATCATGCGCAGTGATGGCTTGATACAGAGGGGCTTGCCAGAGTTTGATATCGGTTTCCACGGCGATGGGGGTGGCGACGCCTAAGGCGTTCTTCTCGTAGCGGAGCACCTGCTCGGCGAGTTCCTGGCCGATGCGGCGGGTGACAATCGATTGGGATGTGGCGGTACGCAGGAGCGGGTCTTGGAAGCGCAGGGCTTTTTCTAGCCCAAAAGCGGACTTGAGTTTTTCTTCGGCGTTGTTGCGGTAGAGGGAGGCCGCCCCCACCGAGCCGTCATGACCATCAGGCGGCAGGGTATCGGTATCGGCCTTGAGCTCGTCTGCCGTCATTTTGATGGAACCGGGCTCGAGCAGGTCGGGCTGATCTAGGGGCGGGGGCGTGATGTCGCGCTTGATTTGTTGCCCCATCGCGCGGGACTCTTCAAACAGTGATCCTTGACTTTTGGGGCTATTTTTGCTAAAAGGGTCATCAGCCAAATGATCCGCTTTCTGGCTGGGCGTACCAGACGCCTGATGAGCGGCATCATTCAAAACCGGTTGGCTGTGGTTCTGACCCTGACGAGACGAGGACGAAGGCTCGGCAGTGGTATCCCTGGGGGGGGTGACAATTCGCCCAGGAGACTCGGGACCACCACCGGTTTTTTTCTTCGAATACGGCCCTTTAGGCTCTGGCTCCACGTAAATAGACACCAAGTGCTCTTGCCCGTCGCCCCGAGTGTGACGTGCAACGGCGTACAGTATTGTGCGTCCTTGTTGATCCTTAACACGAAAGCTCCGGGAGTCTGGGTTGATTTGGGCAGCTTTATCGTGCTGCGCTGGCACTCGATCATACTCACGCAGAATCGTCGGGAACGCTGTTACATCTTTCTTCTTTACCTGAAGTGATGGTTTTCCTTTTGATCTCTCCCCGTGTTTGGTGATGACCTTAACTAGCCCGTAGCCCCGGCCTTTGATGGTTACAACACCATCACGCTCAAAAGCAGGCCCCCGCTCGACGATGAGCTTCTCCAACTCGTCCGGTCGCAGTTCTACCAGTGGATCATCGATAGCCCCGACAGGTTGCGCCTTGACCTGATCGTAGGCCTTGCCCAGTTGCCTTATCTCCATCCATTGGCGTAGGGGAGCCATGCTCCCGCCGATGATCCCGGACAGCACGATGGAACCGCCGATGTTCACCAGCGACTCCTGGCTGGTGCGCGTCTCCTGGCTGGCGTGGAGCAATCCCTCGCTGGCGGCGGCTGAGATGGCTCCGGTTTTGGCCGCGTGCTTCGCCCCAGACCAGGCCACCCGCCCCAGGCGGTAGCTGATGTTCAAACTCCCGCCGACGGGGATCAGGTTGATCGGATCAAGGAGGCCTGCGACCAGCATGACGGCTTGGCCACGCCATCCGTCCCTCATAACCACGTCATCGCGTTCGAGCTCGAGATCGATCTGTCGCTTGAGGGCGGCCACGTCCTCGGCGTCACGGGCTCTGCCGAACCTCTTAGCATGGGGCTCGTACTTGGTGCCCTCCAGCCCCTTTAAGGGATCAAAGTTGGGATCGATCTTAGGCTCGGGCCTGGGCCCGTAGCGACCTGTTTGGAAGTCTTCTTGAGGTCCCTGATAGTTTAAGATGGAGAAGACGGTATTCTCTGTCTTAAAGACGGCGGGGATCGTTTCGCTCCAAACATTGGGACGCTCGCCTTTGGGCTGGTCTTTTTCCTCCTGCGGCTCAAAGGTCGGCAATCGACCGATGGGCGTTCCGGTGACGGTGACCCAAGGCATTAGCGTTCTCCTCTTGATGAGCCAAGATTGGCGTTTTTAACGTTGCTGGAGGCAGTCCATTCGGGTAGCGTTGCTGCTCCCCCCTGCCGCGTATCAAGCCCCCGCCGGGATGCCATGGACTCAGGCGGCAATTCAGCGGCCATCAGGGCGTCGCGCTCCTTGCGGGCGGCGTCAAGGTGGAAACTGCCCGGGCGGGCACGCATGACGGTGCCGTCAGGGTTGAGCACACTCTCCAAATGACCATCGACCTCGACAGCAATTGCCCAGGAGATGTCCTCTTTTTTGCCTGTTCCTGCTTGCCAGGCACCAATGCCCCGCGCTGTGATGGGATCGCTTTGGATGACCAGGCGGTCCTTGAACTCGTGTGCGCGTCCGAACTGTCCCGTAGATTCGACAGTGTCTACAAGTGCTTGATACATCAGCTTTCCATCGCCTGGCTGTTTGGCATAGAACGCATCGGGTGGGTGCTGCATGACGAGCTTCTTCCCCGTAATCTCGCTCATCCCGTAGGTGCGTGTGATGAGCCTTAGGGCGCGTTTTTTGGCAAGTTTGCTGTCTCCGTTTACAAAATGAAACTCTCGAGCGCGCGCATCATTTACGTCGCCAAGGATTTGCCCAATGATATGAGGCGGAACATTGGCCTCAAGGTAATGCCAACCATCGAGGTACTGCGTAATATCTGACTCCGTGATAGGGTCTTCTTCTTTCAATTTCTCTTGCAGGTACGCACGTTGCTCCTGTTTGCTTGGATCAGTGAGCTCTGTAGCTTGCTCAATTGCTTGGAGATATGGGACCCCGTCCTCGACAATATCAACCGCGAGCTCGATATATTTACGCTCCCCTTCCTTGAGTTGATCCAAAATGGGCGAGCCTGATCTTTTCAGCCACGCATAGAGGTCGATAAGTTCTGCTTGTATCTCAGGCTTATGTGAACGCGCGGTTCTAAAGGGCGCTTTAATCTGACTTGGCAGGATACCTCCGTCCAAGATGCCCTTGGCCAAAGCAGTGGTTTGTTGTTCGGGCGGCAGAGCCTGTATGCGCGGCATCAGAACCCTTTCGTGGTTCTTGTCGACCGCCCTTTGATGGTCCTTATTGTCCCAATCAGGGACGATATCGCCGCTTATAACGCCAGCTACGAAGGTGCGATCATGCATATCCTGCAAGCGTTGCTCGTTGCCTTTGTCAATTGCCTTTTTGTTGGCAGCGTATTGAGTGCCATTGGTGATTCCTTGGGCAAACAGCGCCTCGTTAATCTCATGGGTGCCGTCGCCGTTCGCGATGGCGTGTTGGAAATTGGAGTGGATTTCCGCCTTCCATTCTCTTTGTTGTGCATCTATCTCGGCTTGCTCGCGGGTGGTGCGGGCCTCATAGTCGCGCTGGTCTGCCTTCAGCGCACCCACGACGGTATCGCGCATTTCGATGGGGATTGCCTTGTCGTTACGGATCGACTCGATCAAATCTCGCCCCGCATCAAGCCCGTTTGCGTCGACCTCGCGCTTCCACTGCCCTCTGGCCGCATAGATTTTGTGTTTTTGTTCGAGCTGGATTAGCATCTCTTCTTTTTGCTGGGGCGTGTAATCAGTGCGCGCCTCGATGAGGGCTTGATACTCACTTGCTATTCCGTGAACGGTTTCTTCATCGCCATTGAAGGCGGCGTTAAGGAGCTTTCCTTCCAATGTATCTGCCCCTCGCTTAAGGTCGGCGTTTTCTTCGTCTCTTATTTTCTGGTACTGCGTGGCTTGGATATTAAGCCCGTGTTGCGCGGCAACCCCATCAAAGAACAGTCCGAACTCTTCGCGGCGTTCTTGGGCGATTTCAGGCATGGTTTTGTCTCGCAGCATTTTGATCGATTTGGTGTAGCCCTCAGGGTCGTCCGAATGCCTTAAGGCCGCCTCTTGAATGGCGACGCTGTTGTCCATCTTGACCCGTGCCTCGTAGGCGGCCCAGGTGCGTCTTTCCTCGGCCTTGTGTTGCTTGAGGAGCGCGGCGCCGACATCGGCCACGGCTCCGCCGATCCCGGCGAGCGGGCCATGCTCGATCCCGGCGTTGATATAGGCCGAAGGCAGTCGCACCCGCCCGGCCACATCACCGATTTGTTTCTTGATCCCTTTGTTCGGGCTACGCAGGCCTTGAGGGCGGGGCGTCTTGATATCCATTTAATCACTCCATTCATGATCGGCGACGACGGTACCGAAGTTGAGCAAGGCTCCGGGCATGGCCCAGGCTCCTTTTTTGCGGGTTTGGTTGATCCGAGATCGATACAGGCCTGATTGCAAATGATCTTGCTGGCCGAGCAAGGAGAGCTGGCGGTTCGCGTGGTGTTGGGCAGCTTGTTGGGCGGCGAGGGCTGACCCTTCAGACGGATTGACACCGGTTGCCGCAAAAAGATTGTTTTGCGTAGCCAGGGATGCCCGCAGGCGCATCTGCTGATCGCGCTCTTGCTCGGCGTTGGCCAGCGAGGATTGGGATCGCTGAACCATCAGCTCATTCTCGCGCATGGCGGCGGCTTGCCGCGCCCCGAGCCCTTGGGTCAGGAGTCCCGCCCCGCTCATGCCCAGGCCGATCATGTCCTTGTGGGTGCTCGCCCAGCTGAACATCTTGCCAAAGGCTGAGGGTGCGGCCATAGCGCCCGAGGCGGGTGTTGCGCCCATGACGCCCGCCATTTGTGCGGCCCCACCGGCACCGCTCGCCCCCCCGAGCAAGCCAAAGCCGCCCGTGGCGACACCCAGCCCTCCCAGGGCTAGAAGAGGAAGCGCATTTTTGAACGATCCGCCCACAAGGACTAGTCCTTGACCTGGCTTTTGTCACCATCCGCCTGTGTGGGACCGTGGGCTTTGATCCCGTCAGGCTTGGTCCGGTGTGTTGCGAGAGTCATAAGATGTCTCCTTGGGTTATTGAGCGACCTGCGCGGTGAGCGACAGGATTGTTGCGGGGTTGGTGGAGGTGCCGGTCATGCGAATTGTTGCGCCGCTGGCCTGCTCGCCGCCGGACCAGCCGAGCAGGCGCACGGTCTTGAGTCCCGTAAAGGACGGCGGCGGTGCATCCATCGTCGTGTGATCCAGTTTGCCAAAAGCCACCGTGCGCCCGCCTATCCGTAGCGAGGCGGTGTCCTTAACGCGCAGGGTGACGCGGGATATGCGGTGGTGGTTGCCGACCAGGGTGCCGTCGGAGAGCTGTGCCTCGATGGGCATGGTCTCGACCGCCCAGTCAAAGGGCAGGCCGACCTGCAAGTCAGTGACCGCGTGGGGCGTTGTGACGGTGCCGCTTGCGACCGTTGTGACGCCCAAATCCTCGCCATGGGCGGTCATGGCGAGGGTTGCGCCCTCAAGGTGATCGAGTCCCCGCCAGGTGCGGGTCGGCGTCTTGGCGGCTTTGCTTACCGACCCATCCATCGCCCGGCCATCATCCAGCCGCTCGATGAAGCACTGATCTTGCCCGGCGATGGGGCGTCCTACCAGGAGATAGGTGGCGGTGCCAACAACGGCCACGTCCTTGATCTGGCCGCTGGTGCGCCATAGCGTCCAGCCGGCGATCTCTTGGGATCGGCGGGTGTGAAAGGTCGCCAAGGTGCCGTCACGGCCATTGACCACAAAAAGCAAGTTGGCCGAGGTGGTCTCATCGCCCATCCTTGCGGCGATAGCCGAAGGGGCACGCAAGAGCTCAGAGGCCAGTAAAGCAAGGTCTTGGGTGAGGTAGGCTTGGCGGGCGTCGTCGTAGATGATCTCGTGCAAGGATTGGTGGTGGCCATCCTCGCCGCGCCGGATGAACATGACCGAACCGTCAAGCTCAGCAGGACGGATCGGCGCGGCGGGTAGCTCGGACTGTCGCCCGAAGAAGAAGTTTTTCGGCGTGACGGGGCTGGCGGATTGAGCGAACAACCCGCCAGAGGTAAGCGCGAACAAATCCTTGAGCGCGTAGAGTTGCTCGACGGCGGACACGCGGTCGTTGTCCAGGGTCATCTCGACCCCATCATCATCCAGCTGGGTGTTGGGGGTGACCCTAAAATCAAAGAAGTCGTTTGAGTTGGAGCCCCAGATGGTCTGGGGGCGAGCGCGTGAGCCGCCGAAGTAAAGCCGCCCCTCATGAAGATAGACGGATCGGGGCCAGCCGCGAGCCGCCGACCAGGTGGGCTCTTCGGCATTGCCGAACTTGTACTTGGGGATGTTCTTCAACCGCAAGGGCTCGCACACCCAGCGATCATGCCCCCCTTGGCGCATGACCTTATGGGGCTGTATATCCGGGTGCACGACGATCATGGTATCGAGCGATTGCGTGAAGGCAATGCGCGGCAATCGCTCGGTCGTCCAGGGTGTGGTTAGGGTGGTTTGTTTGACCCCTTCGCGGTAGACGTGGATTTTTCTATCGGTGAACACGAGAAGGTAGGTCTGCTCGGTTGAGAACTCGAACGATGCAAGCCGTGCGCCGGTTTTCGCCTCGGGGATGCTTGCCACAAAGGCCATCCCAGGGCGGGTCTTCAGGCCGCCTTGGGGGAGGGATTGCATATTGGTGATCTCTCGCGCGCCGGCATAATAGGCGGCAATATCGGCGCGGGCCTCCAAGGTGGTATCCAGCATCCCGGCGGTAAAGCCAAACTGTTGCTGGGAGATTTTCATTAAGCGCGGGCCTCAATCAGCGGGAAGTTTGTGAACGCTCCCGGCGTGGCTTGCTGGGAGTCGATCACCTTGGCGCGGCGCAACTCGTTCTCTGCGATTTTGGTCAGGAACTCGGTGCGCGAGGAGCTCTCGGTCAGGGGCAAACAAAACTCAGCCGCGAGCCGCGCGATCAGGGCGGTAACGAAGAAGGACGGGAACGCGCCCTCGTCTGGGCGAAAAATATAACTCAAAATAATCGTCGACATATCGGTGTGGATACGATGCTCTTTGATCGTATAGACCCCGCCACGCCCGCGCTCATCCTCGCCGACCGACAGCGCACGTAGAAAATCAGCGGGCAGTTGGTAGGCATAGGTAAAATCGGCAACCGGCTTGGCCTTAAGGCGCGGGAGCGTCACCTGGCCGGTCGCGAACGACCAGGGATGGACTGCGAGCAATCCATCCCTGGCCACCTCATACAGCAGCCCGGCTACGTCAGATTCAGCCGTCCCGTCGTTGAACGAGTTAATAGGTTGGGCACCGATTTTAACGAGGGCCTGGCTGCTGTAATCGATTGCGCTGAGCTCCATCTACGTCGACTCGATATCTTCACCCTGCAGGGAGACGACCCCACCGGTGTTGGCTTTGACGCGGTTAATGCTAAAGCCGTCATTCGCAAGCGCAAAAATCAGGTCATCGGGTTTAACCATATGGGACGCGCCATTAAAATAGTCGCTCCCCTCGATGTCGCTGATGTCGTCTTTGGTCTTGTATTGCCACCAGTGTTGACCATCGGCGGACGCCATGGCGGAGAGGTGTTTGATGTTCAAAGCCATTGTTGGGCTCCTTTCTGTTCGTTGGGTTCTCAAACCGCCTGATGCCGGACTGGGGACAGAAAACAAGTTTCCATACAGACCGATACCGGCGGAATCGAGCCCCCGTGGGGCTAAAGTGCGACGTTGTTCTTGGCCTTGATCTTGACGACCCCTTTGGGATCGATCAGGCACACGCCTTGCAACATGCGGGTGTTGAGGAAGTGGGCGGACTTGGTGTTTTCCCACGACCAGGTCACCTGCAACTCCTTACCGATAGCGTGGCCGACCGCGGTCTTGTGGTAGATCACGCAGGTGGCGATATTGCTTGCGATGGGCAAGCCGGTGTGCATCACCCACAGACAGTTACGCCATCGCTTGGCTTCCGAGCCGCCAAGCCAAGGCATCTGCTTTTGACCAATGTAATCGGCCTTGGCAAAGGCATCGATCTTGAGCAGTTCTTCCCAACCGTGGGCGGTGACAAGCGCGGTGCGCTTGCCGTCGTCGGGCACGTCCGCGGCGTTGAGGGTTTCGATGGCCTTTTGCAAGGTGCCGGTGTTAAGTCCGTGGCTTTCGCCCGAGATATCGATTTCCTGGGCCCCGTTGCTTGCGCCCGCGATGGCATCGATAATCAGGCTATCGGTGTGGCGTCCGTGGGCCCAGGCAAAGGACTGAGCGATGATGCGTTTTTCATCGACGTTGGTTTGCACCTCATCGATGTCTTCCACGTAGTCGCCGCCATACTTGGCATAGAGCGAGCAGGGGACGCGGCCACGTTCGCCGGTGATGATGGGGACATTACCGCCGCGCGCTTTATCGCCGACGCCGACGGTGCCTGCGGTATTGAAGTGGGTTTTCTCGCCCTTGACGGCGGCCTTGGTGCGCACGGTGTGGCGCAGTTTGGAGCCTTGCCGTTGATAGGCGGCGTGAACATCGGCTTGGAACTCTTGGACGAACCAGGCCGGGATATTGATAGACATGGGTTGATCCCTCTGTTGCTATGAGCTTGAGGGATAAACGCACGCCTAACCCTCGTATGAATCGCTCCCGATATACGTTGGGAACAAGAGACGCTAAGCGTCCAACGGGTCATACTCACGCGGCGGACCAGTGGGGGCACGTGGCCAGGATAGCTCCTGAGGGCAGGACGCACCGCTAGGGATTGTCCTATCCGCAGGCGAGAAGCCTGCGAACGACCGATTAAGGGATCGGCGGCCCCGCCTTAGGCGATGCGTTGCGGGATGCCTCCACACGGAGGGCCGTTCGGCGTCGCCCCCGGCCTGGCGAGGGGATGCGGTTGTCCATAGATAAAATGTTTTCTATGCGCTTCGTCAAGGGTGAAGAGATGCTAAGGTTTTTTTCTATTTTTTGCGAAAAATTGATGAAAAACGGTCCGACATGACTCAAAATGAATCAAAACGGGCCTTTTTTTACGATTTTCTATCATTTTCGGTACAGTCATAACCTGTGGATAACATGGCTTACCGATCCGGATACAACTGCTGATATCCCGCCCGCACCTTAGCCACGGTCGCGGCATGGTCCGGGTGCGCCTCATCGTTGTAGGCTTCCGATGCTTGGAGGGCCTGCAAGTCGGCAGTCGAGATTGCGCCCGCGCCGCTGGCATCACGGGTGGCAGGTAGGGCTTGCTCGCCGATGGTGTCCTTGATCTTCTTGAGCAGCTGCACCCCACTCGCCGTTGCGGCCATGGTGCTAAGCTCGTTTATCACCTCAGGCTTTTTGATGTCCTCACCGATGATGCCGGTGATCCACCGGGCGAGCTCGCCCTTGATGGCTTCGGTTTTATCGCCCCAGGCTTTTTTGAGGATGCGCTCTTGTTCGGCCTGATAACCGGCAACGTCTTCGCCCTGCTTAGCTTGGAGGCCATAAAACCCGGCAACCAACTTGTCAAAGCCCTCTTGGGTGATCCCTTGCTCTTTAGCCCACGCCATGGCGAGCCCGGCGAGCGGATCGTCGGGATCGACCTTGATCGTGTCTTGTAGCTCTTCGGGCACGTTAAGCTGGTAGGTTTCGGGTGGTGGCGGGTTTTTCTCGCTGATCTGCCTACGCAGGTCAAGCACTCGCTTGGCGGCGGCTTCTGCCTTAATCTCACCCGTCTGGGGATCGATCAGGTCCTCAGGCACGGTGATCCGCTCGCCGTCCACATCGATCACCGTGGGCTCTGGCTTGACCTCTGGGCTTGCCTTGGCTTGCTCGGGGGCATCTTGGGTGGGTTGATCTTCGTTTGCTTGGGCAAGATCGATCAAGGTTTGGTCTTCACTCACTGGGTTTCTCCTTGAGGTAGTTGAGCATGAGTCTGACGATGTACCGCTGGCCTTCTAGGTGGCGTAGATAATCGTCGGGGCTATTTGCCCCCAGGGCCAGATCAGTCGTGATGGATTGCAAGTGCTTTAAGACGACTTTGCCGTCATCGCTTGCAAAGGTCTGTTTGTATGATTGTCTGAGCTCCTCACTCATGCCCGCCCTCCCTTTGCTCAGCCTCTTGCTCCATGCGTTCTTGCTTCATGCGTTCTTGTTTCATGCGTTCTTGGGCTTGCATCTGGGCTTGGGCGTGGCGGACCTGCGCCTCGTACTGGGCGGCCTGGTCTTCGGACAGCAAGTGCTCGGGCGGGAATCCGGCTTGGGTCAGGCTGTGGCGCAGGAAGGTCGGGCGGTTGACCACCCCGCCGATGATATCGCCCATCATTTGCAGACCGGCGGCGTAGGCCTGGCCGGCTTGCGCGGCCTCGGCGCGATCTTGCAAGCGCACCAGGGGCGAGACTGGCACGGGACGGAGCTCTTGGCCGTTCCGCTCGAGCGGTTCGATGTAGTAGGGCGATCCGGCCATGGCGGGGCTGGAGAGGATCGCGATCACCCGCCGGGCGAGGGGATAATCCAGCTCGTTCAGCAGGCGCAAGGATATGGGCAACTCAAAGGCTTCATGCTCGGCGACCCGAGCATCAATCTCGGTGGCGGTGCGCACCCCTTCGCGCGTCGGCGGCAGGGCGGGCCCCATGATCCCGCGCCGGATGTTTTCTTGGAGCGGCTCGAGCAATATCTGGCTCACGTTGAAGTCCCCCGGCGCCTTGAGTGGTTGCAACCCCCCAGAGCCTGGGGCTTTGGGGATGATCGTGCCCGGCACCAGCTTGATGTTGGCGGTGTTGAGTACCCCGTCATCGTCCGCTTGCCACATGCCCGTCACAGCGATGGAGGCGTTCTTGAGGACGAGCTCGACGAGCTTATTGGCAGTCTTGATATCACCCAGGACATTGAGGACAGGCCCGCGCCCCATCCATTCGCCGGGGGCTTTGTCCATGCGAAAGGCAATCGCCGGACTGGTCTGGTAGTTGCGCTCAAGCATCAGGCGCGCGCCAGACCCTTGCCCTTGGCCTGTATCCGTAGCCCACACCTCATAGCGGGCGATATCGCCCTCATGCAAGATCGCCTCGATGACCGTGATGGGGGCATCAGGGTCGTCCCTTTGCTTGATTTGCTCGGGTCGTTTGGCGTCGGGCCACTTCTCGCGGATTTGGCGCAAGGGCAGGCTCCAGTGCCTGAACATCGTGCGCAGGGTGCCGTCCAGTCCCTCCTCGGGGATCAGCTGGGCAATCGGCACGGCCTCAAACCGCAAGGGGTCTTCGGGCGTGCCTTGGTGGATCATCAAACAGCCGGTGGAGATACAGGCATCCCCCAAGGCGGGGTCTATCTCGATATGAAAGTTCGAGACCTCGATCGCTTGATGGAACGCCTCTTGCGCCTTGGCCAGATACGCCTTGATCTGGTCATCGTCCCCCGGATCATCCCCTTGGATGGTAAAGTCCATCCATTTGCGAAAGGGCGGGAACAGCTGGCCATGAAGACGCGCTTTGCGCCACTGGACGGCGGCAACAGCGGTGTTATCAAAGACCTCAACGTCCCGCTGTTTGCCCGGACTTTGATTGCCGCGCGGGTCGTGGTTGGGCAGGGCAAAGCGATAGGCGTCATCCAGGATGCCGTCCCACGCCCGCCTGCGCTCGGCGGCCTTATCGTACCGCCGCAAGGTTTTGGGGCGTTGCCCGTCATCCGCCATGGTTAGCCGCCGAGCTTCTTCTTTTTGGGCTTGACGCCCTGCTCGCCGGTGTCCTTGAAGGCGAGGAGGGCGCGGCCACGCCGACGATTTTTCACGTTGCGCACCCGCGCCTCGTTTTGCTTTTTGATCTCGGCGGTTTCGGACTCAGCCCTCGCGCGTGCCGCATCGGCAGCTGAGGTATCCGGCGGGTCCGGCCTGGAAAAAATTCCCATGGTTAGCTCCTTGTGATTGGTTGGTTGGAGAGAATTGAGTAAAGTTCAAAGGGGGTCGCCCACAGCCCGCACCGCAGGCCCAGGATGTGGGCAATGACGGACGAACAGCACAACAGGCCGCGCCTTTGCCAGTGCTCGGGACGATGGGCTTGCACCCTTGCCATCGTGCATAAGCCGCGCTTTTCTTGCTCACGCAGGTTCTCGATGTAGGCATCGCCGTGGGTTTCGCTCACATCGATACAAAGCCCGTGCGGGTTGATGACGATCCAGCCGCCTTTGCGCAAACGTTTCAGGCAGAACACGTGCCGGAATCCGGGTTTGAGAAACCGCCGCAAGAGGCCATCCATCAGCCGATCACGCCAGTTAAGGCCAATCACAGCAGGCGTATCACACCAAACAACGACCCATGTGCTGGTCATAACGTGGCCTCCTGGTGGGTTTTGTGGATGATCGCGCCGATGATGCTGTTCGGGTCGTGCTTATCCACGCCGACGGCGGCGGCGATTTCACTGATCGGGATGCCGTATTGCAACGCGAGCGAGAGCACGATGCCGGTATCAATCAGCATCGCGTCAATTTTTGAATCGGCCACGCGCCCGCTTGCAAACACCTCGCGCGCCCGCCCCTGGTCGTCGTAGCCGATGGTGATGCGTTCTTCGCGCCAATCCCATGCGACTTTGTGGGTTACGGCAAGGCGACGATTGGGGAGGCGATGACGGCTCATGCGAACACCCGAAAGTCACTCGACGCCACGGTCGGCATGGCCCGAGTGCCTTGCCTGGCCAGAAGATTAGGAAACAGGTCCGTCAGCCCCCACACCAGGGCATCGACCCGGTCGGGTGATCCGTGCCCCTCAAACCCGCCCAGGGTCATTTGGCACATTTGCGCTTCAAGGTCGGGGTATGTGCCCACGTGGCACACAGCCCCGAGCTTGTATTGGGCGGCGATGGGCTCTGCGCGGACGTGCTTGCCGTGGCGGGCACGAACGGGGCGAATGGGCAGGGAACGCCGGAACGAGCGCAGGACGCTCTCGCCCATCTCGCCGCCTTGATTGACCTCGATGACGACCGCATCGGCCCCCCACTTGTCATAGGCCGCCACGGCGCGCTCACCCCACACGTCGGGCTTGCCCGTGGCGGACAGGTCATCCAGCACGTAGGCGCGGTCATCCGTGCCCATGCCCACGACGACGATGCCGTGCTCGTTGGCCCCCTCATCGGAGGATATCGCCGGATCAACGGCAACCACGATCCGCCCCAGGTCTTGCGGCGGCGAGGGCACCCGATGATCCTCGATGGTCTGCGGGTCCCAGATCGCCCCCACCGCAATAGGCTCATAGGCTCCCTCCCAGATATGGGCATAGCGCACCGGATCAGCCTCACACGAGCGCAGCCGCTCCTCCTCTAGCTCGGGCGGAAAAAACGGATTGGCGTCGTAATTCGCCTGCACAACCAGCGCATTCTTAGCCGCCGCCTTGCCCCGGAACATCCGATCCACCGGATCGGTCTGTAAGCGCGGATTCCAGTTAAACCATAGCTCACTCCCGCGGGTGCGGATCGTCGGTAACAGCAACTCCAACGACCGACTCGAAAGCTGTTGCGCCTCATCCACCCACGCGATATCCATCGACTCCAGCGATTTAATCCCTTCTGCCGTGTTCCCTCGCATCCCCTTAAACACAATCTGACCGCCGCCAGGCGTCATGATACGATCATGCTGCACCTCAAAAAAATGACCCACACCCAGCGCACTGATCGTCATCTCCAAAAGCCGCTTGGATGAATCCCGGATCGACTGCTGAACCTCGCGGATACACACCGCATTCGTCCTGGACTCTTGGATGCAACGGTGGATCAAACGCTGCGCCGCGTCCCAGCTCTTGCCCGAGCCCCGACCACCGTAAACGGCCTTATACCGCGCCTTGGCATCATACAAACCCGCAAAGATGGGAGCCACCTTGAACCGCAACAACCCCTGCCCATCAAGACCCATCACACACCTCCCACAGCTGCTTGATCCCAATGGCATCCTCCCTTACGCACCGTAGCTTTGACGTACTCCCTTTTGGATTTCGACCTCCAGTGTAAAAGTCGGATTTTAATATCATCGTCAAGCCGGATCGCCGGGGTGGGGGGGGGGTGCTGACCATGCCCACAAGCCTGCGATTCATAGGCGTGGGTACGGCTAGCATAAGGCGCAAAACGGGGCGAGATTGGGGCTAGTGTTACCATATTGCTACCATTTACTCAGGCACGTCGATGATATTGCCATGGTTTTCCGGGGGTTTTGCCCCAAGACTTGATGTCTCTTTATCATCAAGTCTGGGTTTTACGGGTACGGATTCGATGCGTATGGCCTTGATTTCACCTGTAACTTGCATCGTGTTCTGGCTACGCTGGATCAGGTGACCCGTGATCTTAGCCTTGAGGGATACAGCGTTGACCGCGGCGGAGTGATTGCCCTTTTTCATAGCCGCTTGCCTGGCCTGTTCGGCTTGCTGGATGAGCAAGCCGGCGGTCACGCCGTTTTGCTTGGCAATATCGTCAAAACGCGCCTGCACGGCTTGAGCAACGCCTATTTTTGATAGCAAAGCCCCACCAATCTTGTCGTGATTCTTGCCTTTGTAGCCGGCACGCTTACACGCCTGTGTTGCATTGCAATCGACGACGTACTCATCTACGAAGCGTTGTTCTTTTGCTGTGAGTTTTCTGGGCATGGGAGGATTATGGTCGTATTAAGACCACAAAGCGCAAGGGTTGTGCGTAAAGTTATGCACACGAAAATCGAAGGGCTAAAAAAGCTAGGCTGAGCCTGGAAGTGTTACAAGTTCAAAAGCTGTAACGCTTTTGTAACGCTTTTGTAGCACCTTAACTCACTGATATATATACATATGTTACAATGTAGCAATAATTTACATAAGATATATTATATATAGGGAGGGGGATATATGTAAATATGTTGCATATAATATGACATAAATTATATATAGGGTATATTTCGACGGAAAAACCGTTACATTGTAACAATGGAGGATAATCAAGGAGTTATGTGTAACAAGAGGCGTAACAGAGTGTAACAGTTTGGATTTTTGTTACGTTTTGCGACAAAAAAAATGATAAAAGTGTTGCACATTCATAAAAGTGTTGCTATAATGATTATCGTCAAGACCACCCATGCGGGTCGGTCAGTTACCTAACTAAGGAGCAAGCTGATGGATACCATCACACAAGTCCGGGCCCTGATCCCGGCGATTCAAAACCTTCCCAACACCCCAAAGACCGCACGCGCGTGGCACGCTGTTGCCGCCGCTGAGGAATCCTTGTGCGCAACGCGCCGGGATGACGACGCGGCTATCGTTCACCTGCAAGGCGCCTTGCGCGCCTTACAAGCGTAAGGGAGGCGGTCATGAGAGCTACATTTGACAAAGCCAAAGGAATCAAAACGGCTATAACGGCGGCGGCCAAAGTTTGCGGTGATCGTGGGTTCCCATTCGTATCTTTCGACAACGTCGATGGATGCATGCAGGTTACTTGCGGCAACACCGAGCTACGAGTATCGCTAAAAATAGAACCCGATTCATACGATTCGGGTTCGGTTGCTAGCGTAACTGTAAATCTTGTGCCGTTAAGCAACCTCTTCAAAACAATAAAAGCGAATGCTTCGATAACGCTTACAATTGGGTCCGAGAGTCTTATGGTGGAATGCGCAGGAACCAAGGTCGAGATTCCCGCCACAAACGACGGGCGAGAGCTACCAATTCCATTCAAAAACCTTGAATCGGGTGAATTCGACGCCAATAGCTTAATCGATGCAATCAACAAGGTTGCCTACGCAATGCCTGCGGACGATAGCCGGTATTACCTTGCCGGCATTTTATTCAAAAAATCGTCAACGTCATCAACGGTGCGAGTCGTGGCTACTGATGGTCACCGCTTGGCCGCAACAGACTTGTCCGATAGCGGCGCTTTTGAAAGCGGACTTACCGTGCCGCGCGACACGATTAAGGTGATGCAAAGTATTTGGCCAATCTGCGCGCATAAAGCCACGATAGAGCGTGGTGACGACTATTCGTGCGTCATCGATATCGATGGCGGCAATATGCGATTGTGGTCAAAAACAATTGCGGGCGAATATCCTGACTATGAGCGGGTGATTCCGCAAAAAAGCGCAACACCTGTGGCTTTTGAGCAAACGGCAATGCTCGAACGCCTTAAGCAGGCGTTCGAGCAGATAAAGCTGCAAGCAGCCGCGTATGACGATTCTGGCTACGCCAATTCCATAGGCCTATGCATAGGGCGCGGGATGATGGTTTTACAGCCGTCGGTTGTTGTTCCGACGACCAAGCCCATTGATCCTGCGTGGGCAGCTGAAACAGCCGTCGATCCAAAATATCTGCGTGACACTGTGTGCGCCCTGAGTGGCGGCGGCGTGATCAATTTCGAGCAAGACTGCAAGGCGCCGGTTCGGATCGATGATGACGACGGCCAGAGTGTTCACGTGCTTTCGCCAATAGACGTCGATATCCGCGTGGTCATGCCTGACCAAGTCACGCCTGCGCCCAAGCCGGTCACGGTGGTGCAAGATGCGCCCTCATCAGATTCTGACGCCGCACCCGGCTTGCCGGTCAATGCAAGCACGGGCAAGGCTTACCAAGAGGGCAATATCGATCGCCTGCTCCTAGCCGGTGACGTCTTGCCGGTCGCGACACACCGCTGGGCCACGTTCAAGCAATGGTTAGACCTAGAGCGGTGCGTGATGAAGGGCCAGAAAGGTACACCTATCAAGGTTTATCGCAAGGCACTTACTGATGAAGATGGCAATCCGGTCGATCCCGACGATCCGCGCGCAAACAAGCGCACCGTCGTAAAGACCGCTTACGTCTTTAACGAGTCCCAAACCAAACCGCTAGAAGTGTCTGAAAAGGATGCGGCCTAGCTCTAGCACAACCGCCCCCGGCGCATATGTGCCGGGGGCCACCGATAAAAGGAGAATACTGATGAGTGATTATAACGAACTAAACCCGCGCCCTAATGATCCGCCCGGCCTTATCGGTTCGGGCCGCTGTGTGCATATCGCCGATATCTATCGCATGCTGGTCGTCCAAGGCTACGGTGGCGTCAAGGGCGATATGGATTGCGTTCATTGGGCTGACGGTGGTCACCCCTTCAAGACCAAGCAGCAGCACAAGAATCTGGAGAAAGATGAATGGTACACCTGCGTTAAAGATAGCGTCGACGGTGCGCCGCGTGTTTGGAAGGCCTTGCCTTCTATCAAAACGCCCGCCGAATTGGATCAAGCTATCAAGCAAGTAAAGGCTTCTTATCAAGAATCCTAACCACCAACAAGCCCCCGGCGCATGGCGCCGGGGCCACAAGGGAGAGAGCAATGAAAGAGAATCATTACAAGAAGCTAGCACCAGGGATCTGGGGTTGCGTGATTTACACGGATAACCAGCCAAGCCATGGCGATACCGTTACGCTTGTAACCCGGCGCGGCAAGAAAAAGCAGGAGCAAATTAGCAAGGTCACCCATATCCTGAAGACTGGTGATGGCTTTGTCTGTTCGCTTATTCCGCGCGGGCAAACAAGGGCAATCAAGACGGCGCGCGTCGCTAAACGTCAAGAATGGGCACAAGCACGTGAGCGGTCGGCTGACGAGCGGATCAAAAAATCGATCAAGGCCATGCAAGACTTTAGGCCTGGAATGGATGGGCCGGGAATGATGCAACCTGTTCATCCGCGCGAGCGTGGTCGATTGGCGCGTTGTGTTCGTCGCCGTGATGACCATATGCTTGCGCATATTGCCGACAAAGCCAAAGCTGAGGATCATCGATCCACCGGAGAGAATATAGAAGACCAGCTAGCGGGTGCTATCTACTCTAACGACCCCGACGCGATCGAAAAGCTGACCGCCAAGGCTACCTATCTTAAAGCCAAGCACAAGGCGTTTAAGGGCAACCGTGATGAAGACTGGAGGGCTTTGCGTGATGAATACTATGCCGGTCAAACAATTGAGCAGGTCAAGGAGGTCTGCGATTATAACCGCCAGCATTGTTTTACTATGGACTACCTGCGGCGTGATATCCGCGCCGCCGAAAAGCGGGCCGCGCGCTTGCAAAGGTATCTAGGTTAGTCGGTTGTATCCCCTTCCCGTGCCGCTTAACATGGGAAGGGGATAACCTTCATGACCAAGAAAGGAGCCCATAAATGGCAAACGACACTAAGCCAAGCCCACCACCTTCGATCAACCTACCCAAGGATATCGCCGCGCTGGATCGTCCGGCGGTGGAGGCAATCCTAAGGGCAACCCATGACGAGAGCGAAGCCAGTGAATGGCTAAGCAAGGCCATAATGTCCTATATCGAGGCGTATGAAGCCGCGTGCCAGGCGCGGTCTACAGTTCTGCCTTGCTTGCCCTTCGCGCGACCCACGACAAGCGAGATAGAAAAGGCGGCCTACGACCTGGCTAACCAAGAAATCAAACAGGCTATAGAAGGAGCGGGATAATGTCTGATAATGGCA
This sequence comes from Pseudomonadota bacterium, assembly GCA_039028835.1. Classification (GTDB taxonomy): domain Bacteria; phylum Pseudomonadota; class Alphaproteobacteria; order JBCCHK01; family JBCCHK01; genus JBCCHK01. Next base: position 21,433 of record JBCCHK010000001.1, read on the forward strand.
AACCACGTTACGCCCCCCCGACCAAGGACGAGTTTGTGGCGTTGTTGCTACACTATGGCCTTAAGCAGGCCGAGGTGTCTCGCATCCTCGCCCACGCAAACACTCGCCGTGTTCGCGCGTGGTATGGTGGTCAGGGAGCGATCCATTTTACAGGTCTATACACCCTTGCGCACAAGGCCACAGGCGTTGCGATTACGCCTTCGGGTTGGCGGGAGGAGCTAGGAGTGCGTGAGATAATGGCAAGGGCTGGCTTTGTGGCGCGATAATGGCAAAACCAAACGCCGCCCGCTGGTGGGTGGCGGACGGCGTGGCCGCTGGATGCCTGAACGATTGTTGCAAACCTGGCATGAACCTAGCGCAAAAGTATTGTCAATAAAACGCCCTTAAGGTAGTATTTCTTTCATGGTTACACCCAAAAAATTGCAGATCATGGTCGGGATGGTCGTGCTGGCTTGTTCGTTCATCGCGTGGGATGTGCAGGCACAGGATTATGAACTTAGTCCTGAACGCAAGCAGGAGCTCGAACAGGAGCTCGAAGAAGGTGACGGAGTTTTGCTTGGTATGGCAACGCACTTTGCCAATCTTTTGTTGGTAAGTAAAGGTGCAAACCGGGATAGCCGAGAAACGCTAAAAATAGATGATGCACTCCTCAACGCAAGTCTCGACGCGATAGAAGAGGACGTTGCGGCTTCCCGTGTCGCTGGGTGCATGGGGCTTGTGATCATCCAAGATGCGCTTGCGGACGACGGCTTTTATGAGGACCTCATAAAAGCTCGTTTAGTTCGTCGGGAGCAAATGGCGTGCTCATCGGTCTCAATGGTGCACCAGGCTTTTGCGCATGTGATTGAACAGATGCGGGCAGAATAAGTTATGTCTGACCAACAATTTATCGGTTGGCTTACGCGACATTGTGGAAATATCCACCGCTTGATCCGGTGATTGTCAATAAAAGTGTTGCATTATGCTGTCGCCTCTCCTAGAATATGGGAGTTGCGCCGGGTTCCCTAGTCTGCACCCGGCGTGATGGCGTCAACCAAACGTCTACATAAAAGCGGACACCCCGCCGGTCGGGGTTTTTTCATTCGAGGCAGGCCATGGATTCGAATCACTCGATAATAGCTTTTCCGTATGATCCCCCGCACCGGTGGGGCGGACGCCGATAGGTATCACGCTGGATACTTGAACGCCGCCACGGTTTTCTTTTATGTACCGTTTTGGTTGCCACCGCGATGCGGGGGATCACCCTTTATGTTCTTATTCTAAACCCGTGAATAAGAGCATAAAAGGTTAACAAAAGCAATCCCTCTCCCCAAGCAGATAAAAAAGGGAGACGAAGATGTTTATCGACACATATGGCACGCTCGTCATAAGCGATATCGACGATGCGGAACTTGCGGCAATCACCATCAAACAAACCACCCAAAAATGGGATGGGGACATCGCCGTCGAGCGTTGTGGCCTTAACACATGGCCACCAGGAATCCAAGCCAAAGGTGACCTTTATATCATCGGTTGCCAAAATCTCACCCATATCCCTGCGGACCTCAACGTAAGCGGCAAGCTGGTCATTGCTGACTGCGAGTCGCTTGGCTACGACTCACAGGGAGATGCGGCATGACGATGACGACCTACAAAATCGAAGGGCTGTTGACGCGCCGCGCGCAAACCCACGGCCATTACCCAGACATTGCAGAGGTCGCGCAAGGCCTTAAATCTACGATCCGTGAGTCCTGGCAAGGCAACCATGATCCCGAACTGCTGGAGGCGGTCGATATGATCTGCCACAAGTTGGCACGGATTACAGTTGGGGACGAAGCCCACCGGGATCATTGGGACGACATTGCAGGCTACGCGCTTTTAGCTGCCAAAAGGTGCGGTCGCGATGGGGAAGATTGACACCCACGAGCTGCGCCGCCGCTACCGGCTATCGGAGGTCATCGCTCGGCACGTCAAGCTGACTCGTGCTGGGCGCGAGTACCGGGCCCTTTGCCCCTTTCACGCCGAGACCACGCCATCCTTCACGGTCAATGATGACAAGGGGTTTTATCACTGTTTTGGCTGCGGCGCCCATGGGGACGTGATCGACTTCACTATGGCCTGGGGTCGGTGTTCATTCATTGAGGCCTGCGAGTCGCTACAAGCGAACACGCTGGCGGATGGTGCGCCTATGACGCGGCGGGAACCGAGCCGAGCGCATGATCCTTACAAAGGTTACACCCCGCTCCCGCCACCGGAGAATGCGGCGAGTATTGAGCCGGGGATTGGGGTATCGCTCCACAACCCCAAGCGGGTCACGGGCGAAGATAAGAGTCCCACTTGGCGAACGATCCCGAGCTTGGTGCATCCCTATCGCAAGACGGATGGCACGCTGATCGGCTACGTGTTGCGGTGCGAGATTAAGGGCAAGAAGATCACGCCGCAGGTGCAATGGGCGGCCAGTCCGCACGGCATCGAGGGCTGGACGTTGTTACCGTTTGCGAAGCCGCGTCCCTTATATGGGCTGGATCAACTGGCGAACAGCCCGGACGCGCGGGTGATCGTGGTAGAGGGTGAGAAGGCGGCGGATGCGGCACGAGAGCTGTTGACCAAAAACGTCATTATCACCTGGCCCGGCGGCACCAACAGCATCAAATACACGGACTGGCGACCTTTGGGCGGCAAGCAGGTGGTGCTGTGGCCGGACGCCGATGCGGTGGGGGTAAAGGCCATGGCCGTGAGCGAGATTATAAACGAGCGCGAGCGGGTATCGCTGGCCGAGATATTAACCAACCTGGGATGCGCGGTACAGGCGATTGACGTGCTGGCTGACTCGTCGCTGGCAAAAGGCTTTGATGCGGCGGACGCGCTTGCTTTGGGCTGGACAGGTCACCAGGTGATGGCATGGGCAAAGCCCTTGATGACGACCCCTGATGCGGTGACGCTCCCACCATCCCCATCCCCTTCGAACACCCCACCCCCTGCCATTCCCGACTCTCTCCCTTGTCATTCCCGCGCAGGCGGGAATCCAGGAGATGGTGCAACCAACGGGGGACTAGACTGGGGACCGCACGGCGACTCAACCCCAAACGCACCTTCCATGGATGCCCCACCTACCAAAGAGCACCCGAACGAAGAACCGCTCCCCACGCTTAACGACCTGCGTCCTTTCCGCCCCCTGGGCTACCATAACGGCCTGTATTACTACCTGCCCACTGGCACCCGGCAAGTTCACGCCCTATCGGCAGGCGCACACAATAAGACCAACCTGCTGGCGTTAGCCCCACTGAACTGGTGGTCGCAGGAGTTCAAAAAGAGCTGGCTTGCGGCAGCGAATGCGTGCATGAGAGCGTGCGAGGCGGCGGGGCACTTTACCCCGTCACGCATCCGCGGACGCGGGGCGTGGATGGATGGGGGGCGCTGGGTGTTGCACCTGGGGGACATCGCGCAGGTGGATGGGCAGACCTGCAACCCTGACGAGATCGACGGTCGCTATATCTACCCCCTGCTTGAGTCCATGGAGGTCCCCCCCTCGGCGACGCCGCTGACGAGTAAAGAAGCGCACGGGCTGGTGGACTTGTGCCGTCATCTTGCGTGGGAGGAGGGGTACGCGGGGAATGTTTTGGCGGGGTGGTTGGTGGCCTCGCAGGTGTGCGGGGCGTTGCCCTGGCGGCCCCATCTTTGGATTACAGGGAGCGCGGGCTCGGGCAAGAGCACGGTGATGGCGATGGTCCGCGAAGCCGTCGGCGGGATTGGTTTTTTTACCCAAGGGCTGAGCACGGAAGCGGGGTTGCGGCAAGAGCTTGAGTCCGATGCGCGCCCGGTCCTGATCGACGAGACCGAAGGGGATCGGGAATCGGCGCAACTGAACATCGAGGCGTTGATTAACCTGGCGCGGCTGAGTAGCCAAGGCGGCCAGGTGACCAAAGGCACGCAAGGGGGGCGCAAGGTGACCTACCAGACCCGATCGATGTTCTGCTTTGCGAGCGTGAACAAACGGCTACGGGAGGGGGCGGATCAATCGCGCTTTATCGCGCTGACGCTGGGGACGGTGCGGGGATCAGATCGGCAAGTCCATTATAAGGAGTTTTTGCGACTGAAAAGAGACGTGCTTGGGGTTGATTTTGCCTCGCGGTTGCTGGCGCGGACGGTGCGGCATCTGCCGCTTTTGCTGGAGCTGATCGGGGTGTTTGCCGAGGCGGCGGCAGGGACGCTTAAAGCCATGCGCGCCGCAGACCAGCTTGCGCCGATTTTAGCGGGGTTTTATCTGTTGCACACAACCAAGCCCCTTACGGTTGCGGCGGCGGAGCGTTGGTTGTTGGCGCAAAACTGGGGCGAGGCCTTTGAAGAGCAGACCGATGAGGAGCGGTTGTTGTCCTTCATCCTCACACGTCAGGTACGTTGGGCCCCGACCAGCAAGGGCGTGACGGAGATCACCATTGCCGACCTGCTGAGCGAGGCACAGGCGGGGGAGCGCACCCCGGCGGCGGCTAAGTTTTTGGCAGGCAAGGGTATCGCTGTGAGGGTCATAGGCGAAGAGCACTGGGCCGTTTTTTGCAATAACGCCCTACCGTTGCGGGAGATTTTGCGCGGCACGCGCTGGGAGTTGGATTACGCGCGGCAGTTGTATCAGGCGGGTAAGGCGTTGGGGGACGATGCGGTGATGAAGGTCCCGCCTGAGCGGTTTGCGCCAGGGATCATGGGGCGCGGCGTGGGGATACGGCTGGATGCGTTGCTGGGCGAGGAGGCGACGCTTGCTGTGAACGCCGATCAAGAGGGAGTTTATTGATGAGTAATGTCCCGCATCGTGGTATAATAAAAATTATAAGGAGACTCCTTCATTGACCAAGCCGATTAAAATCACGATTCGTGGTGTGTCTCATCAGGATGTTGACGCGCCAAGCGTGGACGATTTGCTATCCCAGATGCAAAACATAGTTGCTTTGCTTCACGGCGTCGATAATGCTCTTAATACAAAAGAGCAAAGGGCGATCGTATGGCGGATCACGGATATGAGCAAGAACTCTCCCTTGATGGTAGAATTAACGCCTTACTCTAAGGATTATGGCGTCAACATTGATGGGCACGCAAGAAAGGTTGTTCGCTCGGCAATCAAAGGCATAGGTAGCGTTAAGACAGGGACACCTCCTGATTTTTTTAACGATGCCCTTATCAAAAAAGCCAAGGGTCTATACAAGAATGTTACCAATGGTCTGGCGCAAACGCGGATTGACTGTTCTGCTTATGATACACAAGGCATTGAGATCGATAGAGAGGCGGGGCAGGAGTTCACTCGCCACGAAGCCACTTTATTACCAGACCATTCTTTTGCCTATCGTGAATTGGGCAGTCTTGAGGGATATATCGCAAAGGTGGAGCTTGACGGTTTTAAGCGTCCCATAGTTTGGTTACGCTCCAGGCTGGATGGTCAAATGGTGAAGTGTGTGTCTGAGTTAGGCAACCTTGATCGGATAGGGCATCTTGAAGTCAAGGATGTGATCAGCGGCCTAAGAGTACGCATCCTTGGTATGATCTACTACAAATCCCATGACCAAATAACTAAAATTGAAGTTGAGGATGTTGACGTTTTTGCGGCAGATAGCGAACTGCCAGACGTAAGCGACGCTATCTCCCCAGGCTTTACGGGCGGTTTGGATGCTGTGGCTTACTTAGAGACTTTGCGCGAGCATGAATAAGAAGAACAGAGTGTATTGGGATGCGTGCACATGGATTGCCTACCTTAATCAGGAGAAAGAGGTAGAGAGATCGGACGGCTCGTCTGAGAATTGGTTTCGCATGTGTGATCAGGTTTTACGCTCGGCAAAAGAAGAAAGATTGGAGATTGCGACCTCGGCATTTACGCTCGCCGAAGTGTGCAAGCCACCCCAGGTCAAAGAAATCGGCTTGGATAAACTTTCTTTATCTTTCGAGCAACCCTACATTTTCCTTCTTCCTGTGGATGCGTTTATTGGTCGCCAAGCGCAGCATATACAACTTTCCGAGCCTGGGATAAAGCCAGCGGATGCTATTCATCTTGCATCAGCGCAACGTGCAAAGGCCACAGAATTGCACACCTTTGATGGTAAACTTCTCGGTCTTGGTGAGAGAATGCTTCATCCAGATGGTACTCCCTTAAAGATATGCAAACCGACCCAAGGACAGCCTGAAGGGCCGCTTATTTAGCGTCTACCTTTGTTTCTCCCCCCACGCATCTCCCAATCCCGCCGGCCTTCTTGACCCGCTCTAGGAAGTTCTCCTGCGCCCCCGACAGCCGCCCCCGTGGTCCCTTGACCTCCACGGCCAAAAACACCGCGACGGTCTTGCCGACCATCTCAGGCGTGATGGTAACGGGCATCCAGCCGATCAGATCACTTGAGCCAGGACAAAGCCCGTACCTGACTCTCTCCCCTCCTGGATAGGTTGCCACGCCGACGTTGTTCCTAAACACCCTAGCAGGGTGAGGCATGATTCCGTCGTTGTCGGTCTGTGTGGCGTTCTGTTTTCTGTCCCCAGTCGGGCAAAGCGCGGCTTGGAAGTCTTCGCGCAGTTCTCGCGCTAGCTTGCTATGGGGATCAGACAAATCCAGCATCACCTCGCTTTGGATTTGCTTTTCCGCTTTACCCGTAGGCATGATATCGGCTAGCGTCCTTGCCCGCGCGGCGGCTGGGTTTCGTCATCATCTGCGCCTGTGGGGACTGTGGGCCTGTCCCCAGTCATGGGGTAGTCCGGTGTTGCGCCTTGGCCTTCCGCGCCTTCATGACGTGCGCCGCCCAGCCAGGCTTGTATCCCCGTGCCTGCGCGATGGCTTCCAATTCGGCCAGCGTCCGCGCGCTGGACTGCTCGCTTTTCCTCGCCTGGATCATCTGTGCCTTGTTGATCTTCTTGAGGTCGCCATCCACCTGCTCGGGCGGTTTCACCGCTTGCGCGTAATAGACATGGCCGCACGTTGGGCAGTGCCGCATCGCGGCGTGATGAACGTAATAGCACGATGGGCATTGCCTGATCGCCACAGCGTGCGCATCCTTACGCGCCCCCTTCTTACGCCCCTGAAGCGACCAGTCTCGCGCCTCATCGGGTAGACCGTGGCGCAAGACATTGCCGACGTGGTCAAGGATGAGCGCTTTTGCTTTGCCTTGTTCGGGACGCAACACGCGCCCAACCTGCTGTAGGTAGAGTGCAAGGGACTTGGTGGGTCGCAAGAGGATCACCGCCTGAAGGGCAGGCAAGTCAAACCCTTCGGAGATAATGTCGACGCTTGTTAGTATCTTGATCTGGCCATCACGAAACCGGGCGATCAAGGCTTTGCGGTGGGCTGGCTGGAGCTGGCCGTGCAAGGTGGCGGCGGGGATGCCTGCGGCGTTGAAAGAGGCAGCCACGCTCTCGGCGTGGGCAATGGTGACGCAAAATGCCACCGCTTGCTTGCCCGCCGCTAACCGCCTGTAGTGGTCAATGGCATTGCCGGTGATGGTAGACGTGCCCGCAACCCGAGCGGCGCCGGCCTTATCAAAATCCCCCATCCGCGTCTTGATATCGCCCATGTCCGGCACGTCTGGCGCATAGATATCATAGTCGGCCAGCCACCCGGCATCGATCAACGCGCGCACGTCCGGGCCGCGCACGATGACCTGGAAGGCCTCGCCCAGCCCCTTGCCGTCGAGCCGCTCAGGTGTCGCCGTCAACCCCACCAAGATGATCTTGGAGCCGATATTCCGTCTGTATCTGTTCTTGTGAGATTCTCTGGCGCGGTCCCGAGTCGGGCGTTGGGTGTCTTGCGGGTGAGGTGTCTGGGCACACTCTCCATCCAAAACTTCAATGACCTTTGCCCAGGTTTTGGCGGCGACGTGGTGGGCTTCGTCTACGATCACCAGATCAGGCGGCTGGATGCGATCAAGCCGCCGGGCAAGGGTTTGGACGCTGGCGATCTGTACGGGCGCGAAGGGATTAGGCGCGTGGCCGGCAGCGATGACGCCGTGGGCGATGCCATAGTCGCGAAAAGTGCGTACTGCCTGGTCAAGCAATTCGGCGCGGTGGACGAGAAAGAAACACCGCTTACCCTTGGCCGCCGCACTTCCGATCATATAGGCGGCGATGTGCATCTTGCCTGATCCGGTGGGGGCGGTGAGTAGGACGGCACGATGGCGGACGAGAGCCGCCCGGACATCACGGATCATGTCTTGTTGATAGGGTCTTAGGCTCTGGCTACCCCCAACGGGGGTTTGATTTCGCCGATATCTGTACGTGCGGCTACCAGCGGGATGGGGTGCTTTGCACCCCAAAGGTCCCGAGTCGGCTTTGTGCTGGTGGCTACAGCCAGGCATCACCCCGAGGGGGTTTGGTTCCGTCGGTATCTGCGCTTGTTGTTCGCCTGGCTCTGTCCCCAGTCGGCAACGCATGTGTTGTACCTTGCCCGCGCGGCGGCTGGGTTCCGCTATCATCCGCGCCTGTGGAGCCTGTGGCCCTGTCCCCAGTCAAGCCTCGGTAAGGTTGTGAGGAGCCCGCCCCGCACGGGGGCTGGGTTCCGTCTATATCCGCACCTGTGGAACTCTCGGGCACATCTTCGCCGATTTTTTTAGCAAGCGAGCAAAGTTCCCCCGCTATCTTCTGACGCACATCAGCGGGGAGTCCGTCTTTGCTTTGGAGCCACCTATAAACCGTGGTTCGGTTTATGCCGAACAGGCGGGCTATCCATGATTTGGAGAGGGGTAGGTACGTTTCACGGTGAGTCATACCCTCAATATAGCATCATATAATGATTACATCAAGAGATTTCGCAAGAAGAACCAACAAAAGTGATTGGTCTTATGGCGATGGCGCGCATCTCGTGTGAATTGCCTTTGAGATCGAGGAGGGTGATTGCAGATTTTTCCTTATCGACCAGCTTGCCAAAGCGAGATCCACCGCTGGCGTCGTAGGCAACGACTAGCCCTCCGCTGGGAGATGAGTCTTCGGCCAGGACAACGACCCCGTCCATGATGTGATCGGGGGCGTTGATGATAAGTGCGGTCGAGGTTTTATCGCCGACTACTGAGGACAAGGTAAGGCTTTGGCCTGTTGATCCAAAGGTTATCAATCCCTCCGCATCGATGCTGCCTTGGACTTCGATACAGTGTTGATGCCGGGTCTCGGTGACGTCGATGCCGAAGGCATACAACACCTCAGGATAGCTTGCTCCCGTGACCTCTTTAATCGCCTGCAAATCCCTAACCTTGGGGCTCTGATGGCCTCTCATAAGTCGAGAGACGGTCACCAGAGATTTACCCATTGCCTTTGCCAGGGTTCGCGTACTGACCTGATACTCTTTTAGGAGCTTTGTGATGGGGTGTTTTGTGATGGGCATAATTACTTCTTAAAAAAGTGTTGCATAGGATCATAAAATGATGTTATAAGACTTTTTATGTCAAAAATCGTCACAAAAAGGAGTGTAGGTATGCCCGTCAATGATGTCAAGCAAACACTGACCAAGTCCGCCGCGTGGCACGAGGCGCGCCGCCAGGGTATCGGCGGGAGCGATGCGGGTCGGATCATGATGGGGGACTGGCTTGCGCTTTGGGAAGAGAAGACGGGCAAGCGAGAGCCGGAGGACTTGAGCGATAACTTGGCTGTGGCGATGGGGACATGGACGGAGAGCCTGAACCGCTATTGGTATGAGCGCGCCACAGGGAGTCCTGTTAGCACGAAGAAATGCGGCGGGTGTGTTCATCCTGAGCATAAGTTCATGCGCGCAAACCTAGATGGACGCATAAACGCCGACATTTTTGAGGCCAAGCACGTGAACGCGTTCACGAATATGGAGGAGCTGTACGAGCGTTACACGCCCCAATGCCAGCACAACCTGGCGGTAACGGGGGCGCAGGTGTGTCATCTGTCGGTGTTCTTTGGCTCGGCCCGGTGGGAGACCTTGGCGGTGAAAGCCGACCGCGCTTACCAAAAAGAATTGATCGAGCGCGAGCAAACCTTCTGGCGTTGCGTGCTCAGAAAGGTTGCGCCGCCATCGCCTCCTGATCCGATTCCGCCGCCACCGATCGATGAGATGCGGGTGGTGGATATGTCGGGCGACAACGCTTGGGGTGTGTACGCCAGCGATTGGCTGGAGAACCGCGACGCGGCGAAGATTTTTGATGCGGCGAAGAAGGGGCTGAAGGAACGGGTAAAGCCAGACGTTCGGCTGGCCACGGGCTTTGGGGTCCAGGTCAAGCGCACGAAGAGCGGCGCGCTTGCGATTTCAACACAAAAGGAGATATAGAAAATGACACAGGCCTTAGCAGTCAATGCGGCAAAATCCCAGCAGGCCACGGCGTTTGTGCCGGGGGAAAAGGAACTCAAGTTGATTAAGGAGACGATTTGCCGCGGGGCGAATGACCTGGAGTTTGATCTGTTTATCACCCATTGCAAGCGGGTGGGTCTTAATCCGCTTGCGCGGCAGGTGTATGCGGTGCGACGGTGGGATAGCCAGCTTAAGCGGGAGTCGATGACGATCCAGGTGAGCATCGACGGGTTTCGTTTGATTGCGGAGCGGACGGGCAAGTACGCGGGGCAGGTGGGGCCATGGTGGTGCGGTGATGATGGCGCGTGGGTGGACGTGTGGACTTCTAAGGAACCACCGGTAGCGGCCAAGGTTGGAGTGTTGCGGTGTGACTTTACCGAGCCGTGTCTGGGGGTGGCGCGTTTGGCGTCCTATGCCCAGCGTAAGCGGGATGGATCGATGACGTCGATGTGGGCAAAGATGCCGGACGTGATGCTGGCCAAGTGTGCGGAGTCGCTCGCTTTGCGGCGGGCCTTTCCGCAAGAGCTGTCGGGGCTTTATACCTCGGACGAGATGATGCAGTCATCAGAGCCACCCCAGCTTGAGCATACATCGCCAGAGACGACGGCGTTGTACGCGCAAGTGCAAAAGGCGATTTCAGCGGCCCGAACACTCAAGACTCTGGAAGCGGCTTGGAGGAAGAACGAGCCAGCCTTGCGTGCGTTGAACGAAAGCGATGCGGGTCGCGTGGCTGATCTTAAAACGCTCCTTAACGAACGTCACAAGACGCTACAGCTCAAGGAGCAAGCGAAGGATGCGGAGACCCCGGAAGCCGTCAAGCCGTCACCAGCTGGGGATGACGTGCCCTTTGATGTGCCGCCGGAAGGGGGAGACTTTGAAGAGCAAGGCGAGCCTGCGCTATGAGTCACAACGCTCACGAGCTCGCGATGAACGAGATAGACCGCGCGCGGCTTGCGCTAGAACAGTTCGCGGCGCGTTGTGATCCCTTGCCTGCCGACGCGGCGCGGGCGTTGGAGGCGGTGAACAAGGCAAACGATTCGCTTAAGGCTTGCACGTTTATCACGAGTGATGCGTTGGCGCGGCGGTGGGGTGTTTGCTCCGACACGCTTGCAACACGACGGCGTGAGGGCACAGGGCCAGCATCGTTGAAGGTGGGCAAGCGGTACCTGTATCGCTTGGCGGACGTGCTTGCGTGGGAGCAAGAGCGTTTGCGTTAGAAAATCTCCCCGATCCCCGTCCCGGTGTTGGGAGGCGTCCCGCCGGGGCGGGGATCAAAGAGACAAACACATGGAGGCAATAGAGATGACAAAGGCGAACAATTTTGCATGCGGCGAGGCCGTAAAAACGAAGGACGATGAATTGATTTTAATCGTTGGGGTGGCTGGTGATTGGGTGCAGGGGTTGCATGAGAACGGGGCTCTGCGCAGTTATTGTCTATCGGCTCTTAAAACGGCTAGCGGTGATGATCGTAACGATCTTCTGAACGTGTTGGAGGACTACGCCGAGTTTATCGAATTATCGTGTCGTTGCGCGCGAGTAGTGGATGGACGCAAAGGATTATAGAAATGTCAAATATCTATATTAAAATCACTGCTTGGGGATATGTGCGGTTTGGCTTTCTTATAGGCTTTGGGTTTACTGGGGGAGTATTTTTATTCTTATCAATTTTCTATGCTCTTGTGAGGTTGATAAGCCATGCCTAAACGCATTCAACGTAAGCGCACCAAGGGCTGGCGTATGCCGCCGAATACGATCTATGTTGGTCGATCCACCAAGTGGGGTAATCCCATCGAGGTGAATACACCAAAAAAAGATATTCGCTGGCGACTGTTCGATGGACAGGAGGCTAGCCATTCGGGGGCTGTTGATGCCTTTGAAAGGCTTGTTTTTGCTGCGCAAAAAAGCAAGAAAAACACTATGGTTTATTGCTATCGTCAGCGTCAGCGTGTTCACTTCCGCAGACTTCCCCCCGGAGACAAAAGAATTCGACTTATTGCAGCGGTAGTCTATGACTTGGAAGAGTTGCGCGGCAAAGACCTAGCTTGCTGGTGCCCGCTAGATAAACCCTGCCATGCCGACGTGCTGATAAAGCTGGCCAACCGATGACAACCAACTCCACCATCAGCTGGTGCGACCACACCTATAATCCTTGGTGGGGATGCACTCATGATGACCGGATTATATGACCGTCAATCAAGATCAATCAAGATTATTGTTCCCATATTGTTACCATGATCTTGATCGTATCTTGCCAAACCCTTGCCTGAAGGCGCTTTCGGCGCTTTGACTTGTTGTCGCTAGAACAACGTCTCAGCGCAGCTTTTCTGTCATTCCTGCGAAAGCAGCCCCCACAGGGGCTTGATTCCGCCGCTAGCCGCTCTTGTGATAATCCCATGCCCTTTCCCAGTCTTGTAGCGCGCGGTTTTGCTTCATCTCACGACGGGTTTAACGTGTGCAGGAGTATGATGAACTCCCGGTCAAGGCCGCGCTGAAAGCGGGAATCCAGGAGTCATGGGTCCCGATGCAAGCAAAGACCCGCACGGCGGGTCTAACGTGTGCACAAGTATGATGAGCTCCCGGTCAAGGCCGTGCCTTGTGAACAACCTGTTAAAGATACGCCTTGCGCCTACGCACAAATAACACAAGGCGCCGACGTGACAGATATACAAGAGCAGTTAGCCGTCTACGTTCATCATCTGGGCTGAGGCCATGTACTGGCGAAACTTCTTGCACATAACGGTCACAGAGTTGATTTCTATATCTGGCGGAAGTTTATAGAAACTTGCTCCCGATCCTTTTTTAAGCACACCAAGCTCGATTTGTTCAGTGCTATAGAAATCTTCCTCATCATCGATCGGTGTGGCGCTAGAAACATAGATGTATAAATCTGGCGCAAGGCCAATCTTAAAATCAGGTCCAGTTTGCACATACAGACCATCTTCGGCCTCAACGATCATAATAGACCCGCGACCGTAATGAACGGGGTCTTGACCTGGCGCATCCTCATCGATCATACCGCTTTTAATCACCACCCCGTCGATGATCTCATCATCAGCGAAGCGCGTTGTTATATCGCGCGTGTGTCCTTTGATGATATCGAGCAATTGCGCATGCGCTGGCACGGGTTTTAGCACGGCAACAGGCATCAACATCGTGACAATCAGTCCGGCAAAAAGGGTGCGGATAAAAAGGGTGCGTGTCAAAAATCGTTTCATGATGTATCAAAATCCCCGAGTCGCCGTTTACTAAGAAGTCGCCATCTATATCAGTGTATCTCAAGCTCAGGAATACCCTGATATCAGGAGCATTATACATCATCGACAATCTGGTGGCGATAGGGGCAGACTAAAGGTCGTGCCACTCCTCTGACTTGCACGATGCAATCATTTGGATTTTATCATGCCTGAATCGGCTCAAACCCCTTTGCCCTGGCGTGCGCTGATCGTTCTTTCGGTGGTGGCCATGACCTCGGCGGTGGGCATGGGCACGAGTGTGCTTGCGGTGCCAATCTTATTAGAGGGCAAGGGCTATAGTGCCTCGTTGATTGGGTTTTTGGCCGCCGTGTACTCTATGGGACTGCTTGTTACGGGGCTCGCGGTACCGGCGTTGATTCGCTTTTATGGCCATGTGGTCGTGATTATTGGGGGCTCGGTCACACTGATTATCGGCACACTATTAACGCCCGTGCTTATCGATATCATGGCAGGTCTCATGGCCGCGCGATTCTTAGCAGGTATCGGCACTGCACTTGTGTGGGTGGCCAGCGAGTCTTGGTTTTGCCGTTTGTCGGTAGGGCGGAATCTCTCGCGCTTGGTGGGAATATATTTCTCAAGTTGGGGCGTCGGCGCGGGGCTGGGGGCCTTGCTTGTGTTGTGGCTCGATAGCAACAGTGCGCAACCCTTTATTCTTCATGCGGTGATGGAGGGCATGACTATTCCGGCGATTGCCTGGATTGCGGCAAAGGATTTGCGCGGCCAGAACAATACGGGTCTGATTAAACCTTTTTATGATGTCATTCGCACTGCACCTTTGATTCCCATGTTGGCGATTCTTGCGGGCATTGCCGAGGTCGCCGTCTTTGCCCTTTGGCCGGTCTATGCCTTGCGGATCGGCTGGGTAGAGTTATGGGCAGGATTGGGATTGGTGGCCTTTATCTTTGGCGGTGTGATTGCGCCAATTTTGATCGGCGAGGGGGTGCGTGGCCTTGCCAACAAGACCATGATCCTCATTATTGTCCTTTTGAGTGTGGCGGCGATCGTGCTGGTCATGGGGCACGGCGCCCCGAGCCTTTGGATGCTTGGGTCGTTGTTCATCTGGGGCGGGGCGGCGGCGGGGCTTTATACGATCATTATGATCTTAGTCGGCGGCCTTGCAAGTGGTGATGATGTGACGATCGGTAACAGTTTGTTGGTGACCTTTTACACGATGGGGATGGTGGTCGGTCCGTACCTTGCGGGCGTACTGATGGACGTATTTAGCTTGCGCGCTCTGTTTTGGTTTTTATTGGTCATCAACGGGGCAATCGCGTTGGTGAGCATGATTCAAAAAAACTCAGTCGAGCAGAAAACTTTATAGAAAACATAAGAAAACAGGATATAAAAACATATGCCACAATGGGAAGATGAGGGGATTTTAATCTCTTTACGCCCGTATCAGGATCATGCGGCACTGGCGAGCGTCTTGACGGCCCATCATGGGCGTCATGCGGGACTCGTTCGCTCGCTACGTCGTGCCCCTTTGGTCGGCAGCTTGGTGGATGCCCAGTGGCGGGGTCGCTTGAGCGAGCATCTCGGGAATTATCAGTTGGAACCACGCCAGGTTTTTGCCGCGCCGATTTTTGCTGCACCCTTACGTTTGCTGTGCTTGCAATGTGTGTGTGCGATGATCGATGTGGGGCTACCGGAACGAGCGTCTGATGAACGTTTCTATCTTCAGACAAAAGCGTTTTTTAGCAAACTTGAGGACGAGCATTGGTTGTCTTTCTATGCCCTTTGGGAGTTGGCCTTTATCGAGACGCTTGGCTTTGGTTTGGATCTTGCGGCTTGCGCGCTAACCGGTGTGCGTGAAAATCTTGCCTACATCTCACCGCGCACGGGCCGGGCTGTGACTCGTGAAGCGGCAAGGCCATGGGCGCGTCGCTTGCTCCCGTTGCCGGCGCTTTTTCTATTGGGCGAGCCCACGGGCGCGCTGGATACCGATTGGGATCAGGCGTTGCGTGGCTTACAAACAACCGGCTATTTTCTGCACTATCGTGCGCTAGAGGGTGCGCCTGCCCGAATCCATCAAGCCCGGCGACAGCTTATTAGGCGACTGCGTCGTGCGCCGTCCCCGCAAGGCCACACTCAATCACCCGCCGCATGAGAGTAGAAAGCGGTTCTTGCGCGTGTAGGCGATTGCCGCCCGCCCAATGGTATCCTTTTGGTGCGGCCTGGCGCGGCACCAGAGTGATGGCCACATGCAGGCTCAAACGAAAGTGCGTGAAGATGTGGCGTACTGGCGGGGTGATGATCTGCCAGGAGGTCTGGGCAGAGATACAAATCGGCACATGAGTTTGCGCCAGGGCAGGCGTGGCGGCAAGATCGCGCGCGGTGATGCGCTTGTCTTGCCAAGGCGTGGTGGGCACCTCGCTGGTGCCAGGTAGAAGGCCCTGGTCGGGGCGACGACGTAGCAGCAGACGCCCGGCGGGATCGATACAGCAAAAGGCGACACCATAGCGATCTGGGCGCACCTTACGCGCGGGTTTGACCGGGATGTGCGCGGTGAGATTTTTGCTTACGGCGGCGCAATGGTGACGCACCGGACAGTTTGCGCAATCTGGATTTTTCGGGCGACACACCTGGCCGCCGAGCTCCATCAGAGCTTGCGTAAAGTCTGCCCGCCGAGCGTGAGGGATACGCGCTTTGATGTAATCATGGATCTGTCTTGCGCGCGTGGTGGGCACGACATCGATGGCGAGCAATCGCGCAACGAGACGCTGGACGTTGCCATCGATGGCCGGGGCTTTGGCGTTATATAAAATCGATGCGAGGGCTGGGGCGGTATAGGCGCCGATTCCGGGCAAGGCGCGCAAGCTGGCAACATCCCTAGGGAAGCCGCCTTGGGCGACGACCATCTTGGCGCATCGGTGCGCCAGGTGGCAACGGCGATAATAGCCTAAGCCTGACCAGGCACTGAGCAGGTCCGCAATATCGGCGTTGGCAAAGTCTTTGATTGTTGGCCAACGCTGGATAAATCGACGATGATAGGCCAGCACGGTGGCGACCGTGGTTTGCTGAAGCATGATCTCGCTGAGCCAGACGTGGTAGGGGTCCTTTGGTGACTCGCGCCAGGGCAAGGCGCGACCGTGACGGTCATACCAGACGAGCAGTTGGCCCGCAAAGCTGCGCGGCTTACGGTTTTTGATAGGTGTCTTTCCACTGGGCATAGGGCATACCGTAGATGATTTCCCGCGCGCGTTCATAACCGATGTCTTGGCCTTGGGCCTTGGCGGCCTGCACATACCATTTTGCAAGGCAGTTGCGGCAAAAGCCGGTGAGCTCCATTACATCGATGTTTTGTACGTCGGTGCGTTCGCGAAAATGATCGACCAAGCGGCGAAAGACGGCGGCTTGGATTTCTATTTCGGTATTGTTACTGGCGTTGTTAGCGGTCATGGTCATCCGTCATCGTTGTTCTTCAACTTGGCCTAGGTCTTTCTCGACGGCCTCTAGGGCTTGCAGGCGTGCGTCGTTTTCTTCTTTGCGAATATCCAAAAGACGCAAGATGGCTTCGGCAACGATTTCCTGGAGGTCTTCGGTGGGTGCTTGCTCGAGCAGGCCAGCCTCGTACTTAAGCAAAAGCCGCAATAGGGTCAAGGCGTTATAGATACGCCTTTTCTGGACGCACTCATCGACGGCGTCCATGATTTCAATGAGCGGCTTTGTCCGAATCGCGCTCCGCAATTCGGTCATGCGGGTGTTAAAATCCTTGAGGTAGGAGTCAATACCTTCGCTATCCAGATACATGAGCTGGAGTAGGTAATAGGCCCTTTTCACAGGCGTATCGACATTTTCAGGGAGCAAAACATCCTTGCCGCGCAGGATGTTCGCATGATTATGGATCACGAGAGTGGTGGTCCGTTTGTCGTTACCAGACACGACAGCACCGTTGACAGCAATTTTCTCGTCAGGGCGAAGTCTTAGGCGTAAGGGCATGGCGTGACCTCATAGGTAGGTAAGCTGGGGAAGACGTGAGAACACGTCGCTTATGCTTATCTTTATAAGTGTAGGGGGAAAACCGCAATCGGCGCAAACCGTGGGCCACAATCTTATTCACACGGCGATGCAACCTTCTTGATGGATTCTTGATAGGTGAGATTGCTGTGGATAGGGGTGCAAGGGGATCATGGGACGCGCGTAAGGTATTGTATACCTAACGGTGTGTTGGCGTGGGGTTAGCAAGATAACGTGATATAAGATATGACGCGATAGGATAAGCGTTATAGGATCATAAGCGCACAGAGATCATCGAAATCATTAAAGGAAGGTCGGTTTCATGACAAAAAAAGAGACGCCAGGTTACAAAGGGTGCGGCATGGCGTTGCGCGTTCTCTCCCGGCGAGCGGCAACGAAGGCTCTGAGCATCGCGGGCATGAGCGCCTTTGGTCTAAGCGCAATTCTAACCAGCCCACGCGCGCTCGCACAGAATACGTCACAGTCCTGGGATGCCCCGGTTAAGGGGGATTTCGTCTATGGTGAAGACAGCGCGGCGGTCACGGTGATCGAGTATGCGTCCTTGACCTGCGGGGCTTGTGGCGGTTTTCACACCCAGGCCTTTGGCCAGATTAAAAGAGAGCTCATCGATACCGGCAAGATGCGCTTTATTTATCGTCACTATCCGCTCGATGGTTTGGCCTTGCGTGCGGCGGCGGCGGTGTCGTGTTTGTCGCCGGTGGTTTTTAGCTCGATGCTCCACCTTCTTTATACCCGGCAACGATATTGGGTCACGGCGGATGATCCCAAAGAGACTCTCATCCAGCTCTTTGGCCAAGCAGGGATCAATGCCGACACCTTTGAGGCCTGTTGGCACGACGAAGACCGGATCCAAACCATTGTCGATACCCGCCTGGATGCGGAACGCCGCTTTGGGATTGAGGCAACCCCGTCCTTTATCATCGATGGCGAGGTTCATCGCGGTGGTCGTCCCTATAGCTTTTTTGCTAATCTCGTCTAGAAGCAAGCCTTGTGCAGATCCATCAGATTGCTATCGCTGGTTTTAAGTCCTTTGCCGAGCCTATCTCGCTGGACCTGCGCGAGGGGCTTACGGCCATTGTCGGCCCCAACGGTTGCGGCAAGTCCAACCTTGTGGAGGCCCTGAGTTGGGTGATGGGCGAGGGCTCGTCCCGCCACCTGCGCGGCGAGGACATGGACGATGTGATCTTTGCGGGCAACGCACGGCGCGCCGCCCGGTCTCTCGCGCAGGTCACCATCCAGGCCGATGTTAAGGAGGGCCTGTTTGCTGGCACGGCTCTTTCGGGTTCGATAGAGATCCGTCGCGCAGTTGAGCGTGGCAAGCCGACCCGCTATAGCTTGAACCGCACCCATGTGCGCGGGCGTGATCTGCAGCGCTTTTTTGCTGACCAGGGCACAGGGGCTAGTTCCGCTTGTTTTGTAGCTCAGGGCCGGATCACTGCCCTGATTGCGGCCAAACCTGCTGATCGTCGCCATCTCTTGGAGGAGGCAGCCGGAGTGGCGGGCTTTCATGATCGGCGGCAAGAGACCTTAACCCGCATCAAAGCCGCTCGGGAAAACCTGGCGCGGGTCACCATGGTCATAGAAGAGCTAGAGCAACAACGGCGCAACCTGCGCAACCAGGCCCGTCGTGGCCGCTTTGTCCGGCGTTTGCAAGGGCTGCACTGGCGTATGACCCACACGCTGATCCAGCAACGCTGTGATCGGGCGAGGGCCGCGTGTATGCGCACGGGGCGGCGACTTAACAAGGTGCGCGATGAGCGTGTGCACCTGGTTGCTGATCTTGAGGCACAGCAAGCAAGCTTAGCTCAGCTCCAGCGCGACGTGCAGGACTCCGGCCATACGCGTGAGCGGGCGCAAGAGCAGCTCATGGCTGCCGCCAAGAAAGAGAGCGAGCTCGCCGCCGAGCAGGCGCAATGGACAAACACCCGCCAATCGGCGCAAGAGCGCTTGAACCAAACAGCCAACCAACTCGCCCGGGAACAGGAAATCATCGATGACGCGCAAAAAACCCTGACGGGCATTCAGGTAACCCTGGCCGAGATGATGGCCAAACAGCAAGCAGTGGATGCCCAGCTTACCGATGCCCAGGAAACCCTGGATCAGGCCCAAGCGCGCTTTCGCGAAGGGCAGGAAATTCTGCACACCTACGAGCAAGACCTGGCGCGTCACCGTGGCAGTGCTGAAAGCGCCAAAGCCGAGATCGATCGCCTAAAGCAAACCCTGCGTGCCTTAGAGCGCCAACAGCAAACCCTAGATGCGCCAGAAACAAACTCGGACGCCGACGTGCAGGCCGCCGCCCGAGAACTGGAAAAGGCCGAAGCGGCGGCGGCTGTCGCGCAAGATGCCCTTACCCAGGCGCGCCAGCAGGCCGAGCAAGGCCAAGACCAGGCCACCCAGGCGACCCGCGTGTATCAAGACCTCGCCGCCGAGCAAGATCGCCTGCTCGCACAAGCCGATGGCTTGGCCAGCACCCTGGGCGCCGAAGGTCAATCTCTCGCCGATGAGATGACGGACATCCCGTCCGAGCTGCGTTTGGCGGTGTATGCCGCCCTCGGGCATGAGATCAGCGCAAGCCGTGACCCCCAGGCGCAGGAGTATTGGCAGGCCACCGACCCCGAGCCCCTGTGGTCGAACTCCTTGGCCGATGAGGTGCCGCACCCGCCTGAACTCGCCCGCGCCTTGGGAGCCTGCCGCTTGGTTGATGATGAGCAGGAGGCCATGCAGATTACCCTGGGGCCCGGTCAGGCTCTCGTCTCTCGTAAGGGTGCCCTCTGGCGTTGGGATGGGTTGCGTCGCCGAGGCGTAAGCGAGCGGGGACAACAGTGGGAACGCCTGGCAAAGCTACGTCGGCAAGCAGGAGAGAGGAAAAACCGACTGACTCAGGCTGAAGAAAATCAGCAAGGCGCGCAAACCGTAGCCCAGGCCGCGCAAGATGCTGCCCACCTCGCCCAACAGACCCATCGCCAGGCTCAACAGGATCGGGACGACGCTGGCCGCGCCCATCGCGAGGCCTTGGATGAGCGGCGACGCATCCAGCAAGAGCAGGACAAGCGTCGCCAAGACGCCAAAGAACTGGCGGCGCAAATCGCCTACATCCGCGAGCGTATCGTCGACCAAGAGTCGATCCTTGCGCTAGATGCGCCCGCCCGCCCCGCGGTCGATCTCGATCCCCTGCGGCAAGAATTGCGCCTGGCCGAAGGCACACTCGCGCAAGTCCAAGCCAGCGATAACCGCGCGCGGATCGAGGGGCTGCATGCCGATCGAGAGGGTTGGGCCAGCCGTCGTGATCGGGCGCAAGACCGGCTTGCCAGTCTGAGCGAGGAACAAGGCTGCATCGAGGCGCAGCTTGCCGAGATTGCCGATCGCCCCGAACAGCTTGCCCTTGCGCACGAACGCGCCCGCACTGATCTGCACCAGGCGCAAGAACAGCTAGAAATCGCTCAGCAAACGGCCAAACAACAGCAAGCCGACAGCGACCAATTACAAGCCCAGTGCGCCAAACGCGCCAATGAGGTCGCCCAGGCCGATGTCCAGCTTGCCCGCCTAGAGGAAAGTCTGGCCGCACAAACCCAAGAGCAAGAGCGTCTCGCGCAAGACTTGGCCGACCACCAAGAAGAACAGCCCGAGGACCCTGCCGCCACGTTGCGGCAAGACGTCCATAGCGCGCCTAGAGAGGAGGAGATTCTCATGCTCCTAGAGCGGATTGATCGGCGGATCGAAGACGTGGGCAACGTGAACTTTGCCGCCCAATCGGAGCTTGTGGCGTTGGTAGCGCGGGGTGATTCTCTCACCCGCCAGCGGGATGATATCGAGCAAGCCCTGGAGGGCCTCACGGAAGCATTGGATGAGATTAACAGTGAGGCGCGAAAGAGAGTTTATGATGTTTTAGAGCAGCTTAACAAAAACTTCTCAGAACTTTTTCAAAAAGTTTTCTCCGGTGGTTCTGCTCGGTTAGCCCTCACCGAAACCGATGATCCTTTGCAAGCCGGGTTGGAGGTCTTTGCCTGCCCGCCGGGAAAAAAGGTGCGTACCTTATCTTTGCTTTCCGGCGGCGAACAGACTCTCACGGCCATTGCATTGTTGGTCGCCACCGCACGGCTCAAGCCGACCCCGATTTGGGTGCTGGATGAGGTGGATGCCGCCTTGGATGATGAGAACATTGTGAACTTTTGTAATCTGGTGCGCGAGCTTGCTCAGTCTGGTGATAGCCGGATTCTCATCGTGACCCATAACCCGATCACGATTAGCAAGGCCGATCACTTAGTCGGGGTCACCATGGCCGAGCGAGGCGTGTCCTCGATCATCAGCCTGAACATGGCCCAGGCGGTCGAGCTTGCCGGCTCGCAATTAAGCTCTGTGGGTGCTTGACGCCGCCGCAGGGCAGGCCTATGATCCGTTCCGTTCAGGTCTGTTTATTACGACGGGTCACTTTCCATGCCGAAAATGAAAACCAAAAGTAGCGCGAAAAAGCGCTTTCGTTTGACTGCAAGCGGACGTGTGCGTGCCAACAGTGCCTATCGTCGTCACCGCTTGATCTCGAAGACGAAATCACAAAAAGAGCGTAACCAGCGTACCAAGATTCTCGCCCCTGCTGATGCGGTGGTGGTGCGCCGTCACATGTTACCGAACGGCTAAGGAAACGACCGATGACCCGTGCCTTAAAAGGATCCGCCCGCCACATCCGGCGCAAAAAAGTCATGGCTTTGGTCAAGGGACATCGTGGCCGGCGTAACAACTGCTATCGCGTGGCCAAGCAAAGTGCCGAGCGAGCCCTCCAGTATGCCTATCGTGATCGCCGGCAACGCAAGCGGACTATGCGTGCGTTGTGGATCATGCGGATCAACGCCGCCGTCCGGCAGCATGGTGAGCTGACCTATGGCCGGATGATGCATGGTCTTAAGTTGGCGAACATCGATCTCAATCGCAAGATGCTGGCGGACTTGTGCGTGCATGAGCCGGACTCCTTTAAGTCTTTGCACGATCAGGCCAAAGCTGCTCTGGCCAAAGCAATCCCGGATAACGCCCAACTGGGCTCATGAACAAGACGCCCACGGCGCAGCTTAAAGCGTTGATCAAGGAAGCGCGTGCGGCCATTGCTGCAGGTGCCGATCCCCAGGCGTGGGAAGCGGTGCGGGTTGCCTACCTCGGACGTAAGGGCTCGATCACCACTGTTGCCAAACGCTTAAGCGAACTTCTGCCCGAAGAGCGGCGGGATTTTGGCCGCCTTTTTAACGAGATTAAAGAAGACCTGCTCGCCCGCATTACGAAGGCTCAGGCGGCTTATCATAAGACCCATGGCGATGCCCGGCTCATGGCCGGGCGGATCGATGCCTCCGCGCCGATCCGCCCGGAACTGCAGGGCTCTATCCATCCGATTTCGCAAACCATGAGTGAGATTATCGAGATCATGGCGCGTATGGGTTTTGCCGAAGTGCGCGGGCCGGATATTGAAGATGACTGGCATAATTTCACGGCGTTGAACTTTTTGCCCGATCATCCTGCGCGGGACATGCAAGACACCTTTTATCTTGCGAGTGAGGAGACCCCGCCGCCTCTCTTGCGCACCCATACCTCACCCTCAGGGCAGATCCGCACCATGCTGTCCTCCCCGCCGCCCTATCGGGTGATTTGTCCTGGTCGAGTGTTTCGCTGCGATGCGGACTCGACGCACTCGCCGATGTTTCATCAAATCGAAGGGCTGTGGATCGATCGGGATGTAACCATGGGGCACCTGAAGGGCTGTTTGGTTCAGTTGGTGCAGGCGTTTTTTGATTTGGATGATCCGCCCCTGCGGTTTCGTCCGTCCTTTTTTCCCTTTACCGAGCCAAGCATGGAGGTCGATATTCGTTATCGCCGGAGCGAGGGCAAGCTGATTTTAGGCGAGGGCGAGGACTGGATGGAGATTTTAGGTTGCGGCATGACTCACCCTAATGTCCTACGGAGCTGCAAGGTGCCTGAAGAGTATCAAGGGTTTGCCTTTGGTTTAGGCGTTGAGCGGCTCACCATGCTCAAGCACGGCATCAGTGATATCCGTAACTTTTACGCCAGTGATATGCGCTGGTTGCGCCATTACGGTTTTTCGGTGCTGGAGGCCGCTTTGCCCCGGTCATGAGGAACCTCATGCTGCAAGGGACGGGGTCCCATGTGGGGAAATCATTGCTCACTGCGGGTTTGGCGCGATGGTTTTACCGTCAGGGCTTGGTGGTCGCGCCCTTTAAGCCCCAGAACATGTCCAACAACGCCGCCCCTGCTTACGATCAAGCTTGCGGCGAATCTTGCGGTGAGTCTTGCGGTGAGTCTTGCGGTGAAATTGGCCGTGCCCAGGCCTTGCAAGCCTTGGCCTGCGGACAAACGCCTCATGTGGATATGAATCCGATCCTGCTTAAGCCGATGGGCGCGGGACGCAGTCAAGTCTTGGTGTGCGGAAAGCCGGTGGGGGTTATGACCGCAGCGGCGTACCGAAAACGCGCGCAGGATTTTCTCCCGGCGATCATCCAAAGCCTGCGACGACTACAGAGCACGCACGAGATGGTGCTCATCGAAGGGGCGGGTAGTCCGGCTGAGTCCAACCTGCGGGTTGGAGACGTGGCGAACATGGGTTTTGCTCAAGCGGCGCAGGTGCCGGTGGTGCTGGTGGGTGATATCGATCGTGGCGGGGTCATCGCTAGTCTGATTGGGACCCATGCGGTGCTTAGTCCCGCTGATCGGGCGCATATCAAGGGCTTTATCATCAATAAGTTTCGCGGGGATCGCCGTTTGTTTGTGGGCGGTATCCGCCAGATCAAGGCGGCGACGGGATGGCCCTGCTTGGGGGTTGTGCCTTACCTCACGGGTCTTGAGGCTTTGCCCGGCGAGGACTCGCTCGATTTGCCGACCCGGCCATTGCATCGAGGCCGGGTCGTGATTGCCGTCTTGGGCTTACCGCGCGTGGCGAACTTCGATGACCTTGCGCCCCTGCGAGAAGAGCCAGACGTGCGGCTTGATATTCTCTCGGCTGGTCAGGCCCTGGCTGGGGATACGGACCTGGTCATTATCCCCGGCACCCGGGCCACGATCGCTGATTTAGCTTTTTTGCGGACGCAGGGTTGGGATACGGACATCGCCGCGCACGTGCGGCGTGGCGGCTGGGTCTTGGGCTTGTGTGGCGGCTATCAGATGCTGGGGCGTGAGATTACCGATCCTCAGGGTGTGGAAAACCCTAAACCGCGCCGCGCCCGAGGGCTGGCTCTGTTGGACGCGGTCACGGTTTTACGGCCACGCAAGCAGGTGCGCGAGGTAACGGCGCATCATCAGGTGTGGGATATCCCTGTGCGCGGGTACGAGATTCACTGTGGCGAGACCCGAGGGAAGGAGTCGTCTTTGTTTGAGATTGCAGGACGGCCCGATGGCGTACACAAGGGGCGGGTGTGGGGAACGTATGTGCATGGGATTTTGGCAGATGATGGCTTTCGCCAGCGGTTTTTGCGCGAGCTTGGCGCGCGACGTATGGCCCCGCAGAGCTATACCGGACGGCTCCAGGCGGCGCTGGATCGGCTGGCCGATCATCTTGCGCGGCACTTGGATATGGCGCAGATCAAGGCGATTGCCAGCGGTTCGTCCAGCACTTCGGTCTAAGCGGCCTAAGAAACGCTGCTAAGTACACCCACCAACACCAGCAAGCAGACAAACCAGACCCGGCGTAGGATTATCAGGCCCTGGGCGATATCATCAGGCCCCGCCTCACGCCGGCCTTCACGATTCATCCACGCTCCATCCACGGTATCGCCGTTGTAGCGGCGCGGGCCGGCTAAGGCAAGGCCAAGGGCGGCGGCCAGGGCGGCTTCGGGATAGCCGGCATTGGTGGAGGTATGGCGCGGCGCATCGGTTACCACAGCGCGGGCAATAGGAAACAGGCGATGGGGGGTGACGAAGGCGATAAGCGCACCGGTAAGGCGCGCGGGTAGCCAGTTCACTAGGTCATCGATTCGCGCTGATGCCCAACCGAAACCCTCAAAACGATCATTGCGGTAGCCGATCATGCTGTCGGCGGTGTTGATGAGTTTGTAGATGACGATCCCTGGCAAACCGAGTAAAAGATACCAAAACAGAGGCGCGATGACCCCGTCGCTGAGGTTTTCGGCGGCGGATTCAAGGGTTGCGCGGCTGATTCCGGCCTTATCCAATGAGCTCACGTCGCGCCCAACAATGGCCGAAAGGGCGCGGCGGCCCTCGGTAAGGTCTTGCGAAGGGGCTTTGAATAGGGCGTCTTTCACCTGGTTGATGTGGTGGCAGAGATCGCCGAAGGCGAGCAGGGTCATCACCACCAGGGTTTCTAATATGAGTGCGAGGGAATGGGGGAGGTAGGTTAAACCCCGAAGAATCAGCAGGGTGATAAACAGCCAAAAAAATCCCCAAAGCATGAGGGTAATCGCCCCCAGCAGTGTGCGCCATCGTCCCCGGTTGAGACCTTTTTCTAGAATCATGAGTCCCTTACCCATCAGAGTGACCGGATGGGGAACGCGCCGCCATAGGGCCTTGGGATCGCCAATCAAGGCATCAACAATCAGCGCGACAAGAGCGACGAGAAGGGTATCACTCATATAAGAATAAAAATAAAAAATGATTTATAATCAATTGATTATTAATAATATATTATGATAATTTTTCAGATATCATAGGTTTGATTTTAGCGGCCGAATCTCAGTCTCGCTCGCTCATCGTACCAGGATACCATGAGGAGCTTTGAGCGTGAGAGGCTCGCCTCTCGTCTCGGCGTTGTATGCGAGGCGTGGTCTTTTGTTTCGGACAGTTCGTTTCGGATAGAGTGTGCAATTTTTTTGTGGATTTTTTCAGATTGTATGGGTTACAATAGGCATGAAGTTCATTGGTAAGTCAGGTTTGGCCATCACGGCATCGGTAAAGAGACCGGTCAGCGTGCGGGCAAGGCCTTTGGTAGGGAGACCAATTCACGATGGCTGTTATACCCCCCAGTAGTCCGATCCCCACAACGGCGAACTACGCCGGCGTTGCTGCGCCGACCCCCTTGTCTCAAGTCAATGGCGAGGATCGCGCTGCCACGGCAGAAACCAACGACGCCGTTCGTCCGACGAATACGCTGAACGAAAGCACGACCGCCAACAGCAACGAGCGTCAGCTCGATGCAGTGGCGCGCGTCCGGGAACAACAAGCGACCACGCCGACGGCGGGGCCGACCAACCAAACGGCTCAGGCGGCACCGACCAACCAAGCGACCCAATCATCGCAAACTGGGCAATCTATCCGTGCGAACCGGACGATTGAAGACGTCGCGCCAACCACGACAAGCACGACAGTCAGCGCGGTGCAAACCGAGCAAACTGAAGGCCAGCAAGTCCGGCAAAACGGCCTGCAGGAAAATCAGGTCAATGCAGAAAGCGATGCGACACCCAACACGCCGAATGTGACCACCACCTCGGTCGCT
Source organism: Pseudomonadota bacterium (assembly GCA_039028835.1). Lineage (GTDB taxonomy): Bacteria > Pseudomonadota > Alphaproteobacteria > JBCCHK01 > JBCCHK01 > JBCCHK01. The sequence goes on from JBCCHK010000001.1 coordinate 48,344, forward strand.
CAAGGGCGCGGTTCGGTTGTAGACTTCGCCGTGTAAGGCTTTTCTCCAACCCCATCCTACGTAGAGCCGCCAGACCCTGTTTGGCGGCTTTGCTTGTCGATCGTGGTTGAGGTTTTATTCATTCCACCTGCCCCCTTTCGTCAGGCACCCGGACAGTAGGGGTGGGAGTTGATCCAGCACGTCTTCGGCAATCAAGCCTGCGCCAAACCGTTGCGCCGCCTGATTATGGAGCCAGACGGCGGCTTGCGCGGCGGCAAACAGGCCGCCTGCGCTGACCACCAATCCGGCAATCATCCCCGCCAGCACGTCGCCGCTCCCGGCCGTGGCGAGCCACGGGCTGCTCACGCCGCTGATGGCGGTCACGCCGTTTGGGCTGGCGATGATGGTATCGGCCCCTTTGAGAAGGACGACCCCGCCCCATGCCTGCGAGGCCGCTCGGGCGCGTGTCAGGCGCGGCTCGTCGGTGGGTAGCTCTGGACACAAGCGCGCAAACTCGCCTTCGTGAGGGGTGAGGATGCAACGCGAATCGAGCATAGGACGGCGATCGGCCTGCGCGAGCGCGGTCAACGCGCCGGCGTCTAAGATGGTGCAGGGCGCATCAAGAGCTTGCAGAGCCGCATCAAGAGTGATCCCATCAGCCGGACAACCTGGGCCGACCACGGCGGCAGTGGTACGGGTATCCCGACATAGCTCCGGCCAGTCCGTATCGGGGCGCGCCACAAGCCCTGGTGCATGGCTTAACAGTGGCGCGTGGGCCTCGCGCGGCAAACAAACGATCACCATGCCTGCCCCGCAGCGACGCGCGGCCTGGGCGCAGAGTAGACTCGCGCCCAGCATCTCAGTCCGGCCAAAGACGACCACCTGGCCGCGGCTGTACTTATGGTCCTGCCAGGTGGGGGGTGTAAGGCGAGGGCGCACAATTTCATATAAGTCTGCGCCAAGATCGCCGGCAAGACCAGGCGGGTGGCCGATGTCGGCCAAGGTGATATCCCCGCACAAAGCACGGGCGGGATAGAGCAGGTGCGCCGGTTTCTTGCGCCAAAAGGTGACTGTATCGCGTGCAGGGATTACCGTGCCCAGTACTGCGCCCGTGTCGGCATGAAGGCCGCTGGGCAAATCAACAGCGATAATCTGTGCAAAATGCGCAAGGGCTTGGCCTATCAAAGGATCGAGTGGGCGATCCAATCCCGCGCCAAACAGGGCGTCGATGGCGATGCTGGCAGACCGCGAGGCATGATTGATATCTTTGAAGACGCTTTGTAGGGGCGCAACGTCCCCAGAAAAATCCTTACGCGCGCGCTTAGCATCCCGGCTACGGGGCGGGGCGAGGGCAAAAACTTGGACTGCCCATCCGGCCTCTTGCAACAGCTGGGCGGCCCCATAACCATCGCCGCCATTATTGCCTGGCCCGCACAGCACGGCAATCGGTTGGGGTGGGGTGGTTTTCATGACCTGCGCGGCAACCGCGCGACCCGCCTGGCGCATCAAATCATAAGATGCATCGGCATCGGGCGCCGCGCGGCGGTCGCCCTCGGCGCTCTGCTCGGCGGTCAAAACCAGGTGCGTATCATCGCGCGTCATAAGCCTTAGTATGACGCGTGAGCCAAGGACGACAAGGTCTGCCGCTTGTGCTGGCGCGCGGCGGGCATTATTATACCCCTGAGGCCATTTATGGACGCCGCTATGGCACAAGCCCCTCAGCTTCAAGTTCGCCAATCCCAGTCGCTGGTTGTCACCCCGCAACTTCAGCAAGCGATCAAGATGCTCCAACTCGGTACAGTGGAGCTCCAGGCCTTTGTCGCGGCACTTGTGGAAGCGAACCCCTTCCTAGACTTCGAGGACCCTTCCGATCAATTTGAACAGGATGGGCCTGACCACGGCGATGAGACGCCAACCGAGGACGTAGCAGAAGACTCGGACGATCTGGGTGAGTGGGAGCTGGATTCAGAATCCCTCGCCGATCCCGATCACTGGCCCGAGGGTGGCGATGAAGACTTGAGCCTAGACCCGCTCGATTTGGTGAGTGACGAGATCAGCCTGCGCGATCAGCTGGAGTCCATCATCACCGCCGCCACCTTCAAATCACCGATGGATCTCGGCATCGCCCGCGCGATGATGGAAAGCGTGGACGCTGCCGGGTATCTGACCGTCGATCTGACCGACCTTGCCAAACGTCTGGGGGTGACTCCCAAGCCGGTGCAAATCGTTTTGACTCGCCTGCAAGACGTGGCCACTCCGGCAGGGTTGTTCGCCCGCAACCTCGCCGAATGTTTGCGCTTGCAGTTAGAAGACCGCAAAGAGCTCACCGCACCGATGAAGGCCTTGATCGATAATCTGCCGCTGTTGGGGGCGCGGGACTTTGTTAAGCTCGAACGGGCCTGCAAGGTGGATCGGCAAACGCTCTCGGGCCTGGTGCAACGCCTGCGCCGGTTAGACCCCAAACCCGGTGCGCAATTTGGGAGCCCCTACGCCCAAGATGTGATCCCCGATGTGATCGTCGATACAACCCCAGACGGTAACTTGCGGGTGCGGCACCATGGCGATGCCGTGCCGATGGTGCGTCTGGCGCGCGCCTATGCCCAGCAGGTCAAACGCCAGGCCCGCGCAGGTAAAGAGCGCGCTTTCGTGCGAGAAAATGTGACCAATGCCAACTGGCTAATACGCGCGTTAAGCCAGCGTGCCCGTACCATCTTGGCGGTGGCCGAGGCAATTGTCGCGCGCCAGGAGGGCTTTTTTCGTTGGGGGGTAGAGCATCTCACGCCGATGGTGCTACGAGAGATTGCGAGCGAAATCGACATGCACGAAAGCACCATCTCACGGGTCACCGCAGGCAAATACCTGACCTGTTCGCGCGGTGTTTTCGAGCTAAAATACTTCTTTACCACCGCCATTTCCGGCAATGGTATCGATCATTCGGCGTCGGCTGTGAAGGCCCGTTTGCGGGCCTTGATCGATGGGGAGACTCAAGTTCTGTCCGATGATGCGCTTGTCAAAGCCCTTCAGCAAGAAGGGATCGACCTCGCCCGGCGCACGGTCGCCAAGTATCGCGAGTCGATGGACATCCCGTCATCGGTGGCGCGGCGACGGGAAAAACGCCTGGTGAGCGTGAGTGTTGTGAAAAACGTCAAAAAACCAAAAGCAAAGAAAGCGGGCAAACCGCGCGTATCGCACCAGAGTAAAAAACGTGCGCCCGCCAAACTCAAGGTGGTCAACATGGCAGTCCCAGGATAGGGCGGTCTTTGTGTTTGTTACCGCGCAATGTAGGCAAAGCCGCACTTTGTCATTCCTGCCCCCCTCTCGTCATTCCTGCGAAGGCAGGAATCCAAGAGTCATATGTCCGATGCATACAAAAACGCGCACGGCGTGCTTAACGAGCGCAAAAAATGATGAACAACCGAGCAACGCGTCTTAGCCAGACAGACAGGGTTCTGTCTGTATCTGTGATTGCGGTCCCCAACGCTCGGTCCCAAGGAAACGACGTGGATGTTGCGACCAACGCGCCATGGATTCCCGCTGTCGCGAGAATGACGGGAGGGATGAGCGCATGACGATGTGCATATCCTCGCGCGTGGGCCATATTCTGTGGCAGTCTATGTTATACACTGGGCTTTAGGGTTATGATGTTCATCAACACCACGCTCATGAAAAGGAGCCTTTATCGATGACTGTTCCTTCGGTTTCCGCCAACCCCATCACAACGTGGCTCTGGTCACTAGATCGTCCTTCACGATGGATCCGCCTGTTGTTCGCGGTCGTGTGCGGCAGTGCGCTTTTAGTCCTAAGCGCAAAGATTCAAGTGCCGATGCCCTTTGTCCCGGCAACCCTGCAGACCGGAGCCGTGGCCTTTCTGGCTTTGGTTCTCGGATTTCGCCTGGCGATGGTCACGCTTGCGGTCTATTTCGCGCAAGGGATCGTAGGCTTGCCAGTCTTTTCCGCAGGCGGCGGGTGGGCGTACCTCATCACAAGCCCCACCGCAGGCTTTTTATGGGGCTTTGCCTTGATTATCGCGGTCGTGGCGATACTCGTGCGCACCTTGCCCCCCGCTTTTGGTCGCTGGCACGCGCCGTTGGCAGGTTTGATTGGGATTTATGCGGTCTATCTGCCTGGCGTGATGTGGTTGCGCTTTGTCTTTGGCGACTGGAGCCGGGCTTTTGAAGCTGGCTTTTGGCCCTTTATCTTGGGGGATGCGATCAAGGGACTACTCGCCGGTTGTCTTGCGCTCGTGCTTGTACGATTGACGCGCAATCTTATCAAGTGAGTGTGCGCGTTGTATCACGTGCAGGGGCTCTTGCGTGAGGCCTGAGAAGCCTTATTCTCAATCTATTACTTTTCTGGAGGTCCAACCATGAATTACTTTTCTAACCACGTGGCCCGCACGTTTGGGCGGCTTGCCCTTGTGCTTGGGGTTGTTGCAGCTCTTGCGCAGCCAGCCCACGCCCAAGAGGTCGCGGTCGTTTACGATATGGGCGGTAAGTTTGATCGCTCTTTTAACGAAGGCATCTATAACGGCGCTAAACGATTCGCAGAGGAAACCGGCGTTAAACTTGTTGAGTACGAAGTCACCAACGAATCTCAGCGCGAACAAGCCTTGCGCCGGATGGCCGAGCGGGGAGACACAGACATCGTGTTGGGAGTCGGCTTTGCCCAAGGGCCGCCGTTAGAGAAGGTCGCCAAAGAGTTTCCCGATAAAAAATTCGCCATCATCGATATGGTGGTAGATCTACCCAACGTTCAGTCTATTGTCTTTAAGGAACACGAAGGATCCTTCTTGGTCGGTATGGCCGCGGCAATTGCCAGCGAGGGCAAGCCTGTCGGTTTTGTCGGCGGTATGGACATTCCCCTGATCCGTAAGTTTGCCTGTGGCTACCGCCAAGGGGCGAAGTACGTCGATCCCGATATCGAGGTGTTTGAGAACATGACCGGCACGACCCCGGCGGCTTGGAACGATCCAGCTCGCGGCGGTGAATTGGCCAAAAGCCAGTTCGACCGCGGGGCTGAAGTCGTCTATGCGGCGGCGGGTGGCACCGGGTTGGGTGTGTATCAAGCGGCGAAAGATAACGGCAAACTCGCCATTGGTGTGGACAGCAATCAAAACTACATTCATCCCGGTACGATGCTAACCTCGATGCTCAAACGAGTCGATGTGGCTGCCTATAACACGTTCCAAAGCGTCATGAATGACACCTGGAGCCCCGGGATCAATGTCCTTGGCCTTGCCGAGGAAGGAGTCGGCATGGCCATCGATGAGCATAACTGGCCCATGCTTACCCCAGAGATGGTGAATGCCGTGAACTCTGCCTCCATCGGTATTTTGGATGGCCGGATTAACGTCACCGACTACATGGCAAACAATTCGTGTGACGGATAAAAACGGCACGTTATCTATCAAGGCCGACGGCAATGCGCCGTCGGCCATTAGCCTGCGCCATATCTGCAAACGCTTTGGCGCAGTGCAGGCCAATGATGATATCTCGCTGGAGATTCCTGCGGGCGATGTTTATGGCATTATCGGCGAGAACGGGGCGGGCAAATCGACCTTGATGGGCATCATGTACGGCTTTCACCAAGCCGACAGCGGTGAGATTGATGTAGGCGGTGTGCGTACCTTGATTGCCTCTCCCTGTGATGCACTCGCTTTGGGGATTGGTATGGTGCATCAGCACTTTATGCTCGTTGAGACCTTCACGGTATTGGAAAATGTGGTGCTCGGCTGTGAAGGGGGTGCGCGCCTTGCACCGGGACTGGATGTTGCACGCAAGGCCCTTACCGCGTTGGCGGAAGAATACGAATTGCATGTCGATCTTGATGCGGTCGTTGCGCACTTGCCGGTCGGCCTGCGCCAACGGGTCGAGATTCTCAAGGCCCTCTATCGCGGCGCAGATACCCTTATTTTAGATGAGCCAACCGGGGTGCTTACCCCGCAAGAGGCCGATCACCTGTTTCGTATTTTGGAAGCCCTGCGTGCGCAGGGCAAAACAATCATCCTCATTACCCATAAGCTGCGCGAGATTATGGCCATCACCCAGCACGTTGCAGTCATGCGCCAGGGAAAAATTGTCGCTTACCGCAAAACACAAGAGACCTCGAGTGAAGAACTCGCTGAATTGATGGTCGGGCGCAAGGTGCTGATGAATGTAGAAAAAACGCCCGCTAACCCCACCGAGCGATTTTTACAAGTCGATAACCTGATGGTGAAAGACAGCGAAGGCGTGATGCGGGTGAAGGACGCCTGTTTTCATGTCGATGCAGGGGAGATTGTCGGCATTGCCGGTGTGTCGGGTAACGGTCAGTCCGAGCTTATGGCGGCACTTGCGGGTATTCAGCCCTATCATTCGGGACAGATTAAACTCAAAGGTCAAACCCTTGAGGACTTAGACCCCGTACGCGCCCGGGCCTTAAAGGTCAATCATGTGCCCGAGGATCGTCAACGAGATGGCCTGATCGGGACCTTCAAGGCATACGAATGTATGATGATGGGCTATCATACTCAGCCCGAGTTTCTCAATGGCCTGTTGTTAAGTGAAGATAAGTGTTGCGAGAGCACAAGCCAAGCAATGGAGGATTTTGATGTGCGTCCTGCTAATCCTCATCTTCGGGCGACGAACTTTTCTGGCGGTAATCAACAAAAAATCATTCTTGCACGCGAAATACGCCGTGATCCTGATTTTCTTTTGGTGGGTCAGCCTACCCGCGGTGTGGATATCGGCGCGATCGAGTTTATTCACAAGCGCTTGATTGAAATGCGTGATGCAGGTAAGGCGATTTTACTTGTTTCGGTTGAGCTTGATGAGATTCTTTCTCTGGCGGATCGTATTTTGGTCATGTTTGATGGCCAGATTATGGGAGAAATCAGTGCAGATCAGGCTTCAAAGAAAGAAATCGGCTTGATGATGGCCGGCGTTGTATAGAAATTTTTTCTATTGATCGATAATAATACCGCGCACCCGCCCATCATCACCGGGCATAACCGTGCCGATGCCCTTTTCTAAATCAAAGATAATTTTAGAACCAAAAACCTCTGCGCCATCTTGATAGAACACGGCATCACCGCTGACTTCAACGATTTGGTTGGCACTATCAAAGGTCGCGTGTTCGCCAGTTACTTTGTTTGATTTGTTTTCGATGTGCACATTGCGCTTGGCTTGCATGGTTTTTAGGTCGCCATTTTGATCTAAGATCATTGTGATGTGTTCGGCATGCAGGGTGCTGCCTTGATAATCGACCTTTGCGTCCACATAGGCATCGACTCTGTTATCTGAAATCACCAAGCGTTCATGAGCACTGATTGTCCCGTCAGGTGTGCGTACTCGTGCAGGACTGCCGATAATTTCTAGCTCTTCAGCGTCCAGATCATAGCGCGCAAACGCACCGGTATAGGTTTGATCGCCATTGGTGATGACCACACCGTGCTCGGCCGTGATCGATGTAATCTCCTGAGCTTGGCCATCTTGATAATAGGCGATAATTTCATCGGCGCGTACGATTGTCTCACCGCGGGTGGCTTGGGCATTGCCGCGCGCAATGAATTGCTGGTTATCGCGATCCCACACCATGGTTTGCTCGGCATCGATGATGATATCCTCTTGCGTAAGGCTGTAGGATGAAGTAAGCACAATCACGCCGATCAATAATATTTTTGTAAAAAGTTTCATAGAAAAAATCTTCAATAAAATCGTATCGTGTTTAGCCACCACATATCCTAACGCGAAGAGAGAGACAGCCAAGCAGGCCCCGTGATTGTAATCAAACGTCCAGCGTTCATTGAACGAAACCCTTGCCCAAAAAACAAACCAAACTCGCCGGAACCGGTAATCATTTGATCGCTGGCAAGGTCGCCACTGTCGATCAGAATATCGATGGCCTCCCCGTGCAAACGACTCGCCGCATTACGATCAATCACCACATCGCCGCGGAGCTGCAAGACTTGATCTTGCTCGTTGTAGTAGCCCATTTGCGAGGTACCTTCGATGGTGTTGGAATCCTTCATCCAGATCGTGATAATGGGCTCGCTTAGGGAAAAATTCTCATTGCTATCGCCGAATACTGCACGGGATTCAATAGAAAAATCATGACCTTGTCTGCTGGTCCCGCTATAGGAAGCATCTTGGATATCGCTAAGCGGCTGTGCGGGCGACTGATTCAGGCGTTGCGGCAGAATATTCGGCGCTTGGGTGATAACAAGCAAGACAACAGCGCCGATGGTCAAGGCAGGCAGGATAAGACGTAGCAGAAGAATCTTTCGCTGCTGAGAGAAGAATCTCGAAAAAGATATCTTAAAAAAGGTCTCGATCTTCCCTGGCGATTGTTTTTCTGTTGCTTTGATCGCGGGAGTCTTTTTTGCCTGGGCGGCTGTTTTGGTTTTGCGTGGCCGCTTGGGGGGCGTTTTCTTACTCATGACAACCCTGCCTATAATCCTGCGCGCAGGCAATGATGAATATGCAGTAATCCTACCGGTTTGCCGTTTTCGAGAATAAACATGTTCATGATTTTTTTCTCGTTCATCGTTTGTAGCGCCTGGGCGGCAAGCATGAGAGGAGTACCGGTAATTGGCTCTTTGGTCATGATTTCATGCGCGGGTTTGCTCAGAAGCCCACCATCCATATGCCGGCGCAGGTCCCCATCGGTAATGATCCCGATAAGACGGCCACCCTCATCGGTCACCCCGGCGCACCCCAAAGCCTTGGCGGTGATTTCGATCAGCACCTCGCTCATGATGGCATCGGGCTGGAGCAGGGGCGGGGCCGGGTCCATCAAATCACGCGCATGGAGCAATCGACGGCCAATGTTGCCGCCTGGGTGTACTTCACGAAAGTCCTCGCTGTTAAAACCCCGCAACGACATGACCGCAAGGGCAATCCCGTCTCCGGCGGCGAGCATCATGGTGGTGGATGTCGTGGGCGCAAGGTTATGGGGACAAGCCTCACGCACGGCCGGCAGGATAATGCAGTGATCAGCATGCCGCGCGAGGGTCGAACGCTCATCTGCGGTCATCGCAATGATTGGGATTTTATGACGTTTGGCGTAGGTGAGGATAGCCGCCAGCTCATCGGTATTGCCCGAGTTAGACAGGGCGAGGATTAAATCATCCTTGGCGATGATCCCCAGATCGCCATGGGCGGCTTCCCCGGCATGGACAAAAAAAGAAAGCGTGCCCGTCGAGGCTAAGGTTGCGGCAATTTTCCGAGCAATATGCCCGCTTTTGCCGACTCCAATGGTAATCACCCGGCCTTGGCAAGAAACCATCCGTGTGCAAATATCCCTAACAGATGGCCCACAATTTTCCGCTAAAGCGCTTAGTCCTGCGGCTTCGTCGTGGATCACCTCTTGAAAAATCGCGAGCGTATCCGATGCCTTGTTGCGTGATGTTCTTTTTGTGAGCATAAACTTAAGGTGCCGGCCACATTTTACCGGTCAACTTTTACGGATCACCAAGGGCGCTTAGTAACGTGTTGCTGGATATACGCGGCAATCCATCTTCGAAAGGTTTTTACAAAGAATGTCACGCCGCACAAATCATCAGTCCTTAGCCTATGGTAGTCGGAGCATCCGAGCAAGGGGAGTCCTATGAACTTGATCGATGGGGCTATAGCGGATCTGCGACGTGGGGCATGGGTGCACGTTCAGGCAAGCAACAAGCGCGGCCTTCGTATCGCCGCAGCCGAACTTGTTCTAAACCCGAGCGAATTCAAGTCAACGCAAGAAAGCCAGGCCTTCCTGCTTTTGACCCGTGCCCACGCACGCTGGCTACAAAATGGCCGCACTGAGGATGATTTGACGCCGGTGCGGGTCCTGGGCCTACCGCCGGATCGGATGGCTCTGTGGCGTGGCTGGCCGGAGATTCCAGCCCTCAAGGCGGCCGATGCGCCGGCCCAGACGGCCCTGGCCTTGCTTTATATCGCAGACTTGCTCCCGGTGGCCATCGCGCAAGAGGACGCCCCGCCGGTCTCTGGGAGGGCAAGCCACGACTCGGCGGGGCTGGTGACCGATGCGATGATTCAAGCCTGGCACGACCAGACAGCGGACTTACATATCGCCGCAGAGGCTTGGTTGCCGGTGAGATTGGGCAAGGAGTCTCACCGCGCGCGCCTTATGGTGTTTCGTGATCTGCGCGGGGTGACGCATCAGGCGTTGATCTTTGGGACGCTCGATCCAAGTGTGCCCGTGCCGGTGCGGCTTCACTCTCAGTGCTTGACCGGTGATACTTTCGGCTCTCTGCGCTGTGATTGCGGCGATCAGCTCACGCGGGCCATGGCCACGCTCGGCAAAAGGGGCGGTATCTTGCTTTATCTCAGCCAAGAAGGCCGGGGGATCGGTTTGGTGAATAAGCTCCGTTGCTACAGCCTACAAGATCAAGGATTGGATACGGTGCAGGCCAATTGCGCTTTAGGGCTTCCCGTGGATGGGCGCGATTATCGGGTTGCAAAGGCGATCCTGGATCATCTAAGCGTTGATGAGATCATCTTGCTGACGAACAACCCAAGTAAAGTCTCAGCACTCGCCACGATGGGGATCAAGGTCACGATCCAGCCCCATCAAGCCCCGGCGCATGACCATAATCGTCACTACCTAGAGGTTAAGAAGCGCGTTCTTGGCCATCTTCTTTGAGGGCATCTCGCCATTTTAGTCGTCATACACCACGAGGGTTTCGACAGGACAGGTGAGCCGTTGCCGGCCTGCTAAAGCCGAGAGTTCGACGATGCAGGCGGTGCCCACCACCTGGGCGTTAGCCTGTTCCATGAGGGCGCAGGTTGCCTGAGTCGTGCCGCCCGTGGCGAGCAGATCATCGACAATGGCCACGCGGGTGCCAGGCGTGACGGCGTCTTCCTGCATTTCCAGTCGGTTGCTACCATATTCCAGGTCATAGTCGATAGACCGCAAAGGCCCCGGGAGTTTGCCCGGCTTACGCACGAGGGAAAAGCCAAGACCCATGGCGTACGCAAGGGGCGCAGCGAGCAAAAAGCCGCGCGCCTCCACGCCGATCAAAATATCTGGCTGCCAGAGCTCAAGGCGGCGGCGGAGCTCATCGATGGTGTAACGCCAGGCCGCAGGTTCGTGCAGCATTGGCATGATGTCGCGAAAGAGAACCCCGCGTTTGGGGAAATGCGGGAAACTTCGAATGTAGGTCTTCAAGTCCACAGGATAATCCTTTCGCCAGCGGCAAGGGGGCCTGGCCTCGCGCATTTTCACATACCCCCACAAGGCGGGCAATGGGAGGCCTGCGCTTTCTTATTCAACAAGGCTTTAATCGATGTCTTGTCCTAACGCTCGTCCTAATCCTTGGCTTAGCCTTTGGTGATCTCTTGCAGGCTTTCGTACAGAATCTCGTCGGGGATCGATTGGTAGGTTGGGAGTCCTTGGGTCCACAGAAGGCCGCACTCAATGGGCAGATCAGGGCGGATGTGACGAGCGGCTAACTGATAGAGGGCCATCTGACGCACATAGTTTGCCGGGATATCAGCGAGGGTTGCGGGTAGCTTTTGCCGTTTGAAGTCGATAATTTTCATCTGTGTATCGGTCTGAATCAGGCAATCGATGATGCCGTAGATACGGGTCGGTTGACCGCCGAGCTCAACCGTAGCGGCGAGGGGCACCTCGCTTTGCCCTTCGCTGAGCTCGGGGAATCGCTCCAAAATCTCTAGGGTGTGATCGATGACCTGGGTATCTTGGCTCAGATGCTCGAGTCGGGCGCGACGCTCTGATGCCGGGTGGGCGTGAGCATAGGCAATCATTCGGTGCAGTGCGCTCCCCAGGGCGCGGCTCTCGCGTAGTACCAACGGGGAGAGGCCAGCGGCGGTCTTGCTGGGGCTGATCGGGCGGGGCGTCTGCGGCGGCGGCGGCGGACGACGCAGGAAGTCCGGCAACGGCGGGCGTGGGGCGGGTACAACCACACGCTCGGGAGCCTTGATCCGTTCGCCGGCGGGCGGCAGATCCACCAGAACCTGCACATCCATGGCGTGCCCTTGGGAATCGAGGCGTTTTTCTGTGCTCGCGAGCGGAGCAAGTGCGGCGGCCATGTGGGCGTACCAGGATTTTTCATCGACCTTGTCACTCTTCCTGTGGTGATAGCCTGCGATGTAAAGGCAATCCTCGGCCCGAGTCATCGCCACATAGGCAAGGCGGTGATATTCCTTAAGAGCCTTTTCATCGGCACGATCCCGTTGCGCGCGCATGGTCGAGGTATCGCATTCTTTTTTGGTCGGCAGCCAGCAACCATCGACGATGTGTCCGATATCTCGGCCTTTGTGGTACATGGTATCGGGCAAGATGACGATCGGGGCTTGCAGTCCCTTGGCCCCGTGGACGGTCATAATCTGCACAGCATCGGTGGGGGTATAGTCCAGACGCAAACTGGTTTTATCACGGGCGAGGGTTTCCACAAAGGTCTGCAAGTCCCCCTGGTGCACCATCAGACGTTGCACAAATGCGTCGATGGCCTCGTGGCAAGAAGAGCCAAAATGGGCAGTCAAGGCAGCCAGCACACTGGTGGTATGGCCAGGGCAAGGCTGGGCAAGCCAGTTCATCACGGCAAGGTAGGGTGTCTTAAAAAAGCGCAAGCCGTGAAGATAATTAACGATATCCTGGTGGGGGCTTTGGCCTAAGGCCTCCCACAGGTTAGTCTCGCGTTCGCTCGCGAGGGTCATGAGGGCATCCTCGTCCATGTCGATGATCGGTGTCTTAAGGGCAATGGCAAGGTTGAGCGAGTCTTGCGGCAAGAGCCACACCCGCAGCAAGGCCAGGATGTCTTTGACGGCGGGCTCTTGGCTGACGATCATCCGATCCTTGCCTACGACGGGGATGTTTTGCGCATGTAGAGCGTGGATGAGTTGGGGCGCGAGGCGATGGCGCTTTTGCAGGAGGATCATAATATCGCCCGGGCGTACCCGGCGATCTCGCAGCCCCCCTTTTTTACCCGGCAAGGTCTTGTGGTCGATCCAGCCGCGGATCGTTTGGGCGATGGTGCTAGCAAGGGTGTCGTCAGGCTGGGGCGCGTCTTCGCCTTCGGCGTTGGTCACTAAAGGCCAGAGTTCGACCCGCCCCACCTTTTCCCGGCGGCGAGAGAGATGGGTGGGACAAGGGAGCCTCATTTTCTCGCACACCTGATCCACGAAAGTAAGGATTGCCGGGGCTGAGCGAAAGGAGTCGGCAATCGTTACGGTATCGGTCAAGCGGTTTTGGAAGAGTTCGGGAGCGGCTCCTTGGAAGCTGTAGATCGATTGTTTGCCGTCGCCCACATGAAAGGTGGTGCGCGTTTGGCTGTGATGATCAAAGCCGGCGCGGATTTCTTCGGTCAGCAGATCCAGGATTTCCCATTGGGCAGCGTTGGTGTCCTGGGCCTCATCGACGAGCAGGTGCTCGATCCCACCATCCAGGCGATAGAGGACCCAATCTCGCCCAGGGTTTTGCAACAAATGGCGGGTCCGCTCGATCAGATCATCGTAATCCAGAACCCCGGCGCGATGTTTTTCCTTGCGATAGGCGATCTCCAGTTGGGCTTTGACGGTGTGGAGGGCCACGCTGGCGTGATAGGCCGTCGCAGCGGCGTGGCGGGTGAGAATCGTCCGGAGTCGCTCGGCCTCCGCTATAAGGGCGTCAGCCAGGGGCTCGGGTGTCTTGGTAGGGCTGAGTCTTGTCCGGATCTTCTTTTGTTGGGTAAGAAAGATATCGATGTAGGCGTCATGGTCATCAGGGTGCTTGAGGCAGGCTGCAAGAGCTTCCCCTCGGGTCACGAAGCTCGTTTTACCGCTCTTGCGCAAGTATTGGGCAGCTTGGCTAAGGTCTGGATGGTTGCCAATCTCTTGCCAGATGTGCTCCGGCGTGGGCGCCTTTGTTGTGCCGAAGTCAGCGCAGCGGGGCGGCTTCTCCCGGGCGGGGGTTTTCTCAAGCAGAGTGTCCAATTGCGCAAAGCTGTGGTGCTGGGTCAGGGTATCCAGAGCTTGCCCGAGCGTCTTGCTGGGGCGGGCAAACACGCGGACATAGGCTCGTTCGTAAAGGTGTTTTTTTTGCGCATCGTCGATGACTTGGAAGGTAGGCGGGAGGTCTGCTTCGCCGGGAAAACAGCGCAGGATAAATTGGCAATAGGCATGAAAGGTCTCGATCCGGATCGGTTTGCTCAGGATCGTCAGGATCAGGCCGCGGGCACGGGTCATGGCGTGTTCGGGATCGTCCGTGAGTTCTTTGAGATCTGCGCGCAGGGTTTGCTCGTCTGCCCGCGCCCAACGGGCAAGCGTCTGGTGAATGCGCTCGGTCATTTCTTTGGCAGCCGCTCGGGTGTAGGTCAGGCAGAGGATTTTGCGCGGGTCGAGGGATTCGTAGGTTAAAAGTAACCGAAGGACTCGAGCGGTCAGGACGTGAGTTTTGCCGGTACCCGCCGAGGCGGAGGCCATGAGTGAACGTCCAGGGTTGGTTGCCAGCCGCTGGGGGTCGGTCAGACGTATAACAGGTTTGATCGAGGCGGGCTTAGGGGTGATGGGTTTTATCATGACTCCTCTCGACTTATCGGGATTTTCCGGGCGAGGTGATCGAAGTCAGAGACGAAACGGCCCTGGGGACCCCGGACATAGGGGGCGTCTGGGTCACGGTCTTCAGCAATCCATATGGGCAGAGCCTGTTGGATACCCTCTAAAACGGCGGCGAGGTCTTCATGGTCCAGGATTGTCTTATTAATCGCGCCGCTTTTCGTGTCGATTTTCCAAACCTCGATGGCACTAAGGGCGCGGGGAATGCCCTCAAAGCCTCCTTTGTGGGCGATGAGGGCTTCTAAGGGTAGTTGAGATTCTTCTAAACTCTCAATCTTTTTTCTCTCAGGGGGCGTCCCGGTTTTATACTCGATGATGTGGGTCTTGCCGTTCCGTACAATCAAGCAATCGGCGTGGGCTTTCAAGGTAATGGTCTCTTTGCCAACCTTAAAGGTGTGACTTCCTTTGACTTCACCGTGAAGATGAAGGCTGTCTATTTCATTAGAAAAATAATCTAAAATGCGTTTTAATATACTCTTATATATGTATTTTTTTTTATCAGGAAGATTACGCGTCAAACGTGTAATGAGGGTATCAGGATTGCTAGATTGGCGCACAAAGTCTTGCAAAGCTCGGTGCACAAGGGTGCCAAAGTGGGCATACTCTGGCGGATCATAAAGGGTGCCGAGCTCTTGTAAGCGCAGGATCTTTTGGGCGTAATAACAATAAGGATCACGGCGCAGCAGGCCAATCCCTGTCGCAAAGTAGGTTTTTGGACGCAGGTGGACCGGCGGGCAGGGATCGGTCATCCTCGCCCCCTCATAAGGGGTTTCATCCAACTGGGCCGCCCAAGCCTGTGCAGGATGTTCCTGGATTGGCTCGGGACACACCAACGCCAAGCGCTGTAGCCAGCGTGAAGGGGTGGTGGGGCCGTCTTCGTCCCGCTCGCTGCGGGTGAGAAAGACCTGCGGCTGGCTGACGGCTTGGCAAAAATCGTGCGCCATCAGGCTGGCTCTCCAGCGCAGGCTGCGCATGCCCAGGTGCTTGCGCAGACGAATAGAGAGCCAAGGATCGATGGTCTGGACGCCTGGCCAATGTTTTTCATTGAGGCCAGCCAAAATCAGGGTATTGGCGGACTGTAGGCGGGCTTCTAGGGTTCCCCAAAGGACGACTTGCGCGGCAGGCGGCGGCGGCGTGTGGGTTTGCTCGGCTAGGATTTGAGCAAAGAGGGCGGGGTAGTCGCGCCCTAAGATGGGAAAGCGCTCTTCCAATAGAGAGTTGAGAAAGTCGCTTACGGCGTTGCCATCATGATGGCGCCATAGCGAAATATCTCCCTCATGATCGCGATTAAGTGTTTCACAAAGATCAACATGTTTTCCAAGTAACTCATTAAATAATATAGTTTTTTTTCCTTTAAGAAGTTTTGAAAATTGAGTGAAAGGCTTCTGCCAACCTTGCGCCCAGGCGCGAAGGACGGAGGGTGTGCGCCGGCTAAGATCGGCAAAACTTTGGGGTGGAAAAGCACGGCGGTCTCGCAGCACGATTTGCTCAAATATGTTGGTCTGCGTCAAAAAATCAGCGCGGGTTTGGCCGCCGCGGGTAAAGGGATTTTTTAGCACCGCAAGCAAGCCTGCCGGGTCGCTAAGCGTGGCGGCTTCGCTGACTTGGCGTAAAAACAATCCGCAAGGAACCTCGCTGAAGGACTGACCAATGCTGTCTTGAATGGGAATCGCCCACCGTGCAAGGGCACCGGTCACCAAACGCCCCAGCAACCGATCCGGCGTGACAATGGCGACTCGGTGACCGGGAGTTTCCAACGCTTCACGGACGATCACGGCAATGGTTTGCGCTTCCTCGCTTGGGTTTGCGCAGATGATCCGAGTGAGCCCCTTGAGGGCTTTTTCAGGCACTGGCGGGTTAGGTAGATACTCAGTCAGGTTTGTGTGCATCGCCAGATGAACGAGGGCCCGCCGCGCCTTGCCGTCTTGGGTCTTGACCCAGGGCGAGATATCTTTGGCGGGAACCTTCAACGATGAAACCAGCTCTAGCAGGTTGGTTTGTGGATGGTCTTCACCCACCGCTTCATCCACCGTTTCATCCACAAGGGTCTGATCTAACCCTGGCAGGATAATGATCCCTTTCTCGCCGTGGCGGTGGATCGCGGCAAGCAGGCGTTTCATCGCAGGCCTGCTCGCCGTGGAGCCTGCTACGACCACGCCGCCTTTGGGTAACTGCTTTTCCCAGCGGGCAGTCAAATGCGCGACGTGACGCGCTTGTTCTTGTGCAGCATCAACCCGCCCCTGTTCGGCCATGATAGTCGGCCACCAGGTCAGAATCATGTCCATCAGCCTCATGGCCTTTTGATGGTGCTGGGCAAGCTCGATCCCCTCAGGTGGGCTGCGGAGCACGTCAGCGACCCGCGCCAGGCTGATTTCTTCGATGGTGAACTGGTCGTACAAGGTTGCAAGCGACTGAGCGAGGGCATAGGCATTCGCCGGTGTGCTGCGGGTCATGGCGATGATCTGCCGTGCGAGCAACAGGTGGCGGCGTGCAGGCGACAACACTTCGGTGAATGGCCCTGGCAACGGCTTGCCTCCAGCGAGCAGGTGCGGATCCCGCGCATCCAGGTCATCCAACGCCCAGACCTTGGGAAGAAAGGTGCTACCGTGCTGATCGATCAAACCATCGATGAGGGCCTGCTTGGCGCGCTGGGTGGGCACCAGCAAAGTGGCGTCAGCGCGTTTGCGGGCAGTTAGCCCTTCGATGAGGTGTTGGATAAAAGGGCATCCGGCCGGGATATTAAAGACGGCCATAGGCGTGTTCTCCAGTCGCCGCCGAGACGGATATGGGTCGTGCGCGCGTTTTCATCTGTCTTGGATTGCTCTAGGCTGAGATGCAGGACCTGATCGTGGGCAGGGTACCACGGTCCAAGTTTTTCCGGCCATTCAATAAGGCTGATGACCTTATCGATGTCTTCCCAGCCGAGCTCTAAGACCTCGTCCGGGTCTTTGATCCGCCAGAGATCGATATGCCAGAGCGGTCCTTGCTCGGTGTCGTGATGATGCACCAGGGTATAGGTGGGGCTGGCGGGATTCTTGCCGCCTCGTTGCATGATAAAGGCCCGGGCAAAGGTTGTTTTGCCTGCCCCCACCTCGCCGCTGAGCAACACGCAATCGCCTGGCCTGGCCTGGTTCGCGCAGTCTTGGGCGAGGTAAGTGAGGTCGGATTCTAAAAGGGCGCACAAGGTGAGCGAAGAATCACGAACCATCGCTGTAGCCCGACCAAGCCGGGTCGGAACCGCCGTTTTCCGTTTGCAAGGTCCAGCTCGCCCCAGAGGCGAGATGAATGACGCGCAGGTCAGCCCGGCCGCCCATGCCGGTGGGTCGCTGAGTGAAGTAGATCAGCGCTTGACCGTTGGGTGACCAGCTGGGGCCTTCCACGTGAAAATCATCGACCAAGATGGTCATATCGGTGCTGTCGGGGCGGATGATCCCCAATTGAAACCGCCCCTGGTTAATACGGGTAAAGGCGATGTATTCGCCGGTTGGCGACCAAACCGGGGTGGCAAAGCGGCCGCGATCAAAGGTTAGGCGCTCAATATTCCGGCTTTGCAGGTCCATGATGTAGAGCTGCTGGGTGCCACTGCGGTCGGATTCAAACACCATCTGTTGGCCATCAGGTGAAATCGAGGGCGCGGTATCGATGCTCGGGTGGGTGGTCAGGCGTTCACGCTCATCGGTCTCAAAGTCTAGGGTATAAATATCCGAGTTGCTGTTTTCAGCCAGGGAAAACACCAGCTTATTTTCCCTAGGAAAGAAGCGCGGCGCAAAGGTCATCCCGGGAAAGTTCCCCAAGAGCTGTTGTTCGCCGGTTGCAATATCCAGCAAAAAGACCTGAGGGTTATCGTTAAAATAGGACAGGTAGGTAATCAGGCTGCTGTTTGGCGAAAAACGCGGCGTCAGCGTGAGGGTCTCATTAGCGGTGATAATGTGCCGCCGCGCCCCGTCTTGGTCCATAATCGCCAGGCGTTTGATCCGCCGCTCGACCGGTCCGGACTCATCGATATAGACAATACGGGTGTCAAAATACCCACGGGTTCCTGTCAGGCGCAGAAAAATCGCATCTGAGATGATGTGGGCGATTCGCCGCCAGTGGTCAGTCTGGGCAGTATACTCGATCGCGGCGAGTTGCGTTTCTTGAATGATATCCCACAAGCGAAACTCGACGCGGACGCGGCCTGCGGTGACTTCCCGCACCGTGCCGTGGATCAAAGCCTGGGCGTTGATGGTGCGCCAGTTGTTAAAGCGGGGTCCGTCCACCAGTTGGCTCGGACTATCAAGATAAGCGGCTTGATCGATCACCCGAAATAGACCGGTGCGGGTGAGGTTGGCGCTCAACACGGCGCTGATGTCTTGGGCGATGTTGCTGCTTTGCGGGTCTAGGGCTAAAAAGGGGCTGATCGCAATGGGGATCGGTTCTACCGAGCCTTGGGTGATGGCGATACGTGTCTGCGCCGCCGCGGTGAGAGCAACACTCAACGCCAGTAAAAAGACAACTGCAGGCGTGGATACCTTTTTCATCAAAGCAACCATGATGGGACCGTTTGTAGCACCGCAACTCTGCCTCGCCAAGAGTTCGTTACTGCATATCAACGGGATTAAACTCTAGGATCATCTGACGCCAGGCGGCATAGTTCTCGGCTTGCAAGGGCCAGGGCTGGCAGGCGGGGTTGCGCACGGCGCGTAACGCCGCATCCTGGGCAGCACGGAACTGGGGCGTGCCTGTCCCGCCGCGACCGCCAGACACCCGCGCACTGCGTACGGTGCCATCGCGATTCATGGTCACCGTGATCTCGATGATGATGCCGCTTTGGCGCATGTTAGGCGCGACCTGCCAACACGGGCGCAAGGTATCGCGGATCCGCAAGGCATCCAAGCTGGTCAACTGATTGCGTTGATCGGGGACGGTCTGTGCTGCGGGTACCAATTCATCGATCAGAGTGCTGATATCGTTTGTCTGAACCGCATCTTCATCAACCTCTTCCGGCGTTTCTTGGTTATTTTGTTCGGGTGTGCCGCGGGCGATGTCATCGAGCAACGCGGTTACGTCGGTAATCGCCGGTTCAGGTTCGGGTTCTGGCGCCGGTTCAGGCTCGGGTTCTGGCGTCGGTTCAGGTTCTGGCACCGGTTCAGGTTCCGGCGGTGGTAAGGCGTCGGGCGTTTCAGGTTCAGGTGGCAGGATCGGTGGCGGTTCTGGCGCCGGAGGCGCAGGCTCGGCCGGGGCCGGAGGTTCGGTGGGTGGTGGCGGGATCTCTGGCAGAGGCTCGGCGGGTCGCTCTTGCGGGACGGTGACTTCGGGCGGGGTCGTATCCGGTGCGAGGACGGCAAGGTCAGGCGGCGGCGGTTGCGGGATTGGTGGTGGTTCAGGGGCCGGAGCCTCAGGCGGGGTAGGGGGTTCGGATGAGAGCTCGGCAGGTGGTGCGGCGGTGACGGTGACCTGCATAATCGTCGGTGTGATGATCGGCTTTTCATGCACTTCGATAAGCAAGGCCCCGATCAGCAGGCCATGTAAAACCAGCGAGATGATGAAGCTGAGCCCCATGGGTGTGGCCCTTCTCTTAGGTTTGTTGGCCCGGCAGATCGGCGATCAACGAGACCTGGGTGAGGCCCGCGCTGTGCACCTCCCCTAAAACGTGCATAACGCGCCAGTAGGGCAATGATCGGTCAGCGCGTACGAAGATCACAGGCTCATTGATTCGTGCCCCAGCAACCGCCATGAGCAGCGGGATAAGCTGCCCATCCTCGACCTGGGCGTCACCGATAAACACGGCGCCGTCGGCTTGGATTGTCAGAGTGATCGGCTCTTCCACATTGCTGACGTTGGGCGCGGAGGAGTCGGGCAAGTCCACCGGGACCCCCACGGTGAGCAAGGGCGCGGTCACCATAAAGATAATCAGCAACACGAGCACCACGTCGACAAAGGGCGTGACGTTGATTGTGGCCATGGCGGCATGTTTGCGTGGTTGGCGAAGGTTGCGCGTGAGGGACATGATTAACTCTTGCCGACGTGACGCGCCAGCACGGCCATAAACTCGTCTTGAAAGTTGGTGATCCGTTCGCCGATGTTGTTAATCTGCTGCGAAAAGCGGTTATAGGCCATGGTGGCGGGAATGGCGGCAAACAGGCCAACCGCTGTGGCGAGCAAGGCCTCAGCGATGCCGGGCGCGACAATGGCAAGGCTGGTATTGGCCTGCTCGGCAATGGCGGTAAAGGCGTTCATGATTCCCCACACGGTGCCAAACAGGCCGATAAAGGGCGCGGTTGAGCCGATGGTGGCAAGAAAGGTAAGACCCTGGCTTAGGCGGGCAACCTCGCGCGAACCGGCGACCGTCATGACCCGCTCGACCCGTTGGACGGCTGAGATCGAAAGGGCGTTCTTTTGCTTGCTATCCCCACGATGTCGCCACTCCTGCATGCCCGAGACAAAGACAAAGCTCAGTGGTTCGGTGGGATTTTTCGAGTACTGATCAAAGACGGCGTCGATGGTCTTTTGCGACCAGAAGTCCTCCTCAAACATGCTCATGCTTCCTATGACTTTGCGCAGTTGGAGGGACTTATGCACGATCACGCTCCAGCACCAGACCGAAGCCCCCAGCAGCAGGACAATGACAGTTTTCACAGTAAAGTCAGCGGCGTTGAAAAGACCAATCAGGGTCAAATCCGCAGCAGGAATCGTTTCCATGGGCGTCTCTTATGGGTTACGGATCAGAAATCAAGACACAAGAACACGCCATAACCACCCATTACGACCCCAAGCGTTCATGGGCTTATCATGACGGTGGTTGGTGACCTTAGCGTTGGGTCGAACTGCAAATCGGTATGAGGGCGCATGCCTGATGAAACAGCGCAAAGGCCGTATGGTAAGCCGTGAGGACACGCCTTATCGTCAAGCCTTCACCAACAGCCCCCAGGAACGGTCCGCCGCCAAGGCCCCTTGTTTCGTCCTTATGGTTTCCTATCCTTATGACCTGCCCGGAGTCCTATGGTACGGATATCTTGCAAAATCTCAACGGCAAAAGCGTTGCATGGCGTCGATAAGGGGCTCGGGTAGCCGCGCCGGGCGAAAATCTGTCCCGACGCAGACCAAGGTGAGCCTGACCGTCGCGATGGTTTGCTCAGCGTGGTCAGCGTGGTCAGCATGGTCAGTGTTTCGGGTGATGGGTTGGATGATTTCAAGACGGGCTGGGCGAATCCGGGCAACCTCGCAGCCGACGATCAAGGTATCTTCTAGCCGGGCTGGATGGTGGTATGTCGCATTGAGCTGTTGCACGGCGAAAACCACACCAAAACGCTTGTAGATCGTTGTCACACTTAACGCGATATCCCGTAAAAGGTCGCTTCGCGCCCGTTCAGCAAAGTAAATCAGACGGGCATGGTGGACGACTCCGGCGGCATCGGTGTCATGATAATAAACCGGATAGCGATAGCGAGCGTCCGTTGTCGGGCGGGTCATAACAGGGGTGGCTCGTCTGTTTTCGGTGGTGGGGTAAGTCCCAGGCGGGTATAACCCAGCGGGCGCAAGACTCGCCCGCGCGCTGTGCGGGCGATGTAGTCGCACTGGATCAGGTAGGGCTCAAGCACATCCTCGACCGTGCCGCGTTCCTCGGATAGGGCGGCGGCGAGGGTCTCCACGCCGACAGGGCCACCGCCAAAGGACTCGGCGATCAGGCGTAGGTAGCGATGGTCCATCGGATCAAGGCCGTGCGCGTCGATTTCCAGCTGTTCCAGCCATTGGGCGATGTGAGGTTGCTCGGGGCGGGGGATGTCTTGGACGGTGGCAAAGTCCTGGATGCGGCGGAGCAGGCGGCCGGCGACCCGCGGTGTGCCTCGTGCCCTTTGGGCTATCTCTATCGCGGCCTCGCCTGAGAGGTCTAGGGCCAATAAGGCCGCTGCTCGCTGGACGATTGTGGCCAGGATCGCTGGATCGTAATACTGCAGCTGTAAGGGGATGCCAAAACGCTCGCGCAGGGGCGTGGTAATCATGCCTGCGCGGGTGGTAGCGCCGATCAAGGTAAAGGGCGGTAAATCGATCCGCACCGAGCGCGCCATCGGCCCCGTGCCGACCACCAGATCAAGACCAAAGTCCTCCATCGCCGGATAGAGGACTTCCTCCACGGCGGGATTTAGGCGATGGATTTCATCGATGAACAAGACATCCCGGGGTTGCAGGTTGGTCAAAATGGCGGCCAAGTCCCCGCCCCGCGCCACCACAGGGCCCGACGTGACACGAAAACCAACGCCGAGCTCGTTGCTGACGATGTGCGCTAAGGTGGTCTTGCCCAAACCAGGCGGGCCGGCCAAGAGCACGTGATCCAGGCTTTGCTCGCGCTGGCGGGCGGAATCGATAAAAGTCGCGAGGTTTTTCTTCAAGGCGTCCTGGCCGATGAACTCGCCAAGGCGAGTGGGGCGCAGACTCATAAGCTGTGGATCACGCGCGGTCATCATCACAGAGCGGGATTCTGGTTGCTCGCTCATGACTGGGGTAGATCCTTTAAGGCGGCGGTAATCAAGTCCTCAAGGCTGGCTTGGGGGTTGCTTGCAAAAGCCTTTCCCACCGCCATCCCCGCATCCCGGGCGGAAAAGCCTAAATTGCTTAGCGCCGAGGTGGCATCCTGCACCAAAGACGGTTTTGCCCCGGTGGCATCGATGGTGATCGGCGAGGCGAGGGTGGCGTCTTTGAGCTCGCTCACCAAGCGCACCGCCAGACGTTTGCCGACTCCTGGCGCGGCGGTAAAGAACGCCGCATCGCCGTGCTCGATCGCCTGCATGAGTTGATCCATCGGCGCGAGGTCCGCAATGGCTAGGGCAATGCGTGAGCCGACACCTTGCACCTTGAGGAGCATCTGGTGCAAGGCCACGCCGTTTTCTTGCAAAAAGCCATAAAGCTCCATCTGGCTTTCGCGCACGTGGGTGTGAATGAACAGCTCAACGGGTGTCTTGGCGGGTTTTTGTTGCAAGGTTTCGGACGCGCTTTGGGAGACTCGGACGATATAGCCGACCCCGCCTACGTCGATGATCGCGTACCCCTCTTGGACGTTGAGCTCGTCAAGCAGACCCCGAAGTTTGCCGATCATGAGAGACTCGCCGTCTCATGGGTTGCCTGATGGGTCGCCTCATGACTGCCGCAAATCGCCACCGCCAAGGCATCGCACGCATCAGGGCTTTGCGGCGGCGGGGTGCCAAGCAACACGCCGACCATGCCGGCAACCTGGGCCTTTTGCGCCGCACCGGAGCCGGTGAGGGATTTTTTCACCATCCGCGGGGCGAAGTCACGCACCCGCACACCAAAGCGCGCCATGGTCACAAGCAACGCCCCGCGCACGAAACCAAGCTGGAGAGTGGTTTTGCCATTCACGTTGACGAAGGTTTCCTCAAGGGCGGCCAGGTCCGGCTGCCATTGGCTCAGGATGGTCTCCAGTTCCTTGACAAGATAGAACAGTCGGTCGGCAATGTCCTGGTCAGTGGGCGGTGAGATCACCCCGAATGCGCGCAGGCTTAGCTGGTTGCCGCGCCTACTAATTACGCCCCAACCGGTGTGACGTAACCCGGGATCGACGCCGAGAATGGTAAGAGAACGCATCACACTCTATCGATCTTAGGAAACCTGCTCAAGGGCTGAGAGATCCGTATTGACCCACACGTCCTGCACATCATCGTGATCGTCTAAACTTTCTAAAAAGCGCGCCAGAGTCTCAGGCTCGGTGGGGGGCTCGGCACTTTGCGCGCGCCACACAAGGCCACTGCGCGTGGACTCGCCAAAGCGCGTTTCTAGCATCTCACGCACCTGCGAGAGGGCGTCTGGATCAGTGGTGATGGTGTGCTCTGTGGCACTGGTCTGGCAGTCGTTCGCGCCTGCGTCTGCGGCGGCTTCGAACATGGTCTCGGCATCGGCGGTGGTGGCATCAAATGTCATCTCGCCACAGCGGTCGAATAAAAAACTCACCGCGTTTGTGTCCCCCAGGGTGCCATTACCCTTGTTAAACAGGGTGCGCAACTCGGCCGCGGTGCGGTTACGGTTATCGCTCAAGACTTCCACAATCACCGCCACGCCGCCGGGGCCATAGCCTTCATAGCGGAGCTCTTCAAGGGCCTCACCGCCCCCCTCGCCGCTACCCCGGGCGATGGCGCGATCGATGTTGTCTTTGGGCATACCCGCTTTGCGCGCCGCTGTGATGGCGGTGCGTAGGCGCGGATTGGCGGCCGGGTCTGGCAGGCCGCTACGCGCGGCGACCTGAATCTCGCGCCCGATTTTGGTAAAGACGCTGGCGCGCTTGCGGTCCTGTGCGCCCTTACGGTGCATGATGTTCTTAAACTGGGAATGACCGGCCATAAATCAAAAGTCACGCTTAAGGATAGGGAAAGAGGGCAAAAAATAAGACAACGATGGGCTCATTTTATCACCCTATCATCGCGTCCGCCTAGGCGATGTCCCCGGCTCAATCTTTGGCTCGATCTCTGGCTCAAACAGCCCTAACCGAAGGGATGACGCCAGCCGCGAAAATCAGCCCACCCCATCTTGGCAAGGTCTGCCGGTAAATCCTTGGGCAAAAGCCGCTCATGTGGATCATCGGTGCAAGTGCCAACCACCACCGGATGGCCGCCATGGGCTTTGCTCATGTCTTTAAATTCAGGCCAAGCGTCTGGCGGGATGGTAAGCAAAAGCTCATAGTCATCCCCTCCTTGCCAGACTCGACGGTGCAATTCGGGCGTGCTCGCCATGGCCGCCAACGCCGCCAGAGAAATACCCGCACCCGCCTCGCGCATATCCAATCCCACCGCCGAGGCCTTCGCGAGATGCTCGGCTTCGCTAAAAAGCCCATCGGAGATATCGATCCCAGCGGTCAGCATGTCGCGCGCTGCGCGCGCAATATCTGTGCGCGGGGTCGGTAGGTGATAGCGCATCAAAAGGCGCGCACCGTCCACCCCGGGGGGCAATGCATCCGGGCGAATGTCCCCGCGCGCAAGCGCAAGGCCCGCGGCCGCCTCACCCACCGGCGCGGTCAGCACGAGCCAATCCCCGGGTAAAGCGCCCTTCCGGCGTAGCGGGTTGTCCGTATGGCCAAAGGCGGTGATGGTGGCGGTGCGATCCGTGCGTCCGGCGCAGGTATCGCCGCCCCAAAGGTGCACCCCGAAGCTTGGTTGATCTTCACCCAGGCCTGCGGCGAAATCCGTCAGCCATGCCTCATCAAAAGGGCCCGTGAGAGTCAAGGTATAGCCCTTGGGGACGGCGGCCATGGCCGCAAGATCAGAAAGGTTAACGCGCAGGAGTTTACGAGCAATCAGGTGGGCAGGGGTGGCGGGCAGAAAATGCACCCCTTCGGTCATGGTATCGGTTGTAATGACCAACGGCGTTTGCGATGGCGCCAGAATTGCCCCATCATCTTGTAACGCCAGAGCTTCAGTGCCCGTCAAAGGACGAAACAATCGATGGATGATGTCGAACTCGTCCATTTTCTATTTTTGGTCTATATTTTCTGTTTTGTTTTCTATCTTATCATCGATCAGACGTTGTAGGACGGCGTTAATCAAGCCAATCCCAGGGCCTAAATCAAACGCACCCGCCATGGCGATATAATCACTCACCAGCGTCTTAGGTGAGGCGTCGGTGGTGTATAACTCAAAAGTAGCCGCCTGCAGGATCACGCGCACGATCACCTCCAGACGATCAAACGCCCATTTTTCATCCAATGTTGCGCGAATTTTATCATCAAAGCGGGTGCTATGCGTCACAATCGCCTGGGCGCGGGTACAGGCCATGGCGGAAAGATTATTTTCTATCGCAAGAGTTTCAAAAAGATCGTTATGTTGCTTTGTATTGATTGCTTTTGTATTGATGGTTTTTATGTTAATCGCTTGGGCATATAAAACCTGCACGGCGACCAGGCGTGTGCGTGCCGAGGCACGAATACGTCTATCAGCAGGCATCAAAAAGATCACCATCATCACGGGCAAAGTCGCGTGCGCGTGTGCGCCAGCGATGCATCGCCAAACAGGCCCGCGCCGCAGTCCCGCCAACATCGTGCCTGCCGTTTGGATCGGCGCGCTCTTTTGCATCTTGTTGATGATCGCAGGTGAGCAGGCCAAACCCTAGGGCTGTGCGGTGTGATAAGTCCGCAAGGCCGCGCGAGGCTTGCTGGCAGACGTATTCATAATGATCGGTCTTGCCGCGGATCACGCAGCCAAGGGCAATAAATCCAGAAAAAGGATTGTGATGGTCGTTGTCCTCGAGGACGGCTGAGATCGCCCCAGGCAATTCAAACGCTCCGGGGACCACCAGCGTTCTATAGGATTCTGCGGCTTTGCGTAAGGCAGCTTGTGCGCCAGCCTCAAGATCTTTTGCAATATCTTGATAATAACGGCTGGTCACGATGAGAAACGTCATGTCCCTAGGCCCTTTTCTATTTTTGTAAGCTCATGCCAGCGTTGCAGATACCGTCCGATCACGTCAAATTCTATATTGACCAATTCGCCAGACCTCAAGTCCGCAAGTGTTGTCACCGAGGCGGTATGAGGCACAATCGTCACACCAAACACGCAAGCATCAGGCGTGTCTTTAATCTCGTTGATGGTTAGGGATACCCCGTCGATCGTAATGGAACCGCGCTCGATGACCATGCTGGCATGCTCGCGATCAATAGAAAACCAAAACCGATCATCATCGCGATGATCTAACTGTCCCACCGTATCGACGTGTCCTTGCACCAGGTGTCCGCCGAGGCTATCACCGATCCGCAGGGCAGGCTCGATGTTCATGCGTCTACCGACCTGCCAATGGCCTAAAGTGGTGATCGCGCGGGTGGTGGGCGAAACTTGAACGTCATAGCCGGCCGCACCATGATCATGGGTCAAGGTCAGACAGCAGCCACTATGGCTGATCGACGCGCCGATTTGCCGGTCTTCAGCCGGCAGGTCACAAGCGATGCGCAGGCGGCCCTTTTCGATGTCTGAGGCCGTCGTCACTTCGCCGATCATCGTTACGATGCCGGTAAACATGTGAAAACCTCCATGACATCCTCGCCGATTGGGGTGATCGTCTCACGCCGCAGACCAGGGGTATCGTGCAAAGCCTTAAGATCCATCGCGGCCACCGCAGGGATTCCATCTCCGCCGATGATCGCCGCACTGCGAAACCATACCAAATCATCGACGATGCCAGCTTTTAGGGCTTGGGCGATGATCTGCCCGCCGCCCTCGATCAGCAGGCGCGAGATGCCGAGTTTGGCAATCAACGCCATCGCCGTGATAAGGTCCTGGCGATCCCGGTGTGGGCCTTGCGCAAGGTTCATGCCGTGAAATCTCATCGCCGTGTTATCGGGCGTTTTTTGGGGTAGATGATTGATATCCGTCAGCACCTGCAGATCGTGCGCCTTGAGCGGTGTGGTGGTTTTTCGCAGACGTCCCCGCCGGTCCAAAACAAAAGATCGCAAGGTATGGCGTATCCCGGCAAGCCGACAGCTCAAGCGCGGATTATCCGCCAGTAATGTGTCCGAGCCGACCAAAATCCCGTCATGCTGGGCGCGCAGGCGATGGCCCGCATCCCGTGCAGGCTTCCCCGTGATCCAGCGGGAATGCCCGTCCTTGGTGGCGATCTGTCCATCTAGGCTGGTGGCGATTTTAATCGTAATGTGAGGGCGCGCGTCTTGGATGCGGCGGATATGATCGTTATGCGTTCGCCGCGCCTTCGCTCCGCCGCACCCAACTAAGGTTTCAATGCCGGCATTTTTAAGTTTTTCTATACTTTGTCCTGCCGTGCGCGGGTCCGGATCAATCAATCCGATGATAACCCGGGCGGGTTTGGCGTGAATAAGAGCATCGACGCACGGAGGGGTACGCCCGTGGTGGGCACAAGGCTCTAAGGTGACATAGACATCGGTCCCCGCTGCATTGCCGGCTTGCGCAAGGGCGGCAACTTCAGCGTGGGGCTGACCGCCATCTGCCGTCCGCGCCCGGGCGATGATTTGCCCCTTGCGCACGATGATACAGCCAACACTAGGGCGGTCACCGGTGCGGCCCCATCCTTGCTGGGCAAGAGTGCAGGCGTGCGCCATTATCATCTCATCCTGCGCGTAAGATGCGGCATTCTGGGCGGTATGAGGGATGGTGTCTGGGTGTTTGACAGACATCATGATGATTTTTTCATCAAGGTATGCAGATGTTCCTCAACGAAATCGACAAACTCTTGCGGGGTTTTGAAGTCCCGATAAACAGAAGCAAACCGTACCACCGCCACCGGGTCAAGTTTAGAGAGGGCTTGCAGGGCATACTCGCCCAATTCTTGGGAGGTGATTGTTTGCGCGTGGCATTCTTCTATATCGCGGATGATGTTATAGACAGCCTGCTCGATGCGATGGTTCTCGATAGGTCGGCGGCGTAGCGCGACGTGCATTGCTTCGCGCAGTTTGTCTTTATTAAAGGGTTCGTTCTGTCCTGAACGTTTGACCACTGTAAGATCGCGCAGGTGAATCCGCTCGATGCTCGAAAATCGTGCACCGCACCAGGGGCACTCTCGCCGCCGCAGAGTCGCCATCCCTTCATCGGACGGGCGAGAGTTACGAACACGAGAGCCGTCCCGCTGGCAAAAAGGGCATTTCATTCTATCTTTCGTCGAACAAAGGAAACGCTTTACAAAGCTCTTGCACGTCTTGGCTGGTTTTGGTGAGGTCTTTTTCTATTCCTTGCAAGCTATCGACAACATCGGCGATGAGGTGACCGACCTTGCTGGCGGCGGCTTCATCAAAACCGCGCGAGGTGATCGTTGGCGTGCCAAAGCGCACCCCTGAGGTCACCCACGGTTTGCGTGGATCACCGGGAACGCCGTTTTTATTGGAGACAATCCCAACGTCTTCTAAGGCCGCTTCGGCTTGCTTGCCGGTGAGGTCTTGCGCACGCAAGTCCAGCAGCATCAAGTGATTATCCGTACCGCCTGAGGTGATCGAATAGCCACGCTCGGTCAGCGCATTCGCCAAAGCCACCGCGTTTTTCACCACCTGGCGGCTATAGTCGGCAAAATCGGGCTTGAGCGCCAGACCAAAAGCTACTGCTTTGGCGGCAATGGTGTGCATCATCGGTCCGCCCTGCATGCCGGGGAAGATGGCCGAGTCGATCTTTTTCGCAAGCGCCTCATCGTTGGTGACGATGAGCCCGCCGCGTGGGCCGCGCAATGTCTTGTGGGTGGTGGAGGTTGCCACATGGGCGTGGGGAAAGGGCGAGGGATGCACGTCTGAGACCACCAGCCCGGCGATGTGCGATATGTCCGCTAGAAGGTAGGCGTCCACTTCGTCAGCGATCTTGCGCATGCGGGCGAAGTCAATCGTCCGGGGATAGGCCGACGCGCCGGCGATAATCAGCTTGGGTTTGGCCTGCTTGGCCAGCTTAGCCATGGCCTCATAGTCCAGCAGGTGAGTTTGGGGATCGACCGAATAGTGGGCGATGTTAAACCAGCGACCGGAAAGGTTGATTGGTGCGCCGTGGGTAAGGTGCCCGCCTGCGGCCAGATCGAGTGAGAGGATCGTATCCCCTGGGTTGAGGATCGCAAGAAACACGGCCTGGTTGGCTTGTGAGCCGGAGTTGGGTTGGACGTTGGCAAAGTCGCTCTTAAACAGAGCCTTGCACCGCTCGATGGCGAGGGTTTCGGCCTCATCGGCATGGCGACAGCCGCCATAGTACCGTCGCCCGGGATAGCCTTCAGCGTACTTGTTAGTCAGGCTGGATCCTTGCGCCTCCATCACCGCGGCGGCGACGGTATTCTCGCTAGCGGTCAGGTTTATGGTGTGTTCTTGGCGTTGGGTTTCACGCTGCAAGATGTCATAGAGCTCAGGGTCGGTTGCTTTGAGCGGCGAGATGGCCGGTCGAAGGCTCGGATAGGTCATAAGTCAGGGGGCCCCACACTAATATAAATAGGATAAAATAAACGGGATAAACAGACGAACAAAACAGTCAAAAAGTGGTGAGTGCTCATCCTACCGTGAAAAACTCAGCCTGATAAGAGCCTGCTGAGACTTGACCACACGATAATCCGGCGTCCGGTCATCCGGTGCTTTGGGCCATGCTGGTCGGCGTTTTAGATTAAGGGCTTTGCTGATACCAAACCACGCCCCCGATCATGGCGATAAGCACGAATAACAACGATAAGGCGTTCACCTCAGGCGGGCTAGGGACTTCTAGGATCGAGCCGGTATACAAAAAGTTGAGCAACCAGGTATGAGACAGGGCACCAAAGGCATTGACGATAAGAAAGACCCCCACAAGGGAGGGGCGCTTTGCTTGCTGGTGGGCTCTCTCACCTCGCCCATGGGGGCGGGTAAGGTTATACCAAACCAGGGCAAACCAACCGGGAAGCTGAGCCAGGGTTCCCGCAAGGATATAAAGCGCAAGCGTGACCGTGGGAAAGATCATCTCATCCCCAACCAGGGCCGTGCGATAGATGAGGACCCAAAAAAGAACGATAACAAAGGCGATATAAAGCCAGCTTGTCGCAGCGATGAGCGACCGGATCAGCCGATGAAACAGGAGATCACGCTGGCCAATCCAACCTCCGATCGCGACCAACCCGAGCCCTAAAAACAAGCCGTAGCTCCGTTTGAGGTCCTCGCCGCTTAGGTTTGACAGGGTGGTCAGCCAATGATGTAGCTGTAAGAACAAGCACAAGGGCACAAAGATTGCCAAAAGGTAGGCGAGCATGTAGGGGCTCAGGGGCTTCCCAGCGGGCGGGTTGGCTACGGTGCTCGCCAAAACCTGCGGGGCGGCTGTTTGGTCATGGGGATGCCGATCACTTTGGTACAAAACCAGCCACCCGGGAAGCTGAATAAGCCCCAGCCCCAGCGCATAGCTCGCCGCCAAACCCGAAAGCTCGAGCCCGGTGGTGGGTGTCCCCATGACGATCCAAAGCCCGGCGGCAAAGATCGCCAGAGGAATATACAAGATCGCAAACGTCCGCAACGGCGAGGCTCCTGCCTTTATTGTTCTTATACGCACCAGTTTTTTTGCATGAAGTATGCCAAAAAAAGGTAAATAAGACGTTACGGCGGGATCGTGATGGGGCCGTGATAGGGGCTTGTGTTCAATAAGGCTTGCGCCTATCCTGTCTTGCGCCTATCCTTCTGGGTCTTTGGAGATGCGGCGTACGCGCATCATTTTTTTGCCCTCCGTGACGAAACAGCCATGAAACGCAAGCACAAGAATCACAGCCTGTCGATCAACAAACAAATCCGCCGTAACGAACGCCGTCGGATCATTAACCGCAATCGCATCTCGCGCATTCGTACGGCTATTCGCCGGGTTCATGACGCCATTGCCAGCGGCGATACCACGGCCGCACAAACGGCTCTCAAGCAGGCCCAGCCGGAAATCAGTCGCGGTGTGACTAAGGCCGTGCTGCATAAAAATACTGCGGCGCGAACAATCTCACGCCTGAGCAAACGCGTCGCCAAATTGGCCTAGCAGGGGCTCGCCTAAGCGTGCGCCGTGCCTGACCGTCGTCATTTTCTCATTCTTCTTGCGCCCCATGTGGCGATTACGACGGTCATGATCCTCATCGGTAGTCTGGTGGTGGTGACCAAGGTTTTGACCGAAAGCCTGCCGATCTACGCGGCCTCTTGTGCGCGCTTCTTCCTCGCAGCAGCGGTCTTGCTTCCCTTCGCGCGCTTGCGTGAGATTAAGCTCAACAGCCGAGATTGGCGCGATTTTGCTTTGGTGGCCCTGTTTGGCGGGCTTTTGTTTAATGTTTTGATGTTGTGGGGGCTGGCGCGGACACCCGCCTTGATCGGCGGGATCATCACCTCGTGCTTGCCGGCGGTGGTTGCCTTGGTCGCTTGGATTGTGTTGCGTGAAACGCCCACGATGCGCGCCAAGGCGGGCATCGGTTTGGCTGTGGTTGGCTCGATCATCGTTGCCTGGGACGGCCAAGGGGGTGAGATCACCTGGGGTAGTGTGCTGATCGTTGCGGCGGTTTTTGCCGAAGCCTTTTACATCATCTACTCGCGCACGGGCCGGCAGACGCCGGTACGACAAGCGTTCTTCGTCAGCTTTCTGGCCGCCTGGATGTTCCTACCCTTTGCCATTCCTGAGATCGGCGAGGTTAATGTTGCTCAGTGGCGCGATTGGTGGACGGTGGTGTATCTGGGGGTTGTCGTGACTGCAGGCGGGTTTTATCTGTGGTTTTTCTCCCTCCGCCAACTCACGGCTTTTCAGGGGGGTGTTTATGCCGCCCTCGTGCCCATTTCTGCGGTCGTTCTCTCGGTTGTGACCCTCGGCGAGGTCTTGCTTGTGCATCATATGGTGGGCGGTGGGCTTGTCATCGCCGCCGTGTTGCTCGTTGCCTGGGCTGATCGCCATGGCACTTGACGGTACGTCCTTTGCGCCGCGCCGCGCCGCGCCGCTGGGCCGCGTCCCTGGCGATGAGGGATCCCTCTTTGGCCGTAAGACGGCCTTTCTCATGGCCCTGGCCCGGCAAGGCTACCCTGTGCCTGCGGGTGTCGCTTGGACGGTTGCCGAGGTCCGCGATTGGCGCACGGGCAGGGCGACGATCGATCCCGCCCCGGCCTTGGCGTTTTTGCGACGTGAGGACGACCCCGGCGATGCGCCGTTGCTCGTCTCGGTGCGCGGCGGTGCGGCGAGCTCCATGCCGGGGATGCTTGCAACGGTTCTCAATGTTGGCTTAACCCGCGCACGCTTGCCGGCCTTGGCTACTTGGGCGAGTCCCCTGGACGATGAGGCGGGGCGGCGTTTTGCTTGGGATTGCTATCGACGTTTGCTCGCGAGTTTGCTCGATGATTCCTTTGAAGCGGCGGCGAATCTGGCGGACCTTATCGCCCAGACCGAAGACCTGGAACGCGAGACCCGGGCCCGCTTGGGTACGCGCGCCGAGGCCGTACTGACCGATCCTGAGGCCCAGCTGACTTACGCGATGACCTTGGTCGCCCAGTCCTGGGATGCGCCCCGGGTGCAGGCTTTTCGCCGGGCCCAGGACCCTAATGCGCCGGCGGGCACCGCCCTGACCATTCAGCGGATGGTGTTTGGCAACCTGCCGGGCGATAGCCTGGCGGGGGTGGCCTACAGCCGTGATCCACTCACCGGCGAGCAAGGGCTCTATGGCGAGTATCTTCCCCACGTTCAGGGTAGCGATTTGGCGCAGGGGATTGTCAACCCGCGCCCGCTCCGTTCCGGGCAAGGAGGACAAGCCGCTGATGATCTGGCCTTATCTAGCACCCATCCGGTACTTTTTGAGCGATTGGGCGAGATGGTAGCGCATCTTGAGGCCACTTGGGCCGACCTGATGGAGATTGAGTTCACCTTGCAGCGGGGTGTCTTGTTCATCTTGCAGGTGCGCCCGGCCAAGCGCGCAGCGCAAGCAGCGCGGCAGGTGGCCGTCGATCTTCATCGCCAGGGGATCATCGATCGAGCCCGCGCTCTGGTTCTTGCAGGGCCGCTAGAAGGCGCACGTCGTATTGCTGTGATCCCTGACGATCAGGTGCTCGGTCAGGGGCTGGCTGCCTGCGCCGGGGTCGCGCGCGGGCCTATCGTCATCGATGTGGCGCGCACGGCACCGGACTCGATCCTCGTGCGTCAAGAAACCTCCCCTAAGGATATGAAGGGCATTGCCACAGCGTCCGGACTCATAACCGCCCGCGGCGGTGCGGCGAGTCACGCGGCGGCGGCGGCGCGGGCCTTGGGTAAGCCTTGTGTCTGTAACGTGGACAACCTCGTCATCGATGAGGCAGCCGGGCGGGTATCCTTCGGTGAGACCATCCTAAGGCTCGGAGACATCATCACCGTAGATGGTCACCGCGGGATCGTCGCCCAAGGGCACCTGGACATCATCGAAGAGGGCGATAAGGCGATGGAGATTCTGCGCAGCTGGCAGGGAACATCATGAACCGATCCTATCCCCTGTATAAGGCCGACCAGCCGATCATCCTGGCATCAAGCAGTCCTATTCGCTTGCGCATGTTGCGCAACGCCGGGGTGTGGGTGCAGTCACACCCCGCCGCCGTCGATGAAGCCGCCGTCCGCGAGTCTCTTTTGGCCGATGGCGCTGACCCAGCATCCGCATGCGAAGTCCTGGCAGAAATGAAAGCCCGCCAAGTCGCCGAAGGTCCCGCCGCGCCCCCAGATGAGCAGGCGAGCGCACAAGGCGCCAGCATGATGATCGGTTGCGATCAGATTGCCTATACCGATACCGCGTGGCTGGACAAGCCCGACAGCAAACGAGACGCCGCCGCCCAGTTAGCGCAGCTGGCGGGCACATCCCATAGTCTGGTGTCCTGCGTGGTGGTTTTCAAAAACGGTGCCCGAGTTTTTCACGCTGTGGATACGGTCCATGTACGCATGCATCCCCTAAGCACGGCGATGATCGAGCGGTATCTCGCGGCGGCTTGGCCGGCCGTGCGCGGGTCGGTCGGCAGCTATCATATCGAAGGCCTGGGGGTTTCGTTGATTCACCAGGTTACCGGCGATCATTTCACAGTCATGGGCTTGCCGCTTTTGCCTCTTTTGACCTATCTGCGGGGATCGGGGATCCTAGCGTCATGAGCTCGTCTGTGTTGCCCCCGCCACCCGCGCAAGACTCCCCATCAGCCAGCCTGGTGGGGGTTTTGGGCTGGCCCATCGATCATTCCAAGTCACCGCCGCTGCATAATCACTGGCTCGCAGATTTAGCCATCGATGCGCACTATCACCGGTGTCCCGTACACCCTGATGACCTTGCTGCCGCGCTTGACGAACTTCGCAAGCCGCCCTGGCGCGGGGCAAACCTGACCATGCCCCACAAACAAGCCTGCCTGTCTTTGGTGGACGTGTTGACAGATCGCGCTCGTGCGGCTCGCTCGGTCAACACCCTGATCGTGCGCGAAGGCATGTTGATCGGCGATACGACCGATGGCGAAGGATTGCTGGCCAGCTTGGCGCAGGCGGGGGTGGATGTTCGTGCGGGGCCGATTCTCATCCTTGGCGCAGGCGGCGCCAGTTACGGTGCCGCCACAGCCTTAGCCGCGCACAAGGCCGCGCCAATCTTGATTAGCAACCGTACCCGCGCCCGGGCGCAAGCGTTGGCGGACCATATCGGCGGGGCGGTGATCGATTGGCCGCCTGATCCGGCATGCCTGGCGGACGTGCGCTTACTCATTCATGCGACCAGTTTGGGCATGATGGGAGAGAGCCAAGACCTGCCGTCATTAGAAGGGTTATCGTCCGGTGCGGCGGTGACGGACTTGATCTATGCGCCGCTAGAAACGCCGTTATTGCGGGCCGCTGCCATACGCGGTTGTAAAACCGTTAATGGCTTTGGCATGTTTTATCATCAGGCGCGTCTTTCTTTTCAACTATGGTTTGATGTCCTGCCGCCGGTCGATCCAGGACTCTGGCAGGAGCTCGAGGCCTTATGATGATTATCGGGATCACCGGGCCCATCGCCGCGGGCAAAAGTCGCGCGGCTGTGATTTTACGTCGAATCGGTTGGGTCGTACACGACAGCGACCAGGCCGTTCATCGCGCCTATAGAAATCCCGCCGTGATTAGCAGGATTGCCGATCATCTTCCAAGCGTTATCCGCGCAGGACAGATTGATCGCCAAGCCCTGGCTGATCGCATTATCAAGCAGGCGGAGGTTTTAGATGTGTTAGAGAACATCGTGCATCCCATCGTGCGTGAAGATCTTGTGCGCAACGTGCAACTTTGTTTGCGTCACCGTCGACGAGGCTTTATCATCGACTCGCCTTTGCTTTATGAGGCAGGACTCGACTCTTGGTGTGATCGAGTGATCCGCCTGGCAACGCCTGCGCGCATTCGTCGGATGCGTGTTGCTCGGCGGTCTGCCCGGGCCTTGGCCTTGTTTGATTTGTTTGAATCGCGACGAGGGCGGCGGCGCACGTCACCGGTACGCGGAGCACGTCGTAGGCGCTGGTCGCGTCGGACGCATCACATGAACCAAACAAACCATGCCGATGCGGTGATCCAAGGGCATGGCGATAGCGGGTCGAACGCACGGCTTTTGCGCAGGTTAGTGCAAGGGTGGCTAAGATCAGAGCGGCTAAGATCGAAAGGCGGGCGTTTACCACAAGCATTGCCCAAAAGAAGAAAAGTATGGTGAAGAGCAATATAGAGAAGAAAAAAATTGACCAGAACATTAACAAATAGAATAATAAGAAAATAGTTTGCTGACAAAAAATGTTTGCAAAAAAACGCTTGCAAAGAGTATCTATCAAAAAAGAGAGAAACGCGCATGCAAGCCTGGTCGCAATCCTTAACAGCCTATAGATAAAAAAACCAAGATTTATCCATGCTCGAAGTCATTCTTGATACAGAAACCACAGGTCTATCGGCAGACGACGGTGATCGCGTCATCGAAATCGGCTGCCTTAAGTTTGAGAATCACGTTCTTAAAGACACCTACCATACCTACATTAACCCTGAGCGGGCGATCTCATCCGGCGCAACAGCGGTTCACAACCTGACGGAAAAGAAACTCAAGGGCGAGCCCGTGTTTGCCGAGATTGCTGATGATTTTCTTCGCTTTATAGAGGGCGCGAGTTTGGTAATTCATAACGCGCCGTTCGATCTGTCTATGCTTAATGCCGAGCTTGTGCGCTTAAGCCGCCCGACGCTCACCAACCCCGTGATCGATACGCTCGTGCTTGCCCGGCGCAAGTTTCCAGGCGCCCCCGCCAGTCTGGATGCATTATGTGATCGGTTTGGGATTTCTCGCCAGTCGCGCGAGGAGGGGCACGGTGCGCTGGTGGATGTGCACCTATTGCACCATGTTTATATTCAGCTCATCGGCGGGGCGCAAAATCACCTTAACCTGTCGGTTGATGAGCCCCAGGTTGCGGACACACTACCCACGAGACGGGAGCGACCCATACGCCTTATTCAGCCCAATGAAAAAGAACAGGCCGCCCATCGCGCGTTGCTCGATACCATGGACGATCCCCTCTGGGATCGCCTTAAAAAGCCTGCATAGGGCTTATGGCTGTGGCGAAACAAGCAAACGCCTTCGCCCTTTACATTCATTGGCCTTTTTGCCGTGCCCGTTGTCCCTATTGCGCCTTTAATGTCCATGTGCGCCCGGATGCGGTGGCCGCAGATTACGTAGAAGGGCTCATCAAAGAGCTTAAAGGCGTCGCTCGGCGACTCGGCCCGCGCCCCCTTACGACAATTTTTTTCGGCGGCGGCACCCCCTCGTTGATTCCGCCAGCGCACCTAGGTGCACTCATCGATTGCGCCGCCGGGTTGTTTTGTTTGCCATCGGGTGCGGACGCAAGCCTGCCGGAGATTACCCGTGAAATTACCCGTGAAATTACCATGGAGATGAATCCCGAAGACGCCTCGCCAGATTATCTGCGCGATGCGAAACAGGCGGGTGTAAACCGCCTGTCGATCGGCGTTCAGGCCTTCGATGATGCCGATCTTGCGTATCTAGGCCGCCGTCACTCAGCTGTGCAGGCGCGGCAAGCGTTGGATCGCGCTCGGGGGGTTTTTGGTCGCTGTTCGTTGGATTTGATGTATGGCTGGCAAGGGCATACGCCGGCGCGTTGGCAGACGAGTCTCAATCAAGCAGTCAAGACTGGGTTTGGCCATATTTCGGCCTATCAACTCGGTATCGAGCCGGGCTCCCCATGGTATCGCAAACGTCGAACCCTGCACCTACCGACCGAGGAATCCATCGTGGCGATGGACCGGTTGGCGCACACCACCCTAAGAGCGGCGGGCTACCGAAACTATGAGATTTCCAACTATGCCCAGAAGGATCATCACTGTGCCCACAACTTATGGACCTGGCATGGCGGTGATTATGCCGGGATCGGCCCTGGGGCTGCCGGCCGGCTCACCATCGATGGGATCAGATACAGCACAAAGACGATTCATGCGCCGGCCGCCTGGCTCGCGCAGGTTCGCGAAAAAGGCCACGGCTATGATCGATGGGAGGCCTTAAGCGGTGCGCAAGAGTCCTTAGAGCAACTCATGTTACGGTTGCGCTTACGCGAGGGGGTGCCGGCCGGGCTTATCGATCGCTGGCAGGCGGTCACGCACTCCTCGCGGTGGCGTGAGATGGCCGCAGATGGTTTTTTACGTCAACGCGGCGGCCGCTGGTTTACCACCCGCAAAGGTCGAGCCTGTCTTGACGGGCTCACCGGGGCCTTGGTAAAGGCTTGATGGGATTCATACATCATTAAAAAAATTGAGATATGATCTGTAAAACATGGAAGAAAAACGTAAACGATGTAATAAAAAATAAAGGAATCTAGGCAATCACTCTTTTTGTGTTATCCTGGAAGCTCTTTTGGTTTTTATGAAAAGGATATTTGAGACTTTGTTTCATTTTACCTGCAAGCGTTGCGCAGATGAGCTGATGATCCAACCAAGGGATCATCGGCCAGGGGAAGTTATGCTGAGGGATTCATGGCCAAAAAAGTCATGATTATTGAGGACAACCCACTGAACATGAGGTTATTCAATGACCTTGTGCGTTCGGCGGGTTATGAGACGGTGACCACCGACAATGGTCTCGATGCTCTGGATATTGCGCGCGATGCCCAGCCCGATCTGGTGATCTTAGATGTGCAATTGCCAGAGGTCTCGGGCTTGGATGTCGCGCGCTGGTTTAAGGCAGAGGACTCTCTTAAAGATGTGCCCATTATCGCGGTGACGGCGTTTGCCATGAAAGGAGATGAAGAACGGGTGCGCGCCAGCGGTGTGCAAGATTATATGTCAAAGCCGATTGCCGTTGCTGACTTTCTTAAGGCTGTTAAAGGCTTTCTTGAGAACGACTAAGAAAAAATGAAAAAGAGAGCATGCTGTGCCCGGAAGGATCCTAATCGTTGACGATTTAGTACCGAACGTCAAGTTGTTAGAGGCAAAACTTGCCAAACAGTATTACCAAACAATCCCCGCCTATTCCGGCGCCGAGGCGCTTGAAAAAGCTGCTCAAGAAACCCCGGATTTGATCTTGCTGGATGTCATGATGCCGATCATGGATGGCTTTGAGGCGTGTGAAAAACTGAAAGCTGATCCTGCCACTGCCCACATACCGGTGGTCATGATTACGGCTCTGACCGAGACCGAAGATCGAGTCCACGGTCTTCAGGTCGGCGCAGAAGATTTTCTATCAAAACCTTTGGATGATCTGGCCCTCTATTCACGGGTCGGTTCGTTGATTCGCTATAAGTTGGCCGTGGATGACCTGCGGGTGCGGGCCATGACGGCCTCCGACCTGGGCTTAGAGGCGGTGGACGACCCCCCTATCGAATTTCTCATCAGCCCGTCAAAAGTCCTGCTCATCGAGGACAACCAGGTGGATTATGAAAACATTAAAAACGCATTGGCCAGTGAAGGGGATGAGATCACCTGGGTGAAAAGCGGGACCGAGACCTTTGAGGCCATTGCGCAAACGGGTTTTGATCTGATTATCCTCTCGCTCACGATGCTCGATGAGGATGGCCTCATGTTGTGCTCGCAAGTACGCACCCAGCCGCAAACCCGCGATGTGCCGGTCTTGCTCACCGCCGATGAGGGTGACAGTGGCCGGGTCGCCAAAGGACTGGAACTCGGCGCCACCGATTACGTTATCAAGCCCATCGAGCGCAACGAGCTGGTGGCCCGTCGTCGCAATCAGCTGCGCAGCAAGCGCTACCTTGATCGGCTGCACCAGCATTACGAATCCAGCCTTACGATGGTCATGACGGACTCGCTCACGGGGCTTTATAACCGCCGCTATTTGGATCGCCTGATCGAGAATTTGCTGGCCAGCACCCAGGCCATTGCCCGCCCCACCACCGTGATGATGATGGACGTGGATCACTTCAAGAACTTTAACGACCAGCACGGCCATGCGGTCGGGGATAAGGTGCTGCATCACCTTGGCTTTTTGTTTCGCGACAACACCCGCCAGATCGATACGGTCGCGCGCTATGGTGGGGAGGAATTTGTCGTCGTCTGCCCGGAGGTGAACGAGACCACGGCCACCAGAATTGCCGAGCGCATTAGGACATCGGTGGAAAACTCGCCAATCACATTGGAAAGTGGCGAAGCCTTGGCGGTCACGATCAGCATTGGTGTGGCGTCCTCGCCGCACAGCAATGCCAGCCCGCAAGAGATGCTCAAGGCCGCAGACGATGCCCTTTATAAAGCCAAAGAACAGGGCCGTAACCAGGTCGTCATGGTGAGTCTAGACGGCTAATCTCATCATCAAAGGCAAGGCCGCTTAGCGGCTGGTTTTCTTGTCAGGCGTCCTGCGGGTCCTGAGTTGGGAGATGAACTGACTTGCGATCCGGCCGGACCGGCCGCCCCGTTGCCGGGCGAAGGTGTTGGCCTGTTGTATCAAGGTCCGCTGGTGCTTTTTCGCCAGACCGACGTGGGCCGCATGGGCGCGCACCATCGCCTCAAAAGCAGGTTGCGGGCAGTGATGAAACCCGAGCCACAAGCCAAAGCGATCCGCAAGCGAGAGGGACTCATCCACCTGGTCGCTTTGCATGAGGGTCGCGCGGTCGCTGTGTTGGTCCACCAGATGCCGCCGATTGGAGGTAGCGTAGATCAAGACATTATCCGGACGTTTCGCCAGCCCGCCCTCCAGCGCAGTTTTGAGAGTCCGGTAGGTGTCATCCAGGCTATCAAAAGACAGATCATCACAAAAAATCACGAACCGCTTTGGCACGGCCCGCAGTTGCTCGATCAAAGTGCCGATATCTTTAAGGTATTGCCGGGGAATCTCCACCATCGCGAGGGCCTTCGGTTTTTCGGTGCTCACCTGGTGGCAAACGGCCTTCACCAGCGAGCTCTTGCCCATGCCGCGGGAGCCCCAGAGCAGGGCATCCAGCGCGGGTTTTCCCTGGATAAAGCGACGCGTGTTATCCAGCAATGTCATGCGCTGGCGGTCGATGCCAACCAATACATCCAACGGCAGGGCATCCAGGCGCGTGAGCGGTGTCATCGTGCCCGTCCAGAGGTAGGCATCCGCCGCATCGGGGTCGATTGTGTGAGCCGGTGCGGTGCCAGGGGTGTGCTTGCGTGGGCTGGTTTGGCGAGCATCCATGGGTTGCGCGTCGCACGCTAAGCGATCGGCAATGCGCGCAAGGTGGCTGGCAATGTTTCCCAATTCTGTGGCGATGCGCGTGGCGGCATCCGGCACCTCATGTGAAGGGTCATGCGAAGGGGAAGCGCGAGAGGGAGGGGATTTTTTGGGAGGCGTTGTGGCCATCACACGTCGCGATCAAAAATTATGCGTGAAAAACACGCGCCAGAAAACTCTTGCACCCTTGGCA
Organism: Pseudomonadota bacterium; assembly: GCA_039028835.1. GTDB lineage: Bacteria > Pseudomonadota > Alphaproteobacteria > JBCCHK01 > JBCCHK01 > JBCCHK01. Next base: position 90,110 of record JBCCHK010000001.1, read on the forward strand.
TAGGGACCCTTTGCTAGGATTTGTTTATTCAAGGGCTGTCTCATGCTATAATGCCCTAAAAATAAAGATTTTCGACAGGAAAAAAAACCTCAAAAGTAGGAATCTTGAAATGATTTCTCTTGAGAGGGTGTCACTATCCCGTCGAACCGCCTGCATGGGCTAACCGGCGGCGTAAGCCAAGACGTTGATGACGCAAACGCTTCATCCAGCCTACTGCGGGTATGAAAAGATAGGGGGAAGACGATTAATCTGCGCCCAAATCATCTAACAACCCAATCACCCAACACATGGTCTGTTGATGCGTGGTCTGTTGATGAGTCTGACGGTCATCCGTGGCGCGATAGGATTTGTCCTTCAAGTCGGTATGAGTAAAAAAACCTACAATCCCCAAGAAGCCATTATCATCAAGCGCGATGGTCGTGAGCTCTCGAAAAAAGCTATCGAGCATTATGTGCAAGGGGTCGTCGATGGGGTAGTCAGCGATGCTCAGATTGCCGCCTTTGCGATGGCAGTGTGCTTGCGCGGGATGACGGTGCAAGAGCGCACGGACTTCACCCTTGCGATGGCCAAAAATAGTGAACACCAGGATTGGTTGCGCCTCAATTTGGACGGTCCGCTGTTGGATAAGCATTCCACCGGCGGCGTTGGGGATAAGGTGAGTTTTATTGTGGCGGCGGTCTTGGCCGCCTGCGGCTGTTTTGTGCCGATGATCTCGGGCCGCACCCTTGGCCATACTGGCGGCACCTTGGATAAATTGGAGTCTCTGCCTGGCTATGACGTGCATACCGATGCAGTTCAGGTAGAAAAGGTCCTCGCCCAAACGGGCTTGGTCATCATTGGGGCGAGCGAGCAGTTGGTGCCCGCCGACCGCCGCATCTACGATGTCCGTGACCGAACCGCGACCGTGAAATCATTAGACCTGATTACCTGCTCGATCCTCTCAAAAAAACTGGCGGAGGATTTGGATGGCTTGGTCTTGGATGTGAAGTATGGCTCGGGGGCGTTCTTTTCGGACTCCCATGAAGCCATGGCCCTCGCGCAATCGATGGTCCAGGTTGCGAACCACGCAGGCTTGCAAACCCACGCGATTCTCTCAGACATGAACAGCGTGCTTGGCCATACGGCCGGCAATTGGCTGGAGCTTGTCGAGGCTTTGGATGTGATGACCGCCGGGGTGGGCGAGCCACGCTTGACCAAGGTGTGTGAGGCTCTGGTGAGCGAGGCGTTGCAGCTGTCCGAATTAGCCCACAGTCCCGGCGTGGCCGAGCAAATGTTCACCGATGCCCTGCAAAGTGGCCGTGCTGCTGAATGCTTTGCGCAGATGGTGGCCGGCCTTGGCGGTCCCAAGGACTTGCTCAAGACCTATAAGAAAAACAAAACAATGAACGCCCCGGTGGTGCGCGATATCCTCGCCCCTGCCGATGGTTATATCAGCGCGATCGATGTTACCAAACTCGGTTGGGCTCTCTCGCGTATTGGTTGTGGACGAGCAAACCCTGAGGGGAGGATCGATCACCGGGTCGGCCTTACCCATGCACAGCCCTGCGGCACGAAGGTGACCGTCGGTCAGACGATCCTCGCGCGGATTCACGCAGCCAGTGAAAGTGATGCGAATTATGTGGCCCAAGCCTTCGATCAGAATGTCAAAATCAGCCCCGATCCCCCGAAGGGATTGCCGCTCGTACAGGTTTGCCGCTTCTAACAACGCTACGCATTATTCAAATGGCGCGTTACTCAAGGGATTCGGCGACCCTCTTAGCAATGTTAAGATAGGCTTGGGCGCTCGTTGCCTTAGGGTCAGCAACGACGATGGGTTTGCCCGCTTCGCAGGCTTGGTTGATCGGCATATCGAGCGGGATTTTTCCTAAAAACGGTACATCGAGTTCTTTCGCCTGAGCCTTCGCGCCGCCCTGGCCGAAGATGTCATGGACCGTCCCGCAGTTTGGGCAGGCAAAGCCAGACATATTCTCGATAATCCCGAGAATAGAAAGGTGCACCTTGGCAAACATGGCAATGCCTTTGCGCACGTCCACCAGGGCAATATCCTGAGGGGTCGAGACAATCAGAGCGCGCGCCTGGGGCAGGCGTTGGGCGATAGTGAGCTGAATATCGCCGGTGCCGGGCGGCATATCCACGACCAAGACATCCAGCGCACCCCAGTTGACGTCTGTAAAAAGCTGGACAAGCGCACTTTGCGCCATGGGGCCGCGCCAGATCACTGGCGTGTCCTCACCGATCAACAACCCCATAGACATAACGCGCAATCCCCACGCGCTGGCTGGTTCGATTTTCTTGCCATCATCAGAGGTTGCCTTGTCCGTGATCTGTAGCATTTTGGCCATCGAGGGGCCGTAGATGTCGGCATCAAGCACGCCGGTGCGCAACCCCAGGTGAGCAAAAGCGGCCGCCAGGTTCACGGCGGTGGTGGACTTGCCCACACCGCCCTTGCCCGAGGCGACCAAGATGACGTTCTTGACGCCTGGCGGCATCAATGGTTCGCGGTTGGCAGGACGCGCGGGTCGGGGGGGCGGCCCAGGCGGGGGCGCGTCGGGGGCGTGCGGAGTCCCTTGCGGCGGTGGCGCATTGGGGACACCCTCGCGCTGGCTGGTGAGAATCACATTGCCGCCGATGAGGCCCTCTTGCTCAGGCAGGGCGGCTTCTAAGTCTTTGCGTACGGGCTCCCACTGGTCTTGTTGCGCGGGATCGATTGAAAAGCTAATGAAGGCTTTTTGGTTGCGAATCGTCAAGCCATCAAGGGCAGGACTATCCGCCAGAGGGCTGCCTGTTACGGGATCATTAAGACGTTGAAATAAAGGACGAAGAGGATCGGGAATTACGGGCATGAGGTCGCTTGGCTTGTTGTCTGGTGGGGAAATTGTGGTAAGGTCATTGTTGGCCGTGCCGCGCAAAGCATCCGGTCAAGAGCATAGAAAATACGGAAAACACACATACACAAAATCAAGCGCGTTTGCTAGGGTTCATAGTACCTTATGCATGGTCGATCACCGATCAAGGGTACGATAATGGGGCTGATAAAAGTCTGATAAGGTTTGATAGGATCTGATGAGGACTTACGTGAAGACAACCTATAAATGGCGTAGATGATATTACCTTAACATGAAGGATTTTTAATAGATGTCTTGGGATGATAACGGTCAAAGCCCCTGGGGGCGCAAACCGAATAACCCATGGGGCGGGGGGCAGCCGCCTAACTTTAAGAACATGTTTGGCTCAGATGGGCCGAAAATGCCGCGCATGCCGACAGGCCTTAATCGCAAGATGGTCATCAGCGGTATTTTTGTGTTGATTGTTCTTTGGTTGCTCACCGGTTTTTACCGGGTGAATGCTGAAGAACAAGGGGTCGTGTTGCTGTTTGGCAAGTATATCGTCACCTCACCGCCGGGCTTGCACTACAACCTGCCGCCGCCGTTTGTCCAAGTTATTAAACCCCAGGTCACCCGGGTTAACCGGGTCGATATCGGCTTTCGTAACTTTGGCGAGCGCAGCAGCGAGAATCTCAACAAGGTTCGTGAAGAAAGCCTGATGCTCACGGGAGATGAGAATCTGATCGATATTCAATTCACGGTCCTATGGCGGATCAGCAATGCGCGGGATTACCTATTCAATATGCGCAACCCTGAAGCCAGCGTGAAAGCCGTTGCCGAAAGTGCCATGCGGGAGGTCATCGGCCGCACGGATATCCAGCCGGCTTTAACAGAAGCGCGAGATACGATTCAAAACACGGTGCTTGAGCGCTTGCAGGAGATTCTCGATGAATATGGTGCCGGGATTTCTATCACCCAAGTTCAGTTGCAGCAAGTAGATCCGCCTGAGGAAGTGGTGGAAGCCTTTAACGATGTTCAGCGCGCGAACCAAGATCGCGAGACCTTCCGTAACGAAGCCGAGGCCTACCGCAACCAGGTTATCCCGCAAGCACGGGCGGAAGCCTTTCAGCTGCGTACGGAAGCCAATGCCTATAAGGAAAAAATTGTTGCTGAAGCGCAAGGGGAGGCGACGCGCTTTTCAGAAGTGTTGTCCGCCTATCAGCTTGCTCCCGAGGTCACGCGCAAACGCATGTACCTAGAGACCATCGAAGGTGTGCTCAAGCAAACGGATAACATCATTTTGGATAAGGGGGTCTCTGAAGGGGTCCTGCCTTATCTTCCTCTTAACGAACTGCGTACAAGGCCGGGGTCTTAATCATGCCTAAGAAAATTATTGCCGCCATTGTTCTGGCGGTGGCGGCATTGGTCGCAACCGATGGCTTTTACGTTATCAGTGAAACAAACCAGGCAATTGTTTTGCGCTTTGGTGAGTTTAGGCGGGCCTCACAAGAACCGGGCCTACATTTTAAGGTGCCTTTTATCGAGGCGCTCCAGCGCTATGACCGGCGTATCTTAGAGGTCGATCCACCTGTCCAGCAGGTCATCATGGCTGACCAGCGTCGCTTGGATGTGAACAGCTTTGCGCGGTATCGGATTATCGATCCTTTACGCTTTTATCAAACGGTGAGCACCGAACAGGTGGTCTCGGCGCGGTTGTCGACCATCACCAATGCAGCCATGCGGCGGGTCCTTGGGAACGTCACCCAGCCTGAGATTCTCTCCATCACCCGTAACGAGATTATCGCCAATATCAAGGCCATTGTGGCACGCGAATCCGAACAATTCGGCGTTGAAATCATCGATGTGCGGATTGGCCGGGCTGATGTGCCTGCGGCAACGGTGCAGGCGGTGTACTCGCGGATGCGCGCCGAACGGGAGCGAGAAGCGAATGAGTTTCGTGCCCAAGGGCGCGAGCTCGCGCAGCAAATTCGCTCGCAAGCGGATCGGGAGCGCACGGTGTTGATTGCTGAGGCCGAGCGCGATGCCCAGGCCTTGCGCGGGGAAGGGGAGGCTGAGGTCACCCGTATTCTCGCGCAAGCCTTCCAGCGCGATGAGGAGTTCTATGCTTTTTATAGGTCCTTGCAGGCGTATCGGCAGACCTTCGGCACTGAACCGGGTAACAAGTTTGTCCTCACACCGGAAAGCGAGTTCTTTGATTATTTTGAGAATAATGTCACGCCTTAAAAAGCATTTTCTATAGATTGTCTATAACGATACAAACGAAGGTTGAGAGATATAGAGGTAGAGATATGCATGCATTTTTTTTCTATAGAATAAAACACACGGCTTTCCCGTGTATGACCGCCTTTAAGGTGATGGTGGGCGCTCTGTTGCTTGTAAGCACGTTTATAAGCACACTGGCGCAGGCCCAGCCGCGTGACTTTACCGAGTTATCAAAACGTCTTACGCCCAGTGTTGTTTTTATCTCGACCGGCCAAACAATCACCCAACAAGCCCAGCCTAACCCGTTTCGTGGCACCCCTTTTGAGGAGTTTTTTGAACAACAGCAAGGCCCGCAAGAGCGTGAATTGCAAGGCTTAGGCTCGGGTTTTGTTATCTCATCCCAAGGTCACATTATTACCAACAACCACGTCATCGATCAGGCCGATACGATTACCGTGATTTTGCACGATGATACGGAACTTGAGGCGCAAGTCGTGGGCGTTGATCCGCGTACGGATGTGGCGGTGCTGAAGGTCGATCCACCCGCCTCGCTTACGCCGCTTACTTGGGGCGACAGTTCGGACGTCCAGGTTGGTGAGTGGGTGCTCGCGATCGGTAACCCATTTGGTTTTGGGGGCACGGTCACGGCGGGAATTGTCTCGGCGATTGCGCGCCGTAATCTTGCGCAAGGGTATGTGGATTTTATCCAGACCGATGCGTCAATCAATCGCGGTAATTCGGGCGGACCGCTGTTTAATATGCAAGGCGAGGTCATTGGGGTGAATACCTGGATCGCGTCACCGTCTGGCGGGTCGGTTGGTTTGGGCTTTGCCATTCCTTCGAATATCGTGCGCGAGGTTGCGCAACAGATGATCGAGTTTGGCCGGACGCGCCGCGGCTGGCTTGGGGTACGTATTCAGTCCGTGGATGAAGCTTTGGCAGAAAAACTACAGCTTGAATCGCCGAAAGGGGCGTTAATTTCCTCAGTGATGGACGACAGTCCCGCGCAAGCGGCTGGCATTCAGGCCGGGGATGTGGTCATCCGCCTGAATGATCGTGAGATTCCGGACAATTGGTATTTTCAGCGCTGGATCGGTGAGGCGGGTCCCGGCGCACGGGTAAACCTCACAATTTGGCGTGACGGTCAGTCGCTTGAATTGATTGTCACGCTGGGGGACTTAGAAGAAACCGAAGCCACGCAACTTTCGTCCACGTCGCGCACCCATCGCGATGAGGAGACGGGTCTTGTGGTTTCTTTAGTTGACCCCGTGCAACGACAAGAGCTCGATTTGCCCGACAATCAAACGGGCTTGGTCATTACCTCGGTGGAGCCATCCAGCCCAGCGGCTCAGGCAGGCTTGCGTCCGCGCGAGGTCATTGTGAGTGCCAACCGAGAGGAGATAGGCAGTATCGATGACTTTCGGCGGGTGATGACGAGGGCCCGAAGTGATGATGATCGCTTTGTGTTGCTGTACGTCTTCTCGATGGGCGGCTTTCGCTATACAACCTTAGAAGTGGACGCCCGGTAATTGAGATCGGTGCGATTATTGATCTGATGAGTTATTCTCAGATCTGGCGAAGAACAGGCCGGTTAAGAGTTCTACGGGCGTTCTATCATGAGTATTGTCGTGAGGGGTTTTCTTCGCCCACACATCCATAAAGAAATAGAGCAACAGCCGGTCTTAGTACCGATTGATATCTTTTTGCTTCATTGAGGAGGGGCGTCTTTTGATGATGGTGCGTAGCAAGATAGAAATAGCACAACCACATAAAGCTAGGGAAATAAGTGTGTGACCCCAACCGCTTAAGATACCACCGATCCATACTTTGTTTTGTGCGAAAAGAATTGAGCTGTTGATGAGAGCGGCACTTCCAAAGGGTAAAAAGAAGATCAGACTTCCGTCAAAAAACTCGATTGCGATAAGAATAGCTCCAAGGATAAGCCAAGTCTCAGGCGTCAAAAGCCAGTAATGTAATGTCATAGATAGAGACATTATTTATTCCCAAGGGTTTGTTTGCTTTGTTTGTTTTTTTATTTGTTTTGTTTGGGTGGGAAGAGATGCCATTATTGTTTGCAAACTACCTAAAACACCGGTGATATCTGTAGGTATAACAACTGTTTTCGTGGTCGATGATGAGGCTAGATGCATAACAGCTTGGACTTGTTGCTTCATGACCTCAAAATTGACAGCTGGTTGACCATTATTTTCAATCGCTTTGGCGATAAGGGTCGTTTGTTCGGCGTCGGCTTGTGCTTTAACTTTGACGGCATAGGCTTGCGCATCAGCCTCAATACGAACAGCATCGGCATTTTTTTCTGCCTCATAAAGCTTTGCGTCGGCGGCAAGCTCAATAGAGCGTTTTTCACCTTCTGCGCGGGCAATAGCGGCCCGCCTCTCGCGCTCTGCGTTGAGTTGTTGTCGCTGGGCTTCTTTGGTTTGTTCATCGATAATCACGTCAGTAATTTCTGTACGTGTAATCTCAATACCCCATATATTGGCCGCTTCTTGTAAGTTGGTAGCAATTTCTTCATTCATTGACTCACGGCTAGATTGTAGATCATCAAGCTCTAGTTTTCCTGCGGCGGAACGCACGATCGAGGTTCCAGCAGTATGGAGCGCGCCGTCGACATTGCGAATTCTATACACGGTGCGACTTGCTTCGGTAACACGATAAAAGACTGTTGCTTCGAGTTTGACCTCGACGTTGTCTTTGGTGATGACGGAGATCGTAAACTCAGGTAGCTGGCGCTCTAAGATAGAGACGCGATGGGCCACGCGATCAAGAAAGGGCGTGATAACAGAAAGACCTGCAGTAAGGGTTCTTGTATATTTTCCAAACCGCTCAACTACGTAGACTTGAGATTGAGGGACGATTTTAACGCTTAGATAGAGCGTGAAAATAGCCAGACCCAAAATAACAAGGCCAATGATATTGGTGATATCGGGTATAAACGCCATAAAAGATAAAATCCTATTTTTGATACGTACCGCGTGATCCCATCATACAGGCCGTAATACAAGCCCGCAGACCTTTTATCTTATCTATAAGACGAGACCTTTGCCTATCAAAACGTATACCAAAAATATACAACAAGACATATACAACAAGAAAGCCTAGAGTAAAAAGCATGCCAAGCGTATTTGAGGTTGGTTTTGATCTCAATCAACACAATGGCGTGTTGGGCTTTTCTCCAGTCGGGATGCGTATCAAATCAGTCAATATAGGCAAGGCTTGTCCTAGATGCCCATAGGGTGTGAAGTTTTTCTTACATGTTCTTTAAGACTTCCTGTTTGTCCCTCTTGGGTTTTTATGCTCCTATCCCAATACCTTTTGACATCATCGTGTGATGAGTGGAGCGTAACTCATGGGGCATACGAACATCAGCCTAGCGCGGCGCGCTTACCACATTCGTCGTCATGCATTGGAGATGGCGGCAGTGCAGGGGCAAGGCTATATCGGCCAGGCTTTGGGATTCTCTGACGTGCTAGCAGTTTTGTATTTTCATGCCCTCATCATGAGGGCGGATGATCCCTCGTGGGAAGGGCGTGATCGGCTTTTTTTGTCCATCGGTCACTATGCCATTGCCCTTTATGCCGCGCTGATCGAAGCGGGTGTGCTTGCGGAACAGGACATTGAAGACTACGGCGCGGATGATAGCATCTTGCCCATGTCTGGGATGGCCGCCTACACCCCTGGAATGGAAATCACAGGCGGGTCCTTAGGCCAAGGGCTCACCATCGCCGTGGGGGCTTGCCTGGGACTCCGGCGCAAAGGGTCTGATGCTTTTGTATATAATCTGCTCTCGGATGGTGAGTTGGGCGAAGGGGCTACCTGGGAAGCTGCCATGGCGGCCAGTCACCACGGGCTTAACCACCTTATTGCGGTGGTGGATGTCAACAACCAGCAAGCAGATGGCCCCCCGAGCAACATCTTAAGTGCCGAGCCGCAGGAGGATAAATGGCGCGCCTTTGGTTGGTTTACCCAGCGGGTAGACGGTCATCATCTAGAGGTCTTGACCCATGCTTTCGATGTCGCCCGCCACCACCCAGGTCCTGCGCCGCGGGTGATTATCTGTGATACGACCATGGGGAAAGGGGTGCCGTTCTTAGAAGCACGGGAGAAGACACACTTTATCCGCGTAGAGCCGGACGAATGGGCCGAGGCTTTGCGTGCCCTTGATGAGAGTGCGCCCCATGGCTAGCCCTAAGCGTCGCACCTCGGCGATGATCGCGTCCATCGATAGCGGTGGGTTACCAACGATCAAAGCCCCCTTCGGTCACACCTTATGCGAGGTTGCGCGCACTCGCCCTGAGATCGTTGGGATGACGGCGGACTTAAGCAAATATACCGATCTTTATGTTTTCGCCGAACAATACCCGGATCGATTCTATCAAATGGGCATGGCCGAACAGCTTCTCATGGGGGCTGCTGCGGGCATGGCCCGAGAAGGTTTCACCGTTTTTGCGACGACCTACGCGGTCTTTGCCTCGCGCCGGGCCTATGATTTTATCTGTATGGCCATTGCGGAGGAGTCCTTGAATGTCAAGATTGTTTGCGCCCTACCAGGTTTGACCACCGGCTATGGTCCCAGTCATCAAGCGACCGAAGATCTTGCCATCTTTCGCGGCATGCCTAATTTGACGGTGATCGATCCCTGTGATGCTACTGATATAGCCCAAGCAACACAGGCCTTAGCAGACCATGTCGGGCCTGTCTATATGCGTTTACTCCGAGGACAAGTCCCCGATATTCTCTCGCGCTATGACTACTATTTTAAGATGGGTCAGGCTGCTTTGCTGGTCGATGGTCGTGACGTTTTATTCATTTCCACTGGTCTGATGACCATGCGCGCCTTACAAGCTCAGGAGGCCTTGGCAAAAGACGGTATAGATGCCGCTGTTTTGCACGCCCCAACGCTTAAGCCGTTGGATGTCGATACCATTTGCGTCCAGGCGGGACGACATGGGCGCTTGGTGGTTGTGGCAGAAAATCATACCGAGGTGGGTGGTCTTGGCGAGGCCGTAGCCGCAGCCCTTTTGCGTAGCGGGATTCATCCAGCTTGGCTTCATATCGCGTTGCCGGATCAATTTCTTGCTGCCGGAGCTCTGCCGACGTTACATGATCGTTATGGCCTGTCGACCGCGCAGGTGTGTCGAGCGGTCAAAAAAGCCTTAGGTTAATTATCTTTCAGGGGTTATTGTCTCTTGGTGATTTCGAACCGTGTCATAGGATTTATCGGTCTTGGGGCCATGGGCTTGCCTATGGCCCGCAACCTCTTGCGCAAGGGGTGGACGGTTTTAGGAGTTGATCCTTGCGCGAGGGCTCGTAAGGATTTCATCGCCAGCGGGGGCCGTACGTATGAGCAGGGGCAAGCCCTACCAACGGATATCGATCTCTTCGTGATTATGGCTCGCGATGTCCAGCAAATTGACCAGATTTTGTTTCAAGACGGATTTGCCAACCCTGCCCGGCAGGGTGCCGTGGTTGCTATTTGTAGCACCATCGCCCCTGATGATATGCGCCGAATCGGACAACGCCTCGCGAACTTTGGGCTTGTCTTGGTCGATGCGCCGGTATCTGGCGGGAAAATCGGTGCAGTGAAGGGCGTCTTGACGATCATGGCCGCGGGGGCAAAAGACGCCTATGATGCGATAGAGCCCGCTCTTCAGGCCATGGGCAATCCTCATTACCTTGCGCCTGAGGTTGGCGTTGGCTCGACATACAAGGTGGTGCACCAACTGGCCGCCGGGGTTCATCTGGCTGCTGTGGCGGAAGTTCTGGCGTTAGGTGAAAGTGCCGGTTGTGATCTTGGTCTCTTGTTAGAGATTCTCGAGCAATCTGCCGGGGGCTCTTGGATGATGCAAGACCGAGGGCCGCGCATGCTCTCTCATCCCGATGTGCCGACCAGCACGATAGACATTTTTATCAAAGACTTAGAGCTGGTACGTCAGGCAGGAGAGCAGGCAGGGCAAGAGCTCCCCTTGACCAAAGCGGCCTTGGAGCTTTTTCGTCGAGCTCAGAGCCAAGGTTATGGTAGGGCTGACGATTCCTTCCTGATCGAGGTCTATCGCCAGGGTAGGAGTCATCTTCAGCGGGAGGATCCCGACAAACGGTCTAAAGGGTAGCGCTGGTGACAACCCAAAGATTTTAACAGTCGCGTCAGTTGCTGGGTATGATGGGTCGCCTGGGCCTCAATCCAGGTTTGAAAGACGCGCACAGATCGGGTGGCTAAATGTCGCGCAGGACAAATAATCCAATAGGCAGGAAACTCGATGGCGCCTGCAGTAGGGAAAACAGGAACCAGGGTTCCGTTGCGTAATTCTTCTGCGGCTAAAATGGCGGACTCTAATGCGATACCCACGCCGTCCTTAGCGGCCTGCAAGGACATGGATGAACGATCAAAGCGTAGGCCGCCTGCAGTATCCACGTTGGGACAATCGAAATGCTTGGTCCACCAGTCCCACGTAAGGTGGGCCTTGACCGTATGAATCAAGCGTCCTTGGGCAAGAAAATCACCCCATCTTTGGGAGGGTTGTTGCTGGCGCAGGTAATCAGGACAACACAAGGGTAAGACAAGATCGCGCAAAATGCAGGCCATATAAAGGCCGTCCCAATGCCCTTGACCGTAACGAAGATCAAAGTCGACTCGCTCCTTTTCGAAGTCAGTGATTTCTGGCGTGGCATCGATATGCATATCCCAACGCGGATTTTTGGTTATAAAATCTGCCAAGCGGGGCGCGAGCCAACGCACGCCAAAGCTGGCGGAGACTCGTATGATAAGTTGGTCGCGACTACGGCTGAGCTGATTGCGTCCTTCATTGAGGATGTCTAAAGCCTTACTCGCGCTATGGTAGAGTTTCTCGCCTTCCTCGGTCAGGACTAGGCGGCGCTTGATCCGGCGAAATAAACGAAGGCCGAGACTGCTTTCCAAGCTACGAATCTGCTGGCTAACAGCTGAAGGGGAGACGTACAGCTCCTGGGCTGCGGTGGTTATCCGAGTGTGACGGGCAACAGCTTCGAAATACACCAGACTGTTAAGGTTACGGTAACGCATTGATTTACAACACATTCATGAGGAGAAATGGTTAAGAGAAACTTACAATATGTTTAATAGAATCTGCTTGAAATCCTTATTATATCAGGGATTAACTGGTGAGCATAAAGTATCGCTTCAAAAGCAATGTCCATCTGTTTTTAAGCGTTCATTCTCAAACGTCTAGCCTTTGGCGTTGAGAGATATCATTGATTGAGAGGAGGTTTCTCGTGAAAAAATTTATCTTTGTTTGTCTTGCTCTAAGTGCTATGAGCATGACGACCTGGGCAGAAGAAATCATCATTGGCACAAACGGCAAGCCAGGTAACCCAAGAGTGACGGCCGCAGAGATGTTTGGTCACATTCTCGAGCAACGTTCTCGAGGTGCTCATACGGTTCAAGTGGCTCACTCAGCCACCTTGGGGGATGATCGGCAAATGCTTAAATCTGTCCGTTTGGGCACCATGCATATTACCGTAAACTCGGACGGTCCTGTGGCGGAAATTGTCCCCGAGCTTAGCGCTTTTGGTCTTCCTTATCTGTTTGATAACCTACCTGCCGCCTGGGAAGTGCTTGACGGCCCGATCGGTGATTCCCTTGCGGCAAAGCTGGATGACGAAGGTTACGTGGTGCTTGCTTGGTGGGATAATGGTATTCGTAAAATCACCCACGTCAGCAAGCCGATTCGTAACCCTACAGACATTGCGGGGATGAAGATTCGGACTCCTCAATCGCAGGTGACGATCGATGCCTTTCAAGCCTTAGGGGCGAATCCGGCGCCTCTCGCGTTTTCTGAGTTGCCCGCCGCCTTACAAAGTGGTGTGTTTGAAGGGCAGGAAAATCCGTTGGCCAATATCTATTCCTCGCGCTTGCACGAGTTAACCCCCTATATTGCCAAGTCCAACCACAAGTATGAAATGACCCCGGTGTTGGCATCTAAAGTGTGGTGGGAGACTCTCTCGTCCCAGGATCAACAGATGATTCGCGAGGCCATGCACGCCGCAACCTGGTATAACCGGGGCTACTTTTTGATCAACGATGTTCAACTGGAAGAAACGCTACGCGCAGAGGGTGCCCAGTTTAACGACGTTGACACCGCAGCATTCAAAGAGGCGACTGCGGGTGTTTATGACAAATGGCGAGAAGAGATTGGCGATATCGTGACCGACGTGCAAGCCGCCGCTGCTGCTGCCAGTGAGATGAACTAATCAACGTTTTTTTGGAATTTTTGTTTCCTCCGAGAACCACGGGGCCATTAGGCTCCGTGGTTTTCGTCGTTGATTGGGTGGTGCGTTGGGTTTGTGCGGTGATTTTGTGGGTTGGGTTTGGCTGTATGTTTTTCCCGACTTTAATCAATGCGACGTTACGCTATACCACGAACCAAAGTTTGGTGTGGTCCGAACAGATTGTACAGCTGGTTTTTCCTTGGTTCATTATGGCTGGAGCGGTCTTAGCGGCGCAGCATAGCCGGCATATTCGCTTGCAAATTTTGTATATGCTTTGCCCACCGAAAATCATCATTGGGGTTGAGAGCGTGACAACTTTTGTGGTTTTCAGCGCCTGCTTGCTCGTTGTTTTTTATGCAACGCAGGTAACCCTTTTGGAAAAAAATACCTTCTTTACGTTGCTTAACGTTACGCAAGCCTGGAGTTATGCGGCCTTAGTGGTTGGCTATAGTGGCTTGGCGGTGACGAATATGACAGGTTTGTATCGCCGCTGGCAGGAGAACGTTGAGCGCATAGAAAAGCAGAAATCTTAGATATAAAACTTAGATATATATGAGTATTTATGTAGCCCTATTATTTATCATTTGTCTGGCGGTCTCTATGCCGATTGCCCATGGACTTTTTGTTGCTGGTGTCGGGGCTATGGCTTTGGCAGGAAAAAATTATCTATTTGGGCAAACGATCATATCGTTGTATGATCCAACGCAAAAGTTTCCGATGATCGCCATTCCGCTTTTTATTTTAGCGGGCGATCTGATGATGTCGGGTCGTTTTGGTTCGTACCTCATTTCCTTTGCGCAGTTTTTGGTCGGCCGTTTGCGTGGTGGACTTGCGCAGGTGAGCGTTTTGGGTTCTTTGTTTTTCGGCGGCGTATCTGGATCAGCCGTTGCCGATGCTTCGGCGATTGGCAATGCTTTGATCCCTGTGCAGAAAAAACAGAACTATCCTGCTGGTTATCCGGCTGCGGTGAATGCAGCGTCTTCTACCATTTCGGTGCTTATTCCACCTTCCATTCCTCTGATTCTTTATGGTTTGGTCACAGAAACCTCGATTGTGAGATTGTTTGTTGCAGGCATTATCCCTGGCTTGCTTTTGGCTATTGGGTTGAGCGTGTTGTGCCATGTCATCGCCGTTCATCGGGGTCTGCCGCCTTCGCCCCTACAGGGGGGGCGCTCATATATCGGCCAACACTTTTTAAAATCTTTACCGGCTTTGTGTATGCCGGTCTTTGTCGTGATTTGCGCAAGGGGAGGTGTGCTCACGCCTACAGAGATTAGTGTCTTTGCTGTGGCTTATGCGCTGGTGATTGGGATGTTGATTTATCGCGATCTGTCTTGGTCTGTTTTTCTGCGCTGTATTTTGACCTCTGGGATCATGACCGGCGTGATTATGCTCGTGGTTATGGGATCGAGTGTGGTGCAGTGGATTCTCTCGGTCGAACAGGTGCCGCAAATGCTTGCGTCATGGCTGGTGGCGACAGTGAGCTCAGAGATTATGGTTATTTTGATGATTAATCTTTTGATGATTGCGGTCGGGACCTTTTTAGATTTGCCGGCCGCTATTTTATTGCTGGCGCCGATTTTGATTACCGTTGCGCGGGCGATTGGCCTTGATTCGATTCAACTCGGTCTGATGATGGTTATGAATCTGGCGATTGGCTTGTATACGCCTCCTGTGGGGACGACCTTATTTGTTTCTGTCGCGATTGAACGAGTCCCCATGGGGCGGGTAATCCGCGAGTTATTGCCCTTTTATCTATGGGCCCTTACGGTCTTGGCCTTGGTGAGTTTTGTGCCCATACTAACCTCGTTGCTATAGAAAAAAAGCATATCCAGCATCGTGATGCGTGGTTTTGGATTTCAGTACACGTGATGATCGTGGTTGATCTATAGCGCGTGAGCAGGCTTCTTTCGGGCCTGCGCTTATGATAGTTGGATCATTGGGGCGTCTTGACCGGTAGGGGAGTGGCTTTTAGACTGCATGGCATAAGGTTTTGGGTCGGTGTGCGACGTTTCCATGAACGTTTCTCTTGCTTAGAGCCTTATTGGGGCCGTAGCTCAGTTGGGAGAGCGCTAGAATCGCACTCTAGAGGTCGAGGGTTCGACTCCCTTCGGCTCCACCAGTGTGTCATCCCCCTTGCAGGTATTGTTTTCGCTGATGCGGTCATCTCAAGGGCTACTGGATGGGCGCGTGTCGTAGCGCAAGAACGTGGTGGCGCATCACGAGGCGTATTATAGGGGAGTTGACGATGAAACGACGGGCTTTGGTAACAGGCGGCAATAGAGGCATCGGCCTTGAGATTGTGCACGGCCTTGTGGGTTTGGGACACGAGGTCTTGCTCGGCGGGCGTGACACCACAGCGGTGAGTGCGGCGGCCAAAAAGGTCAGTGCGATCCCTCTTGTTATAGATGTCGGCGATCGGGCCAGTATCGCTAAGGCGGCAAACGAGGCCGGCGTGGTTGATATTCTGGTTAACAATGCCGGCGTGTTGGGTGAGGGCGGCGTTTTAGAGAGTACAGATGAATGGGAGCGATCCATGGCAATCATGGTCGAGGGGCCTTTTCGGCTCATGCATCATCTTGTGCCTGGGATGATCGATCGCGGTTATGGGCGTATTGTGAATATCTCTTCGGGTTGGGGGGCTTTTTCTGACGGGGTGGCGGGCCCTGGAGCTTATGGTGTGGCAAAGGCGGCGTTGAATGCCCTGAGTGTTTCGGCGGCGCGGAGTTTGCCAAAAAGCGTTAAGGTGAACTCGATGTGCCCGGGGTGGGTGCGTACCCGCATGGGCGGTGAGGCGGCGACTCGTTCACCGAAGAAAGGCGCGGAAACGGCGATTTGGCTTGCGACTCTGGATGCGAAGGGTCCCACTGGCGGTTTTTTTCGTGATAAACAACCGATCGATTGGTAGGGTGTTTTTTCTACAAGGCACTAAAACCTCCACGGAGGCTTGCTCGCCACGAGGGGCAGGATTCCGCCGTCATCTGCCCTTGTGATAACCACCTCATTTCCGCCTACGCAGGCATGACAAAGCACCGCCCGGTCAAGGTCGCGCCATCTGGCCAGGATTAGAAGGTGAGGGCGAGGCCGGTGATAATGAAGGTGTTATTCAGACCCGGTTGGTTGCTCCAGTTTCTGGAGGTAGCGGCCTCAGCAAAGAGATTGACGTGCTTGTTGTAGGCGCGTTTGTAACCGAGCGTGAGGGTTTGCTCGCGCTGGCGGATCCCCAGATTGACCTCGTCCAGTGAGACGACGAGCCCGGCGCTGGTTCGTTTGAGGCTGGTTTGGCTAAGGGTGCCTTTGCGGACCGCCAGGGGTTGGCGAAACCCAAGGCTAAGGGTGTCATGCTCAAAAAAGATGTCTGAGGCAACGGCGGTGATATTCAGCGCATCGGACCTCACGCGGGTATCTTTGGTAAAGCGGTTATGGCGGAAGTCGATGTGACTGTTCATCATGGTATAGCCAGCATCGAGCATGAGATGATCGCCCAGTCTGTGACCCATGTCGAGTTGTAGATAGTGAGAGACGGTATGGCCGCCAAGTTCATAGCCGCCGTATCCGTGGCTACCGAGGAAGCTGTTGCGCTCGACAAAGCTTCCCATCATGAGGCCCGTGGTGGTGCGTTTACCGGTGTGGGTGATACCGACGCTATAGTCATAAAACAGATCAGTATCGGCTTTTTGTCCCAAGGCGCCTTGCTCAAAGGAGGTCTCGAACCACAGATCCGGGGCGAGGGCGAAGGTCGTGTGGCTGGTGGCAAGGGCGGTGGCGCTGGAGGTCACGAGTCCCCAGACCGAACGTTTGTTGTTTTGATCGAAATTGGACAGGGGGTTGACGGCGGCGCGTTCTAGGCGTGTGAAGGAGGTGCGCATGCCGGGGATGACATAGATGAGTTGGTGGCCGACGTTGTTACCGCTGACCAGGCCAAAGGAGAGCCCGCCAGCGATGGGGGTGAGGTTTTCTGTGCGGGGTGTGTGGTTTGTCAGGAACTGGGCGGCGGTGGGTCTGGGGACGACGGTGGTGGCGATAGGCAGTTTGTAAAAGAAGTCGCGGTTGAAGGCGTCGATCCCGGCGAAGGAGAGGGGTTGTGTTATCAAGGTGGTGCCGAAGGCTCGGGATGGGGCGATTTTGCTGCTGGCGGCACGTACGCCATGGACGGCAGCGGATTTGATGGCGCGGGGGGCGAGAGGGGCACTGAATACCTGACCGATGCCGATTCCTGCAGCCAGGACGGTATTGGCGGGCGGCTCGAAGGCTTTTTCGACGTCCAAAAGGCCGCATCCGTAGGCGTCATCGGGAACATCGGTGTAGTCGATAGAGCCATCCGCTTGGAAGGCTGGGCAGCGGGTTGCCGCACTGGCGGCTCCTGCTGCCGGGCGCGGGAGGGCGGCGGGAAAGCCATAGGCCGCGCGTTCGCCACTGGAGTCACGGCGTTCGGCGGTGGTGAGCAAGATTTTGACGATTTCTTGGGCGGTGAGTTGATCCCAGCGTCCTTTGAGCATGGCGGCGGCCCCAGAGACCACAGGTGCAGCCATGGAGGTGCCCTGCTTTTCTACATAATCTCTTGCCCCAGAGGTGGTTGGTCCGGTGATTGTGGTGCCGGGGGCAGCCAGGCACCAAGCACGGGAGGCGCCGCATCCGTTAGAGTAGGGGGCAAGTGTTTGGGCTGCGCCGCGGGCGGTCGTTTGCAGGGCAACCACATTGATGAAGAAGGGGCGTAAACCAGCGCTCACCACAGGGAGGATCGTTTCTACGGCCGGTGTGTTTGCAGCAACACGTCTATCAGCAGGCAACGCATTATTGAGGTCAAGGACAACATCTCTATAGAGCGGTGACGGTGACGCACGCACGCCCCCTGCCGCTGCGTTGAATTCGTTCACGCGTCCCGAAACGTCATTAAAGCCGTGGTTACCGGCGGCCCAAACGATGATCGCTGGATTGGCTGGTGCTACTATGCGTTGTATTGGTTCAGGGCCTCCGACTCCTGGGTCGCCAACTGTGTTTTCGTGAAGCCCGCTAAGCAATGCTCGTTGCGCGTAAATCAATCTGTCATAATCCGACCCGCCACCGGCTCTTAATCCTCTGACTGCGTCTTCGTATGCAGTATCGAGATCGGCAAGGATCTGGTGGCGTGCCTCCTGGACAGGGGGATGCACAATAAAGCGTCCTGCCGCTATTTGCCGTCTCAAGGGCGCAGCACCCCAGCTGTTGTTGATGATAGTAGCGCCGTCGGCACTCGCTCGTGAGAATGCGGCGAGTATGTCGGTCGCATTACGATTAAGAGCGAGGGTGATGGGAATGATACGCGCTTCCGGAGCCATGCCGCCGTGATAGGCGATATTGGGATTATCCACGGAACCCATCAACCAGCTAGATTTGAGGACGTTACCGTTGCCTTGTGGGCTGGGTCGCCCGGCGATGATGCCAGCGACATGGGTGCCATGGTCACCGTCGACTACGGTGCTGCCACTAGGAAAGACGCCGCCACCAACGAGAGCACCTGCAAAGGCGCTGTGCCCAGCATCAACGCCGGTATCGATGACGGCGACACGAACGTTAGCACCCTTGTAATTGACGGTGGGGTCGCCTGGGTTCGCGCCTGCCGTGGGCAGGCCGTGGACTGTATGGGCCCCCGTTTCGCACAGGGGGTTCACGGGAAGGCTGCCTCGGAGGGCTTGGTAGCTATTGGGCAGGCCGGTCTCAGGAAGAGGGGCACTCCGAGCGAAGACGGGCGCCGGGACGTGGATGCGATCTGGGTTTTCACATCCCCCTGCTGCGGAGGTTGTAAGATCGACGTCGTCGTAGCGAAAGGGTCCCGCAGGGGGGGGGGCTGGAGGTACTACGGGTGGCGGCGCGGGCGGCGGCGGCGCGGGTGGCATTGCGGGTGGCGGCGGTGCGGGTGGCGGCGCGGGTGGCGGCGGTGCGGGTGGCATTGCGGGTGGCGGCGGCGCGGGTGGCATTGCGGGTGGCGGCGCGGGTGGCGGCGCGGGTGGCATTGCGGGTGGCGGCGCGGGTGGAACATTGCCATCGCCGCTACTGCCACCGCCGCCGCCTAAGGCGACTGCAGCGCTTGCTGCCGCACCAAGAACGGCGAGGCCAGAGCCAACGGCCCCAACAGCCCCCGCACCCGCAGCTGCGGTACCAGCGGTTGTGGCCGCTCCTGTCGTCGCGCCTGTGCTTCCGGCGGTGCCAGCGGCTTCGGCTTGATTCAGGCGATCTAGGAAGGCGCGGCAGGCTGGATCATGGCTCACCAGCTGTAGCCAGGCCTTACCGCCAATCTGGCACTGAACGGCAACATCGTCCTCGCTCGTGATCTGGGATACTCCCAACAGCGTTTCCGGGGTGCGGGTTTGATCTGCTTGGCGGGTGCTTACGATTTGTGATGCGCCTAGCAATGTTTCTGACAAAGGGGACGCCTGATCTGCTGCTTGGAGATCAGCACCATGGCTTGGGGTGACGAGCCCTATGGCCACGAGAAGTGCAAGGGAGCTCCAGGGCATCTTGCCTTGGGTATGTGAGCGCTCTGGTGAGCACGCTTGCGCCAAGCCCTTGATTGGGCTTTTTGTCGGTTTGGCTGTGCGTGGCGGGTGACGTTGTGGGCGCATTGGGGTTTCTTTGACTCTTTGGTTTGCTTAAGTCTCGTTTTTAATCTCGCGGGCTTAGTCTCGTGAGTATCTGATACCCACTATCCTGGTGGATTGGATGCACAAACCAGTAAAACAACCCCTTTGATTGGTATTTTACGTCCCTCCTACGTCACATCCCTCCTGTTATATGCTTGCCTGAATGCCCCTGTGATGGGCTTTCTAAGGCCTATGATGGTACTAGGACCAAGAGCACCAATTTAACAAAAAAGTCGCTAAAAGTCAAGAACAACCCCGAGGGGGTTTGATTCCACTGTCATCTGTGATTGTGACAACCACCGCCCGGTCCCCAGTCTTGTACCGTGTGGCGTTGCTACTCTCGTCATTCCCGCGTAGGTAGCCCCGAGGGGGTTTGATTCCGCTGTCATCTGTGATTGTGACGACCACCGCCCGGTCCCCAGTCCTTTATCATTCTGGTTGCGCCATCTCCTGGACTCCCGCCTACGCGGGAGTGACAAAGTGAGGGGTGTACGCCAAGACACGCACGGCGGCCTTAACAAGTACCGCCGTATGATGAACAACTGGTCAAGGCTAAGCCTTGTCAAGGCCGGTCTTAGCCAGACGGGCAGGATTCCGTCTATAATCTATGCTTGTGGCAACCGCCGTGTTATCCCGAGTAAGCACCGTGGATGTTGCGAAGGCCGCGCCTTGCCGTGTAAGTCTGGGGATAGGCCGCGATTATCACAGGCTATGACTTGACAGAGGGTGGGTTTTTCGTCAATGTGAGCTTTCAATCCTTGAGGGAGGCTTCCGATCCCAAGACCCATGTCATGAGTGTGACCATCAATACGACTATAATGCCGGTTTTTCCGCCGCATCGTGCGCTAGGTTGTCGCTCATCTATGACAGGATCCACGAGTCTGCTCGATGCGTCTGCTTGCCTGCGTGCCCTCCTTGCTCAGCTTATTCGCCCCGGGGCGGATCACTAGCACATCGGGCTTACACGAAGAAACCCGGTGTCACCGCCACGGGGATACCAACGATACCTCATCCGTGCAGGAGCCAAGCTCGAGCCGTGATGAGGGTTTTCTCTTCGTTGCTATGACCAAGGGTTTCTTATCATGACCAGTTCATCCAAAAATACGCCTTCCCGCGAGTCTGGCGCGCGCGTTTTCATTTTCGATACCACGTTGCGCGATGGGGAGCAGTCACCGGGCTGCTCCATGACGTTGGAGGAAAAACTCACCGTTGCCCGCACCTTAGAAGACCTCAAGGTCGATATCATCGAGGCAGGATTTCCCATCGCTTCGCCGGGGGATTTTGAGGCCACCAAGGCCATCGCTCAAGCTATTCGGGGCGTGACGATCGCCGGGCTGGCGCGGGCGCAAGATCAAGATATCGACCGCGCAGGGGAGGCGTTGGGCGATGCGGAACGACCCCGCATCCATACTTTTATCGCAACCAGTCCCCTGCACCGCAAATACAAGCTAGATATGTCCACCGATCAGGTGCTCCAGGCCATCGAC
Source organism: Pseudomonadota bacterium (assembly GCA_039028835.1). Classification (GTDB taxonomy): domain Bacteria; phylum Pseudomonadota; class Alphaproteobacteria; order JBCCHK01; family JBCCHK01; genus JBCCHK01. The sequence continues at coordinate 111,527 of JBCCHK010000001.1, forward strand.
CGCAGTGTTCGCCGGGCAAGGTCTTACGTTGAGGATGTGGAGTGGAGCGCGGAAGACGGCTCCCGCACCGAGATCGATTTTCTCTGCCGTTGTGTGGAAACCGCGATCAAGGCAGGGGCGAGCACCATCAATATCCCCGATACAGTCGGCTATGCCGTGCCCGAAGAATACGGCGAGATTTTTCGGATTCTGCGCGAGCGGGTGCCCGGCTGTGATGAGATTATCTTATCGACCCACTGCCATAACGATTTGGGCCTGGCAGTGAGCAATTCGCTGGTGGCCTTGCAAGCCGGCGCACGGCAAGTCGAGTGCACGATCAACGGCATTGGCGAGCGAGCAGGCAATACGTCCTTAGAGGAGGTCGTTATGGCCTTGCGCACCCGGGCGGATCGATATGACGTGCACACTGGTGTGGTGGCCGAGAAAATCGTCCCAGCTTCGCGCACCCTATCGCGGATCACGGGCTTTTCCGTCCAGCCCAACAAGGCCATTGTCGGGGCAAACGCCTTTGCCCATGAGGCGGGGATTCATCAAGATGGTTACCTCAAGCATGCGGCCACCTATGAGATCATGACCCCTGAGTCCGTGGGCTGGGCGAGTGCCATGCTACCCCTGGGTAAGCACTCGGGACGACGCGGTTTTGCCAATCGTTTGAAGGTGCTGTCCCATGGCGATTTGGCCGATGAGGTGTTTGAGCGGCTGTTTGTGCGCTTTAAGGAACTGGCCGATAAAAAGAAAGTCATCTATGATGAGGATCTGGAGGCCTTGCTCGCCGATGAAGTTGGGGTGCAAAAAGACGCCGTGACCTTCGTCGATTTGGTGATTTCCTCAGGAACAAACCAGACGGCTTTGGCGGCAGTGAGTTTGTCTATCCGTGGCGAGAAAAGAACCGCTATGGCGCGGTCTAAGGGCCCGGTGGATGCCATTTTCTCGGCCGTTAGCGAGCTCATGCCCAATAATGCGGTCTTAGAGTCTTACGAAGTGCGCGCGATTACCGGCGGTACGGATGCCCAGGCCACTGTGATCGTGCGTTTATCGCAAGATGTGCACGTCATCCAAGGACAAGGGACTGATTTTGATACGATGGTGGCCTCTGCCCGCGCATTTGTCAGTGCGCTTAACCGTTTGCACCGAGAGATAAAAATGGTATCGGTGAAAGCAGTCTCAGGCCCCTAACGACGCCCCTGGATCAGGGCGCACTGACTTTGCAAAAGGAAAACCTATGATCTCTAAGCTGCTCGGGTTTTTATCTGCGGATATGGCCATCGATTTGGGGACAGCCAATACGTTGGTTTACGTCCGCGGCCGCGGCATCATCCTGAACGAGCCTTCGGTGGTGGCCATGGCAAGCGTCCGTGGTCGCCGCCAAGTGCTCGCGGTCGGCGAAGAAGCCAAAAACATGCTTGGCCGCACGCCTGGAAATATCCAAGCCATCCGCCCGCTGCGGGACGGGGTGATCGCCGATTTTGAGGTCGCCGAGGCGATGATTAAGTACTTTATCAACAAAGTGCACAATCGCCGCGCTTTTGTCAGTCCGCGCATGGTCATCTGTGTGCCCTCGGGATCCACCGCCGTGGAGCGTCGCGCTATTCAAGAGTCCGCCGAGTCCGCTGGCGCACGTAAGGTTTACCTTATTGAAGAACCCATGGCGGCGGCGATTGGCGCAAATCTGCCGGTGACCGAGCCGACCGGCTCTATGGTTGTGGATATCGGCGGAGGCACCACTGAGGTGGCCGTGCTTTCGCTTGGCGGCATTGTCTATTCGCGATCCGTGCGGGTCGGGGGTGACAAGATGGATGAGGCGATCATTGCTTACATCCGCCGCACCTTTAACTTGTTGGTCGGGGAAAGCTCGGCCGAGCGGATCAAAAAGGAAATCGGGACCGCCTATGTCCACGGCGATGAGGAGGGGCGTACCATCGAGATCAAGGGGCGTGATCTGATGCACGGGGTCCCTAAAGAGCTCTCGATCAGCGAACGGCAAATCGCCGAAAGCCTAGGCGAGCCCATCACCGTGATCGTCGATGCGGTGCGAACGGCACTGGAGCATACCGCCCCGGAACTGGCGGCCGATATCGTCGATAAGGGCATCGTCCTTACCGGCGGTGGCGCACTTTTGAGTAAGCTGGATGTGGTGTTGCGCCACGCGACTGGTCTGCCCGTGTCGCTGGCCGAAGACCCCTTGACCTGTGTGGCAATGGGTTCGGGCCGTGCGCTGGAAGAAGTCCACGTCCTGAAGAATGTTTTGTTGTCCTAATCAGGGCTTAAACGACGCTATCGCAGGGATTGAGCGGCCCATCACCCTTGAGGACGGAGTCAATGTTTGCGCGTACCATGCGCGCCATGGCCCCCAGTGCGTGGTGGGTTTGCGAGCCGATGTGGGGCGCGAGGGCCGCGCGTTCAATCTGGCACAAGGCATCGGGCACATGGGGCTCGTTCGCGTAGACGTCTAAACCCACATTGCCAAGAGCGCCGCTTTGCAAAGCGGCGATCATCGCGTCCTCATCCACAACCGAGCCGCGCCCGATGTTCACCAGCACGCCCTCTGGACCAATGGCGTGGATAATCTCATGATCCACCAGATGATGAGTGGACTCTCCACCGGGGCAGGCAATCACTAGCACCCGTGCCCAACGGGCGAGGGCGATAAGGTCCGGTTCGTAACGCCAAGGAGCGTCCGGGCGTTCATTGCGGGCGTGATAGGCGAGGACCGCCCCGCAGGCCTGGAGCCGGTAGGCAATGGCGGTGCCAATCCGGCCAAGCCCGAGCACACCGGCCTTTGCCCCGGCAAGGCCATGGCAGGTCTTCATCAGCTCCTTGATTGGCCATTGCTGGTCTCGCACATAGCGATCAGCCTCGGGCAGGCGGCGCAGGGCGTTGATCGTCAAGGCCAAAGCGAGATTGGCGACATCGTCGCTCATCGCGCCAGGGGTGTGGGTGACGCGAATCCCACGTTCGTTTGCGGCAGGGATATCGACGCTGTCATAGCCGACGCTTAACAGGGCAATCAGGGTTAAGGACGGGTATCGATCCATCCTCGCGCCGTCGATGGGCTTGGTGCCGTCGCTGACCAGGACCTCAAGGTCTGCTGGGTCAGCGTCTTGCCAAAGAAAAGTTGTCTGATAGTCCTGCGTTAAGGACTCCATAAAAGGGGCATAGATCGGTGTGAGAATACCAAGACGTGTCATGAGGGTGTGGCTGGTCTCGTTAGCTTGTGTTTTTGGCCGTCGGCGATCATGCAGCAATCATACAAGCAATCATACAGTGGTGTGGGCAGGGGGACTTGAACCCCCACGGCCTTGCGGCCTCAAGATTTTAAGTCTTGTGTGTCTACCGATTCCACCATGCCCACGTCCACGGTCGGCATTCTAACCAGGCTATGACGGCGTGTATAGGCGGCACAAGAGCGATCAGAAGATGGATCGGAGGTGAGATCAGATGTGGCATTGGAGGGGGACTCGCTCGCCGTTGCGGGATGCTTAACCGGCGGGGGCTTTTTAATCAAGCGCACCCCGCGCCGCCACAGATGGCCTGCTTGATAGTGAATAAGCGCAACCACACGAAATGGCAGGAACGGGTTGCGCCAAAAAGCGGCCCGTAGCGCCGGACGGGTGAGAGGCACAAAACGACCGGTAAGGGATGTCATCAGCGTCTTTTTTCCCGTGGCATCAAAATAATCGATCTTAATCCCGCAAGATTTTTTTGTGACGTGAAAGGCAAAGCGATAGCGACCTTCGCGCGCAAGAAAAGGTGAGACGTGCAACGCCTTGCGTGCCCACAGGACATCATCATGCCCAAGGGCGCGACCATCGCGATGAGCGCAAAGATAACTGTGGGTCTCGCCGAAAGTATTGTTGACCTCGCACACCACAGCGCACAAGTCGCCCCTATCATCGCGGCACAGCCAAAAACTCACCGGATTAAAGACATAACCCAAGACCCGCGGCAAACACACAAGACTCACGTTCTCATATCGGGGCAAGGTGTGGGCCGAAAGAATACCATTAAGCCAATCTCGTAAAGAACGACCATCGCGGTGGCCATGGTCGCGGGTATAGAAACTTTGTATCCCTGGTCGATCGACAGGCAACACTCGATCCAAAGCCCCGTCCGCAAGTGCAGCAAGGGGAAGATGGACGTAGTAAGCCCGGTAGCGAAAACCCTTCAAACGCGGACTAAGCCGACGATGGATTACCTGGCCTTGTAAGAGTTGTCCATCTAGCTTGGGGCGGTGCGCCATGGCGGTGGGCTCCCAAGGTGTTGCGCTACGCTCACAGCGCTTTTAAGGCCGTCCTCATGAAAACCATAGCCAGTCCACGCGCCACAAAACCACAACCGGTCTCGTCCTTGTAGACTAGGGAGCTTGGCTTGTGCCCGTATCGCCGCATTATCAAAAAGCGGGTGATAGAAAACATGGTCGTCATAGATTGTCTCAGGATCGTGGGCAGGGTTAAGAGTCACGAAAATATCCTGATGCGTGGCAAGGGGTTGAAGGTTGTTCATCCAATAACTCATGGTCAAGGCCGCAGATTGCTCCGATAAGACATTGTGACATTCATCATGGCGATAGACCCAGCTTGCCCAGGCCTTCTTGCGTTTGGGCATGACCCGTAGATCACCGTGGAGGACCGCTCGGTTTTTTTGGTAAGGTATGGCGCACAAAACCTCTCGCGCTGCAAGGGTCTCAGGCAACAGCGCAGCGGCTTGATCGCTGTGACAGGCTAAAATGACTTGATCGAACATTCTATCATCCCCTATCCCATCGCGCACCTGCACGCCATGACTGCGAGGGATGATTTGTCGTGCCGCGCATCCGTAGCGTATCTGTTTGGCAAAGGGCTTGCAAAGGCGCGAGACGTACTCGCGCGAACCGCCGCGCACGGTGTACCACGCGGGACGCCGTCTTATATCGAGCAAACCGTGGTTATCGAAAAAGGTTATCAAGGTGCGCGCCGGGAACTGCAAGATATGCTCGGCGGGGCTACTCCAGATTGCCCCGGCCATGGCCAGAAGATAATACCGGACAAACCAATCACCTAAACCAAGCGCCTGCTGGCAGTCAGCCATGTTGGCTTCAGGGTTGCGGGCGACAAAGGTTTTAGCCTTGTGGCCAAACTGCAGGATATCCCGCAGCATTCGGTAAAAATCAGGTCGAACCAGGTTGCGTGGTTGCGCAAACAGGTGCCGAGCGCTGTACTCAAGCCAGCCGTCATCACGACCAAGGTTGACCGTCACGCCAAAGGACATGTTGCTCGGTGCTGTGGGTACGTTGAGGTGCTCAAACATCGCCGTAAGGTGCGGGTAATTGCGGCGGTTATAGACGATAAAGCCCGTATCAACCGGAATGTCCCCATCACAGGTCGGCACCAGGCGGGTGCGAGAATGGCCGCCGATCTCCCTCGCTTGTTCATAAATGGTAATCTCGTGATCGCGGTGTAGTAAGAAGCCCGCGCCTAAGCCCGCGATCCCAGTGCCGATGATGGCAATCTTCATAGTCGTTTGTACTTTGTTAACCACTGATGCGCCGTTTTATTCGCTATAGCCTCCCACATCCGTGCGCGCTAACGCCATGGCAAACTTGAGAATATGACAAAGTGTTAATGTCCCCGAAAGTATAAACAAGAGCGCACAGCAGGTAGGATACCTTGTGATAAAGTCCCATCACAAAACAATCAGCCTCTTAACCGAAGTTTAGGACACAACAATAGGGCACAACAATAATGTGGCAAGAAAGAATCAAGAGCGCCTTTTTGCGTCGTTTGGATGCCATCGAATTCGGCAAGGCCGAGGTTAATATGCCCGATGGTACTTGCTATGCTTTTGCTGGGCGGCAAGACGGACCAACGGCGCGGATGCACCTGCATGATTTAAGCGTGCTCGTGGGCATGATGATGGGCGGAAACATCGCTTTGGCCAATGATTATCGAGCAGGTAAGTGGGACAGCCCCAACCTGCCAGCTTTGATCGAGTTCGGTCTGCGCAACAGTCATGTTCTTAACCGCTTTATCTATGGTTTGCGGCCTCTGCAAATGCTTACCCGTCTTTCCTACCTGCTTGCGATGAATAACAAGAAAGGAAGCCGTAAAAATATCCATGCCCATTACGATTTGGGCAATGATTTCTACCGCTTATGGCTCGATCCCTCCATGACCTATTCCTCGGCGTTGTTTCATCACCATGACGAAGACCTGATGACCGGACAGTACAATAAGTATGACCGTATTTTAGACCGCTTTGGTCACAACCCGCACCATATTCTAGAGATTGGTTGCGGCTGGGGTGGTTTTATTCGCCGTAGCATCGAGCGCGCCGATCATGCGATGACGAGCATCACCATCTCCCCAGCGCAATGGGCCTATGCGCGCGCGCGTTTAGATCACCCAAATGCCATGATCCATCTTCAAGATTATCGCGAGGTTAAGGGTCGTTTTGATGGGATCGTGTCGATAGAAATGTTCGAAGCCGTGGGGGAACGGTATTGGCCGACATATTTCACAAAATTAAAATCTTTGCTTGCGCACAAGGGTAGGGCTGTGATCCAAACAATCACCATTGGTGATGCGTATTTTCCCAGTTATCGGGTCATGGGCGATGCAATCCGTAGTTATATTTTTCCAGGGGGCATGCTCCCAAGCCCGCAACGGTTCAAGCAAGAGGCCGAGCGTGCCGATCTTAAGATCGCCGATTGTTATACCTTTGGCCACGATTATGCCCGAACGCTCGCCCTATGGCTCATGCAGTTTGAAAACCAAGCTGAGGCGATTAAAGCCCAACATTTTGATGAGGGATTTGTGCGCCTGTGGCGATTTTATCTCGCCTCTTGTATGGCAGCTTTTACAGAAGGCCGGGTGGACGTGATGCAGGTCGAGCTACGCCATGCGTAACATTGTTCTATGCCTTGCAATCATCATGGCTTGTTCGGTCACAGCAGCGGATATGCAGGCCATCACCCAGCATGTGCCTGATGCAAAAAAAGTCGGCCAGGGGCGTTATCGTTACCTTTTGTTCAATGTCTATGATGCGCAGTTGTTTGCCCCGGGTGGGGCTTGGCACGCCGACCAACCTTATGCTCTGGTTTTGTCTTATTTGCGTTATTTACGCGGTGATCTGATCGCCAAACGTTCAGCCGAAGAAATTCGCAAGCAAGGGTTTGAACAAGAACAGATCCTCACCGAGTGGCAAGAGAAGATGACGGCCTTGTTTCCTGATGTAAATAAAAATACATCTATCACCGGCATTCGCACCGAGCAAGGTCACACCCTTTTCTATTTTAACGATCAATTCATAGGGCGTATCGATGATACCCAATTCAGTGATTTGTTTTTCGGTATTTGGCTAAGCGAAGCGACCACCGCGCCAGGTTTGCGTCGTCAATTGCTCGGGGGGACTGTCCAGACGGACGATACCAGCTAATGCCGTCATTAGAGCGACCTTTACAACGATTTGATCTCTTTCGTTATGGTTTGATTGCCTTTCCTATGGCGTTTGCCGGGTTGCCAGTCTATGTCCATGCGCCTGCTTTTTATGCTACGGAGATGGGCATCTCGCTCACCATCATCGGCGGTATCCTGCTATTCGTGCGGGCGTTTGATGCAGTGCAGGATCCTTGGATCGGCAGCTTTATCGATCGCCATCAGCGCCACCGAAAAATCTTGCTTGTGATAGGCATGGCATTGATGGGTTTTGGTTTTTGGCTTGTGTTTAATCCTTTCATCACCTCGCCCGTTGCCAGTTTTGCCGGGGGGATCATTGTGTGCACGACCGGCTTGAGCGTCGTGAGTATTAACGTGCAGGCGCTTGGCGGGCTCTGGCAAACCGATGGGCCGGGCCGGACCCGGATCACCAGCTGGCGCGAGGCATTGGGTTTGCTTGGCTTGCTTTGTGCATCGCTTGCGCCGTTCATCTTTGGTGGTGGGGATGCGCGTGCCTTTTATCTTATCTCTTTGTTTTATCTGCCTTTGCTGGCCTTGTGTGGTGTGATTTTTTTGAGTTGGTTGGCACGCGTTCAGATTGCTGTGGTTAAAACCTGCGTTCGAACCTCTTTCACCCGGCTCTATCATCGTTGGCACATTACCTTTTGTGCCATTTATCTCAGTAACGCCTGTGCCAGCGCGATCCCCGCTGTGCTCGTTATCTTTTTTATTCAAGACCGCCTTGATGCAGCGTCGATGACCGGCCTTTTTCTATTTATTTATTTCATCGGCGGGGCGGCAGGGATGCCGCTTTGGCAGATGCTCGCACGACGGGTTGGCAAGTTGCAAGCGTGGCTGGTTTCTATGATTCTCGCGGTGCTGAGTTTTGTCTGGGCATTTACCCTCTCATCGGGGGATATGACCGCTTACGCTGTTGTGTGCCTCGTATCCGGTCTGGCCTTGGGCGGAGATCTTGCGTTGCCGCCATCGATCATTGCCGATCATATTGATCGACGCGGCGATCAGGTGCTTGCCGCGCGATACTTTTCTATCATGACATTTTTCAATAAAGCCGCCCTTGCGTTGGCGGCAGGCCTTATGCTACCGGCCCTTGGGATGCTTGGTTACCATCCCGGGAAGGCCGGTGGCGCCCTTTATCTGGGGTATAGCTACGCGCTGGTGCCCTCATTGATGAAAGCCGCGAGTGCATTTGCGCTGTGGCGTTTTATCTCATCCTTTAACTCAGGAGGTTACGATGATGAAACCCAAGGTGATGCTTTTGGTGGTCGGATGCCTCGTCAGCGCCTGCACCAATCCCCTTGACTTAGAAGGATATCGCAATATGCAACCCACCCTCACCATGGAAGAGTATTTCAACGGGCCGATCAAAGCTTGGGGTATTATTCAAAGTCGTCGTGGTAAAATCCTCTCGCGTTTCGATGTTGATCTAGTTGGCCGATGGGAGGGGGATACCGGTACCCTAGAAGAAAGGTTTGTTTTCTACAAAAATGGTGATGTGCAGAATCGAACCTGGGAAATTACCAAGCTGGATGATCGACATTATCAAGGTAAGGCGGGTGATATTATCGGGATTGCTAAAGGGGATGCTTACGGCAATGCCTTGCGCTGGTCTTATCAGATGGATGTGCCGGTTGGCGATAAGACCTATCGCTTAATGTTCGATGATTGGCTGTGGGCTATGAACGATGGTGTGGTCATCAACCGCTCGTACCTCAAGAAGTTTGGCATCACCGTGGCCGAGATTACCATCTTTATGCAAAAGGAGTCGTCCTCTTGAGCCAGCGCATCTGGATCATCGGGGCGAGTGACGGCATTGGCGCGGCCCTCGCACGCCTTTACGCGCAGCAGGGGCATCATCTGGTGTTAAGTGCGCGGCGAGGAGGGGCGTTGAAAAAAATCGACAAGACCTTGGTAGGATCAGGCCATCAATGCGTGCCTATGGATGTCCGCCGGCCTCAATCGATTGAAGCTGCGAAGACTGAGGTTTTATCGCACTGGTCGCGGATCGATCGAGTCATCTATATGGCGGGCCTTTACCAGCCCATGAAGATGCAAGACCTGGATATCAAGCAGACTAAAAAAATCATTGAGGTTAATCTGCTTGGGGCCTTTCATATCTGCCATGCGTTGATACCGGATTTGCTGAGTTTTAGCCCTTGTCAGCTGGCCTTTTGTGCCAGTGTGGCGGGCTATCGAGGCTTGCCTGGCGGCCAGCCTTATGGGGCGAGTAAGGCGGGGCTGATTAATTTGGTCCAATCCCTGCGCATCGAGTGCGGCGAGCGGATCGATGTGCGCCTTATCAACCCAGGCTTTGTCAAAAGTCGCCTTACAGATAAGAATGAGTTTGCCATGCCGTTGCGTTTGTCTGCTGATGACGCGGCGCGGCGCATTATCAAGGGTCTTGAAGGACGAAGTTTTGAGATCCATTTTCCGCGCCGATTTACCTATATCATGAAGGGGCTGGGTATCCTTCCGGACTTATTATATCATAAACTCATGCGCCCTCGCGGTACGACGTGAGTCAAGAAATCATGCGGCAAGCTATGGAATAGGTAATATTGATACACACATCAATATAGAAAAAGAGTTCTTATATGAAGATTCTTGTTATAGAAGACGATCATAAAGTTGCTGAGTTCATTAAGAAGGGCTTTACGGAGCTTGGTCACAAGGTCGATGTCAGTAAAAATGGCAAAGATGGTTTGTTTCTTGCGACCAGTCGATCCTATGAAGCGATGGTGGTGGATCGTATGCTCCCTGAGGTCGATGGCTTGACCATTATTCAAACGATTCGCGCGGTCGGTAATAAGACCCCTGCATTGATCCTTAGTGCTATGGCTAAGGTCGATGATCGCGTTAAGGGCTTGCGATCGGGCGGTGATGATTATTTGGTTAAGCCCTTTTCTTTTGCCGAGCTTCTCGCGCGGATTGAGCTTTTGGTCGAGCGGTGCTCACGCGAGGATGTCCGTGTGACGACCTTGCAGGCTTTTGATCTTACCTTAGATCTTTTGGCGCGACGTGCGGTGCGCGGCGATCAGGAAATCGACCTGCAACCTCGCGAGTTTCATTTGTTAGAATACATGATGCGCAACAAAGGCCAGGTCGTCACGCGTACCATGTTGCTCGAGCATGTGTGGGATTATCATTTTGATCCCCAGACCAATGTGATCGATGTGCATATCAGTCGCTTGCGCCATAAAATCGATAAGAACTTCAAAACCAAGATCATCAAGACCATGCGAGGTTCGGGATACATGATCCCTGATGCGTAAACCAGGCGTCATGCGCACGTTTACGCGCAGCTCGAGCTTTTTTATGGCCAGCTCGCTCTCGCTGTTGCTGGCTTTGGTCATCGGCTTGACGGTTTACTTTGTAAACCGCACAGACCAACAACGACACATACAAAGCATCAAGGCCGTTTTGAGTGCCGAGATACAGACCCTCATCCAACTGGGCACTCTTTATGATGTGATGGCGGTGGAGGTAATTTTGTGCACCCCTGGGCAAGGACGAACCTATTTCTATCATCTGCGCGCGCCCCAAGGGCACATCATTGCCAGTACCATGACCGACTGGCCAAAGGTCTCCGAGCCTACAGGTATTGTCCGCATAACAGGCGAATCTGGCGAGTCCTTTGATGGTGTCTATGAGATGCGCGAGTTTGCCGATGGTCACACCTTGCTCATCGGGCAGAAAATCCAAACTGCGGGAATCATGCACGGTTTTACCCAGACCTTTACCTGGCTGGTAATCGGTATTTGTCTGCTGCTTGCCGTTGGTTTTTTTATCATTGGCCGTTTTGTCGTCTATAAAGCCAACGTGATTTCCAGTACCGCCAGCGAGATCATTCGTACCGGCGATATGTCCAAGCGCATTCCTGTCAATGCCACATGGGATGATTTAAGTAAGTTAGAAGAAGTGCTCAACAGCATGTTGGACGAGATCGAGTCGTTGGTGTTGAGTATCAAGCGCGTCACCGACGATATTGCCCATGATATGCGCACGCCACTGACTCGGTTGCGGGCTGAATTAGAAGGCGTGAAGGATCAAAAAAGACGTGCGCGGTTGCTTGATGAGGCTGATGGCCTGCTTAGTATGTTTCGTGGGATCCTGCGGATTGCTGAGATTGAAAACGAAAATCGTAAATCAGGATTCAGTCAGGTCGATTTGGGTGAAATTGTGCAAGACGCTTATGATCTTTACCTGCCCCTTGCCGAGAAAAAAGGCATTCGCGTCAAGGCCGAGATCACGTCGTGCTCCTATCTTGGGGACCGTAATCTCCTGTTCCAGAGTTTCACCAACATCATCGATAATGCGATTAAGTTCTCGCCCGTAAAAAGTGAGATTACGCTGACGATGACGGTGCGCGATGGGGTGGCGGTTTTTGAAGTCAAGGACTCAGGCCCCGGCATTCCTGAAGAACAGATTCAAGATGTCTTTCGCCGTCTTTACCGTGTCGATAAAAGCCGCCATACACCGGGGCACGGTTTGGGTCTATCGATCGTTGATGCAGTGGCTACATTACACGGGGCCAAAGTGCACCTTCGCAATCTGGATCAAGGATTATGCTTTGAAATGCGTTTTGCCTTGCCGCGCGATCAGGAGGCGACGCAGGCTTAAGAGTCCTTGGTGGCGGGCTTGGTGACATCGATCTGAGTGATTTTCTCGTCAGCGTCGTTCAAGAGCTCTAGGCATCGATCCCGTAATCGTGTGCCGTAGGCATAGGCCTTGACGCTATCATCTAAGGATTGTTGATCGGATTCGAGACTCTCGATGACGCGCTCTAACTCTGCCAGAGCCTCTTCATAGCGCATGGTCTTCGTGTTAGGTTCGTTGTCTTTGGTCATGGTCAGACTTCAGGTAAGATCAGGTCTTCAGATCAAGCCTTTATGGTCGCCCTGCCGACATCCGGCGTCAAGCCCATAGCAGGGTCCTGTCCTTTAGCTGGCCGGTGAGTCCAAAAATAACAACGATCAAGCAACGATCAAGGAAGTAACGCATGGTCGCGATTATGTTTCCGGGCCAAGGGAGTCAAACCGTCGGCATGGGCAAGGGTTTGGCGCAAACCTGGCCTCAGGCGCGCGATGTCTTCGCTGAGGTGGATGAGGCATTGGGCGAGTCGCTGTCGGCCCTGATGTTTGAGGGGGAGGCTGAGATCCTCACCCTCACAGAAAACACCCAGCCCGCGTTGCTCGCCACATCGATTGCGGCCTTTCGTGTTTTGCAAGCCGAAACGGGACTCCCGGGGGTCACGGCTCTGGCGGGCCATAGCGTCGGCGAATATGCAGCTTTGGTTGCGGCGGAGTCTTTGACCTTACGTGATGCGGCACGCCTGGTGCGCTTGCGCGGGCGGGAAATGCAGCGCGCCGTCCCTCCGGGCGAAGGGGCCATGATCGCGGTTTTGGGCCTAGAGGTGACACTGCTCACCGACCTTGCCCATCAGGCGAACACCCAGGGGCACGTCTGCGCTATTGCGAATGATAACTGCCCGGGTCAGCTGGTCATCAGCGGTCATCGCGCGGCGGTGCTACGCGTGGGGGCACTCGCTAAAGAGCACGGCGCACGGCGCGTTATCGAACTTGCCGTCAGTGCTCCTTTCCATTGTGCGCTGATGGCGCCAGCGGCGCACGCGATGGCGCAGGCCCTAAGCACGAGCACCATCCAAGCTCCGAAAATCCCTGTTTACGCCAATGTGACTGCGGCACCTATCGGTGCGGCGGCGGACATTAAAGACCTGCTCAGCACCCAGGTGACCGCCACCGTGCGCTGGCGTGAGACCATCGAGGCTCTTGTGGCCGCAGGGACCATCGCCTTTATCGAGTCCGGCGAGGGTACGGTCCTTTCAGGCTTGGTCAAGCGGATCAAACGGGACGCGCCAACCTTCTCCCTGGCTGCCCCTCAGACCATGCGCACGGCCATCGACTGGCTTGTCAACCTGCGGGCTTGAGACGCCCTGCTGACACAAAGGACACCCATCATGAACAAGACCGTTTTAATCACTGGGGCCACCGGCGGTATTGGTGGCGCCATGGCCGCGGCCTTTGCGCGAGCGGGTGCACGTCTTATCTTGATCGGTACCCGGCGCGAGGTTTTGGACACCCTTGCTGATAAGCTGTCCAGCGAAGGGGCTCAATGTAAGGGCGTGGTCTGTAACCTGCGGGAGGAAGGCGCCATCGAGTCCCTTACTAAGGACGTGGGCGAGTCTGTGGATATCCTGATTAACAATGCTGGGATCACCCGTGATGGGTTGTTTATGCGCATGTCGGATGACGATGTCACCGCCGTGCTTGAAACCAACCTTGTTGCCGCCTTTCGTCTGACCCGCGCTCTGGTGCGGCCGATGATGAAGCGCCGCTGGGGGCGGATTATCAACATCTCGTCTGTGGTGAGCGCCATGGGTAATCCAGGGCAAGCCAATTATGCAGCCAGCAAGGCCGGGCTGGAGGGGCTTACCCGCACCCTGGCGCGGGAACTTGCGGCGCGCGGGATCACCGTTAATGCCATTGCCCCAGGCTTTACCCGCTCTGCGATGACAGACGCGCTCACGCCTGCTCAGCAAGAGCAAATCGCCGCCATGATTCCCCTAGGGCGGGTCGCGGAGCCCGAAGAAATCGCCGCATCAGCGGTTTTCTTGGCTAGCGAGGATGCCGGTTATATCACAGGCCACACTTTGCATATCAATGGCGGGATGCATTGCGGTTAAAGGGATGCACGCAACGGCTTGAACCTTGGCGCAGATTCCCGCACAATCACAAGGCCATACTTGACAAGACAACACTCATGTAGCGATAGCCGGTTGTGCCACCCTCAAGCCTGTGAAACAGCGAGGGAGTCAAGGCATGCATTGCGATTGTCGACCTTAAGCAAAGCCTTAAAGTAAAACCATAGATTAAGCCTTACCACGTTAGCCTTACCAAGAAAGAGGGATCATGCGTTTGCCGCTGTTGTCATCCTTATCAAAAATCTCTGTGAATCGAAACATCCCGGTCATCTCCAGGCTTTCAGGGTCTGTTTTGACGGCGTTGACGATCTTGCTGCTTTCTGTGCTGTGGCTTGCGTTGGGGCCGAGTAACGAACGCGGTGGCGGCCCGCAACAAGTCCGCGAGCGTCAGGTCATGAAGGTGGAAGTGCACGACTCCCAGGAAGTTGACTACCAAGCCATCTTGCACATCACCGGCAAGACCGAACCGGTCTCTCAAGTGACTGTGAGATCAAAAATCTCCGGCGTGGTGGAGGTCATCGATATCGAGGAAGGGCAAAATGTCCTCAAGGACAGCCCGCTCGTGTGGCTCTCGGCGGAAGATCGACCCGCGCAACTCTCGCGAGCCCGGGCCACGGTGGAGCAACGGCGGATCGATCTGCAATCGACCGAAAAACTGGCGCAAGAGGGTTATCGCACTCAGCAAAACCTCCTGGCGGCGCAAGCGGCCTACGATGCTGCCCTTGCGGACCTGCGCCGAGCTGAGCTTGCCGCACAGGATCGTAAAGTCCTTGCCCCAACCGATGGGCTTATCGCCAAACGCCATGTAGAGCTCGGCCAATATATCAACACCTCTGCGCCTATCGCGGATATCGTTGATAATACGAGTTTGCGGATCACCGGCTTTGTCAACGAACGCTACGTCGGTAAAATCCGCCTTGGCTCACCGGTGACCGTGCGCCTGGTGGATGGCAACGCCTATGATGCGATCGTTTCTTACGTGAGTCCCCTGGCGCAAGATGCGACTCGTACCTTTGAGATCGAAGTTATCATCGACAATGCACAAGGTAATCTCATCGGTGGTTTGACTGCGCGCATGTCGGTATCCTTAGACCCTGTTCGTGCCCATGAAATTACCGCCTCAACCCTGACCCTAGATACACGTGGGCGGATCGGCATCATGTCCGTCGATCCCGGCGACCAAGTTGTTTTCTATCCAGTCACGATCATCGGGGAAGAGGCAGAAAAAGTATGGATCACCGGCTTACCGCAGCGGCTGCAGATCATCACCAAAGGCCAGGGTTTCGTGACCGACAGTGAAACGGTCGAAGCAGTTCAGGCCAGTTAGAAGGAGTACGCACCGATGACTTTTATTGATCGAGTGATGTCACGAACCCGCCTGGTTTTGTTTTCTTTGGTGTTTATTTTGCTGATCGGAATCATCGTCCTTAATCGCATTCCCAAAGAGGCAACGCCAGACGTGTCGATCCCGATCGTCTATGTCTCTCTTTCGCTGGCCGGAATCTCGCCCTCGGATGCCGAGCGGTTGCTCGTACGGCCCGTAGAAAATGCGCTTAAAACCATCGAAGGCGTAGAGGAAATGTCCGCATCAGCCTATCGTGGCGGCGGCTTTGTGCTGTTGACCTTTGATGCAGGCTTTGATGCGGATTTAGCGATGACCGATGTGCGCGAGGAAATCGATAAAGTCCAATCTGATTTACCCGCTGATGCGGATGAACCGACGGTCAACGAGGTCAATCTCAGCTTAGAGCCGATCATTTCTGTTTCCCTATCAGGTCGGGTGCCCGAGCGCATCCTGACCAAAGCGGCGTTGGATCTTAAAGATGCCATCGAAGTCATCCCCGAAGTGCTGGAGGCTGATATCAGCGGTAGCCGCGATGAGCGGGTGGAGATCATCATCAGTCCCGAAGTGATCGAGAGCTATAATATTAGCGTTCAAGCTCTATCATCGTTCTTCCGCAACTCTAACCGTTTAGTGGCGGCAGGAAATCTTGATACCGGGGAGGGGGCATTTTCGGTCTCCGTGCCGGGACTTTTCGCGCAAACCGATGATCTGGGGAGGTTGCCGGTCGTCGGGCAAGGTGATGCGGTCTCCCAGCTCGATGACGTGGCCACGGTGCTCGATACCTTTGCGGATAGAAAATCCTACGCCCGGGTGGATGGCCTTTCATCGATCACTTTATCGATTTCCAAACGAACGGGCACCAACATCATCGATACCATCGTCAAAGTCCGTGAGGTGGTCGCCAGCATGGATTTTCCTGAAGGGGTAGAGATCACAATCGGGCAAGACCGATCCGAAGACATTAAACAGATGATCGGGGACCTGCGCAATAATGTCATTAGCGCGGTGTTACTTGTGATGATCGTCGTCATTGCCACCTTGGGGGTGCGTTCGGGCTTGCTTGTTGGCGTGGCTATTCCCGGCTCATTCCTTACCGGCATCATGGTGATCTATGCCATGGGATTGACGATGAACATGGTTGTCCTTTTTGCTTTGATTTTGGCCGTGGGTCTGCTTGTAGATGGTGCGATTGTGGTGGTGGAATACTCCGAGCGTGAGATGCGCGAGGGGCAGAACCCAACCCAGGCCTTTTCCCTTGCCGCCCGACGTATGGCATGGCCGATTATTGCCTCAACCCTCACGACCTTGGCCGCCTTTGCGCCGTTGTTGTTCTGGCCCCGAGTCGTTGGCCAGTTCATGCGCTACCTGCCGTTGACCTTGATTGCAACCTTAGCCGCCTCTTTGGTGATGGCATTGATTTTCGTACCCACGTTGGGCGCCTTTCTTGCACGTTGGCAGAAAAGCAAACCTAAAAAGAAAGATACGCAACCGGGATTCTATACGCAGGCCTATTTAAGGTTTCTGCGCGGTGCCTTTAAGCAACCAGGCGGGATCATGTTTGCGGCCTTTTCGATCTTCGTTTTCGTTGTCATAGGCTACGGAAAGCTTAATCACGGTGTGCTCTTTTTCCCCAATACGGATCCCGAGTCGGCAACGGTTCTTGTCCATTCACGCGGCAATCTCTCTGTCGCAGAAAACGACCAGATCATGCGCCAGGTGGAGCAAAACATTGCTCCTTTTGAGGAGTATTTTGATGCGGTCTATACCAAGACCGAACAAACAAGCCGCGGCGGTGATGTCGGTGAGGATGTGATCGGTAACGTCTTTTTAGACTTTCGCGATTGGCAAGAACGCCCCCCAGGACGAAATATTATTAACGAGGTCCGCCATGCGATTGAAGACATTCCCGGCATTTTGACCGAAGTGCGGGAGACCCAAGGGGGGCCGCCAACCGGCAAGCCAATTCAAGTGCGCCTGGGCTCTCGAAACCCAGAACTCTTGCCTGGCGCAGTCGATCAAGTGCGCACGTTCTTAGAGCAGATTCCTGGTATTGTCGATATTGAAGACAATCGCCCCCCTCCTGCGATTGAATGGGAAATCGAAGTAGATCGTGCCCAGGCCTACAAGTACGGCGTGGATATCGGCGCAATTGGTGACAGCGTCAAGCTGGTAACCGATGGCTTAAAACTTTCCTCCTACCGGCCCGATAACACGATCGATGAGGTCGATATTGTAGCGCGCTACCCGCACGAATTACGCAGTTTTCAAAACCTAGAAAACATTCGAGTGGTTACAAGCCAGGGCTCCGTGCCCATTACCAACTTTGTTCAATTGGTTGCTAAACAGCGTGAGGGGACCCTCACCCGGCTCGATGCCATTCGCACCATGACCGTAAAGGCAGACTTAGAGCCGGGATTGCTGGCCAATGATAAGATGACCGAACTCCAAGCATGGCTTGCGACGGGTGTCTTGCATGAGGATATCGTCATTAGCTTTACGGGTGATGATAAGGAACAAGCCGCTGCGCAGGAGTTTTTGGGTGGTATTGCCTTTCCAATCGCAATTTTCATGATGTTTGTCGTGCTGTTAATGCAGTTCAATAGTTTCTATAACTCGTTTTTGATCTTATCGGCGATTGTTTTTTCTATCATGGGTGTGCTGATTGGCCTTACGATCACCGGTGAACCGTTTGGTATTGTCATGACGGGAATCGGGGTGATTTCTCTTGCGGGGATCATTGTGAATAATAATATCGTGCTCATCGATACCTATGGTTACATCCGCCGTACGAGTGGCTTGGATGTAACAGAGTCCCTCCTACAGACTTGCCGCCAGCGGTTTCGTCCTGTGCTGCTCACCACTACAACCACCGTGCTTGGGCTCACGCCGATGGTGCTGCAAATGAACATCGATTTTCTAACGCGAGAGATCACACTGGGGGCGCCCTCCACTCAGTGGTGGGTGAGTTTGGCTACGGCCATTGTCTTTGGTCTTATTTTCGCCACGCCTTTGACCTTGGTGGTCACGCCTTGTGCCTTGATGTGGCGTGAACAGCGGCGCGGACAGTGGTTTTTATGGCTTCGCAGAGACCGAACGACTTCCCAAGAAGCGTGATCCCACAAGGCATGACCCCAAGAGGTATGATCCCAAAAGATACGATCGAAGCATCCTACCGCGGTCGCCGTGTTCGAAAACTCCGTCCAGCCCTCCAACGTAACCTTGATGCGCGACTCCCGTTCTTAAGCCTGGAGCATTATGGACAGGCATTGTGGTCACGAATCAAGCAGAATTTTCTGCCCGGGTATGAAGCCCTATGGGTAGAAGCGGGGTTTGGCGCAGGCGAGCACCTTCTTGCCCAAGCGCGGGCCAATCCACACATTGCAATGATCGGCTGTGAGCCCTATGCCCAAGGGCACGGCGCATTAATCGGGGCGATGGAAAAGGACCCGGTCCCTAATGTGCGGCTCTACGTCGGTATGGTTCAGCACCTTCTTGCCTCTTTGCCCGATGGTGTTTTGGATCGATTTACAGCGTTGTTTCCCGATCCTTGGCCAAAGCGGCGGCATCAAAAACGACGGATGTTCAACGCGCAGATGGTTTGTGATCTTGCTCGGGTGCTCAAGTCGGGAGGGATGATCTATATGGCCAGCGATCATCCGCTGATGGTCGATTGGGCCCTGTGGCAAATGCGAGCGTGCGATGCGTTCATCTGGCAGCATCATTTTGATTGGCAAACCCAGCCAACGGACTCGGTGCCGACCCGTTATCAACAAAAGGCCTTGGCTGGTAAGGCGTCTTTTCTATTTTTTCAGCGACGATGAACAAGAGTACCATAGGGCACGCGTTGACCGCGCATGCGAAAACCGTAGGGGATATCGATCTCGCAGACATTGCGCGCTTTGATCGATTTCACGTTGCCGAAGATGGGATGCTGCTCGATTACTCACGTCACTGGATCGATGAGGAAATCTGGCAACTGTTATCTCAATATGCCGACGCTGCAGATTTATCGGGCGCGCGTGCGTTGCTTTTTGCCGGCGGCCTTGTGAATAAAAGCGAGGGACGTGCAGCCCTACACCCGGCTACGCGCGGTAGTCCCGGCGGCGATACATCGCAACAAGAAATTATCCGCAAGCAACAAACCCATATGGCGCAGACCATCGAGGATTGGCACGGGCGAGGCATTTGTCAGGTTCTTCATATCGGTATCGGCGGCTCTCACCTCGGTCCGTCCCTCGTGGTGGACGCGCTGGCAAAGCCAGAGATGGCTAAGCGATGCCGATTTCTTACGAGTCATGATGCGGCGCAACGGGCACGTCTTGTGGATGATCTTGATCTTAAGACGACGGCGGTGGTTATCGTTTCAAAATCTTTTACGACGGGAGAAACAATAGAAAACGCGAGACTCGTTCGTGAACTTTATCAGCATCAAAATCTTGATCCGTCTTCTTATTTCTATGCGGTGACTGCCGTGCCAGAAAAAGCACAAGAATGGGGCATTGATCAAGGCCATATTTTATCTATTCTACCGGAAATCGGCGGGCGATACAGCCTATGGTCGTCTGTGGGAATCACTGCGGCTTGGGCGATTGGGGTGAAGGCCTTCGAGCAATTACGCGCCGGTGCCCGTGCGATGGATCAGCATTTTCTATCCCGTCCATGGGATCAAAATATGCCGGTGATTATGGCTTTGTTGGGGATTTGGTATCGAAACTTTTTGGACCAGCGTGCCCACATCATCGCACCTTATCACGACGGTTTGCGGCTTCTGCCCCCATTCCTCCAACAGCTAGAGATGGAATCTAATGGCAAGCGCGTCGATCAATTTGGAGAATTATTGAATCATAAGACGGTGCCCGTTTTGCTGGGGCTGCCCGGTACAGACTGTCAACATGCTTTTTTCCAAGCCTTGCACCAGGGCACGGACGTGATCGGCGTTGATTTTATTCTCACAAAAACCAGTACGCGCGCTTTGCAAGCCCATGGTCTGGCGCAAGGCCAGGCATTGATGGTTGGTCACAAAGACCCAGACCCGGAGCGAACCTGTCCCGGTCACAGGCCCTCAACCACCTTAGT
Source organism: Pseudomonadota bacterium (assembly GCA_039028835.1). Taxonomy (GTDB): domain Bacteria; phylum Pseudomonadota; class Alphaproteobacteria; order JBCCHK01; family JBCCHK01; genus JBCCHK01. The sequence continues at coordinate 132,102 of JBCCHK010000001.1, forward strand.
GCTGGACGATCTCTCGCCGCATCATTTGGGGCGTCTGCTCGCGTTGTATGAGCACAAGACCTTTGTGCAAGGGGTGATATGGGGTGTCAACAGCTTTGACCAGATGGGGGTCGAGCTTGGTAAACGGATTGCTCGGGACCTTCTCGAGCGTCTTGAAGGAGCCGATCAACTAAGGACTGATGACACTCATGATCGGCTGGATGGCTCCACAGCCGGTTTGCTGCGTTATTTGCGCAAGCCCTCGCTCTCTTAAGCTAACGCCGCCAAGGTAAAGACCTCGCGGGACACGCGCCACCCAACCGGCACGAACCGCCTCGACGTAAGCCGATACCAAGGTTTCCCAATTGAAACGCGAGGCTGGCCAGCGGCCCCATGCGTAACATGGGGATATGAGAGGCAGGCGGGATACGCCAGCTTAAGCGTGAAAGCTCACTGAGATTCAGGCCTAATACGGGTGATAACGACGCGATATTGGGCCATAAGGGCAAGGGAAAGCGCGGAACACGGCCAAAGGGCAACCGATAAAGGCTTTGCAGAGTCGCGCGAAGCTGCGCAAGGGCGCTCATGTTGGGAAAGGTGGTGCCAAAAGCCGCATTGAGTGAAGCCATGCCGGCCAAAAGGCCGAGGAGCTGCTGCATGGGCAGAGTCATCCTTGGCAGGCTACGCATCGCCGCGCCGCTACCCATTAGCCCGGCCAGGTTGGCACTGAGTTGAGCGGCGCAGCCCGGCGCGCTCATGTTCACGTTCAGCATCTTGCCCATCGAGACAAACGGTAGCCAAGCAAAGGCGAGAGAGAGCTTGCTTAATACGGGGCGTGAGGGCGGCGTGAGGGGAAAAGACATACCGCCGCAGGGCGCGGCAAAGGGCAGGCCCAAGCTGGGCACACCGGGGATCGAGGGGCTCAAACCGCCTGGCAAACCCATCGTTGGCGCAGCCGGTGGGGAAGGGATCGACGGGGGGCGGATATCCGGTATCGGCAAGCCTGGTGGCATGGGTAGTTTCGGTATCGGCGGGATGAGATTCAAGTTGCCGCCAGGTAGGCCGGAGCCAAGTTGCGGGTTGCCAATCAGGCTCGATAATCCTGCAGGGGTGAAGGGCGGACGTAAGCCAAGCCCCTGGATCGCCTGAGCAAGCTGTGAGAGGGGCGAGAGGATGGACGGCGAAGGGATTTCTTTCATAACCTTAGCAAGGGCATTGCTGAGGGTTGCGGCGATATCGGCCATGACTTTCATCATCTCGCTCATCGGGAGGGGGCCGACAAGGGCTTGGATCATCCCCAGCACGTTGGCCATGGCATTGAGCGAAGCCATACCCGCAGGACTGAAAGGCGGCAGGGGCAAATCCAGTTTCATCAAATTGCGCAGAAGACTAAGGTCCACCGGCATCGGTGTATACCTTAGCAAAGTGCTTAAGCTCGGGGGCACAATAGGAAGGGGTAGGCGGCTGTTAAGCCCAGTGATTGGCGGGATGGCCGCCAGGAGGTTGGTCAAATCCGCCTGGCAGACGCACACCGGTACACCGCCTGGCAAGGACGGCGGTTTGGGCGCAGAAAAGGGCAGGCCTACCCCGCCCAATGAGGGCATATCGGGGATGCGCGCTTGCGCAATGTCTGAAGCTAGATCAGCAAGAGGCGGTTGCGGGATTTTAATCATCGGGATAAGTGCCATAAGGTTCGGGGCGCAGGCGCACCGTCGTGGCATTATTCTTCCACGAAAAGTCCTTACAATGATTTAACAACGGGCTTAGCGACCAGAACACTGCAAAGCAAGCAAGATGAGCAAACCTGTCGGCATTATCTCGGCCCTGCCCGATGAAGCACGATCACTTAAACAGGCCGTGAACGGCCAGCCCCATCCCATCGGCGGGTCGGTATATCACACCGGGAACTGGGAGTCGGTGCCGGTTGTGCTCACAACGGCGGGTATCGGCAAGGTCAACACGGCCCTCGGGGCGACCATGCTGTTTCATCATTTTGACTGTGCGGCGGTGATTTTCTCCGGCGTGGCGGGCGGAATCGACACAGGCTTGGGGATTGGCGATGTGGTGATCGCATCTGAGGTCATGTGCTATGACTATGGCGCGGAATCGGCGGACGGCTTTACGGTTTATACCCCCGGCACGGCACCGATGATCGAGCACCCAGGGGACCCGGTTTATCGATCTAAGGTGGCGTGGGTTGCGAAGGTTGTTAAGGCCGCCCGCGGGCTGGCGCTACCTTGTGTGCGGCCTGAGGTCACACCGCAGATTGTGGTGGGGCGAATCTTGACCGCGGATCGTTTTATGAACAGCGAGGAGGGACGGGATCGCTTATCGCGGGAGTTTGGTGCTCATGCGGTGGAAATGGAGGGCGCCGCACTGGCGCAGGTGGCTGAGCATTTTGGCCGGGATCATCTATCGATTCGGGCAATCAGTGATCTTGCTGGATCCAACAGTCACGAAGATTTCCCAAATTTCCTAAGCAAAGCTTCTGAGATCTCGGCGCAAGTGGTGCGTTGTGCGGTCCAAACGTGGGGCGACTGATGGGATTTGAACCCACGACAGCTCGGACCACAACCGAGTGCTCTACCCCTGAGCTACAGCCGCCATACACGATCATTTGCTTGCGTGACCCTGCTAGCGCAGAGCACTGCAAGTGTGCATGATGGAGAGTGCACGATGCAATGCAAAGGATCAAGTCTCATCGCTGTATTCTCGATCCGATGAAAGGAGGGGACCATGTCCTCATCAGTAAAGAAAAGCAAACGCGGTGCCCATAAAAAATCTAAGGCCGCTCCAGCGACACCGCTCATCACAAATAGAATGTACGGGGCGGCGCTGGCCGCACGCGGCGTTGAGCTCCCGGCCTCATCCGACGCGCAAGCCCTGCTCGCGCACTTAAATGATATCTGCGGGAATAAGGATCTCATCGGCTATAGTTTACAAGAGCGAGCCGCACTATTTGCTGGCATTGCCAGCCTCATAGCTACCCCAACCCTGACCAAGAAGGCTGGCGATGCCGTCGTGCGGGTCTATGATCCGATGAAGAAACGTCACGGCTGGAACCGCCCTTGCACAGTTATTGAGATTCGCATCAGCGAACGCCCCTTTGTTGTGGATTCCGTCTGCGGGGGGCTTACCGATGCGGGCTATATCATTCAAGAGCTCATGTACACTGCCGTCTGGGTCAAGCGGGATCGTCAAGGGCGGTTGCGTGAGATTGCGCCCACCCAGGATAAGACGGCTAAGCGGGAGGATTTTTGCCATATTCAGGTAGACCCAAGCCAGGATATCGAAGCCCTCACGGCCTTTATCATCAGTATTCTTAAAGATGTACAGGCGGCAACAAACCAATGGCTTGCCATGCGCGATGGTTTAGCCAAGTTGGTCGGCGAGGATGAAACCGGCCAACTTGCCCAGTGGCTGTTGGATGATCATTTTATCCTGATCGGGATGCGCGATTATCAGATCACGCAAAAAGACGCGCCGTTGGTCGCGCAAAAGGGCGGTCTGGGAATCCTTGCAGACCCTGCACGTCCCTTGATCCAAGTGCTCGAAGACACACCCTTGCCGCCGATGGCGTTTCCCATCATCCTCAGCGGGGATGAGATTTCTACCGTACACCGGCGGGTGCCGCTGGATGTGATCTTGTTTGCGGTGGGCAAGAAAATCCGCGCGTTTGCCGGTTTGTTTACCTGGAGTTCGCACCGCGCGACGATCACGAACATCCCGATGATTCGTGAGCGGATCGACCAGGTCTATCGTATGCTCGCTCTTTCACGCCATTCCCACATGGGCAAGCAGGCTCTGACCTTGATGGATGACCTGCCGCGTGATGAATTATTCCAGCGAGGCCCTGCTTCCCTCTCATCCTTGGTGGGTAAGGTCGTGAGTATGCGCGAGCGCGCCTTGATTAGCCTATCATTGCGGGATGATCCGTTTGATCGTTTTACCTCGGTGCTGCTCTATGCCCCGCGGGAGAATTGGACAACCGATGTGCGCTTTCGCGTGCAAGAAGTGCTCGAGGCTGAGCTTAAGGGCCAGGTGCGCTCTTTTGGTGTGTACTTTGGTGAAGGCACCCACATGCGTGCGTCGTTCATCGTCGGACGAGATGGTACGCCTCGCAAAGTCGATGAACATCAACTCGAAGAGACCATCAGCCACCAGCTGATCGATTGGAAAGCCTCCTTTCAGCGCACCTTGCTAGAAAACTACGAGGCAGGCAAAGCCGCCGCCTTGTATCGACGCTTTCGCCGGAGTTTCCTGCCGTCCTATACCCAAGCCTACCAGGCCGCCGAAGCCTTGCAAGATCTGCCTTTTATTGATGCAGTACAATCTGAGTCGTTGGCCATGCGTTTTCATGTCCAAGAACCTGGAGTTTTGCAGGTCAAGCTGTATCACCGGGATGATCCGATTGTGCTCGCGCAAGTCTTACCGATCTTTTCCAACTTTGGTCTTGCTCCGGAGGCCCACAACGATTATCGCATTAAAGATGGCGATCAGCGTATTTGGTTGCACGATTTTCGTTTGCGCCTTAAAGACCAAGGGGATAAATCTGCAGGCGATTCTATCAGCGATGGGGTGACCAACGGCGCAGAGCTCGTGCAGGCCTTTAAGAAAGTTTATGCCCACGACGCTATCGATGATGAAGTGAACAGCCTGATTTTCACGGCAGGTATTAGCCATCGCCAGATCAGAGTCTTGCGCGGTTATATTCATTATTTGCGCCAGATTGGGGCGATTGAAAGCAAACAGGATATGGTTGCCACCCTCGCGCGCCATGGGCGCGCTGTGGCGATACTCACAGACTTAATCGATGCGCGCTTTAATCCCAAGGGGCCGGGCAAAGACGCACGCACGCATACCCAAGAGACTCTAGATCAAGATTTTAATAGCTACCTTGCGGGGGTCACTGATATCATCGAGGATCAGAATCTTAGCCGCCTGCGTGACGTGATTAAGCACACTGTGCGCACAAGTTTCTATGCCGTAGATGAAACAAAGCCTATGGCCTTTAAGATTCAAACGCAAAACCTCCCCTATGCGCCGCAACCGCGACCCTGGCGGGAGATTTTTGTCCATGGCATCGATGTGGATGGGTGCCATTTGCGCGAGTCGCCCGTGGCACGCGGCGGCCTTCGTTACTCAGAGCGTCCGGCAGATTTTCGCTCTGAGATTCTTGGCTTGCTCAGGGCGCAAATCGTTAAAAATACGGTCATCGTTCCTGGTGGTGCGAAGGGCGGGTTTATTATCAATCGTGGTGGTGACTCGCCCGAGCGTGTGCGTGAATGCTATACCTTTTTTATCAATGCGCTGCTCGATATCACAGACAATCGAGTCGCAAATAAGATTGTCCGCCCGCCGCAGGTCATCTGCTGGGATGATCCTGATCCTTATCTTGTTGTTGCAGCCGATAAGGGAACGGCAACTTTTTCCGATACCGCCTGTGATATTGCTCTTGAGCGCGGCTTTTGGTTGGGGGATGCATTTGCCTCGGGTGGCTCGGCCGGCTACGACCACAAAAAAATGGGGATCACCGCGCGCGGTGCGTGGGAGTCCGTCAAGCGCCATTTCCGTGAGATGGATCACGATGTCGCGCGCGAGCCTTTTCGGGTTATCGGCGTTGGGGATATGGCCGGTGATGTCTTTGGCAATGGCATGTTGTGTTCTAAGCAAATCTGTTTGGTGGCCGCCTTTAATCATAAGCATATTTTTCTGGACCCTGACCCCGATCCAGCGACCTCTTATAAAATTCGAGAAAAGCTGTTTAAGTCACGAGGGGGGTGGGATGCCTACCCGGTCAAAAGCCTCTCGCCTGGTGGCGGTATTTTTCTGCGCACCGATAAGTCGATCCCCCTAAGTGCGCCGGTGCGCAAGTTGCTGGGTTTAGAAGCGAGCAAGGCATCATCCGATGATGTCATTCGTGCCATCTTAAAAAGCGAGGTGGATTTATTATGGTTTGGTGGTATTGGCACCTACATCAAACACGCTGTTGAAAGTCACCCCCACGTTGCCGATAAGGCTAACGATTCGATCCGCATCGATGCTCACGAAGTTCGGGCGCGGGTGATCGGGGAGGGCGCAAACCTTGGCGTGAGTCAATCTGGGCGAGCGGCCTGTGCGCTGGCTGGTGTGCGCCTCAATACGGACTTTGTCGATAACTCGGCCGGGGTCGATTGCTCGGACCATGAGGTCAACATCAAAATTTTGCTTGCGGGTAATCCCATTGGCCGCAACATCGCTAGGCGCAACAAGCTTTTGGAGTCTATGACGGATGATGTGGCAGCAGCTTGTCTGCGCAACAATTATCTACAGACTCAAACCCTTTCTATCGCAGAGCGAGAGGCACGACCCCAACTCTCTACCCATATCTATTTTATTCGCGAGCTCGAGCGTGTCGGGCTTTTGGATCGTCAGCAAATGGCTATCCCCAGTGATGAAAATCTTATCAAACAAGGGCGTTTAACCCGGCCAGAACTTGCCGCGCTTCTCTGCAGTGCTAAGCGCTGGCTTGCGCCGCAGATTTTGGACAGCAATTTGGTGCGTGGTGATGCGCTTTCTGGCTTGATGATCGATTATTTCCCGGACCAGCTGGGTAAACTTCGAAACTGGGCAGTTAAAAATCATATGCTGCGCGATCACATCCGCGGGACTCTGATGACCAACGACGCTTTTAACCGTCTCGGGATCAGCGGTATTTTTAGTCTATCGCAAACATCGCGACGAGCCTTGCCTGAAATTATCAATGTCTATTGGTTGGTACGCCAGGCACTGGGATTAGATTGTTTGTACAAATTGATCGAAAGCCAAGACCAAACTGTGGCTACTGAGCTTATCTATGACATGATGCTGATGGTACAGCGAACCGTGCTACGGTGTTGCCGGTTTTTACTGCGCACGGGCGTCGGGCGTGAACCCATCACCGAAAAACAGATCGGTGCGTACGCCCGTTGGGTCAATGGTGTGAGCAGTGTGGCAGATACATTGCTGCCTGAAGCGGCACAGCAAGTCGTCCGCCAGCGTATCGCCCATTGGCGCGAGCAAAACATTGATATCAAAGTCGCCCGCCCTGTTGCCTTATTTAATATCACGACAGCGGGCATTGACCTTGCTAACCTGGGGCAAAAGATAGAAAAATTTGAGTTCGTGGCTCATCATTATTTTTATATCGGTCAACGGTTTATGCTCGCACATTTGCGGGAGATTGCGCGTGCGATCGATAACCAAGATATATGGACGCGCATGTCGTTGAACATGGCCGTGGATGATCTTTATCTTTTGCAAGCAGATATTACCCGCGAGTCCTTGCAAGAGGGAACTAGAAAGTGGGGAGATAAACATCGCACAGGGATTGAGGCTGTCGAGCAACTCTTGGGCGAGATAATGTCAACGCCGACCATCGATCTGACGATGGTTATGCTGGTAACCAGACGCATTCGCGAGATGCTCATCTGGCATCGCCGCTAACCTTAGGACATGTTTGATAAGCATTTTGATAGAAGATGCGATAAGAAAATAACGCCACGTGAGCTCTATGATCGATAAAACCTTCATACCCCGCCAGATAGAAGAAAAATGGTCAAAGCGATGGATCGATGATGGTGGTTTTGCCCCCTATGGCGAGGGTGAGGCCTATACCATTATGATGCCCCCACCAAATGTGACGGGCCGCTTGCATGTGGGGCATGCGTTGACGATGACCTTGCAGGATATCTTAACGCGCTATGCCCGTCGCCGAGGCCGTGCAACCCTGTGGCAACCGGGAACCGATCATGCCAGCATTGCAACCCAGATGATGGTCGAGCGAGCGCTCTATGAGCAAGAGCAACGCACCCGGCAAGACCTGGGCCGCGACGCATTTTTGAACAAGGTCTGGGCGTTTTCCCAAGACTCGCAAAAATCAATCATCAGCCAGCTGCAAAATATAGGGGCGAGCGCCGATTGGTCGCGCCTACGCTTTACGTTGGATGAAGATCTTTCACGTGCGGTCCGCCACGCCTTCGTCCGTCTGCATCGCGATGGTTTGATTTATCAAGATCAGCGTATGGTGAATTGGGACCCTGAGCTGCAAACGGCAATCTCTGATCTGGAGGTTGAGCAGCGATCACTCGAAGGGCAACTGTGGTCCATTCGTTATCCGTTGGCAGACGGCAAGGGGGAGATTATCGTCGCGACCACCCGGCCTGAAACGATGTTTGGCGATACCGCTATTGCCGTGCACCCTGAGGATGAGCGATACCGTCACTTGATTGGCCGTAAGGCCATTCTCCCTCTTACGGCGCGGCATATTGAGATCATCCAAGACTCCGAAGTCGATCCCCAGATGGGCACGGGGGCCGTCAAGATTACGCCGGCCCACGCCTTTCCGGATTTTGAGATTGGCCGTCGCCACGGCTTGGAGTCAGTCGTCATCATGGACAAACGGGGGCGCATGACCGATGCTGTTCCCGAAGGCTTTGAAGGGTTGGATCGTTTCGCCGCCCGTAAAAAAGTGATCGATCGACTCGGCGATGAGGTTGTGGCGCAAACAAAGATCGTGCATCACGTCCCGCATGGAGATCGCAGTGGCGTACCATTAGAACCTTACCTCACCACGCAGTGGTATTGCGATAGCACGACCCTGGCAAAGCCAGCGATTAAGGCCCTGCACAGCGGTCGGATTCGCTTTATTCCCAGCACATGGGATAAGACCTATCTGGGTTGGCTGGAGAACATTCAGCCCTGGTGTATTTCCCGTCAGCTGTGGTGGGGGCACCGTATTCCGGCATGGTACGGTCCCGACGATCATGTCTTTATCGCAGAAGATGAAGCTCAGGCGAGCAAAGCCGCACGAGAACACTACGGCAAAGACACTGATTTACGCCAAGACGATGATGTGCTTGATACCTGGTTTTCTTCGGCCTTGTGGCCGTTTTCTACTTTGGGATGGCCCCAACAAACGCCTGATCTCAATCGTCATTATCCTGGCGATGTGTTGATTACCGGTTTTGATATTATTTTCTTTTGGGTTGCACGGATGGTTATGATGGGGCTGTATTTTTGTGATGAGGTTCCCTTCTCTGATATCTATATCCACGCCCTGGTGCGTGACCGCTATGGTCAGAAAATGTCCAAGACTAAGGGCAACGTCATCGACCCGATGGACCTTACAAAGCAATACGGTACGGATAGCGTCCGTTTTTACCTGGCGAGTCTCTCAACCCCAGGGCGCGATATTCGCCTTAATCCCGATCAGGTGGAAGGATATCGACATTTTGCGACAAAGCTGTGGAATGCCGCCCGTTATGCGCAAGGAGCGGGGGCTATTACAGATAAGCGGGTATCGGCGCAAACGGTCAAAGTGCCGATCAACCGGTGGATCCTTCGCGAGCTTGCGAGCACGATAGAAACGATTGAAGAGTCCTTTCAAACATATCGTTTTGATTTGGCGGCACAAAGCATCTATCAGTTTTGTTGGCATCGCTTTTGCGATTGGTACATCGAATTCTCTAAAACAGCATTGACTCGCGCCGGAGCAGATAGCCAGGAAACCAAAGAGGTTATGGGCTGGGTTTTACTGAAGGCTTTGGGCTTGCTTAATCCGTTCATGCCTCACCTTACTGAGGAACTGACCGAAGCTCTTGCACCCGATCATCCGCTGTTGTTGCGCAGTGGATGGCCCGATCCTCCTAAGATGCCGCCCGATGATCCCGCGTGTGGCCAGGTGGATTGGCTTGTGGATGTTGCGCGAGAGGTTCGCCGGGTGCGCACAGCGTTGCGCGTACCGGCAAAAAATCTCATGACTTTACAGGTGGTCACGCCCGATGATGAGACTCGCCAGCGTATTGATGCCCTTAAGGATATTCTTATCCGGCAAGCTCGCTTAGAAAAGATCCAGGTTATCGATAGTAGCGTGGCAACATCTATGGCGGCACGTTTTACCGTTTTGGGTTGCAGTTATGCTCTGCCGTTAGAGGGAGTCGTGAACATTGCTGATGAAAAGCAACGATTAGAGAAAACCATTACAGCCAAAAAGCAAGATATAGAAAAAATAGAAAAAAAATTAAATAATTCTGAATTTCGTGCCAAAGCCCCAGAAAGAGTCATCAAAGAGAACGAGCTGCGCTTGCATGATTTACAAAACGAAATAGAAAGAATGGAGTCGGCCCTATCGCTTCTGACTTAGAGCTCATGGAGGTTGCGCTGGCGTGCGCCCAGCGCAGCATGCGCACCGGGCACGTGCCAGTGGGGGCCGTTATCACCCGTAAAGGTTCGATTCTCGCGCAAGCGGGTAATAGCGAGGCTATCGGCGTGGACCCCACGGCTCATGCAGAAATTATCGCCTTACGCCGTGCGGCAGCCTTCATCGGGCGCCCCCGGTTGGATGACTGCACCTTGTACGTCACCTTAGAGCCGTGTGCCATGTGCGCAAGCGCCATGACTCATGCTCGCATCGCGCGTGTGGTCTATGGGGCGGATGATCCCAAGGGCGGCGCGGTCCGTCATGGTGTACGTTATTTCACCAGCTCCGATTGTCACCATCGCCCCCAGGTTAATGGCGGGATCCTCGCCGGTCCTTGCGGGGCGTTATTAAAAGATTTTTTTGCATCACGCCGAGTCTAACAGCGCTAGGCTGGTTTGAGGCGCACCAGCGGCGTTGAGACGGGAACCTCTTGCCCGGCCTTCACGCAAAGCTCGACAACCTCACCATCGATTTCGCTCGTGATGGTGTTATACATTTTCATCGATTCAATCACGATGACGGGTGAACCCTTGTGGATCGATTGGCCTTTTTCGATCAAAATCTCATGTACGAGACCTGGCATCGGCGCGGTGATGACGGCACCCTTACCGGCGAGGTTGGCGGCGGGTTTAATGCGCGCGTAATCCTTGATATGGGCCGGGGCGATACGCACAATCCCTCTGTGTTCGCCCACCTGCCAGGTGCTATTTTCTTCCCTCACAAGGTAAAAGATTTTGCCATCACACTGAACGCAATAGAATGGGAGGGTCCAGGTTCCTGTAATCTCATAATCTTTGTTTTTTATCGTCACAACACAAGAGTCATCGCTGTATCGAATACGAGCAGTGATCGGTTTTTTATCATCCTGCTGGAGAATCACATCATCACAGTCAGGCGCTTGGTGTGCCGGATAAAGCCGCCGATTTTGCTCACCCCATGCTGCTGCGATGGCCGCAAGATGATAAGGGTGTAACGGTTTTTCGGTATCGATCTGCGCAATCAAGCCGGTATGGAGATCGCCACGCCGGACGTGAGGATCGGCGAGTAGAGACCTTAAAAACACGAGGTTGGTTTGCAGACCTTCGATGTAACTTTGATTCAGGGCGTCGTGTAGTCGCTGCAAGGCTTGCTCGTGGCTTTTGCCCGTAGCAATCACCTTAGCGATCATCGAATCAAAATGTGGGGTAATTTTCTGCCCAGCCCGTAACCCGCTATCGATCCGTAAGGGTGTTTTGGCAAACGGCGTAAAAGCACAAGCCTCGGGCCATACGATGCGGCGAATCTGGCCGATCGTGGGCATAAAATCAGCCCGGGGATCTTCGGCGCATACCCGAGCTTCGATCGCGTACCCACTGGCCTTGCCAGCAGGCAGGATGCCAAAATCCCCGTCTTTGGGAAGTGACTCGCCACGTGTGACCCGGATCATCCACTCGACAAGGTCCAGGCCCCAGGTTTGTTCAGTGACCGGATGCTCGACCTGAAGACGGGCATTGATCTCTAAAAAATAGAAGTTTTGTTTTTGATCGACGAGGAACTCTACTGTCCCGGCGTTGGTGTATTTGGCGGCCCGAGCAAGACGTACTGATGCCTCAAAGAGAGCTTGGCGTGTCTCATCGGTGAGAAAAGGACTGGGGGCTTGTTCGATAATTTTCTGATGACGGCGTTGCAAGGAGCACTCACGCTCACCGAGCGGCAGGATTGTGCCCTGTTGATCGGCAAGGATTTGCACTTCAATATGGCGGGCTTTTTCTATCCATGCCTCGACAAACATACGCGGGTCACTAAAGCCGGTTAAGGCCTCGGCTGAGGCCTGATTAAAAGCGGGCGCAAAATCGGCCGCGCGCTTGACGACGCGCATGCCTCGCCCGCCGCCGCCGGCAGCAGCCTTGAGTATGACGGGATAGCCGATTGCCTTAGCCTGGGCTTGTGCTTTACGCGCGTCGGTGAAGGTGATGGCATCGCCTGAAACGGTGGCAATACCCTGATTACGCGCCAAGGTCTTGGCCTGGATTTTATCACCCATCAAGCGGATGGCCTGAGGGGAGGGGCCGATAAAGGTGATGTTTTGATCCTGACAGGCTTGGGCAAAATCGGGATTTTCTGATAAAAAACCATAGCCGGGATGAATCGCGTCCACCTTGTGGGTTCGTGCAATGTTGATGATCCGCTCGATATTCAGATAGCTGTCGCTCGCGGTTGTGGCCTGCAATGAAGCTGCCTGATCGGCCAGGGCAACGAAGGGCGCTTGAGCGTCATCATCGGCATAAATTGCAACGGTTCGAACGCCCATCCGCGTCGCCGTTGTGATAATCCGGCTGGCGATTTCTCCCCGGTTGGCAATCAAAAGTTTTTTCATAAGGGATCAAGGCTGGTAGAGGGCTCTGGGGCTATGATATCAATCATGATGTGTCATACAACCACGCCGACCGCAGAAGAAGAGCATGAATCGCCATTTAGTCCACTACCTTGTGATTGGTTTGTTGCTTGTCCTGGGTCCTGCTTTTGCCCGCGCAGCCTGCGAGTCGGGCGAAGAGCCGGTGCGCTGGGCTATCCCGAATGATGAGCAGATGCTCGCGGCCCTCGCACCGGTTGTTGAAGACTTGTCTTCCTGTGTCGTCCTGGAGTCCTTTCCTGTGGGCGAGTTGTTTGATCGCTATAGCTATGAGCTTGCCGTAGGCTCTGGAGGTTATGATCTTGTTACCCTGATGCCGGCGTGGCTTGGCCCCTTATCGGTTAACCTGCAGGCGATGCCGGTATCTTTGTATCGCGCGAATGGGGATACCTTTTCCCCGGTCCTCGAAGACCTTATGACATGGGAAGGGGTGCATTATGCGCAAGCCATAAGCGGCACCGGCTTGGTTTTGTATTATCGCGCGGATATGTTTGCAGACCCGGTCCATCAAGAGGGTTTTCGGGCGATCTTTGATGCCCCGCTTGCGCCGCCAGAGACCTGGGCGCAATACAGCGAGGTGGCCTCGTATTTTTCCCAATCCAACCAGACCGTGCAGGGCACGGGAGAAATCTATCGCCGGGGTCATAGGCAGTTTTGGTATCTGTATAGTCGTGCCGTGTCTTTAAGTGATGATCCTAGTCCTTTTTTTAACCTTCAGGACATGACGCCCCTTGTGGATGCCCCGCCTTGGCAACAGGCTCTCGAGAATTATCTAGCGATGCGAGAGTACAACCCATCACAATTTTTACGCCTTACGCGTGGCCAGCTGCACGATCTTTTTACCCAAGGGGAGATTGCCATGTTGATCGATTGGGTCGACGGCGGTCCTCTTTTGCGCGATGAGGCGAGTCCGTTGCCAGTCGAGGCCCTTGGGGTTGTCCGTTTACCTGGCTCGAAACAGCGATGGAACGCAGATCAGCAAGACTGGATCGAGCATGAGGAAACGGCGCCCCCGTTGTTGGCCTTTGGCGGTTGGCTGGTGGCCGTGCCGGTCAAGGCCCATGACCAATCCTGGCAGGCCCTGGCCGAGATTCATGAGGCGCTCGCAGGTGTGATTGTCCCGCCGGGTCCCTACCGTGCTACGCAGCTGATGACTCTGCCGGGGGTATGGTCAGAAACGGAAACTGGCGCTTATATCGATGCAGTACAGGCCACTTTAGGCCAGGGGCGAGTTGGCTTACGCCTGTCTGGTTATCTCGCTTATGGTGAAACCTTCGAGTTAGAGCTCGGCAAGTCACTGATCGATGGGCGCACGCCAGAAGAAACCCTTGCCGCCATCAAGGCGCGGTGGATGACACTGACGGACGACTTTGGTAAAGAAAATCAGCGCACGCTATATAGAAAATCGCTTAACTTACCACGTTAAAAGGACTCGATCAGATGGCGGATGCCTCACCTGTTTCCCCGCGAGTGGGGGTATCGGTGGCTTTGGTAAAGAAGCAAAAAGAACTAAAAGTTCTCTTTGTGAGGCGAGCGCAACCGCCGCTCGCGGGCACCTGGAGCTTGCCTGGAGGCCGTGCGCATTGGGGGGAAACCATGTGGCAAACAGCCCACCGTGAACTGCATGAAGAAGCGGGGCTTGTGGCGCGGCCTTTACAGATTCTCACGGCTACCGATTCGATCTTCTCAAGCGGCGCGGATACCCAAGACCATTGGCAAATCATCACGGTGGTGATGGCCTGGCAAACAGGTGAACCCCGCGCTGCGAGTGACGCGCAAGAAACCGCATGGATGACTCCCGATCAGGGGCTTGCCAAAATCACTTGGATGCCCTTACGTGGTGTTTTACTCACCTTAAAAGACGCATCTTTAACCTTTTAGGACTGTTTCATGCCTTCGAGAAATTCGCTCGTGATTATCGGCTCTGGCCCAGCGGGGTACACAGCGGCGATTTATGCGGCGCGGGCGGGGCTATCGCCTCAGTTAATTCACGGCATGCAGCCCGGCGGACAGCTGATGATTACCACGGACGTGGAAAACTATCCGGGCTATGCTGATGTCATTCAAGGCCCCTGGTTAATGGAGCAGATGCGTGCGCAGGCGGGCAATGTCGGGGCACAGCTGATCGAGGACCACATCAGAGAGGTAGATTTTTCATCCCGCCCGTTCACCGTGCAAGGGGAGGCGCGTTATCAGGCGGATGCTGTGATTATTTGCACCGGCGCCCAGGCCCGCTGGTTGGGATTAGAGAGCGAAACGCGCCTGCATGGCCGCGGGGTTTCTGCTTGCGCGACTTGCGATGGGTTTTTCTTTCGCAACCAAGACGTGGTGGTGGTTGGTGGGGGCAACACCGCGGCAGAAGAGGCCCTGTACCTTGCCAACCTGTGTAAGTCCGTGACCCTCGTTCATCGCCGGGATCAGCTGCGTGCCGATCACACCCTCACTGAGCGAGTTAAAGCGCACGAAAAAATCACGATCTGCTGGAATCACGTTGTGCAAGATATTCTTGGCGAGGACGGGGTGCAAGGAGTGCGCCTTGCGCACAGCCAGGAAGGCACAACACAAGACCTTGCTGTCACCGGGGTTTTTATCGCCATTGGTCACGACCCGGCCACGGCTCTGTTTCGAGATCAACTCACATTAGATGATAATGGGTATATTCTCACTGAGCCAGGATCGACAAAGACCAACATCCCGGGTGTTTTTGCGGCAGGTGATGTAACCGATCATGTTTATCGCCAAGCGGTCACCGCGGCGGGTTTGGGCTGTATGGCGGCGTTGGATGCGGAGCGTTTTTTATCCGTTAGCTAACCTGTTGCCAGCCTTGGGCCCCTTGCTGCCAAAATACGACCTTTTCATTATCCGCTTGCAGATTTTTTGCCCCCGCACGTGCGGCGAGCACGGCGGCCTCATCGCCGTCCTCGATAAGGGTGCACACCAATTCAAACGGGGTCTTATCACCATCCAGTTCGCTCCCAAAGGTTTGGAACAGAACTGTTGCGTTGTTGGGAACATCACTAAGATGGGTGATCCAGATGGGGTGCTGGTCGCCCTGCCCATCTTGCGCATTACCGTGGGGTAGAAAGCTGATGTCCCGATAGGTCCAAAGGCGCACACAAAGGTCCTCACTACGCTCTTGGGTATCGACTTTGACGATGACCCTCAAATCACGTTCGCGGCATTTTTCCAGTAGGGCAGGGAGCGCCGTAAAGGTGTCGTGGCGGGTGAGGTGGTAGAAGCGATATTCGGTGGCCACGGGAATCAAGCAATCAACCGATCGAGCAGACGCACACCAAATCCAGTGGCACCTTTGGGCGTGAGGTCTTTGTCTTTGTCGGCTTCACACATCCCGGCGATATCCAGATGCGCCCACTTGGTCATGCCAACAAAAGCCGCGAGGAAGGTTGCCCCGACGATGGACCCCGCGCCATGACCTGGAGCAATATTGCGCAGATCACCGCGGGTGCCTTTGACCATGTCGTGATATTCGGCGTCCATCGGAAAAGGCCAGAGGCGATCACCGGTTGCCTCGCCAGCCTCGCGCAGGCGTTTTTCAAGCCCCGAATCGTTGGCAAAAAGCCCGGCGCGTACATCTGCCAAGGCGACGATCATAGCCCCGGTAAGAGTCGCAAGATCGATCGTATAGGACGGTGAGAAACGCGTGATGGTGTAGTGCAAAGCATCGGCGAGGATCAATCGTCCTTCGGCGTCGGTATTTAGGGTCTCGATGGTTTTGCCTGCGAGACTGGTGATGATATCGCCTGGTAGCATGGCTTTGCCTGAAGGCATATTTTCTGCTAAAGCGACGACGCCGACGACATTGGCTTTGGCTTTGCGCCGGGCGAGGGCTTCCATCGCGCCAACGACGGCGGCGGCCCCACCCATATCAAAACGCATGAGCCACATATTGGCGGAAGGCTTGATAGAAATCCCGCCGGTATCAAAGGTCACGCCCTTACCAACGAAGGCAACGGGTGGTTTTTTGCCGCCCCCCTTCCATTGCATGACCACCAGGCGTGGCGGGCGGGCGGAGCCTTGTCCCACCGCGAGCAAGGCACCGAATCCCTCTTTTTTCAGGCGTTTTTCATCCAGTACCTCGACCTTAAGGCCGAGTTTACTGAGCTGGCTGATTCGTCGAGCAAAGCTATCGGGATAGAGGATGTTGCTGGGCTCTGAGACCAGGTCGCGGGCGTGATAGACTCCCAAGGCAACAGCCCGAAGACGATCAAAGGCTTTTTGGGCAACAGCGGGACGGTCTACCCGCAGGATAATTTTACTCGGGGGCAGATTTTTTGCTGGGGTTGTGCGATACCGATCAAAACGATAAAGCCCCAAGAGAATACCGAAGGCAAGGTGCGCCGCGAAAGGATTGTTTTGCGTGACGCCGCGCAGATCGATCCCCACCACGGGCCCGGTTTTGGCAGTATCGGTTTTTTTCATGCCAGCCTTGGCGGAATTTTGTTCGTCCGTTTCTTTTTTTTCTGCCGGCCAGAGAAAGGTGCGCGCCAAACGCCCGCCAAGCTGTTCGATGGCTAAAGGTTTGGGGTTTTTGCTGCTACCAAACAACACGATCCTGGCGATCTTGTCTTGTGACGGATGCGCTAAGGTAAGCACCTGTTTGTACGCCCCTGTGAAGGAGGGATCTTTTTCTAAAGCCCTGCTGATCGCCCCCTGGGCATCCCAATCTCGCAGTTTGGGTGCAAGTTTTTTTTTGCTCGGTAACGCGATCACACGTGCGCGCGTGAGCGGTTGGTTGGGCGAGACAAAACTCACCGCAGGTAGGCGATCATGGTCCATCGGGTTCCTCACTTTCGGCGTTTTGTTTGGCTTATGCCATTGTCTTGCGCAGGACAAAGGGAAGAATACCGCCGTGGCGTAAGTATTCCATCTCTTCTCGGGTATCGATGCGGCAGCGTAGGGGAATGTCTATTTTTTGCCCATCCTGTGTCATTTGAATAGAAAGTTTGCCACGCGGCTGAAGCGTTTCTTGCAGATCACGAAGATCAAAAATTTCTTCGCCAGTCAGATTAAGGCGGGCGCGATCCCATCCTTCATCGAACTCTAAGGGCAAGACGCCCATGCCAATGAGATTGCTACGATGAATCCTCTCAAAGGACTGGGCGATCACGAGGCGCACGCCGAGTAGCTGTGTTCCTTTCGCTGCCCAATCGCGCGACGATCCGGTGCCGTAGGCATCTCCAGCGATGACGATGAGCGGTGTGCCCTGCGCCTTGTAGGTCATAGCCGCATCGTAAATGGGCATGATCTCGCCCTCACAGATTGTCACGCCGCCTTCGATATCACCCGCCAGGGCGTTGCGCAGACGGATATTAGCAAAGGTGCCGCGCATCATAACTTCGTGATTGCCGCGACGCGAACCATAGGAGTTAAACAATGCCGGGGTGACGTTTCGTTTGCTGAGATAGTCGCCGGCGGGACCATCTTGCTTGATGTTACCAGCCGGAGAAATGTGATCGGTGGTCACGCTGTCGCCAAGGACAGCCAAGAGCCGCGCACCGATCACGTCATTCAAGGGCGCGGGCTGTGCGGGCATTCCTTCAAAGTAGGGCGGCAAACGTACATAGGTGGAGGAGTCCTGCCAGGGGTAGGTGGTGCTGGCCTGGACGTCGAGCTCTTGCCATTGGGGCGGGCCTTTCATGACATCGGCATAGCGGCGGCGGAAGGCGTCCTCGGTGACGTGATCGTTAATCACGGCCTGGATTTCCTCAAAGGAAGGCCAGAGGTCTGCCAGCATGACGGGCTTGCCCTGGGCATTCATCCCTAAAGGATCTTTTGTAAGGTCACAACTCACTGAGCCTGCAAGAGCATAGGCGACCACCAATGGCGGCGAGGCGAGGTAGTTGGCTTTGACTTGCGGGTGGATGCGTCCTTGGAAGTTACGATTGCCAGAGAGAACCGCGCTGACGTTTAGATCTTCTGTGGCAATGGTCTCGCTTAGGCTTTCTTCGAGCGGCCCAGAATTACCAATGCAGGTCGTGCAGCCAAAGCCCACGACGGCAAAGCCGAGGGCGTCCAAATCTTCTTGCAGACCGGAGCGATCTAGATAATCGCTCACGACGTGGGAGCCTGGGGCTAGGGATGTTTTCACCCATGGCCGAGCGGTTAAGCCGCGCTTGCGGGCGGCCCGGGCCAGCAATCCCGCGGCGACCATCACGGTGGGGTTGCTGGTGTTGGTGCAGCTGGTGATTGCGGCGATGACGATATCACCGTGATTAATCGTTTTACGCGGGGTTGGATCATAGGCCGGTGCAGGGGTGCCAAGTTCTGCAAAAGATTTCGGCACACCCTTGAGGGTCAGCAGGTCCTGGGGCCGGGACGGGCCTGCAAGAGAGGGCTCGATGGTCGCAAGGTCCAGGTGCATGGTGTCGGTATAGGCGATTTTCGCGGCAGGGTCACGCCAGAGTCCCTGGGCTTGGCAATAGGCTTTGACCAGCGCGATTTGGTCAGCATCCCGACCGGTAAGGCGCAGATAATCGCAGGTGACCTCATCCACAGGGAAAAAGCCGCAGGTCGCGCCATATTCAGGGGCCATGTTGGCGATGGTGGCGCGGTCGGCGAGAGTGAGGTGATCGAGGCCATCGCCATAGAACTCGACAAACTTGCCGACGACGCCCTTGGCACGTAGTTGATGGGTAAGGGTCAACACCAAGTCCGTGCCAAGGGCCCCGGGGGGCAGTTTGCCGATGAGTTCCACGCCGACAACCTCGGGCAGGCTCATGGCGATGGGCTGGCCGAGCATGGCGGCTTCGGCTTCGATGCCGCCGACGCCCCACCCCAAGACTCCTAGGGCATTGACCATGGTGGTGTGACTGTCCAGCCCGACCAAAGTGTCGGGATAGGCAACCGGGATGTCTGCGTCTTCGTTCACCCAGACCGTTTTGGCCAAGTACTCGATGTTCACCTGGTGGCAGATACCGGTACCGGGCGGCACGATTCTCATGCCCGAGAAGGCACTTTGGCTCCATTTGAGGAAGCTATAGCGTTCTTTGTTGCGTTTGAACTCCATGTCCACGTTGAAGGCTGCCGCCGCTGGGGTCCCGGCTTGGTCTACCATGACCGAATGATCGATGACCAAATCAACAGGGCAAGAGGGATTGATCGTTTGCGGGTCACCGCCATAGGCCTTGATGGCATCGCGCATTGCGGCAAGGTCTACGACCGCAGGCACACCGGTAAAGTCTTGCATGAGAACCCGAGCCGGGCGAAAGCCAAACTCTTGTTGGGGCTCACCGTTGGGCCAGCGCGCCATGACGGCGGCTTGATCGTCATCGCCAAAGCGCAAGAGATTCTCAATCAGGATCTTCAGGCTTACGGGAACGTTTGAGAGCCCTTCAGGCAAAGGCGCGTAGGCGTAGGTTTTGTTTCCAACCTTAAGAGTGGCGAGATCGGTGTTGGCCATTGGCAATCATCCCTATTTAGCGATAGATTCTCTTTATAATGCGCAGTGTGGCTTGTGAGAACGCACGTAGGCTTATTTTGGCACAAGCCTCGAACCTGTTTCAATCAGCAAGCAAAACAAAGTTGCGCATCACCGTGGGGTGGATGATGGCTAAGGAACAAACGATCAATCAAGCGATCATGGGGGCGGAATCCTCAGGGACGAAACGAGTTGCAGACGCACCCGTCATGCCTGGGGCGGAGAGTCCTGCCCAAGGTGTGGGCGCCCCCGCGCCCTCCCAGGCGTCTTGCGTTTCGGCCTTTGCGTCGGTCGGGGTCAAGGTCATTGCCGATTTTGCCAAGACGCTGCCGGATCATCCGGGGGTTTATCGGATGCTCAATAAGGCGGGCGATTCGCTTTATATCGGTAAAGCCCGGAGTCTGCGTCGCCGGGTCACGAGTTATACCCAGCTCGGTCGTCACCCTGAGCGGTTGTTGCGGATGATTTCCTTGACCACCTCGATGGACGTGACCCTCGCGTCTTCAGAAACTGAGGCGTTGCTGCTTGAGGCGAGTCTGATTAAGCAACACAAGCCACGCTTTAATGTTTTGTTGCGTGATAGCAAATCCTTCCCGCAAATCGCCCTCACGGCAGGACCGTTTCCGCGCATGATAAAGCATCGTGGCAAATCTCCGAAGGGGGCGGATCTTTTTGGCCCTTTTGCTGATGCGCGTGCACTTAACCGGGCACTGACGTCATTACAGCGGGCCTTTTTACTGCGCAATTGTACCGATAGTGTCTTTGCCGCGCGTACCCGGCCCTGTTTGCAATACCAGATCAAGCGATGCTCAGCGCCGTGTGTGGGCTTGGTGGATGAGGCACAATATGCCCAGCAGGTGCGGCAAGCTAAAACCTTCTTACGAGGCAAAAGCCGTGATGTCTTTGACGAGCTCAGTGCCCAGATGAGCGCAGCCGCCGATAAGATGGCCTATGAATCTGCAGCGGCTTTGCGCAATCGCATTCGCGCGCTGTCGATCTTACACACCAACCAAGGTGTTCACACCGCCACCTTAAAGAATGCGGACGTGGTCTCGATTTATCAAAATGCCGGCCAGAGTTGTGTGTATATTTTTTTCTATCGAGGTGGCACGAATTACGGCGGTCAGGCTTTTTATCCTTCTCATCCGCCTGGGCTTGATCCGGCCGAGGTTTTGAGTGCCTTTCTATCGCAGTTTTATAGCCAGTTTCATCCCCCCAGCCAAATTTTTACCGATCGTCGTCTCCCGGATCAGGCCTTGCTCAGCAAAGCGCTTACAAGGCAAAACCAAAATAACAGCATGCCAGTTGTGAATGTGAGCACGCCCCACCGTGGTGAAAAACGGCAGATGTGTTTGGCGGCGCAAAAAAATGCCCGCGATGCACTTTTGCGGCGGTTATCACAAACCCTCAAGCACGAGTCCTTGATGGATGCGGTGGCCAAGGCCTTTGGCCGACCAACACCGATTCATCGCATCGAGGTGTATGATAACTCCCATATTTCTGGCCGTCATGCCCTTGGGGTGATGATCGTCGCTGGACGCGAGGGGTTTGAGCGCGGAGGATACCGAAAATATAACCTAGACCGCGGCGGAGATGACTATGCGATGATGCGCGATGTGCTTACCCGGCGGCTGACTCGCTTGATGCACGATGGGGGCACGGTTCCTGATCTTATGCTGATCGATGGCGGCCGCGGTCAGCTTAACCAGGTATGCGAGATTCTTCATCAATTAGAGATCCAGGATATTTATCCCGTTGGCATTGCCAAGGGGCCGAATCGCAAGGATGAGCAATTTTACCTTCCTGATCGCAAACAGCCCTTGGTTCTTGATCGCACAAGCGAGGTGTTTTTTTTCCTACAACGCTTGCGTGATGAGGCGCACCGTTTTGCAATTGCAGGGCACCGAGGCCAGCGCAAAAGAGCCATGCGTGGCTCGATCCTCGATAGTCTTACCGGCGTTGGGCCGATTCGCAAGCGGGCATTGCTACGTCACTTTGGCTCTTCGGTGGCGGTTGCCCGGGCGGGGGTCAAGGACTTGATGCAGGTGGAGGGGATCAGCAAAACCCTCGCGCAAGAGATTTTTGACCAACTCTACGCCCATAAGTAAGTCATGGGGCGTGGATCGGTTTGGGTTTTGCTGGCTGATGTGCTAAACTTCGGGTTATTCGCGGAGCATGATCAGCCATCCGATGCGGTCAAGAGCATCTATGAGGTTAGATGATCTTGGTCAGAGCTTATTGGGGCCTTACCGGGCCTATCATAGCGTTCTTTCGGTGGATGGTTTTGGGGTTGGTTTTGGGTAATCCCTAGATGTTTTTTGCAATATTTTGCGTAAAGCCCTTTTGCGCGACGTGTTCTTGTCGCTTTTTGCAAGGTCTATATTTGTAAAATCTGTGCGTGTGAGCATGGATTTTCTATAGTGCATCAAAAGGCACAAAATATAGAAAAGATATAAAAGATACAAAGTATAAAGGTGTAGAAAAATGGAAGAAATGAGTTATACCGCTGGGGATTATGTTGTTTATCCCGTTTATGGCGTCGGCAAGATCAGCCATATCGATCAACGAGGAGATAAAGCCGCCCCGCAAGAGGTATATCGCATCAATTTTCTACGTGATCGCATGGTGCTGACCTTGCCGGTCGCCAAAGCTATGCAATCAGGCCTGCGTGGTCTGAGTACACCAGATACCATCGAGCAAGCTCTAAAAAAACTCGCCAAAAAAGGTCGAGCACGAAGCTGCAATTGGACCAAACGCGCCCAGGAATACACCGATAAGGTTATGTCCGGTGATCCCATTGCGCTTGCCGAAGTGATCCGCGACCTGCATCCCTTAGATGATGCGCAAGAGCAATCCTATAGCGAGCGAAAAATGTATCACGAAGCGGTTGACCGACTCGCCGGCGAGTTAGCCCTCATTCAAGACACGGATACCGCTGCGGCCATCGACTTTATCAAGCGCAATTTAAGCACGCGCTGATTTTTTTATGGCCGTTTCGCCCCTTGTTGTTACGGACGATATAAAAGATAGTGCGGCGGCGCAGGCCTTTACCCAGGCCATGAGCACCCTTTGTTTCGAACCATCGCCAAAAATCGCGGTGGCCCTTTCGGGCGGCGGCGATAGCATGTCCCTTGCCTGGCTTGCGGCGTATTGGGCGGCACAACGAAACGGGCAGGCCATCGCCATGGTGATCGATCATGGTTTTCAAAAGCAGAGCCACACCAAAAAGGTGGCTCAGTGGGCGATCGAGATGGGACTTGTCCCGATCATCAGGGCCGTACGTCCGCGCAGTGCCTCACAAAACCATGCGCGACAAGCCCGCTACCACGCGCTCGATGATCTGTGCGCGCGGGCAGGAATCCTGCACCTGCTGGTGGGGCACACCCAAGACGACCAAATAGAAACGATCACCATGCGCGACGAACGAGGCTCGCGCCCTTGGGGACTTGCGGGCATGAGTGCCGTGCGGGAGATGACCTCGTGCCGCCTTCTTCGCCCATTATTGAACGCCACCAGGGCCGCGTGCCGGGATCTATGCCAGGCGGCGGGACTCCCGTGGATCGAGGATCCGGCTAATCACGCGCAGCGCTACTGGCGAGGACGGCATCGGATACAAAGCAAAGAGCCTCGTGATGATGCTTTCGCTTTGCAACGTTTGCGGACGGCAGTACAGGAACGATGCCGGCAGGAGGAGGTGATCGGTCACCTCGCATCTCATCTGCGCATGATGCCTGTGGGGCGGGATGGGCCAGAAGAGATGCGGCTTGAACGGCAATCCCTTCGTGCCCTCATCCTTGCTGATGTAGCCCGCGCACTTGCTGTGATCCTGCCATGGTGGGCCGGGCGCGGGCATGCGCCCTCTTATCAGGCCATCGAGCGAGGAGCGCTTTTCTGTCGCGATGGTATGGCGGGTACGTCTATGTCTGTTGCAGGCTGTGTGGTGCGTCTTACAAAACAGGATCTCATCATACACCGCGACTCGCGACTCTTCCAAAGGCGAGCGCACCCCTTGACGACAGCGCCTTTCGTCCCCACTTAGTTCTATAGGTTTAGATGACAGAGATTTAAGCGTTTGCGGTATGGATGAATGAGGCGTGTGATCTAAGGTGGTATTGGCAGGAGGGCTTGGTTATAATGATATCCTCTTCACATCACGTGCTCATGCCCGCATCCGACAGGTCGATGGTGCTTGCCGCTTTTTGGCCCAAGCCGGCATCATCAAGCCATCATCACCAAAGTCGCATCATAAAGACGGCATCATAAAAGCGAGACCATAAAGGCGAAACCATCAATGAATCAGTTTTTGCGTAACATTGTGTTGTGGGGGATGATTGCTCTCCTGGTTGTGGGACTTTTTACCCTGTTTCAAGGCACAGGGCGACCAACAGGGCAAGAAATTGGCTACAGCGAGTTTATCACCGCGATCAACGGCGGCCAGGTATCTGAAGTCCGAATCGATGGCCGTGCGATAGAAGGCCTTTATATAGATGGACGACGGTTTACCACCATCTCGCCTGGTGACGGGACTTTGGTAGAACGCCTGGAGGATGCCGGGGTTCGCTTTCGCGCCGCGCCGGACGAAGGCGGTATGTCCTTCTTGGTCAATGTACTGATTAGCTGGTTCCCGATGTTGCTGTTGATCGGTGTGTGGATTTTCTTCATGCGCCAGATGCAAAGCGGCGGCGGACGGGCCATGGGCTTTGGCCGTTCACGGGCGCGGATGCTCACGGAAAAATCTGAACGGATGACTTTTAAGGACGTGGCGGGCATCGACGAGGCTAAGGCTGAACTGGAAGAAATCGTCGAGTACTTACGCGATCCGGCAAAGTTTCGCCGCTTAGGCGGTCGTATCCCCAAGGGTGTGTTGTTGGTCGGCCCGCCGGGCACCGGTAAGACTCTGACCGCTCGGGCCGTCGCCGGTGAGGCCAACGTGCCGTTTTTTACGATCTCGGGCTCTGATTTTGTCGAGATGTTCGTCGGCGTCGGCGCGAGTCGTGTACGCGACATGTTCGAACAGGGGAAAAAACATGCCCCATGCATCATCTTTATCGATGAGATCGACGCCGTAGGTCGCCATCGAGGTGCAGGCCTGGGCGGCGGCAATGACGAGCGCGAGCAAACGCTCAATCAGCTTTTGGTCGAGATGGATGGTTTTGAATCCACTGAAGGAGTGATCCTCATTGCTGCCACCAACCGTCCTGACGTGTTGGATCCAGCGCTTTTGCGGCCTGGGCGATTTGATCGTCAGGTGGTCGTACCCAACCCGGATATTCTCGGACGCGAGCAAATTCTCAAGGTTCATATGCGCAAGGTCGCCGTCGCCGATGACATCGATCCTCGGGTGATTGCCCGCGGTACGCCTGGTTTTTCCGGAGCTGACCTCGCCAACCTGGTGAATGAAGCCGCCTTGCTGGCGGCGCGCTCTAACGCTAAGCGGGTGGGGCAGACCCATTTTGAAATGGCCAAAGACAAGGTCATGATGGGGAGCGAGCGCCGTTCTATGGTCATGACCGATGACGAAAAAAGCCTCACGGCGTGGCACGAGGCGGGCCATGCCGTGGTCGCGTTGCATGAACCGGAATCTGATCCCATTCACAAGGCAACGATCATCCCTCGCGGCCGTGCCCTTGGTATGGTGATGCGCTTGCCAGAAACAGACCGCTTGAGTATGCGCCGGGATAAATGCTATGCCGATCTGGCTGTGGCGATGGGCGGACGCATTGCCGAGGAGATGATCTTTGGCAAAGAAAAGATATCCTCTGGGGCGTCTAGTGATATCAAAATGGTTACCGAGCTGGCGACCCGTATGGTTACCGAGTGGGGTATGAGCAAGGACTTGGGCATGCTGCTCTACGGCACGCCAGAACAAGAGGTGTTTTTGGGTCATTCAGTCACCCAACACAAGAACATCTCTGATGCGACGGCACAAAAGGTGGATGCTGAAATTCGCCATATTGTCGATACCGCCTACGAACGGGCGCAAACGACACTCACCAAGCACAAAAAACAGCTGAAACTTGTTGCCGAAGCCTTACTGGAGTTTGAAACGCTTTCGGGGGATGACATTCGCGATCTGATTAAGGGTAAAAAGATCGTACGGGACGAGCCGATTGATCCACCTCCCCCTGCTAAGCCGAAGGCCACGGATTCTTCTGTACCGTCGGTCGGTGATCTGGGCAACAAACCCCAACCCTCCTAACCCAGGGCACCCTCGTCATACGTACGGCGCTTAAGGGGGTAATCTTTGCGGGTGTAGCTCAGGGGTAGAGCAGTGGCTTCCCAAGCCACGTGTCGAGGGTTCGATTCCCTTCTCCCGCACCAACGGCTTTGCTCACGCCTATCCCCAAGGGGAAGAGGTCCCCACAGTTTGCCCTCACAGCGGCGGGATGTCCCTTTTCATTTGCCCTTGTCTTTATCATAATCCGGTTATCCTTTGGTGCTGGGTTTGTCCTGCCCGCGCTTTTAACCAAAAAACTCCATGACTCAAGTTCGTATCGGCATAGACCTGGGCGGCACGAAGATCGAGACCATAGGCTTGTCTGCCGATGGCCAAGAACTCTATCGAAACCGTATCGACACCCCGCAACATGACTATGACGGCACGATCCGAGCTTTGGTGGACTGTGTGCATAACGCGCAGCAAACGGTGGGCGAGAATATCACTGTAGGTATTGGCACGCCGGGGGTCATCTCCTCTCAGACCGATCGAATTAAGAACGCCAATTCGGTGTGGCTCAACGATCGTCGGTTGCTCCATGATGTTCAAGAAGCACTCGGCCGGCCCGTGCGTATGGAAAATGATGCCAATTGCTTAGCCGTCTCAGAGGCAACCGATGGCGCAGGCGCAGGACACGGGTTGGTTTTTGCGATCATTGTTGGCACCGGGTGCGGGGCAGGGATCGCGGTCCATGCCCGGGCGCACCAAGGCCCCAACGGTCTGGCGGGCGAGTGGGGGCACAGTCCGCTGGCCTGGCCTGAGGCCGATGAGTTGCCAGGACCGGACTGTTATTGCGGGAAGACGGGCTGTATTGAAACTTGGTTATCCGGCACGGGGGTCGCGCGCGATTATTTCGATCATACCGGCGAGCAACGAGAAACCCACGACATATCGCTCGCCGCACGAGAGGGCGATAAAGATGCTAAACTGTGTATGGATCGGTGGATCGGACGTTTTGCACGATCTCTTGCCCATGTGATTAACCTGCTTGATCCGGATGTCGTCGTCGTGGGTGGTGGTCTCTCACAGATCGAGATTCTCTATCAAGATGTTCCGAAGATACTGCCCCGGTGGGTTTTTGGTGGCGAGGTCCATACGCCCATCCGCCCAGCGGCGCACGGAGACTCTTCAGGAGTCCGGGGCGCCGCTTGGTTATGGGAAACATAAGGAAAGCACCATGCGTGTGATGATTATCGGTGCGCCCAATGGGCACCTGGCAACGGCGGGAAAAATTGCCGTCAGTAAGGGCGCAAAGCTCCAGTATGCACAGGATATCCCCATCGCGCTTTCTGGACTACGTAGCGGTGGCGCGGACATGATTATCATCGACGTGACCGATGATATCGAAGGTTTGTGTAAGCAATTAGAAACCGAGCGTATCTGTGTGCCGGTGTTTGCAAGTGGGATTAATCCTGAAGCCGAGGCCGCCGCTCAGGCCATTAAGGCAGGTGCACGGGATTTTTTGAACCTGCCTCCGGATCCTGAGGTCTTTGCGACGATTCTGCAAACCGCCAGTCGTGAGGATCGCCCGATGATCGGCGACTCGCCAGCATTAACAACAATCCGGAGCATGGCTCTCAAGGTGGCACCTTCCCAAGCCTCGGTCTTGATTATGGGCGAGAGCGGCACCGGAAAAGAGGTCATCGCCCGGTTTATGCACCAACATAGCAGCCGCGTGGAGGGCCCCTTTATCAGTGTCAACTGTGCGGCGATTCCTGATAATTTGCTTGAGTCTGAACTCTTTGGTCATGAAAAGGGCGCCTTTACGGGCGCGCTGGCCCGGCGGATCGGCAAGTTTGAGGAAGCCAATGGCGGTACCTTGCTTTTAGATGAGGTCGGCGAGATGGAGATGCGTTTGCAAGCCAAGTTATTGCGCGCCATCCAAGAACGGCAGATCGATCGTCTTGGCGGTCGCGAGCCGGTGGATGTCAATATTCGCATCCTTGCCACGACGAATCGTGTGCTCGAGCAAGAAGTACAAAAAGGTCACTTTCGCGAGGATCTCTATTACCGCCTCAATGTGGTGAGTCTTCATCTGCCGCCCTTGCGAGAGCGAGAGGGCGATGTGCCGAATCTGGTTCAACATTTCATCAAAATATACAGTGAAATTAACGGATTACCAGAGCGCCCGATCAATAAAGAAGCCTTGGATATGCTCATTGCTCATCCTTGGCCGGGCAATGTGCGTGAATTGGAAAATACGGTCCATCGTGCCGTCGTGCTGGCCCAGGGCGATGAGATCGATGCGGGTGCCATTATCCTAGGTGGCCAGGACGATGGCACGAAGCCGCAGATTGGCCAGACTCTTGCCCAGGCCGAGCGCAATCTGCTGGTCGGCACCCTCCAGCGCAGCGGTGGTGATTGGGCTCAGGCGGCGCAAATCCTCGGGATCACCGTCAAGGCCCTGCGCACCAAGCTGGCCGCCCACGGCGAGCCCGTTGACGTGAAGCCTGCGTAAGGGCTATCTTTAGGATCGGATGGCCGCAATGGGACGTTTTCCCCATGGCTGATACTGCCAATATCACCCCCGCAGGCCAGGACGGCCAAAATAGCCAAACTGGCTCTGCTGGTTCTTTTGCCTCGTTTCTCCCTCTGAGATTCTTCAACAGAGCCTTTGCTCATATTGGGCTGGTGCGCGAGCTGACGCTTGCGCTGGGGATCTTAATGTTGATCGTGGTGCTGATTTTTCCAACACCCAAGGGGGTGTTGGACTTTGCGCTTGCGCTGTCGATCATGTTTTCCGTCTTGATCCTGATGGTCACCCTGTTTATCGGTAAACCGCTTGAGTTTAGTTCGTTCCCGACGGTTCTTTTGCTTGCAACGCTCATGCGCCTGGCACTCAACCTGGCGTCCACCCGATTGATTCTCTCCAACGGTCATGAGGGGACCGACGCTGCCGGGAAGGTCATCGAGGCCTTTGGCGGTTTCATCATGGGCGGCAACTACGTGATTGGGATCATTGTCTTTTCGATCCTTGTGGTGGTGAACTTTGTCGTCATCACTAAGGGCTCTGGCCGTATTGCCGAGGTGTCAGCCCGGTTTAGCTTGGATTCCATGCCCGGCAAGCAAATGGCTGTGGACGCAGATTTATCTGCCGGCCTGATTAACGAAGAGCAAGCCAAAGAGCGACGCAAAACCTTAGAGGACGAGAGCAACTTCTTCGGCGCGATGGACGGGGCGGCCAAGTTTGTCCGTGGCGACGCCATTGCTGGGCTGATTATTACTCTGATTAATATCATCGGCGGTATTGTCATCGGGGTGGCGCAAAAAGACATGACCTTCGCCCAAGCCGGAGAAGCCTACACCTTGCTGACTGTCGGTGATGGCTTGGTCACGCAGGTGCCCGCCTTGATTGTGTCCGTGGCGGCGGGCTTGCTCGTGTCCAAGGCTGGGTTGGATGTGACCGCCAATGAAGCGGTCTTAGGGCAGATCAGCAACTATCCCAAGGCGATGCTGATTTCTTCGGGGGTGATGATCGTGCTTTCGGCTTTGCCGGGTATTCCCATGGTGCCGTTTGTTCTCATGGCGGCAACAACCGGTGGTCTTGGCTTTATTTTATCGCGCTCGATGATAACCCGAGCTGCAGAAGAAAGCGCTGCCGCCGAAACTGAAGAGATGGCCGATGCGGTGCCCGCAGAAGCCCCCATTGCTGACAGCCTGCGAATCGATACGATCCGCCTGGAGTTGGGCTATGGTCTTCTTGGTATGGTGGATGCAGAGCAAGCGAGCGGGCGCCGGGTGACAGATCAGCTGCGTGGGTTGCGCGCACAATTGGCCACCGAGTACGGTTTTGTCATGCCTAAGGTTCGGGTACAGGACGATCTGCAGCTGGGGCCAACCAAGTACGCGATTCGCATCAAGGAAATTAAAGTCGCCGAAGGGGATGTCCGTCCGAACATGTTGCTCGCGATCTTGCCCACAGGGCGCGATGATGTCGGTATCCCAGGCGAGCAAACGCAAGAACCAGCCTTTGGCCTGCCGGCCTTGTGGATTGAGGAAAAAGATCGTAATGCAGCAGCAGCAGCAGGCTGTACCGTGGTTGATCCTGCCACCGTGATCGTTACACACTTTACCGAATTGTTGCGCGATAACATGTCCGAACTTCTCTCCTATAGCGCAACCCAAGACTTGTTGGATGAACAGGAGTCAGTCATCCAAAAACTCATCAGTGATCTCATGCCCCGCAGCATTACCGTTGGTGGCGTTCAGCGGATTCTACAAAACTTGTTGACTGAGCGCGTGTCTATTCGTGATATGCCAACGATCCTAGAAGGGATTTCAGAAGCCACGGCGCAGACGCAAAACCTGATGGTTGTTACCGAACACGTCCGTGCCCGTCTGGCGCGGCAAATCAACGCCAGTGTCATGGACTCCTTAGGCAGTATACCGGTTATTACGCTCTCGTCGGCGTGGGAGACAGAGATCAGCCAGTCAATTGTCGGCGAGGGGGAGAATCAACAACTGGCCTTGGCGCCCACACGATTGCGTGAGTTGATGGATGCGGTGCAATCGAAAATCGTTGCGCACACAACGTCGGAACGGCGGCCCGTGATTTTAACCACGGCGACCACGCGCAGCTATATTCGCTCGATTGTCGAGCGGGTTCAGCCCGCAACGACGGTGCTCTCGCAGAACGAAATTCATCGTACGGCCAAGATAGACGTATTGGATCAGATATAACATGCGCTTGATCGATGTGACTGCCCCGTCTTTACAGGCCGCTATGGCCGTCTCGCGCGAGCGATACGGCGATGATGCCATTCTTGTGTCGACCCGCGAGGGTGATGGTGAACATGTTATCACCATTGCGATTGAACAGGCTGATACACCGCCACCTGTCTCTGCGAAAGAAAAGAAATCTAGCCTATCGATCGAAGAGATAGAAGAATCCTGCTATGAGATTCTCTCCGGTCATGGGGTGCCTGCCATGTTGATCGAGGAGATTTTAGAAAAGGTTCGTAACTTTCCCGCGGGGGACGTGGAGACAAGTCTTTGTGAGGCCCTGCGTGAGGTTTTTTCCTTTAATCCCTTGGGTAGTTTTTCGGCAAAGCACGTGGTGATGGCAGTGGGGCCAGCTGGCGCAGGTAAGACGCAGGTCCTCGCTAAGATGATTGCTCGCGCCATGATTAAGGATAACCAGCGCGTCGCAGTCATCAGCACCGATACTCAGCGTGCTGGCGGGCTTGCTTCGTTATTGGCTTTTGCAAATGTTCTATCTTTTGAGGTACGTCAGGCGTCATCACCGAAAGTGTTAGTGCGGATGATCGATGAGCTGCTTGCAAACCACGATGCGGTGCTTGTTGATGCGGGGGCGTGTAACTATCTCGATGTTAAGGATCTGGCGTATTTGGGTGAGTTTATCAAGCCATCCAAGGTAGAGCCGTTGCTTATTTTACCGGCGGGGCTGGATGTTCAGGAGTCTTGGGAACAAGCAAAGTCATTTCGCGCGATGGGCACCAAGCGCATGATTATTACGCGCATTGACGGTGTACGCCGTTTGGGAAGTTTTCTCCAACCCAAAGACAAAGGGGGGTTGGCCATGGCGGAGTTTAGCGATACCCCAAACATCAAGGATGGCCTTATCCCTGCGGGAGCGCAATCTTTAACAAAGCTTCTTTTGAGTAAGCATCATGCAACCAAACCGAATGTCCCAGAGTAAGGCCTATGAGTAAGCTGAAGAAAATCATCACCATCGCGAGTGGCAAAGGCGGGGTTGGTAAGACGTGCTTGTCGCTCAATCTTGCCGCAAGTATCGCGCGTCGTGGTTTGGATGTGGTGGTTATCGATATGGACTTGGGCTTGGCCAATGTCGATATCCAGCTTGGCCTTGCGCCTACACGCAAAAATATATCAGCTGTCATTCGTGATGATATGGATATCGCGACAGCCGTGCGTCAGTTCAAAGAAGGATCCTTTTCTGTCGTCGCCGGACAAGGGGGTGGCGGCAAGTTTATGTCTAATCTTTCTGAGCCTGCCTTGCGTACGCTTCATAAAAAGATCAGAAAACTATCTGAATCCTATGATGTCACGATCATCGATTGTGCTGCTGGGGTTGGCCTTGGTGTTGTGGTTATGACAGAAAACATAGATCAAATCCTCGTTGTGACAACACCGGAGCCCACGTCGATGATGGATGCCTATGCCTTGATTAAATCGACCTACGATCAGTCGGGCGGGCGGGATTTTACGATCTTGATGAACATGGTACCCCCCGGTGAGGACGGTAAAGTGCCCTATGAAACTCTTGCCAAGGTGTGCGAAAAATTTCTATCTCAACGGCCCAAATATGGTGGCTGGGTCAATAATTATCCGCAAGTGCGTAATGCCATTCGAACTCAGTCGCTGATTACGGTTTCTGATCCTGGCAATGCGGCGAGTAAGCAGTTCATGGGAATCGCCGATACCATCATCAAATTCTTGAAGAACGAGAAGACAAAGCCAAGCGATAAGGCAAGTACGAAGAAGACTGATCCAGAAAAATCTAACAACAAGAAAAAGTAAACCATGCCCCTGCCGCCGATCGTTGAACTTAGCAAAACACCAGCGGTCGGCAAGCGTGCGGTCATTGAAGGGGAGGTGCGGTCGCTCTCGGCAAGTGTGCAACGTTTGATTCACAAGCGACCGGATGGGCCGGTTCGTTTGGTGGGCACGATCAAGGCCATGACGAAAGATGGCACGGCAACCATCCGTGTACCCGAGGGCGAGATCCAAGTCAAACTACCGCGCCAACCACCCGCGCGTTTTTCGATCACAACGCAAGTCGCAAGCGATAAACCTGGATCACCGCCCCGGCCCGTGGTGATCGAAATCGGCGAGCAGACTTCCCGGCCAAGTGCGTCGGTGGAGGTGTCTATTCGCGCCGGCGCAAAACCAGCCTCAACGTCGCGGCCTGCGGCTAGCGCGTCGTCCACGACCCCTTCGACAAGGACAGTGCCAAGCCCCCCTCCAAGCTCGCCTCCGCCACCGTCTGGTACGCCAGGACAAGCAGTGACAGCGAGTAAGGCCCCCGTCCAAACAACCACCCCGCCCCCAAGTGGGACGACCACAGGCGGACAAGCAGGCGGGGCACCAACCGGGCCTCCATCTGCAGGGACGGCAATACCAGGTGCTCCCCCGGCGTCAGTGCCAGGATCATCGGGTGCTCTAGTCCAAGCCCCCACCCAAGGCGCACCCCAAGGTGCACTCCAGGGGACCGCCCCTCTTGGGGTTGGAACCGGGGCAGGAGGACAGGCGGCTGGAACACCCTTGGGGTCGCAGGCAAGTACTGCTCAAGGGACCGTGTCACCATCTGGGAGTAGGGTGCCCGCACCTTCTGCGCCGCTTGCCTCCACCGGCGGAGTAAGCCTGCCGCCTGCGCATGCCACAAGACCATCCCCACAAGCGATAACGCAAGGGCCGACCAGTATCACCCAAGGAACCAGCTCAGCCGCAGGGGGGGCAGCACCCGCCTCAGGCGCGGGTGTTCAAGCGAGCGCTCCTCAAGGTATTGCCCAGACCCCAAGCGGCGTTCCGGCCCCGCCGCGCGCGCCGATGGGAGGCACAAATCCGCCGCCTGCGGGTGCTTTAGGACCTGCACCGCAGGTCACCACGACAAGCGGGGCGGCTGGCTCTTCATCAGGGGTGCAAGCGAGTACCCCTCAAGCGATTGCCCCTCAAGGTAACACCTCCCAAGGAAATACACCCCAAGCGGGGGGGCAGACTCCCGGCGGTGGGGCGTCCCCCCAATCGACGGGCGGGGCGATTCCACCATCGCTTAGGGCTGGGTCAGGGGCAACAAGCCCACCCGTTAACCCTGCGCCCGGTCCAGCAGTAGGCGGGTCAGCGCTATTGGGAACGGCGGCGCCACCAAGAGCCGCAGGATCGGCATCCCCTGCAGCCCAGGTTCCCGTGCAAGCAACCCCCACGCAAGCCAACGCCCTCCAAACGGCATCATCACCGCACGTCACACAAGCGCCCGCTACGTCCCAAAGTGGGCTATCCCAAGGTGGCGCATCCCAAAGCAATACGTCTCAATCCAGCGCGTCCCAGACGCCCGCCGCGGGCCAGGCTATCCCGGCGCCAGGCCCGCGCGGGCAAGGTCCAGCACCCCACGCACCCCTCGTGGCAGGGCTCGCAGGCCAGGACGCCGCTGATGCGGCGGCCAAGCCACGGGCACGCGGGGATGTCTCACCTCCCACAACGGGCGCGAGGGGCGGGGCGTCCGGGTCATCCACCGGCGCGCCCACCCAGCCTGCGTTGCCATTGCCGTCGGGGCAGTCGTCTGCGCCTTTCCAAGCCGCGTCCCTTCCGCCTTCTATGGCTGTGCCGGGATTGCTTCCCGGACTTTTGCCGGGCTTTCTCCCGGCGATCGCCTCAGCCCCTGGAGCTATGGAGTTTTTATTGGGGTACCTATTTCCACAGTTAAAATCTCAACAAAAGAATGACTTTCAAACTATTGTTAAAAAATCATTATTGTCTGCGCGAGGTAGTGCACCTCAAACCAGCCAAGCGATCATCGCGTTGGTGTCGTTGTTTGCCGCTGCCCGTCGTGCTCGAGGAGCTGGGGAGATGCCTCAACAGCTAGGGCTGCCCACAGCTGGGGGCGCCCCGGCAGCGGCTCTAGGCGGTGGCGGGGGGTTGCCGCCTGTCACCCAAGAGGGGCCATGGTATATCTGGGTCGTGCCGTTCCATGACAACCGTCCGCCTCTTAAAATCGGCTATGAAGCACCCCAAGAAGGATCAGACACGGCCAAGAGCGACAAACGCTTTTTTATCGAGACGCAAACCTCGAGCTATGGCCTACTTAC
This sequence comes from Pseudomonadota bacterium, assembly GCA_039028835.1. GTDB lineage: Bacteria > Pseudomonadota > Alphaproteobacteria > JBCCHK01 > JBCCHK01 > JBCCHK01. The sequence goes on from JBCCHK010000001.1 coordinate 167,133, forward strand.
CCTCACCGGGCGGATTCAAAACAAACGGCTGGAGGTGCGGGTCACCAGCGACAACGCCATGGAAAAGCGAGTCTTGCAAGGGATTCAGAGCCGTTTTTATCAGGCCTGTGAAGCGGTCGGGCTTATCGGTCGTTTGCGGATCGACGAGCCAAAACCCCGATAGGTACCCACGAGCAGAACAAAAAGCAGTAGCGCGAAGGTTTGATGCAAGGACGCGGCAACCAGCGGCACCCCTTGGGTGACGATAATGATCCCTAAACTGTATTGAATCACCACAACCGCGATGAGCCCGACGGCCAGACGGTGGGCACCTGGGTTTGGCTCGCGCGTGAGTTTAAGAGCAAAGATAACGATAGCGAGGGCGCAACCGGTGGCTAAAACCCGGTGGGTTGTTTGCACCATAAGGCTATTAAACAGGAAGTTCTTAGGGGCGGGTGTGAGACTCCATGCTGCTTGGGGGAGCCATGTCTCGCCCATTTTAGGGAAGGTATGACTCACCAAACCGGCATCCAGCCCCGCCACCGCAGCACCCCATAAAGCCGTCAACCCCCAAAAGACCAGAGCGACCAAACGCCAGCGGGCTATAGCGGGGTTGGTGATGACAGGCGGTGGGCTGTGGCGGGTGAACCATAGCACCACGATGGCGAGCAAGACCACTGCAAGGGCAAAGTGTGCCGCCAAGCGCAGGTGCGACACGCTGGTCAATTCTGCCAAGCCACTGCGCACCATCCACCAGCCCATGATGGCCTGTGCGGCCCCCAGGGCAAGAACAGCGACGAGAATGCCCCAATCGCGACGATCAAAGTGACGATAAAACAGCACACTGCCGCCGACCAGGTAAACCAAGATCAATCGACCGAAGAAGCGGTGTGCCCATTCCCACCAGAAAATAAATTGAAAATCGGCCAGACTCATACCGAAATTGACGACCTGATACTGTGGGATCTGTTGATAGAGCGCAAAAACCCGCTGCCATTCGGCATCGGTCAGGGGCGGGATTGTGCCCAGCAAGGGGCGCCACTCGACCATCGAGAGCCCTGAGTCCGTCAACCGGGTCACAGCCCCGATCAAGGACATAAAAATCACGAGCAGAGCAAGGGTGGCGATCCAGGTTTGCTTGCCACGGTGGCTGGTCATCATCAACTACCTCTAAGGATACAGCCCATCGCGTCCGTTGCTCAGCAAGCAACTTGGCAAGAGGGGATCATCATGAAAAGATAAAAGAGGATCGCAGGAAGATAATCAAGACTCCGCGAGCTAAAAATAGGATCATGAAAAAACGTTAAGAGGGGCATCATGGACTCGCGGATTGTCATCACAGGTGCAGCGCGTACCCCCATTGGAGCTTTTGGCGGTGGGCTTGTGGGCTTATCTGCGGCGAAGCTCGGCGAGATTGCCATCACCGAGGCTTTGGCGCGCAGTCAGCTAGACCCTGGGCACGTCGATGAAGTCATCATGGGGCAGATTCTCACCGCAGGGGACGGGCAAAACCCGGCCCGCCAAGCGGCAATCCATAGCGGGATCCCTGAAGGATCGACCGCTCTTACGATCAACCAGGTCTGCGGCTCAGGCCTACGCGCCGTGGCCATGGCTGCCCAATCCCTTGCGCTTAGGGATGCCGATATCGTTGTCGCGGGGGGGCAAGAGAATATGTCCGCTTCGGCTCACTGTGCGCGGCTTCGGCGTGGCCTTAAGCTTGGCGATGGCACCCTCATCGATACCATGATGCGCGATGGTCTGCTCGATGCCTTTTCCGACGTACCCATGGGAATCACGGCGGAAAATATCGCCCAGCGATGGCAGATCAGCCGTGAAGATCAAGACGCCTTTGCCTGCGAGTCCCAGCAAAAATGCGCCCAAGCCATCAAGCAAGGGCGTTTTGCGCAAGAAATCGTGCCAATCAAAACGAAAAAGACAACCATCACAACAGACGAACATCCCCGGCCTGAGACAACCAGAGACTCGCTTGCAGGATTATCACCGGTCTTTGCCAAGCAAGGAACGGTCACGGCGGGCAATGCCTCGGGCATTAACGATGGGGCGGCAGCCCTCGTGCTTATGCGTGAAGAGGATGCCATAAAACGCAGGCTTAAGCCTCTTGTGCGAATCGCTACCTGGGCAACCGCCGGGGTCGAGCCAGCAGTGATGGGCACGGGCCCCATTCCGGCGGTGCGCAAGGCCCTTAAACGGATCGATTGGGATATCGATGCGCTGGAGCTCATCGAATCTAACGAGGCTTTTGCCGTGCAGGCCTGCGCCGTTAACCGGGAACTCGGTTGGAACACAGATCGCGTGAACGTCAATGGCGGTGCGATTGCCCTGGGGCATCCCATCGGGGCGAGTGGGGCGCGTATTCTCATCACCTTGCTTTATGAGATGATCCGCCGGGATGCCCAACGGGGTCTTGCGACTCTGTGTATCGGTGGCGGCATGGGGATTGCCTTGGCAGTCGACCGTGAGGGCCTGTGAGCACCCCTGAGCGCCCAGATCACGTCACCCCCCAGGCCATCATCGATGCGGCCATAGACTCGGGCCGGATTGCTGGCACCTGGCTGATGACCGGTGCAGATGATGCGCTGGCATTCGCCGAGCAAACGGCTTGCCGCTTGCTCGCGACCGACAACCCGGAGGCCCATCCCGGGTATCGCGTGCTCACCCCAGATGAGACGAGCGGGGTGATTACCGTGGATGAGGTTCGCCAGGCCAGCACGTTCCTTCAGCGCACCTCCGCAGATGACAGCTGGCGGGTGCTGATGATTGCCCACGCGCACCTGGTGAACACTCAGGGCATGAATGCGTTTTTAATCAGCCTAGAAGAACCACCACCACGCGCCGTGATTCTGCTGGTCACAGACCAGCCGGGACGACTGCTTGCCACCGTACGCTCGCGCACGCGCCGCATTCGCTTGCCGGTGAAAGATATCGCCGATCAAATGCGCAAGGCTGCGCAAACGATGCCCCCAGAGTTTGTCGCGGCAGCCGGGTCCTATGCCCAGGGCAGCCCGGAACGCCTAAAAACCTTTTTAGACCACCAAGGGCTATGGGATGACCTGCACGCCGCGAGGGGGAAGTCCTTTCATGAGGTTGAGGACTTTGTGCGCAAGCTAGAGGACTCCGCCGCGCAGCATCTAACCATGGAAATGTTGTTGATAGCTGTGGAGAGTTCCTGCCGGGAGTCCTTGACGCCCCGTCATCCCCATGCAAGCTTGCCTCGGTGGCTCTCTTTGTGGGAACGCTTGGTGCGCAGTTTTCATGACTGTGAAACGCTGAATCTGAGTACCGAGCGCGCTCTTGTCGCCGCCATACAAGCTCTTGGCAACGCGAGCAATCATGCGCGTGCCTGATCGCGCCCTTTGCTCCTAGAAAAGACACGTCTTTATCAGATAAAGTTGTCTTGACCTGGGCGGCCGAGGGATCGCTTTGGTGCGGCCCCAGATCATCTTGGCTGGCCCCTAACCACCGGGTCTGGCGGAGTCTCATGCGGCGATTTTATATCACAACGCCTATCTACTACGTCAACGCACGCCCGCACTTGGGCCATGCCTATTCCTCTTTGGCGTGCGATGTCCTAGCCCGTTTTAAGCGTTTAGATGGCGATCAAGTGCACTTTCTGACCGGCACCGATGAGCATGGGCTCAAGGTGCAAAAGGCTGCTGAGCGTGAAGGGATGGACCCCAAAGCCTTCACCGACAAGGTAAGCCAGAACTTCATTGCCCTTGCTGGGCTAATGAATTATTCCAACGATGACTTTATTCGTACGACAGACCCGCGCCATGTGAAAGCCGTACAGGCCCTATGGCTGCGTCTTAAGCAGGCCGGGCAGATTTACCTGGGAAGCTATGCAGGCTGGTATGCCATGCGCGATGAGGCCTACTACGGTGAAGACGAACTTACCGAAAAAGATGGCGTAAAAATTGCCCCTTCAGGGAGCCCTTGTGAATGGGTTGAAGAGCCTGCGTACTTTTTTAAGCTTTCTAAATGGGGGGATCGATTGATCCAGCACTATCAGGAAAATCCTGATTTTATTCAGCCTAATGCGCGACGAAATGAAGTTTTAAGTTTCGTCTCAAGCGGCCTGCGGGATCTCTGTGTGAGCCGCACCGCCTTCAAGTGGGGCATCAAGGTGCCCGATGATCCCGATCATGTGATCTACGTATGGATCGACGCCCTAACCAACTATCTCTCAGCCCTTGGCTGGCCTGATGAGCAAAGCCCCTTGTATCAAAAGTTCTGGCCTGCCGATGTGCATATGGTCGGCAAGGATATTCTGCGCTTTCATACGGTCTACTGGCCTGCCATGCTTCTCGCTGCGGACCTACCGCTACCCAAAAGGGTGTTTGCCCACGGCATGTTGATTATGGGCGGTGAGAAGATGTCCAAATCCCTCGGTAACGTCATCGAGCCCGCCGATTTTGCCGACAAGTTCGGCTTGGATTACTTGCGCTACTTTATGCTGCGTGAACTGCCCTTTGGTCGAGATGGTGACTTTCAGCTGGAAGCCCTCGTCAATCGGGTCAACAATGACCTCGCTAACACCTTGGGCAATCTGTGTATGCGCACCATGAGCCTGATGGTGCGCCATTGCCCGCACATCGATCCTGCGAAGCTTACCCTCACACCAGCAGAAACCGAGTTAATATCCCAAGCACGAGCGCTGGTTCACGAAGTCCGCGAAGCGATGGATGCCCTTGCCTATGCCACCGCGCTGGAGAAAATCATGGCTGTGGCGTCAAACGCTAATGTCTATATCGATGGGCAGCAACCGTGGGTCATAGCGAAAAAGGACCCCGAGCGTGCCCAAACGGTCCTTTATACCTTGTTGGATGTCGCCCGCCGGGTGGTGATCCTCCTGCAACCTTTTGTCCCAGAGTCCTGTGATAAGCTTCTTGACCAGCTTGGCGTGGCTGATGATCGCCGTGATCTCGCCGCCGCCAGTGATCTATGGGCTGATCCCCATCCTGTGACCTTGGACAAACCCACCCCGGCTTTTCCTAAACTTGAACTGTAAATCGAGGTAAAAAAACGTCATGTGGATCGATAGCCATTGTCACCTAGACCAGTTGGATATGCCCATTGAGCGAGTGCTTGCCCGCGCCCGCCAAGCAGGAGTGCACACGGTTGTCACAATTTGCACCCAACCAAGCGAGTGGCCGACGGTCAAGGAATACATCGAGCGGTTTGACCAGGTTTATGCCGCCGTGGGTTTGCACCCTATGCTCGTCGATCAGGACTATGTGGCCACCTATGAACAGATGTTGTCCTGGTTGGATCATCCTAAGGTGGTCGCTATTGGCGAGACGGGGCTGGATTATTACTACAGCAAGACCTTTGCCGCTGAACAACAAAAGTCTTTCCGCCATCACTTAGAGGTTAGTGCGCGGACCGGTTTGCCTGTCGTCATTCACACCCGGGCGGCGGATGAGGACACCTTGGCTCTTGTTGGCAAGGGGCCGGTGAAAGGCATTTTGCACTGCTTTAGCCATAATGCAGCGATGGCGCAGGGTGCGCTGGCGGCAGGGTTGCATATTTCTGTCTCAGGCATTGCCACCTTTGGCAAGAGCGAGGAGATTCGTGCTGCGCTTAAAGATGTGCCGCTTAACCGTCTGTTGATCGAAACCGACGCACCGTATCTTGCGCCCCATCCCCGCCGAGGCAAAACCAATGAGCCTAGCTTCTTGCCCCATACCGCTGCATGTTTGGCCGAGATTAAGGGTGTCGATATCTTCACGCTCGCGAGTATGATTGGCGATAATTTCTATAACCTGTTTGACAAAATAACAGACCTTAATCCGGCGGCTCAGTCAGCATGAAAGGATCGCCTCCGCCCACCAAAATCATTGTGCTAGGGTGTGGGGCATCACTGGGCGTACCGATGGCAGGGCCGGTCGGGTGGGGGGACTGTAACCCTGATAACCGGCGCAATGCCCGCATGCGGCCCTCTGTTGTGGTTAAAAGTACAACCACGACAATCTTGGTGGATTGCTCCCCCGATTGCCGTCGCCAATTGCTCAACCACGATATCCGAGCGATCGATGCCATTATCTTCACCCATTCCCACGCAGATCACGTTCATGGGATTGATGATGTGCGCGGCCTGCGCATGTACGATGACGACAAGCTGATCGATGCCTACGCGGATCCGGTAACCCATCAGCATATTCGCGAACGTTTTGGCTATGCGGTAGATACCGTACATATGGATCGCGGGCTTTATCATCCCACCTTGCGAATGCATGATCTAACCGAAGAGATGATGATCGGTGATATCTTTGTTCAATCCTTTCCCCAACACCACGGGCCGATTGTCTCTACGGGTTTGCGCTTTGGTTGGTTTGGCTATTCCACTGATATCTCTGAGATGCAAGAAAAAGGGTGGGAGACTCTTAAGGGCGTGGACACCTGGATCGTGGATGCCTGCCGAGTCAAACCTCACCCTTCTCATGCCCATCTGGAACGCGCCCTTGAATGGATCGAGCGTTTAAGCCCCCGCCGGGCTTACCTGACTCACATGAACCACACGATGGATTATGATAAACTTTGTCAGATTCTACCCGATGGTGTGCGCCCGGCGTATGATGGGCTCACGCTTCGGCCATAACGTTTGCTTTATTGACCTAAACGCGCTGTCTTATAGATTGTCTTATGGGTAGAAGATTTAGATAAAAAATTGAAAAGTCATGAGTAAAAAGAAAATCTCTACCAGCGATCTGGATCAGCAATCCTTGGTGATGCATGCTGCCGGGCGACCCGGAAAAATAGAAATCACCCCCTCAAAGCCCTTAGAAACCCAGCATGATCTTGCGCTTGCTTACTCCCCTGGCGTAGCGGCGCCCTGCCGGGTCATTGCTGATAATCCTGACGATTCCTACACCTATACCTCTCGCGGCAATTTGGTGGCGGTGATTTCTAATGGAACGGCAATTTTAGGCCTTGGCAATCTTGGCGCGGCGGCCAGCAAGCCAGTGATGGAGGGCAAAGCCGTACTCTTCAAGCGGTTTGCCGATATAGACTCCATCGATTTAGAGGTCGATACCACTGATGTGGATGCTTTTATCGAGTGTGTCCGGCACCTTGAGCCTAGCTTCGGCGCGATCAATTTAGAGGATATCAAGGCGCCCGATTGTTTTGTTATCGAACAGCGCCTGCAAGAATCTATGGGTATCCCGGTGTTTCACGACGATCAGCACGGCACGGCGGTGATTGTCGCAAGTGGGATGATTAATGCTCTCGAGCTCACAGGGCGCAAGCCATCCTGCACTCGGGTGGTCATGAATGGGGCAGGGGCTTCGGCCTTGGCGTGTGCGGGACTGCTTAAAAAAATGGGTTTTGAGGATATTACCCTGTGTGATCGCACCGGCGTGATTTATGAGTCTCGTAAGCAGGGGATGAATCCCTACAAACAAGCCTTTGCCCGCAAGACAAAGATGCGCAGTTTGGCTGATGCCCTGGCGGGGGCTGATGCCTTTATCGGCCTGTCTTCTAAAGATGTGCTCGATGAGGCGATGGTGCGCAGTATGAATCGTGACCCGATTATCTTTGCCCTGGCGAACCCTGATCCCGAAATTTTGCCCGAACGAGCCCGTGCGATTCGTCCCGATTGTATCATAGCGACGGGGCGGTCAGACTACCCCAATCAGATCAATAATGTCTTAGGTTTTCCCTTTATCTTTCGCGGTGCTTTGGATGTGCGTGCCCGATGCATCAATGATGAGATGAAAATTGCTGCGGCTCGGTCTCTTGCGGCCTTAGCCCGGGAGGATGTTCCCGATGAGGTCGATCGGGCTTATGGTGGAAAACATTTAACCTTTGGCCGCGAATATCTCATTCCCGTGCCTTTTGATCCGCGTTTGATTTCTACTGTGCCCCCAGCGGTGGCTCAGGCCGCGCAAGATTCAGGTGTGGCGGGTTTGACTTTGCCGGATGGCGAGTCCTATCGTCGCAAACTTCGCGCTCGCCTTGATCCAACTTTTTCTATTCTGCAAACCTCTTTTGCAGGTCTTAAAGCGCGTCCGGGGCATGTTGTTTTTGCCGAAGGAGAACAAAAACGAAGCCTGCGAGCAGGAATTTCCTTTGTCAGTCAAGGATTTGGCCAAGCGACATTGATCGGTCAAGAAAGAATTATCAAGAAAAACTTGCAAAGTTTAGGCATCGATGCCTTACCGCCTGGGCTGAAAATAGAAAACGCCGCTCTTACAAAAAATCGAGAACGTTATCTTGAGTATCTTTACAAAAGGCTTCATCGACGCGGATATCTTCAACGTGATTGCCAGCGCATGGTGAATCAAAATAGAAATATCTTTGCCGCTTGTATGGTCGCCCTTGGTTATGCCGATGCCATGGTCACAGGGTTAACCCGCAATTATCGAGACAGCTATCGGGATATTCGCAAGGCCATTGACCCTTCCGCCTTGTATGCTCCCTTTGGTTTAACAGTGGCTACCAGCCCGGCAGGCACGTTGTTTGTCGCCGATACGACGATTACCGAGGAACCCTCGCCCGAGCAGCTGGCCTATATCGCGATCAAGGGAGCCCGATACGCCAATTGGCTGGGTCATACTCCGCGGGTAGCGTTTATCTCGAGCGCGTCCTTTACCGGGGCGCGGATAGACTCTGCTGCAAAACCGGCAGTACGAATCTCAGGGGCGTTAGAGATCCTAAGAGCAAAAAAAGTAGATTTTCTATACGATGGGGAAATGACTATTGATGCTGCCCTTGATCCCGAACTGGCGGGCACGCTCTATCCCTTTAATACCCTTAAGGGGGTGGCCAATGTTCTCATTATGCCGACGATGCACGCGGCAAACATCAGCGCAAAACTTCTCTATAGGGTGGGGCATGTCAGCGTCATCGGGCCGATGCTATTGGGCATGGAGGCCACAGCCAATATCGTTACGATGAGCTCAAGCACAAGCTCGCTGGTGACGGCAGCGGCGATGGCTGTGCGCTATGCGCAGGATTTTGACAAACCAAAAAATGCCCCGACGAAGACAAAAAAATCAGGTGCGCAGGACTTGTTGTGAGCGCTTGATCTATAACAATGGTCTATCGCGTATTCTATGGGGGCGAATCATCCTGCTTACCAGCTCGGGTCATGAAATGCTCCAAACGACGCTCTAAGGTCGCCTTATCGACCTCAACCCCATGGGCCTTCATCTGGGCAATAGTGGTGCGCAAAATATCATCATCCCCCGGTTCTTCTAAGTCGGATAGAAAAATTATTTTCTCCAGCTCTTCAGCTTGCTCTCCTTTAAGGTTAAGCTCATCCGAGACCCATTTTGCAAACAAGCGGTTGCGACGATAGGTTTTTTTTCGTTCTTGCTCTTGTTTTTGCTGGTAGGCAGACTCAAAAGCCTGTTCTCGGTCTTTCATCAGGTTCATCATATATCCTAACAAGATTTTCAAGCGTTGCCCAAGGTGACAAGAGCAAATCTTAGTAGACAATTCACGCAGCCTTAGGATAGTATACGCCATTCTCATTGCTAAGGCAAAAGGCCCTGGCCGTGTGATCCAGTCATGTGATCCCATCTATGGTATCCAGTTATGACGCAGAGAGCTCCTCAATCAACGGGCAAGACCAAACAGACAAGAGCAAGCGCATTCGTGTAAGCCTGATAGATAAACGATGTCCAAACGCCGCCTCCTTAGTGAAGATAACGACTATAAGCTCTTTGAAGGGCCTGAAGCCGGGCTTTTGGTGCAGCAGTTTGTCGATCCCACCCCCACCCCGATCCCAAGCCTAAGCGACATGCGAGGCTCGCCTGGCGTTGGTGCGCTGGCGAATCGGATCAGCGGGTTTTTGATGGGGCACCTGCAAAACACCGGTATCATGACCCACTACTTGCACACCTTGAATATGCAAGAACAGATGGTCAAACACCTGTCCATGCTGCCGGTGTGTGCGGTGATGCACAACGTCGCGTACGGAGATTTCGCCAGCCGTTGCGGTATGCCGCCAGGTACCATCCCGCCGCGTCCGATCATCGAGTTTTACGCCAAGAATCGCGACGGCAGTATCCAACTTGTCTCGGAAGATGCGATCAACGCCTTTGGCTGGGCCCACCATCAGGACATGGACGATATGATGATCCTGTCTTCGCGAATCAATAGCTTTTTGGCGGGCTTTTTTGTCAACGCGGGGATGCGCGTAGCACGGGTACGCCTGAGTTTCGGCCACTTGGTGGGTGATTTTGACGATAGTCGTCTTATTGTGGGGGGGTGCTTGACGCCTAGCTATTGTGAGCTGCAAGACATCAATACCCAAGATTTATATGATCTGACGATCGGCCCAGCGCGCGCCAAGATTTATCGGGAGGTTGCCCGGCGGTTAGGGCTTCTTGGTCGCTCTGAGATTGTCGATTTTGATGCTGTGCGGGGGGCACGCCACAAGCCGCATTCCATCGTATGACGGCACACCAGATTATTATCGATACTGATCCGGGGCAGGACGACGCGGTCGCGATTCTCATGGCTTTGGCCAGCCCGGAGATTAAGGTCCTCGGTTTAACGGCGGTGGCTGGTAATGTGCCCCTTGATCTTACGCAGAAAAACGCCCGCCGCATTTGCGAACTCGCAGACCGTAGTGATGTGTCGGTGATGGCTGGTTGTGATCGTCCGTTGACGGGCAAGCTGGTGACCGCCGAGCATGTTCACGGCGAAACAGGTCTTGATGGGTTAGAGTGGCCAAGCCCGACCATGCCCCTTAGCGAGACTCATGCGGTGGACTGGCTGGTGCAAACCATCATGGCGGCCCCGCCGCAAACAGTCACCTTGTGCCCCGTGGGACCCTTGACCAATGTCGGGCTTGCGATAGCACGCGAACCCAACATTGCCACACGCCTTAAGGCCATTGTGCTGATGGGCGGCGGTTTTTTCGAAGGGGGCAACATCACCCCCACAGCCGAGTTTAATATCTACGTTGATCCCGTTGCGGCCAAGATCGTGTTCGAGTCTGGTGCGTCTCTTGTCATGGCGCCGCTGGATTGCACTCATACCGCGAGCTACACCAAAGCGTGGCGGGAAAAACTTGCGACCATTGATAATCGCGTCGCCCGCGGCGTTGCCAAGATGCTCGCGTTTTATGAAGATTTTGATCGGCGGCGTACGAAAGAGGATTGGGCACCCTTGCATGACCCGTGTGTAATCGCTTATCTCCTTAGGCCCGAGCTATTCGAGTCTCGTGATTGTGCCGTGCAGATTGTCACGACCCCAGGGGAGACCTTTGGTATGACCGTAGTGGATTGGTGGGGCGTGAGAGAACAGCCGGCCAATTGTAAGGTTCTGCGGCGGGTTGATCGCGATGCATTTTTGGATCTGATTTTTGAGCTGATGGAGCGCTATCAGAAACTGACTTAGGGCGATTTAGATCCCATCATAGGGCGTGCCCGTGGGATCATCACGAATGACATCCCGGCGAATCTTACGGGTACGCAAAATAAGATCGTATAGAAAATCACCATCTTGCTCGTCGATGGCCGTGTGCAGACGGGTTAAGTCCTGGATAAAACGATCGATGATTTCCAGCAACGGGGCTTTGTTGCGTAAAAATACATCGCGCCACATGGTTGGATCGGAACCTGCGATTCGAGTGAAACTGCGAAACCCACTGGCGGCATAGCGGATGATTTCCTCGCGCACGTCATCTTCTAGTTGGTCCGCCGTGCCGACAATAGCAAACGCAATGAGGTGAGGCAGGTGTGAGGTAATGGCCATGACTCTGTCATGATGAGAAGAAGACTCAAAGGCCACAGTGCTGCCAAGGCGGCGCCAGAATGCCGCGACTTGATCCCGCTGGGGGCTTTCTTGGGCGGTAATCAGGCACCAACGATTCTCAAAGAGCTCAGCAAAGCCGGCGTGGGGGCCAGAATGCTCTGTCCCCGCCAGCGGGTGGGCCGGAATAAACACAATCCCCTCAGGCAGGAGGTCTTCGATCCCCAGCTGATTCTTGACCGAGCCAACATCACTTAAAATTGTGCCGGGCTTTAACTCGGGCGCGAGGGTCGCCACCACCGAGAAGTAGCTGGAAAGGGGCGTACAGAGAATCACGAGATCAGCCTTACTTGCCTGGCTTAGGCGGTCAGTGACGTGATCCACCAGCTTGAGGTCCCTGGCGATTATCCGAGTCTCATCATCTTGGTCATAACCGATGACCTGGCCCGCCAAGCCCTGTTGTTTGGCTTTGCGTGCAATGGAACTGCCAATCAGGCCCAAGCCAATCAGGCTCAGTGTGTTAAACAGCGGTGTGGTCATGGCGCGTGTCCACAATGAAGAGCAAGCAGGCCCTGACTTAGGGGGCGGTAGTTTATGCGCGTGAAACCTGCATCGCACATGGCATCGCGCAACTGATCCATGGTCATGAAGCGATCGATGCTTTGCGCGAGGTAACGGTAGCTTTCCTGGTCGCGGGCGATGATCCTCCCAAGGGCCGGCAGGAGAATCCGGCGGTAGGTATGATACGTCCGGCGTAGAAAGGGGCTTTTCGGGGTTGTGAACTCAAGACAGAAAAAACGCCCACCCGGGCGCAGGACCCGGCGAGCTTCAGCAAGGGCCGCAGGAATATCGGTGATGTTGCGCAAACCGAAAGAAATGGCATAGAGATCGACACGATGCCTCGCGAGGGGGAGCGACTCGCCATCGCCGCAGACAAGTCGGATATTCTGATAATGCCCGCCGTCGATGATTCTTTGCCGGGCACGATCCAGCATCGCCGGGTTAGGGTCTAGCAAGATGGCAGGCCCCCCGGCGCGGGCATAACCAATGCTGATATCGCCCGTACCGCCCGCAACATCGAGCAAGACTCGTGATGGGCTTGGCCGTAGAGCGCGAATCAGCTGGCGTTTCCAACGACGGTGTAGGCCTATGCTCATGATATCGTTCATCAGATCATAGTTTTGCGCAACGGACTCAAACACACCTCGGACCTTATCGCGCCGGGTGTTTGCGCCCACATGATCGTGGCCAAACCATTCACTGTGCTGTTTATTCATGGATTTCTCACGCCTTCAGAACAACGCCGTCAAGGATGGTATCGGTGAGTTGTCTGATTTCCTGACGCGCTGCGAGGGTAGCAAGAGACAAGGACGAGGAATCAAACACCGTGCGCCCTTGCATAAAGGCATGACGATAGAGGATTCGCTCGCGTATGCCAGGGATCACTTGATAACCAAATCGGGATTCCCCAGTGGCCAGTATGGCATGAAACTGCTTATACTGCCGAGTCGCGCGGGCGTCTATCCGATTGCGCACGACGAGCCACCGTAGGGTGTTCATCCCTTGTCGAACCCTGAGTTTGCGAGCCTCGTGCACGGCCTCAGCAAGGGGGCTAGGGCGGGGTTGGTCGCGGTCGAACTGCACGACCAAATTAATGTCGATCACGCTGTCTGTCACAGGGCAGATCAACACGTCTGCCCATTGCAACAGATCGGCTGACGCCATCCCGGCAGCGCAATCCATGACGATGACCTGGCAGGCACGGAGCGTTTGATCTGGCTTGGTGAGATGATCGATGCCAACACGCACATGCGGGGCTGGGGTGTTCCCCTGGCGTTTCGCACTTTGCTCATAGCGCATGAGCACACTTTGGGCGGGGTCTGCATCGATGCCGCCGACCCGTAGCCCACGTTCTCGCAAGGACTCGATAAGATGGACGGCTAAGGTAGATTTGCCCACGCCGCCCTTAATGCCGGCGACAAGAAGGACGGCCGCCATCGATTAAAAGGGAATATCGTCGTCGAAATCCTGTGCGGGTTGGTTATCGCTTTGAGGGCGGGAACCTTCATGGGCGGGGCTTGCGCCACCCTCCCGGCGATCCAGCATGGTAATCGCACCACGATAGGGACGCAAGACAACCTCGGTCATAAAGCGCTGTTGGCCACTATCATCTTGCCATTTGCGATTTTCTAGTTGCCCTTCGACGTAGATGCGAGAGCCTTTGCGTAAAAATCGTTCACTGATATCGATCAGCGGCTCGCTAAAGACTACCACCCGGTGCCAATGGGTACGCTCTTTACGTTCGCCGGTGTTGCGATCTTTCCAGGACTCCGAGGTTGCTACAGAGAGGTGACAGACCCGTCCCCCGTTGTTAAAACTACGGACTTCAGGATCCTGGCCGAGGTTGCCGATCAGGATGACTTTATTAATACTAGAGGACACGGGCGGCGGCTCCCAAAAGGTAGGCAAAAGGTAGCATAGACGAACGATGATGCAAAAAATGACGCAAGCAATGGTGTCTATCTATCAAAAGGTAAACATCTTCATGACCTTACCATCCCATTTGGATCAATCAAGGGCGCAGGTCTTGACCTGGCATAAAAAAAGCTCGTCATGAGGGGGTATTTTGCCATCGGTGTGGAGGGTATCAGCAAGCCCGGCAATGCAGGCGCGCTCGTACGCACCGCCCACGCCTTTGGGGCGCAGTTCGTCTTTGCGGTGGGCGGAGACGCAGACTCTCTTAGCCAAGCGACCGATACCTCCAAAGCAATCGGGAGTGTGCCTTTTTATCATGTGCCTGAGATTTCTGCGCTGTCGTTACCGCGCCATTGTTCGTTGATCGGGGTGGAGATTACCGACGAGGCGATTGAATTGCCACGCTTTATTCATCCGCGTCAGGCGGCTTATATCGTCGGCCCCGAAGGGGACAGTCTATCGAGGGCATGCATCGCCCGGTGTGCGCAGGTAGTGCGTATTCCCACCCGCTTTGCGATCAATTTGTCCTTAGCCGGGACGATTGTCATGTACGACCGGATGCTCAGCCAGCGGCATTGGGGGGCGCGAAAGCTACCAGACAAAAAAACCAGCCCATCGTCCTGAAGATTGTCATCCTCGGTGTAAGGCTATTGTCTAAAAGATGCCTATAAGATCGGATTTGCGGTTTCGATAAAACCGCTTATGATGATCGCTTCATATCTGCAACGCAGGGAGATAGGTTATGGCTGTGGCGACGTCCAATAATTTGGATCACTTTTGGCTACCCTTTACGCCGAATAAGTATTTCCGCAAAAACCCGAAAATACTGGTGTCCGCTAAGGGCATGTACTACAAAGACGCTGACGGCCAGGATGTTTTAGATGGCACGGCGGGCCTTTGGTGCGTCAACGTTGGCCATGCCCATCCCCATATCGTCCAGGCTGTGCAAAAACAGATCGAGACCTTCGATTATGGCCCGGCCTTCCAGGTAAGCCACCCGGCGGCGTTTGATCTGGCGCGACGGTTGAGTTACATGACCCCCGGCGATCTCAATCATGCCTTTTTTACCAACTCTGGCTCAGAGTCGGTCGATACGGCACTCAAAATTGCCTTGGCCTATCACTATAACCGCGGTGAGCCTCAGCGGGTTCGCTTTATCGGCAGGGAGCGGGGCTATCACGGGGTTGGCTTCGGCGGTATCTCCGTGGGGGGTATCCCTGCGAATCGCAAGACCTTTGGCGCACGTCTGCCCTTTGTCGATCATGTTCGTCATACCCTGGATATCAAGCGCAATGCCTATAGCCGGGGCATTCCCAAGCACGGTGCAGAGCTCGCTGAAGAGATAGAGCGGCTGATTGTTTTTAATGATCCCTCCACCGTGGCGGCGGTCATTATCGAGCCCTTTTCCGGCTCAGCAGGGGTGATTCTGCCGCCCACGGGTTATCTGGAGCGGGTGCGCAAGATTTGCGATACCCACGGGGTCTTACTGATTTTTGATGAGGTCATCAGCGGTTTTGGCCGGATGGGAACACCCTTTGGTGCTGATTTCTTTGGCGTGACGCCTGATATGATGACCCTTGCTAAGGGTCTCACCAGTGGTGTGATTCCCATGGGGGCGGTCATGGCCAGTGAGACAATATACGAGGCTTTCATGCAAGGCCCCGAGCACGTCATCGATCTTTTCCATGGTTATACCTACTCGGGGCATCCCATGGCCTGCGCTGCGGCCCACGCGACCTTGGATATCTATGAACAAGAGGGACTCTTTGCCCGCGCTGCAGATCTGGCCCCCGCCTTTGAGGAGGCAATCCATAGCCTAAAAGGTGCACCCTTCGTTCAGGATATTCGTAACATTGGGCTGGTGGGCGGCATCGACCTGGAGCCTGATTCGGCCCAGCCTGGTCGCCGTGGCTATAAGGTCTTTGAGGATTGTTTCCACCAGGGCGTTCTTGTTCGGGTGACAAGTGATATCATTGCCATCTCGCCGCCTTTGGTTGTAGAAGCTCAGCATTTCGATAAAATCATCAAAACAATTCGTAACGCGCTGGAAAACCTTAACTAATTACCGTTAATAATTGATCCAAACAATGCCGGATCAACATTGCCACCAGTACACACGACCACGGTGGTCTTGTTGCAAGGATCGATCTTCCCTGCTAAAACAGCCGCGAGTCCCATGGCGCCGCTAGGCTCTACGGCCAGATGAAAGTAGGTGAAAATCGTGCGCACAGCAGCCCGCACGGCCACTTCATCTATGAGAACTGTGTGCTGGACATCTGCAGCCTGACAACTTACGAGTGTAAGCGCGCTGGGGGTTAAGGGAAGAACACCATCGCAGATAGAAGAACGTCCGCCGGGTGCTGCGGTCAGGATCCCGGCCTTAAGAGACCGGGCCATGCCATCAAAGTCAGGCACCTCAACGGGAATAACCTGGGTGGAGTGACCGATAAACATCGTTGCGATCCCCGCTGTGAGACCGCCGCCACCGCAAGGCACGGCAATCTGATCGATGGTATAGCCTGCAGCGCGGGCCTCATTCATAATCTCATCACCCACCGTGCCTTGGCCTTCGATGACATCAACATCATCGAAGGGATGAATGACAACGCCGCCGGTGGCTTGCGCGCGTTGCTGGGCAATGCGCTCCCGGTTTTCGCGGGCGCGATCATAAACAATAAGGGTCGCTCCGGCGTCTTCGATCCCCTGTTTTTTCACCTTAGGGGCGTCAGCGGGGGTGACGATGGTGGCATCCAGACCAAAGCGTTGGGCGAGTTGCGCCACTGCAAGGCCGTGATTGCCACTAGAGCAGGCAATCACAGGCCGCGGCGCAGACAACAGGTTGCGCTTGAGCCAGGTGTAAGCACCGCGGATCTTAAATGCACCGCTGGTGTGCATGATCTCAGTTTTGAGAAGCAGACGACCACCAAGGCGGCGATTAAGAACTGGGTTTTCCAGCAGGGGCATGGGCTGAACAACCTCGCGCACGGCTTGTGCCGCGGCGATGATGCCATCGGGGGTCGGCAGAGGCTGCATGCTAATTCAACGAGCACCGTTTAAATGAGGCCAAAAGATCATCCTGGGGGGTAATGGTTTCACCCAACAGATGGCGGTAGACGAACCAATCTTCTATCACACGCATAACATAGTTGCGGGTTTCTTCTAAAGGGATGGCTTCAATCCAAGTAATCATATCCAGGTTAAGCCGTTCGGGGGCCTGCAGGCGGCTGAGCCAATCACCAACCCGGCCAGGTCCGGCATTATAAGCCGCAATGGCAAAAACAGGGTTGCCGAAGTCCTGCCATTGTTGTGCGATATAGGCATGGCCGAGGAGAATATTGTGCGCAGGGCGCTCGGTCAGCCATTCGCTGGAATGGGACACATTGAGATTCCTTGCGACCTCGGCGGCGGTGGTTGGTTTGATCTGCATAAGGCCGATGGCATGAGACCGGCTGATCGCCAACGGATCAAAGCCGCTTTCCCGCCGGGTAATGGCCAAGGCAAGAGCTGGATGGGTGAGAGTCATAGCCGTAAAACGCTGAGGCCGGGGATGAGTGAGTTGTGGATACCAATCGGATTGGGCGGCGATCCGTCCCCCTGCCAGCGCAATCATCGGGGTGTCGTTCAAGGATTGGGCGGCTTTGGCCAGCGTGACAAGCTCGATCACCGAGTCTGCATCCAAAATCCAGCGATGTAGCCATGAGTTTGCCCATGCCGGGTTGTGCAGGTCATGAAGGTTATGCAAGAGCAAGGTGCGCGGGTCCTGAGCCGAGGTTGGGGGCAGGGTGCGTTCGGGAAAGGCCGGGTTTTGCCCGAGCTCAACATTCGCCAGCAACCCGTAAAAGGCCTGTGGATAGCTTGCGGCAACCGCAAAAGCTGCGCGAGCGTCGTTCATTGCGCCCATCGCACAATGAGCCCGCCCCAACCAATAACTCGCCCGTGAGCGGCTGATGGGCGTTGTGACTTTTTCGAGCATCGCCTCAAAATGCGTCACCGCGATCGCCATGCGATCAAGGCGAAAGGCTGTGTAGCCCGCCAGCCACTCGGCCTCTGCGTAAACAATGCCCTGTTGATAGGGATGGTGGTACAGGCTTGCAAGGGCGGCCTCATCCTCGCCCCGACGCTGGAGCGCGCGCAAAGCAAGCCGATGGTAACGCCAAGCGAGTCGGGAGCTCAGTAAGGGGCTCTGTGATGAGGCGTTGGCGACCATCGCGAGAGCCTCTTGCGAACGGTCTTCGCGCACCAACCACACCAGGGCATCGACGGCAAGGGACTCTTGCTCAGCGGTGGTAAGTTCCTGATAAAGTGACCAAGCGCTGGTTTCTTGGTGGATGAGGGCCAAGCGAGCGCGGACGAAGGCCTGATCTTCCACAGCAAGAAGCGGTAGGAGGCGCTCGGCTTCCCGTAAGGCATTGAGATTGATGAGTAAGCTCGCTCGGTGGCGATGGTCTTCGGGGCTGAGGAATGGTGCAAGGCTTAAAATGTGGTCTTGTGCCTCAGCGGTGAGGGGTAGGGTGCGCCATAGTTGCGCAGCAACCTCATCAAGGGAGCGATCGAGTTCTTGAAGAGCCTGCAAGTAACGCACCCCGCCCTTGGAGCTTAAGGGTGGATCGCGCTCAAAAAAAGCGATGATAGCAGCAGGATCGATGGGCGCACTTGTGCTTGAATCCACCGCCAGAAGAGCCTGTTCGCCTATCTGGCGCAAGATCGAGCGCGACGGAACACGGTGCGCTGAGCTAAGAATAGAGGAAATCGCTGAAAACGTCGCTGCCGGGTCACGGAGATCCGCCGGGTCTTGGTCGCGCGCAACCCCCCAACGAAGGAGAAAATCAATTGAAGGCATGACACTTTGTTCGTCCTGGGCAACAACCGGTACGCTGAACACAAGGGCAAAAAGAACCGCAAGTTTGCGTACAGAAAACCGTGGGGCAGGGCGGCACATAAGGCCATTGTTGATGATGATGCGGACCATGACAACGGATCATCCCTAGGAATCTGTTCAAATAGGCACAGACGTGCGCTACAATTGACCTTGCTGTAGGCAACCGCAAAAGGCAGATCGCCATGTTCCAAGGCTCTTTTCCCGCGCTCATTACCCCCTTTGTTGAGGGGCGGATCGATGAAAAGGCTTACGCGGAATTGGTCGAATGGCACATCGAGCAAGGGTCCTCTGGGGTGGTGCCTGCAGGCACGACCGGAGAATCACCGACCCTCACAACACAAGAACACGAGCGGCTCATCAGCATTTGTGTAGAAACAGCTGCCGGGCGGGCCCCGGTCATTGCCGGGGCGGGTTCGAACGCGACGGCGGAAAGCGTTGCTCTTGCTCAGCACGCTGCCAAAGCTGGTGCCGATGCGGTCATGGCCATTGTGCCGTATTATAACAAGCCGACCCAAGAAGGGCTTTATCAGCACTATAAGGCGATCAATGACGCCATCGATATCCCGATTGTGATCTATAACGCCCCTGGGCGTACGTCGATCGATATCGCCGATGACACCCTGGTGCGGTTGGCTGGGCTTGCGAACATTGCGGCTGTCAAAGATGCGACCAATGACCTAGAGCGGCCCGTGGCCCTGCGCACCAGTTTGGCCGAGGCAGGGCGAGACCTTACCTTGCTTTGCGGTGAGAACGCCACCGTTGCCGCCTTTTTTGCGCAGGGGGGACAGGGATGGATCTGCGTTACCGGTAATGTCGCGCCGGCGGCCTGCCGCCAGCTTGTGGATGCTGCTTTAGCCGGTGATATGGCGAGCGTCAGCCAGCTGCGCGATCGTCTCGATCCGCTCCAGCGGGCCCTCTTCGCGCAAACCAATCCGATCCCCGTTAAGTATGCGTGTAGCAAGATTGGTAAGTGTCGTAATACCTTACGTCTGCCTCTGGTGCCTGCAAGTAAGGCGACTCGCCAGGCGATCGATGCCGCGCTTGCGCATGCAAGGCTGTCCTAGCGACTAAGAGATGAGAGCCTCGGGCGCGACGGTGGCCAGGTTTTCCTTACGGAGTTGCGCCATAGCTTTATCGTGGTCTAAGGCGCGGCAAGCCGCCGGGATAACGGCAACCTCAAAGCCGCAGTCTCGCGCATCGCGGGCCGTCCACAGCACGCAATAGTCCAGCGCAAGACCGACAATGAAAATCCGGCGGATATCCCGCTCGCGTAGATATCCAGCAAGCCCGGTCGTGCCCTGCGCACAGTTGTCCTTAAAGGCGGAATAGGAATCTATACCTCTGGCAATGCCCTTATGGATAATTCCATTGATCGGTCCCGTGTTCAGATCAGCATGAAAGCCCGCGCCAGGACTTTGCTGCACACAATGGTCCGGCCAGAGGATCTGCTCGCCATGGGGCGTGTCGATAGTTGTGCCCACACTTTTGCCCTTGTGACTGCTGGCAAAAGAAACGTGCCCGGGTGGATGCCAATCCTTTGAGGCAATGATACAGGGAACATGGCGGGCGAGTCGGTTGATGACTGGCACGATGGCATCGCCGTCCGGTACCGCTAAAGCACCACCAGGGCAAAAATCCTGTTGGACATCGACGATAATCAATGCATCGGCCTGAGCCATGAGGCGTCTCCGTGAAAAAATTAAAGGGCGTAAGACAGGCGTTAAGACAACGGGTGGTACCCTAGTGCATCATAGTGTTAACAGAAAACCTGTACAAGAATCCTCGCCGCGCGCTATGGTATTTCTTTTACAAAGGCATCAAGTATGACAGTTTTTGAGTCTCTGCAAAACATCCAGGCTTCCCCGACCATGGCCGTCACTCAACGCGCGCGGGAACTGCGCGAGGGGGGCGCGGACGTCCTTGCGCTTGGCGCGGGGGAGCCAGACTTTGCCACCCCAGATTTTGTCCAAGATGCGATTGTTAAGGCCCTGCATGCCGGAGAGACTCGCTACACCCCGGTGGACGGCACGCCTGCCCTTAAAAAGGCGGTGATCGATAAGTTTGCCCGGGAAAACAATCTTACCTATAACAACGATCAAATCACTGCGGGTACGGGCGGTAAGCAGATTTGCTTTAATGCGCTGGCCGCGAGTCTCAAACCAAGGGAAGAGGTGTTGATCCCGGCCCCTTATTGGGTGTCCTATCCCGCCATGACGATTTTGGCTGGCGGCGTCCCTAAGATCATTGAGTGCCCGCGCGCCGATGGCTACAAACTCACGCCAAAAACCCTTGCGGCTACGATCACCAACAAGACTCGCTGGCTGATTCTCAATTCACCGAATAATCCCACCGGCGCAGCGTATCATCATGATGAGCTTGCGGCTTTGGCCGAGGTCTTGCGCAAACATCCTAAGGTGTGGGTGTTGAGTGACGATATCTATGAGCACATCATCTATGATGATTTTGTCTTTCATACGTTAGCGCAGGTCGCCCCGGACTTGGCCGATCGCATCCTCATCGTCAACGGTGTCTCAAAATCCTATGCCATGACGGGCTTGCGTTTAGGATACGGCGCAGGCCCTGCTTCGTTGATCGGGGCTATTCGTAAACTCCAATCCCATACAACCTCTAACCCCAGTTCCATAAGCCAGGCCGGGGCGGTGGCGGCCTTAAACGGGCCGCAAGATTTTTTGTATGAGTGGCGCGAAGCGTTTCGCCGCCGCCGAGATGCGTGTCTTGAGAGTTTACAAAGGGCGCCCGGGATCACTTGCACACGTCCTGAAGGGGCCTTTTACCTGTTTGCCGATGTCACAGAGCTGGTCGGCACCACCACCCCGGATGGCCAGGCGATCACGGACGATGTTGCCCTGTGCCGTTATCTTTTGGAAGACAAGCATGTGGCCGTCGTGCCCGGCACGGCCTTTGGCATGGCAGGCCATTTCCGCTTATCCTATGCAACGTCTGATGCCATTCTTGCGCAGGCCTGCGAACGGATTGCCAAAGCGGCCGGTACCCTAAAAGGATCCTCATAAAGCGATGAACAACAAACGGATTGTAATCTTCGGCGGTGGCGGTTTTATTGGCCGCCATCTCGTCCGTCCTCTCGCGCGGGCCGGATGGCAGATTGCAATTGCCTCGCGCCGTCCCGAACGCGCCTGCCAACTTCGCCTAGCAGGCGTGGTGGGGCAAATCGTTCCTTTAGCTGTGGATGTGCGCGATGCGGCGCGGGTGCACATTGCCTGCCAAGGTGCCGATGCCGTCGTGAACCTTGTCGGTATTCTCTATCCGCGGCGTGGCGCGGGGTTTGATGATATCCATGTAGGTGCCGCCAAGACCATCGCGCAGGCAGCCCAAAACACCGGGGTCAAGCGGCTTGTGCATGTCTCAGCCCTTGGCGCGGATTCTCAATCCGCCAGTGCCTACCAACGCAGTAAGGCTGCTGGCGAGGAGGCGGTACGCGGGGCTTTTGAATCGGCGGCTATTCTTCGTCCCAGTTTAATTTTTGGGCACGGTGATGGTTTTTTCTGTCGTTTTGCTAGTCTGCTTAGAATTTCGCCGACTTTTCCCCTGATTGGCGGCGGAGGAACTCGTTTTCAACCCGTCTATGTGGGCGATGTGGCCAAAGCCATCGAGACTCTGATCGATCCCCTGTCCACAAACCAAGGCGTCTATCAGGCAGGTGGGCCGGATATTTACACCTTTAAGCAGATGGTACAGATGATCCTGGCCACCACGGGCATGCGCCGTTTGCTTATTCCTTTGCCGTGGCCTTTGGCCAACACCGTTGCGAGCGTTCTTGAGGTCCTTCCGGTCCCCATTTTGACTCGCGACCAGGTGGCCAGCCTGCGCTCAGACAACATCATGGTCGCCGATCAGCCGACAATCCAAGACTTAGGAGTACCGCCCACGTCTTTGGAATCCATGATCGATGGAATCCTGCGGCGCTTTAATCGCCGACCTCGGATCATGAACGATGTGAGCCCGTCATCGTGAAGGTACTTTATTTTGCCTGGATGCGTCATCACATTGGCAAGGGCGAAGAGGACTTAGACCCCCCGCCCAAGGTGGCTACAGTGGATGATCTTTTGACCTGGCTCGCGACTCGCGGGGAGGGCTACGCCAAAGCCTTAGCGCGAGAAGATCAGATTCGTGTCGCTGTGAACTGCGAGTTTGCCGAGCGCACCACCCCCCTCAAGCCGCAAGATGAGGTCGCAATTTTTCCCCCGGTGACCGGCGGCTAACCATAAACCGTACTGTCTTGGTGAGAGCACAGAAGTGAGGTAGGATAAGCATAGCTGCGTTCTTAGGAGATATCATGGCTGAGTTTCGATTGCCGCCCGGTTCCCGTCTGACCAAAGGCAAGACCCACGCCCATAGCACAGGAAAAGATACGCGACGGATCGAGGTCTATCGCTTTTCGCCGGGGGATGTACAGCCCCGAGTCGACACCTATCACATCAATCCTGCCGATTGCGGCCCCATGGTGCTGGACGCGCTTATCCATATCAAAAACGATATCGACCGAACCATGACCTTCCGCCGCTCCTGCCGTGAGGGAGTCTGCGGCTCTTGTGCGATGAATATCGCCGGTACCAATACCTTAGCGTGCACCAAGGCCCTGGCGGATTGTCCGGACCCGATTAAAATCTATCCGCTACCGCACATGCCGGTCATGAAAGATTTGGTCTGTGATCTTCGTCACGTGACCGCCCAGCTGGAATCCGTTAAGCCGTGGCTGCAAACCGCTTCACCCGCGCCCACCAAAGAGCGACTACAATCCCCCGAAGACCGTGCTAAGCTCGATGGCTCCGATGAATGTATCCTGTGCTATTGCTGTTCGACCGCTTGTCCGAGTTACTGGTGGAACTCGGATCGCTATTTGGGGCCGGCGGTCTTGTTGCAAGCGTATCGCTGGATCGCTGACTCACGCGATGAAAGCACGGGAGAACGATTAGACGATCTGGAAGACCCATTTAGACTTTACCGCTGTCATACGATCATGAATTGCACGAACACCTGCCCTAAAGGTCTCAATCCCGGCAAGGCGATTGCCCAGATCAAGAGTATGATTGCCGAACGCTCCTAACCTTGAGCGTCCTTATGGGGCGGGTACAACCACCCGATCCCCGACAGTAATCCCGAGCTCCAAGGCGCGACCGCCGGCAATTTCCAGCACGTAAGACACCGCACCGCCGGAAGGAAGGGGTGTTGTGGAATGGGGGGTTGTTTGCTGCGCGATCCGGCGGATGGTGCCATCCTCGGCGATAAAAATGATATCCAAAGAAATCAGCGTGTTTTTCATCCAAAAGGACACGCTTTGGGGCGGGTCAAAAACAAACAGCATGCCGCGATCCGCTGGCAAATGGGGGCGATTCATCAGACCTTGTGACCGTGTAGCAGGCGTTCGCGCGACCTCGGCCATGAAGACAAACCGATCATGATCTGCCGTGAGAATCGTGACGGGTAGGATTTCCGAGGTTTGCGCATGGGCTACAGGCACAACGCCAAGGGTGAAGATCACCAAGAGGGGCAAAGCCCTAAAGATGCACGCGAAGGGCCACATCTTGAAAACGGTCTTGCAGTTGTCCCAAGCTCGTCACATCCAGCCGGGCCGTCACATATAGTCTCTTGCCCTGGCGGCGATAAGCCGTTACTCGGCCTTTGCTGTGCAAAAAAGACCACAGGTCCCCGCGACTGGCCTCAAAGCGCAAACTCACCTTCTGCCAAGAGCGCTCGATCACTTCGGTCAAGCGGCGATGCAGGTCATCCAATCCTTGCTGGCTGCGGGTGGAGAGGGCAATCGCGCCGGCTTGTTTGGCTTGTCTTAGGAGAATCGCGTGATCCTTATCCGGCAGGAGATCGATCTTATTCCATACATCGATAATCGGCTGGCGTGCGGCATTCACGCCGATCTGCTGTAGGATTTGTGTGACATCACGGTCATGGTCTTCGCGCGCAGGACTCGCGATATCATGGACATGAAGGATCACATCGGCTTGGGTGACTTCTTCTAAGGTTGCATGAAAGGCGTTCACCAGTTGCGGCGGGAGCTCGGAGATAAAGCCGATCGTATCGGTGATGGTGACGTTGGTGCCACTAATCTTGCGAGTCGCAGAGTCCAAGGTGGTAAAGACTTGGTTGCGGGAAGGGCGTTTTTCGCTTGTGAGCAGGTTAAACAAAGACGACTTGCCTGCGTTGGTGTAACCCACCAGCGCAAGGGAGGGTAGGTGGCGACGCACCTGGCGATTGAGCTGGCGGGTGCGCCGTGCTGATTGCAGTTGCGCATCAATTTTATCAATTTTTTGATCCAGCAGCCGGCGGTCGATTTCCAGTTGGGTTTCCCCAGGGCCGCCGATAAAGCTGACAGCCCGCTGGCGTTCTAGGTGAGTCCATTCACGCACCAGGCGAGTGCGTTGGTAGGCAAGCTGAGCCCGGCGGACTTGTAGCTTAGCGATCCGGCTGGAAGCCCGGCGTAAGAAGATACGCAAAATAAGGCCCGGACGGTCCAAGACCGTGCAATCCCAAGCCCGTTGAAGCTGTCGCTGCTGCACACCGGTCAGACTATCATCGACGATGATGACGTCTGGCTCGTGGGTTTGTACGAGCGCATCGATCATCTCAATGGCCGCAGGCGTGATGTAGGTTGCCGCGCGGGGCTCGCGTAGGCGCACTGTCGTATCACATACGGCCTGGTACAGCGCCGCACGTATGAGCGAAAGGGTCTCGTCCCGGCGTACCTGTGGATCGGCCGCCGTGTGCTGGATGATGATCGTAAGGGCTTTTGTCAAACAAGGGCCTCAAAGCAGATCGATGAGCTGCCAGGACAAGTCAAATGGCGGCGATCATCAGCTGGGAACAATGGTGGAGATGGCATGCCTAAACAACAGTTGTTGGTTGCCATCCCGTTCAAGCACCAGAGTACCGGAATCAAAGGAATGAATCACCCCCTCCAGCTTAATCCCCGAGAGCAAAAAGACACTCACGGCCTGGCGGCGCTTGCAGAGCTGATCCAAAAATTCGATCTCGTGGTGGTCATCTGACATTGTTGTATTCCCTTCTCAGGACATCAGGCGATGAAGCGTGATTCCGGTATTATCTTAATTTTCTCGTTAAAGCGTAAAAAGAGTGTTGATCGATAAAGCCCCTGCTTGATTGCACAGAGCGGATGGGTATGTTGCTATATTACGTCTTTTTGTTGACAAAAAAATGATCGTTGAGAGGGAAACTTGATCAATTTTCCCCGATTCAAGCAAAGTGATTGAACGTGACGGGATGACGATCTAAGATAACAAATCATGAGTGCCGCATTAGCTCAGTTGGTAGAGCAACGCATTCGTAATGCGTAGGTCGGGTGTTCAAGTCACCCATGCGGCACCATTTTTGTGTGATGGCGCTTCGTATGATGCAACTTTGTATGATGTAATTGTGTGTCATATGACTCTCGTCCTTTTGTTTATGCCGTTGCCCGTATCAATATCGGTATCTCACCAGGCCAAGGTCCATCATTATTGTTTGGTGGATGGTTTTATATAAAATTACCTCAAAGTTATTGAATATATTTCTATCTTAGATGATGCGATACATGTCGTAGGGCTTGTGTCATTTTCTATACTTTGCTTGAGATCATCGCTATAGGATGTGGTTTTGCGTGGACCATGCGCACGACTAGTCAAGGGTTTGCGTCCATGGTAAAATGGTTTTCTTTATAGAGAATCTCGACGATCACAAACGATATGTTAAGACACTCGGCGTGGGGCATCGGTAAAAATGAGCTTTGATCCGCTACAGACCTCTCATCATGGCGGGGCGGGCTACTTAACCAGCCTCATGCTGATCGCAACCCCCTCTATGGGTGACCCACGGTTCGTAAAATCTGTGATTTATCTGTGCGCCCACACCCCAAGTGTGGCGATGGGGCTCGTGGTCAATAAGCCTTGTCATTCGGTCACAGCCCATGATTTATTTGAACGCCACCAGATCGACTGTCCCAAACGATACGGCGATTTACCGATCATGATGGGCGGCCCGGTGGATACTAGCCAAGGGTTTGTTTTACATTCGGCTGATTATAATGAGCAAGGAAGCCTGCGGGTTGATGATAATGTTGCCCTAAC
>JBCCHK010000002.1:0-189011 GCA_039028835.1 Pseudomonadota bacterium
CATCACCCCGAGTCGCTCAGTTTGCACAGACGTTTGGCGCGGCGCGATCATCCCGGAAAACAATACAAGACCATAACACCGCAGGTGCGCTGCCAGATGCATCAGGCCCGTATCGTTGCCTACTACAAAGGTGCGTCATCTGACTGGTTTGCAATACCGCCTCTGATGCAGCCGTCCCTACCTTCGCTATATGATAGGCACCGGAGGCAACGACCCGCCTATTGATCGTTATGGCATCGGGGATATCTTGCAATTTGTTTAGTGCAAGTTGGTTGTTGAGTATCTCGGCAGCAAGTAAGATCAGCTCGACTTTTGCAAAGTTTTGAATGATTGCCCATAATTCATACAATTTTTTCTTGGCTTTGATCTAGGTAGTGATTATTTTTCTTATATTTATTTTTTAATCTATTTATATTCATTTTATGTTCTACTTATTGTACATCAATCTTTTTATGATTTTTTAGAATAAATCAGAGGTGTGGTGGCAGCGTGTCACCGATGGTGATTAGGACAAAGGCGTGATGCTGAAATCAATCTATGAGTTTAAAAAGGAGAGGGTCTATTTTCGGCATAGATATTACTATGCCTGCGGGTAGCGGTGATAACGCCAAAAGGTACCGGGGGTGGTCCCTGGGGGAACAACTCTTTACCAGAATATTTCATCCATCTAAAAGCCGTTAACTCCAGCAAAGATCACGCAACTGGCGCAGTGAAAAGTTGTAGAAAAATCTACGCTACATCCCGAAGCGTTAGGCAGTACCGTTAGTAGGTAAAGAAAAAAAATTTTCTCAAATCTGATATATTTTCTTGACATCGCCTATTTGCTTATGCTATTGTTGGTATTATTTTTTGAAAAATTATTAAATAAAAAAGGAAAACAATTGGCTGTTTGCTCGAATTTTTAATTCATTACGGTCATTCAAAATATATTCAAAATCGTGTCATATAGGCGACTGGCTCTTGACATTCTTCTTGGTTCAAGCGTGAGTCTGTCATAAGGCATATAGGTGTGTAGAAAAAATATCAGAATGATACTATGTTGATACTATAGGGAAGTATTGAGAGGGAAGAAAACTAAGCCGTTAGGGTAAGAGTTCGTGAGAAAAATGTAAGAGGTTTGTGTTATGTCATCATCAATCCTTACCAATAGAGGTGCTCTTTCGGCTCTGCAGATTCTGCGCGGTATCTCTTTCGATCTGCAAGTCACACAAAAACGAATCTCCAGTGGTTTGCGAGTTGCAAGTGCGGCTCACAATGCTTCCGTTTATGCTACAGCGCAAATTATGCGCTCAGATATAGGGAGCTTTGATGTCATTGCGCGCACCTTGTCCACGGGCATCGCGAATCTTGAACACGCCCTATCCAGCGTGCAAAAGGTGACAAGACAGATTCAAGTCATTCGCGAAAAGACAATTGAAGCAGGGTCGGGGCAAGTAGCTGAAAAAAACAAAATACAAGAAGATATTGAGCAAGCATTAGCGCAGATTAATACGATTGTCTCGGCGGCTTCTTTTAAGGGAGTCAATCTGATCGACAATAATAAACGTCAGTACTTTCTTGCATCGGTCGATCGCTCAAGTTCCGGCAAGCTTATCTCTAACTACATTACGATCGATGGGGTTAATCTACGTGCTACGGCCAACGGTCATGATGCGTTAGCCGCCTTAAGTCGTCTGGATATTAGAGGCGTATTGGCAGGTCCCACGAGCACTGATCGTGGTAGCGGATCTGGATCTCCAGGTGCCAATCCTGCGCCAGGTGCTAATCCTGCACCAGGGAGCGGCCAGGGCAAAGCAAACTACGATCTTAACATTATTCCCATGGGTGGAAGCGCACCCGTTACAGCCACTACGGCACCGATCACGTCAAAAGTATTCACGTTCAATCTGTCCGGGATCAATTTTAAAGATAATTCATTTTTCCATAACCCTACTCAGATAACCATAAACCCGGTAACGGGTGCCCAACAATTAACGACTAACGGTTTGGCATTCGGGCTTAGCGGTCCTGTTGGCTCATCCGGTGGTGTATCTTACGATGTTACAATACCTAGTGCTGCGACGTCACCGGCAAACTGGCAGAACGCTACAGAAGATCAAGTACGTGATACGGCGGGAGCTGAAATCGCCCAGGTCATGAATCGAAATGGCGGCACGATCGTCGGGCAAGCACCATCAAGCGCACCGCGTCTACTGCCTGGGCGTATAAATGCATCATATAACGCAAGCAGTAATATTTTAACGGTAGAGCTTCGCGCAACCACTAACACCGTAGCTGGCAATAATTCCTATGACCTAAGTATTAGAAATCGGGTCGTAGCGAGAGGGAGTGCTGGAACTCGGCCGGGTGACGTGGTAGTAGACCCAAACGTATCTTTATCGCGACAGGTCAAAGACTCGCAGGAGCCCATAGTGGGCTATGACCTATCGAGTGTTACGGACGCGGATTCTTACCGGCTCGAGTTTTCCCAGGGTGGTGTTAGCCACACGATCGTTAAAGTCACCGGTTTAACCAGTCGGCAAGAGATTGACGGTGTGATTTACGTGGCAACGGACAATGACGCTGCTGCAGAAATTAATCGTATTGCCAGCGGTTCTTTTACTGCTGTCGCCACGCCCGGCGGCGGTGTAGCTCTACGTAACATTACAGGGCCAGGCCCCACCAAACCGGTGGTGACAAAATACACTGCCGCCCAAGTAGCAGACTTGCAGACAAACATAGTTCTTGCCACGGGTGGTACGACGGGTGGCACGGGTATGGATATTATGACAGGGGAGATGCCCCTTGATGACATGTTACGCAGAATTTCCCGCGCTTACGAGGTCGTGAATAACGCAGCGGCTCGATTTGGATCGGTAAAGAATCGATTGGTTAGTCAGGTCACCTTTGTCAAGGAAATCAGCAGACTTTTGCAGATGGGGCTTGGAGCCATGGTGGATGCGGATATGACGGTGCAGGCTGCACGCCTGCGCGCCTTACAAATTCAGCAGCAGCTAGCCAGCCAAGCGCTGAGCATCGCCAATAACGCACCGCGCAGCCTTCTGACCTTGTTTAACCCGGCGTGAAGGGAGGGCCCACAGCCCTAGATTGTCACTCTTGCACAGCTCAGCTCTTACCTACAGGGTTGATACACCTGGCACTCATGATAGGATGATAGCGGTAGGAGGAATCAAGGTAAACCTATGGGAGCACGCGCAGGGGATCATGCTTTTATACAACGCACCCGATGACGCTCGCAAACCCAATGCTGGCCTGCAGGAGGGAGCTTTATGAAGTCCCTGATAAAACCATCGATCGGTACGCTTACAGCAATGCTTTTCCTAGTTATAGGCATCGCAGAAGCCACCGCAAGCGATCTCGTTTTTCATGAAGCTCGAGTGATCTTGACTCACGAACAATCCTTGCATGGCGCAGGCTATCTAACGATACGTAACGATAGCGGACAGGATGACCGGCTTATCAAAGCCTCTTGCAACTGTGCAAGTCGGGTAGAGATTCACACCATGACCATGGATGGGGATATCATGCGTATGCGTCCTGTGTCCAACGGCCTTGAAATCCCAGCAGGCCAGGAAATCAGTCTTCACCCTGGCGGCCTTCATCTTATGTTGATCGGTATGAAGAGCTCTCCATCACCTTTGATCATGACTCTGATATTTGAGAGGGTGGGGGAGGTGCGTGTCCCGTTTGTCCAGTATCTACGCGCAGAGAGCCACCATTCATGAATCTGACCCGTAATGCACTGATCGTAATGATGATGGCAATGTTCGTATTGGCCATTTGGGTGTGGGAGCCTTTATTACGTAAGGGCGTAGGACATTTCTTATACAAAGAAGAATATGCCAATCCTATGGCCACTAAGACAAATTATTCTGCGAGTTTCAGCAAGCCCTATGGTGGTCCTTTTGAACTTATCGATCAACAAGGCAGGTCGTTCAGCGACCAGTCCTTGCTGGGACGGCCAGCGGCTATTTTTTTCGGTTTTACTCACTGCCCGGAAATTTGTCCAGGGACCCTTTCCAAGTTGTCTATATGGTATGAGCAATTGGGTGATCCAGATTTGCAGATTATCTTTGTCACGGTCGATCCTGAGCGTGATACAGAGTCTTTATTAGATGAGTATGTTTCTATATTTACTGCTCCAATAAAAGCCTTGACGGGAACACCTGAGCAAATTGCAGATGTTGCCAAAGCATGGGGAATATACGTTAAGAAAGTTCCTCTTGAGAATGGTGATTATACTGTCGATCATACAGCAACTATTTTCTTGCAAAAATCTAATGGTGATTTTGGAGGCACAATCTCGCCTATGGAAGATCATGAGGTGGCCTTAAAGAAATTGGAGAATATCCTGGGTTAATTTTCTGTTTTTTTGTATCACGAGTTCCTTTGTTTATCGCGAGTGGCAATCATTAAGTAGACGTGGTAGATTGCTCGAACATTGTTAGTGGCAGGGGTATAGGGATAAGGGCTTGCATGAACTTTAATCCACCACCCCATCATGGTGGTGACGGCTATCTAACCAGCCTCATGCTGATCGCAACCCCCTCTATGGGTGACCCACGGTTCGTAAAATCTGTGATTTATCTGTGCGCCCACACCCCAAGCGTGGCGATGGGGCTCGTGGTCAATAAGCCCTGTCATTCGGTCACGGCCCATGATTTATTTGAACGCCACCAGATCGACTGTCCCAAACGATACGGCGATTTACCGATCATGATGGGCGGCCCGGTGGAAACTAGCCAAGGGTTTGTTTTACATTCGGCTGATTATAATGAGCAAGGAAGCCTGCGGGTTGATGATAATGTTGCCCTAACGGCAACGGTCACCATCTTGCAGTCGATTATCAAAGATGAAGGACCTGACCGGTACTTACTCGCTCTTGGTTATGCTGGATGGAGCGGTGGACAGCTTGATCGCGAAGTGCAAAACGGCGATTGGCTTACCGTGCCACCGGATTTAGATATTATTTTCGATCACGATATCGATACAAAGTGGGATCGTGCTCTGGCCAGCATTGGCGTGGGCGTCTCGCAATTGGTGAGCTCGTCAGGCCACGCCTAAAGCCTTCTCAATACGTGCGAGCACCGCTGTTAGCTCGATATCCCCAATCTGGGCCGCCTGCATCACCCCGAGTCGCTCAGTTTGCACAGACGTTTGGCGCGGCGCGATCATCCCGGAAAACAATACAAGACCATAACACCGCAGGTGCGCTGCCAGATGCATCAGGCCCGTATCGTTGCCTACTACAAAGGCGGCGCGACGCAAAACCTCAGCGACCTGGGGGATGCTCAAAGGTTTGTGATCCGAAAGCAGCACCTGTCCACGAAACGCACTTACCTCGTCTATTTCTGCAGGGCCTGGAATCATCACCGCAGGAATATCACGTGCGGCCAGGGCATCCACCAACGCATGATAGGAGGGCCAGCGTTTGTAAGATGCGGCTTTGACGGATGATCCTGCAAATAGCACGACAAAGGGCATCGACGGCAAGGGCAGGGCCGAAATATCCGCCTTCAGCCAAGAAAGATCAGGTTGCCTGGTGCGGTGTGCTGGGATTTGCGCCATCTCCAGCTGTTCGGCGAGTTTGTCTAGAATCGGATCATGACGTCGCACCCGGTCACCGCATGGATTATTTCTTTGCGCCGAGCGACCCGAGAAGGGAATAGCCGAAAAAAACAATCGATGATAGAGCGCGGTTCGGCGCGTATTTTGTAAATCGATGACTCGATCGATATCCAGTCTGCGGAGTTCGCGAAACAGCGCAAGGTGAGCACTCCCATGCCACAGTGAAAGGCGACGATCGATGATGATGCCATCGACGTGCGGGCATTGTGAAAACAATCCTTGATAGGGCGAGGTCGTGAGGACGGTGGTGCGATCAGAGGTCGCAGCGATATCCGCAACAGCCCCGAAGGACTGAATCACGTCCCCTAAAGAGCTCAATTTGATGACCAGGCTATGCATCACGCCCCCATTGAGACATTGAAGCTAGACATTAAAACGAAAGTGCATCACATCACCATCGGCAACAATATACTCGCGCCCCTCGCTACGGAGTTTTCCTGCTTGGCGGCAGGCCGCCTCGCCCCCCAGTTTTACAAAATCCTGCCATGATACAGTTTCTGCGCGGATAAAACCGCGCGCAAAATCGCTGTGGATCGTGTGGGCGGCTTGTTTAGCAGTACTGCCGCGCAGCAGTGACCAGCTGCGGGTCTCTTTCTCGCCCGCGGTAAAAAATGAAATCAGGCCAAGCAGGTCATAGCCTCGCTTAGCCAGGCGCGCGAGCCCTGAGGATTCAAACCCTAAGGCTTGCAGGTAATCAGAGCGTTCCTGCTCTTGAGTTAATTGCGCGATTTCCATTTCTATCTGAGCAGAAATCAACATGGTCTGGGCCGCACCCATGGTATCGATCACATTTTTAGAAAAGACATTGCCGTCCTTGGCCTCTTCTTCGGCCATATTGCAAAGATATAAAACGGGCTTACTGGTCAATAAATCGGCCAGCTCATTTTGATGGTCTATGCTCAAGGCGGCGTCGCGAAGGGGATGACCTTCATCTAAAACCTCTTTTGCTTTGGTGAGGGCCGCGAGGGTTACTTTTTCTTCGTCAGTGCGCGCACGTTTGGCAAGCCGTTCGAGCCGTCGCTCGACCGACGCTAAGTCCGCGAGCATGAGCTCGGTCTCAACCACCTGCGCATCGCGTAGGGGATCGATGCTCTCAAACACATGGGTGATGGTCTCACGGGCATTGCCAGCAAAACAGCGCAGGACATGAACAATCGCGTCGACGTTGCGAATATGGCCCAGGAATTGATTGCCTAATCCTTGCCCTTTGGCAGCCCCTTGCACGAGCCCCGCAATGTCAACAAAGGTGGTTTGAGAGGGGATGATCTGTTGGCTTTGCGCAACTTTGGCAAGGGCCTCAAGGCGTGGGTCTTGGATGGCGACGCTTCCGGTGTTGGGCTCCACCGTACAGAAAGGAAAATTGCCCACTTGCGCCCCTTGACTGGCGGTCAGTGCGTTAAAGAGGGTCGATTTACCGACATTCGGAAGACCAATGATGCCGCAGGAAAAGCTCATAAGCGATCTGATATAACAAAAGTTTGGAAAGACATTAAGATCGACGTTTTTTTGCGACCTTAACGGTCACGAGGAGCTCAACAGGATGGCCAAGACCCACGATCAACGCGCGACGGGCGGCTTGGCTAATAGCCTTGATGGTGTGTCCGCCTGCGCCAATGACGATCGATCGATGGCTGGGGGAAGCGACCAAGAGGATTTGCTCGGCAACGATGCCTTTGGGGGTTTCCTCCCATCGTTCGGTTTGCACCGTTAAGGTATAGGGCAATTCTTGATGCAGGCGCAAGGTGGCCTGCTCGCGGGTGACTTCCTGTGCCCATGCCGATGACGTGAGTTCGCTGACTTGGTCGGCATGGTACAACCATGGGGCGTTTTTTGTGCGCCCCTGAAACCAATCCCACAAGGCATCTAAGCCCTTGCTTTGGGTCGCGCTAATCATAAACAGGGCGGAGAAATCCATGCGACTTTGATAGTCGGCGGCGGATTCTAACAGGCGGGTTTTGGGCTTGACCCGGTCGATCTTGTTAAGCACCAGTGCGCAGGGTGGGGGCGAGGGTGCGCGCGCCAGGGTTGTTTCCAGACGGGCAAAATCAAAAGGCTGGGCGCGCACCGCCGCATCGAGCATGACGAGCACACCGTCCACGTCCTCTAAGGCTGCCCAAGGATCACCGATCATAACGCGCTGATAGCGGTTATGGTTGTTCGCGATCCCGGGGGTATCGACGAGCACAATCTGGGTATCATCGCGGGTGGTAACCCCGCGCAGGCGAAAGCGTGTCGTTTGCCGCTTGTGCGTGACCGCGCTCACCGGGGCCCCGACCAGAGCGTTGACCAAGCTCGATTTGCCCGCATTGGTTGGCCCGATGATCGCGATCAGAGCCGTGCGTTGATCAGCAGCAGGGGGGGCTTTGGTCATATGACTTTAACCGGGGGTACTCGTTGTGTGCATCACTCATGCACGGGCTCCTTAGCCAACAGGTGATCCAGGAGTTCTTTGGCCGCCTTTTGCTCAGCCTGACGGAGGGACCGCCCGGCCCCTGTCGCGGTTTCGCCGTTGGCTTTGACCTGGACGGTAAAGCGCGGCTTGTGGGCGGGCCCCGATTGATCGATCACTTCATAGGTTGGCGGCGGACGGCCATTGACTTGCACCGCCATCTGCAGGGTGCTTTTGCTGTCCGCTGGGTCTTCTTTGACGACCTCATCCCATAAACGGCGGATGAAGTGATCAGCAATCTCGAGGCTTTGGCTGAGATACAGGGCGGCGATCACGGCTTCTAGCACATCGGCAAGGATTGCAGGATTTTCGCGGCCGCCGCTTTTTTCTTCGCTGGGCGCCAGAATGATTGCCTCATCGAGATTCATGCGGCGTGCGAGGCGCGCCAGGGTGTCACGGCAGACCAAAAACGCGAGGCGTTGGGCGAGTTTTCCTTCGTTAGCCTTGGGGTAGATATCCTGGAGCCACTGGGCGATGACAAGGGCCAGCACTCGGTCACCGAGGAACTCAAGCCGTTGATAGTGAGGTTTTTTGGTCGCGCTGGGGTGGGTGATAGCCTGAGTAAGTAGGGGTAGGTCCGTGGCCGTCACACCCCAGTTTGCAAGACACTGTATGATCTTCTCCGTGCTCATGAGTGATGATCCCGCAGGCCGTGCACAGGCGTAAACAAGCGCGCATAGCGCAGGTGGGTGGGCCAACGCCAAAACTCCCAAAACCGGGTATCCCGCAGGGAAAGCCATATAAACTGCGCGCGGCCTAGGATATTTTCTTCGGGCAAAAACCCCACGATACCGCGGCTGTCGTTGCTGTTATCGCGATTATCGCCCAGGACAAAGTAGTGACCGTCCGGCACCTGGTAGGTGCGCGTATTGTTGCGAGGTCCGGCATTGGTGCCCTTGAGAATCTCGTAAGCCTCCCCCGAGATGCTGGTCTCGATATAGCGGGTAAGGGCGCGGGTGTCTTCATTGGGGGCGGTGAGCCCCACACGCTCCATGGCTACGGGGGTTTCGTTGACGTACAAAAGGCCCTCACGCACGGAAATCTGATCGCCGGGAATACCCGCGATCCGTTTGACGAAATTGATGCTGGGATCACTCGGTAGGCGAAAGACAATCACCTCGCCGCGTTTAGGGTCGCGCCCTAGGGTCCGCCCTTCATACAGTGGCAAGCCAAAGGCGATATTTTTTGCGCTGTAGCCGTAGGTGAACTTGGAGACAAAGATAAAGTCCCCGACCAGCAGGTTGGGTTGCATGGAATTAGACGGAATGACAAAAGGTTCGAAGGCGAAGGTGCGGAAGATGAGGGCTACCGCTACAGCCAGAACAAGAGTCCGGATCGACAGCCAGAACTGCCAAATCTTAGATCGCACAGACATATCAAAAGGGAGTGAGTCTCAAAGGGCCTCACCGATAGTAAGCCTTGATCTCCCATCCCGGTCAAGGGGTGATTTTCTTTTATGGGGCATCGTAGCCTGGGGCACGATCTCTAAAAACGCGATAATTTATATTATGGAAAGTATTATCATCATCGATCTCTATGGACCCTTGCACACTTCCATTGGCATAATTTCCCAGACTTATCGGGGCGAGCCTACGGTCACGTCCATCGCCAACTGCGGTTGGTAAACATGCGCCTAGAGACCATCCCGCCTATCATCACGAAGCTGTGAGTCTTTCGCGCTTTATGGCCTGCACAACCCGCGCCCCATGTTAGCGTGATGGATGACTCTCTATAAGAGTCATCGTCGAAAGGGAGATCGATGGACGCCGCCGTTTATGCTGATGGTCCGCTTCGGGGCCTATGGTCTGCTGGACGGTCTTTGTTAAAAGCCAGCTTTGATGAGCTGTTGCCGCCAACCTGCCTGACGTGCGACCAACGTACGACCCAAGCCGGGTGCTTTTGTAGCCAGTGCT
Source organism: Pseudomonadota bacterium (assembly GCA_039028835.1). Lineage (GTDB taxonomy): Bacteria > Pseudomonadota > Alphaproteobacteria > JBCCHK01 > JBCCHK01 > JBCCHK01. The sequence goes on from JBCCHK010000002.1 coordinate 9,991, forward strand.
GGAAAGAGATTGATTTCACCCCGGCGTGCGTGTGTCAGCAATGCAGTTGTCCCATGCCGGCGTCTTCTGTGCCGAAGTCACCGACGCCTTACCCCATCCAGTGTTTACAGTGCCTGCTCAAACCGCCACCGTTTGCGGAAACGGTGGCGCCTTTTCTCTATAACCAGCGCATTGCTAAGGCCATTTTGGCTCTTAAATATGGCGATCAGCCGCCTCTTGCCACCCAATTCGCCGAGCACATGGCGCGGCGCATCACCGCCACGGCCGCGGTTCCCCCAAGCGAGATCGATGCCCTGGTCGCTGTGCCGCTGCACTGGCGACGTTTGCTTGGCCGCAAGTATAACCAAAGCGCAGAAATTGCTCGCAGTTTGGCCGCGCGGCTGGATATTCCCTTTGCCCCGAAAGGCTTAACGCGCACTCGGGCGACCCAGGTGCACCGGCGGATGTCAGCCACCAGGCGATATCAAAACCTACGTGGTGCCTTTCATTGTGCGGTGCCGCCGGGCAAGACCGTCGCCTTGATCGATGATGTGATGACTTCGGGCGCGACCTTACAAACCTGTGCTCGAGCCCTTAGAAAAGCCGGCGTCCAGCGAGTCGTGGTGTGGGTCGTTGCCCGCGTGGGAATCTGATATGGCTCTTAATCTCGCGCTCATTCAGACTTGCACCGGCATGGACCCGGCCGCCGAGTTCGCTCACCTTGGCGATATCATCGCCCGCGCCGCCGAGGGTGCGGACCTGGTCACGCTACCGGAAATGGCCGTGGCCTTTGCTGAAAACGCCAAGCAGCTCAAGACCCTTGCTGAGCCGTGGGAGAACAACAGTCAGGTCGCTTGGTTTGCCGAGCAAGCCGCCAAGAACCAAACAGCGATTGCCCTAGGCTCTCTCGCGGTGATGCATGAGGACGGCCGTTTTGCCAACCGCAGCGTGGTATTCACCGCAAGCGGCGAGATTGCCGCGACCTACGACAAGATTCATATGTTTGATGTGACTCTCGCCGGGGAAAAACCCTACCGTGAGTCCGCCACCTACCAGCCAGGGACTCGTGCGGTGGCCGTCAGCCTTCCCCTGGGGCAGGAGCGGGTCACCCTTGGCCTTACGGTCTGTTATGACCTGCGCTTTTCCTACTTGTATCGGGATTTAGTCCATAGTGGTGCCCAGATTTTCATGATCCCGGCCGCTTTTACGCGGCCGACCGGCAAAGCCCATTGGCATACCCTTATTCGCGCCCGCGCCATCGAGACCAGCTGTTTTGTCATCGCCACCGCGCAAAGTGGCACCCATGCCAATGGCCGGTCGACCTATGGTCACAGCCTGGTCGTTAATCCTTGGGGCGAGGTTTTAGTGGACGGTGAGCAAACCCGGCAAACCACGATTCTACGGGCGACGATTGACCTTGCTGATCTTGGGAAAACTCGCAACGCTGTGCCAAGTTTGACTCATGACTGCGCGGGAAGCTACGAGATTAAGCTCCTTGAAATCCCCTCCTAGCCCCGCACCACGGTGGGTCAGCAAAGGGTACTTTTCTGTCGGGGCGGGGAGATTCGAACTCCCGACTTCCTGCTCCCAAAGCAGGCGCGCTACCAGGCTGCGCTACGCCCCGTGCGCGTATCATGCGACGGATACCCATCGCCGGCAATAAGATTTTATCCCGCGCCGATGCCGCCGCTGTATCCCTGCACCAACGAGCCCGCCACCATATGCCAGCCATCCACCAGGACAAAAAAGACAATCTTAAACGGCAAAGACACGATCACCGGCGGCACCATCATCATCCCCATGGACATTAACAGCGATGCGATGGTCAGATCGATGATAAGGAAGGGTAGGAAAAGCAGAAATCCTATCTCAAAAGCGCGTCGTAACTCACTGATCATAAAAGAAGGAATTATAACATGTGTCGGCACATCATCCGGTCCTTCCAGGTTAGTCAGTCCGGCCATATCGACAAACAAGCGTAGGTCTTCTTCCCGGGTATGACCTAGCATAAAGGTACGAAAAGGGTCTAATGAGGACTCTATCGCCTCTTCTTCTGCCAACTCCCCATCGATATAGGGCAAAATGCCGTTCTCCCAAGCCGTTTGGAAGGTCGGTGCCATGATGAAGGCGGTTAAAAACAGTGCTAAACCGATTAAAACCGTGTTTGGTGGCGTTTGTTGCACCCCAAGTGCGGTTCTTAGCAATGAAAGGACGACAATAATCCGGGTAAAAGACGTAATCATGATCAAAATGGACGGCGCCAGTGATAAAACGGTCAAGAGCAAAATTAATTGCACGGCGGTGCGCGTTGTAGACTCGCCGATATCGACCGATAGGTTTTGCGCGATGGCGATCGAGGATATCAAGCCAATGACCAGGATCACGCCGCTGAGCAAGAGGATTTTCTTTTTCATCCTGTCCTCTCCTCGCTCCGGGTCTTGCGATCGATGACTTTGGGGGTGCCGCCGGAGGTTAAGATCAGATACTGACTCTCGCGCCATTGCAGGACGACGAAGCGATGGCGCACGTCTAACGCCATGGTTTCAAGCACCTTAAGCTCGTGCGGTTTGGTGGCGACAGGCAAAATGCGGCTAAAGATGCGCGGCAAAAGAATCCGGCGAGCGACTAAGGCGAGGGCCACGATGACCGCCAAAACCGATAAGAGTACCAACACGGTTTTGAAGATGCTGACCCCTTCCATTGCGTACTAGCGCGTCGGGTGGCCTAAAAGACCGTCCCGTCCTTCCACGTAGTAGACATGCTCTAAGATCTCCAGCACCGCATAAAGCGCATGGGGCGGGATTTCTTCACATTGGTCCAAGGCGGCCAGCATCGACGCCAGATCGGCGTCTTCGCGGACCTTGATGCCAGCGGCAAAGGCCAGATCGAGGATTTTACGAGCGAGGTCCCCATAACCACTGGCCACCAAATCAGGGCCTCGTTTTGTGCCCCGGATGGCGGCAGCGGCGGCGCGGGATGGCTTTGAGGGGCTACGAGAGACCATGGGCTTATAAAACCTTATGCTTTAACCCGATCAAGATCATCTGATGCGGGATCATCTGATGCGGGATCATCTGATGCGGGATCATCTGATGATTGTGCAAACGTAGACGATGCCGGTGGGAGGCGATATAGTCACCTAAGGGGAACACGCACATACCCATCGGTCCAGCATAGTCCATGTCGGGAAGATCGCAAACGAGCCGGACATCGTTATCAACATCCCATCGGGGCCATCGATCCGCCCAAGCAGGGGCGAAAAACCAAAAACCAACCATGAGGAACGGAAGACACGATGAAGCAAAATGCCTTAGAGACCCTCCTTGGGGCCGTGGTCATTGCGGGTGCCGCTATTTTCTTGGTTTTCGCCCTTTCTGTGGCGGATGTCCGCTCGGTGCAGGGATACAGCCTGCGCGCGCAATTTGAAAAGGCGGACGGGCTTCGTGTTGGCACGGACGTGCGGATCAGTGGCGTCAAGGTCGGCGAGGTCGATGCCATCATCCTCAACCCAAACACCTATCGGGCGGATGTGATGCTGATGATCGAGCCAGACGTGATGCTTCCGGCTGATACGGCTGCCCTGGTGGTGAGTGAAGGCCTGCTTGGGGGGCGCTATCTTGCCCTGCGTCCTGGGGGGGACGTTGAGATGCTCCAAGACGGTGAGATGATCGAGTATACCCAAGCCGCACCGAACTTAGAGGAGCTTTTAGGCCGTGTGATCTACAGCATCAACGGTCAGCAAGACGGATAACATGTCGCTTATATCCGCTGCGCTTGCACGTCTTGCGCTTTTGGTTGTTGGGGGCATCCTTTTAACCGCAAACCAAGCCCATCCCGCCAGTCCCATCGACCAAGACCGGGGCTATGCGATCTTGCGCCTTTTGGACAAGTCGACCGCGAAAACAAGCCAAGTCACCGTGCCGGTGGGCAAGATGACCCAATTTCGCTCCATTCGCATTAAGGTTCATGCATGCCGCACCAAGCAGGACATTCTGCCCGCCGGTGAACAGCCGGAAAATGCAGCCTTTCTTGAGGTTTTGGACGAGACTTCTGGCGGGATTCGGATCATCTTTTCAGGCTGGATGTTCACCCTATCCCCGTCCCTTTCGAGCCTCGAGCATCCGATTTACGATGTGTGGCTCAATCGTTGTGTGGATGAGGTGTCGAATTAATCACGCCCGCGGTATCCCTTGTCAAGATGACGTTGGGTGTTTAGGTTATCTGCATTTGCTGCCGTAGCTCAGGGGTAGAGCACTCCCTTGGTAAGGGAGAGGTCGAGAGTTCAATTCTCTCCGGCAGCACCATTTTCCTCAAAGACTAGCATTTTTGGACAGTATTGCGGAAATCCCAGTGAAATCCAAAACTTCAACAAAATTGGAACCGCAAAGAGTCATTGCGTGTCTTAGGCAATCTGGATGTGTGGTCAAAATCGCTTTAGAAACGCGAACTGCGCCCTAATTTTTTAAAGTGTAATTTCTAACAAAGAAAAGAGGTTTTATCGTCTATGTACAATTTTTACAGTCCTTCCACACAAAAAGCACTATATATATCGGCAGACGAAAGCATTCTTGGGACTGAAGATAAAAGTGAATCATACCCAATAATTAATGGCATTCCAAGATTTGTAGAAGACAACAATTATGCATCTGCTTTTGGTTTTCAATGGAAAAAATTCAGTAAAACACAACTTGACAGTTATTCAAATCTCACTATCTCAGAAGATAGGTTAAAGAGAGTTATTGGTTTTCCACTAAGTGAACTGAATGGAATGAAGGTTTTGGAAGCAGGGAGTGGAAGTGGTCGTTTCACGGAAATTTTATTAAAGTACGGTTCAATACTCGATACGTTTGACTATTCTAATGCTTGCGAGGCGAACAAAGAAAACCATCCAGATGCAAGTATTGCACAAGCCGATATCAGAGCGATGCCGTATATAGACAATTCATATGACTTAGTGATTTGTATCGGTGTGCTACAGCACACACCCTCACCGGAGGAGTCTATCAAGTGCTTGTATTCAAAATTAAAAAATGGAGGTAAGTTAGTGATTGACCACTATCGTTTCAAATTACGAAATATACTTCCTCCACCTATAGGAGTAGCAACCGCCCTCTACAGACCCATCGTAAAAAATTTACCTCCAAAATATCAATGGAAATTTGTTAATAAACTTGTGAATCTTTTTTTTCCAATGCATTGGGAAGTACGTCACTCGAAGTTAGCACTTCGAGCCTTGCGTAGAATATCACCAGTCCATTTCTATTTCCATGAACTTCCCCTATCATCTCGGGAAATGCATTATCAATGGTCGCTACTCGATACTCATGACGGGTTAGCAGATTACTATAAACATCATCGTTCTGTGAATCAGATAAAAAAGTTTTTAGAAGATTTAGGATGTCAAAATATAGAATGCTATATTTCACCATCAGACGGTATTGAAGCTAGGGCAATTAAAAAAGTTGAATATCCTTAGAGTCTGACTCAAAAATTTGTGAAGGATATACAGTATCCTGCGAGCCTTCTGGTTATCACCAAGGAGCTGGGGGTATTCGTAAGCAAGAACCGTTGGCTCAACGTCTCTTGCTTCGATCACCTCGACCATGCGGTAATGATCCGCGCTCAGGACTTCGTCCGTTTCCCAGGCACGAAGTCCCGAAAGCATCCACAAGACGCCTCATTTTCGCGAGCTCTGAGTGCTTCGCCCATTACAAGCTTCACTTAACGGTGCGGTGCTCGATATCAATAGCACAAGCTATCTAAGATAAAAAAAACCTCGATGTTGTTCACACTTCTTTTTCCGCCTGAAGTGAACCAATGGCGATAAGATGCTTGCTGAGAAAATCTCGTGCATCACTAATCATCTCGGGGCTGGTATGGTGCGCGACGCCAGGGTAGTGCTTGCCATCTGCGCTGATCCCCGCCTTATTCAAGGCCGCAAGTGATAATGGCAAGGCTTGAGGGGCCACCACATCGTCCTGATTGCCGTGCCCCATCCAAACTGGCGCAGGGTGGGCGTGGGGCGTGGGGATTTCCACATAAAAACTGGAGAGCGCTACAACCGCTGCGCAAGAACGCGCCAGACCGATATCCAAAGCCACCGCGCCCCCTTGGGAAAATCCTAAAACTCCGAGCGGGCAGTTGGGATAGGTCTTTTGCAAACTATCGAGCCACTCATGAGTCGGTGCGCGCGCCTGGTCGATGTTTTGCTTGATGGCCTCAAGGCTTCGGTCCTGCAGATCAAACCACTGATACCCCATGGGCTGATCGGGAATCTTGTAAGGGGCGTCAGGCGCAATAAAAAGAGCGTCCGGGAGTTTGATGGCCAAATCGGGCGCCAACGAGAGCAAATCCTCGCCGCTCGAGCCATACCCATGAAAGAGAACAATCAGTTGGGCTGGATCGTGAGCACCCCAGGCGTTCGCAGATAATGTCATGATCGATAAACCTCTTGAGGCGCTGCTGACGGGCGGCATAAAAACAGGTAGGTTGCGCGTATGAGAGTTTGGGGAAAAATCATCTTAGGAGCGGTAGGATTGCTTTGGGGTGGCCCCGTTGGTGGGATTGTTGGGGTGAGTTTGGGCGCGTTGGTAGATTATCGCTACCCCCATCGCAAACATGATTCCTTGGCAAGTCAAGAGGACGACCATGCGCAGATTATTTTTAAGACCGCTCTGATTGCTCTCAGCGCCAAAATGACCCGAGCGGATGGACGCACGAGTCATGAGGAGTTTACCGCGTTTCGGCAACTGTTCAAAATCCGTCCCGATCAGGTCGATGCCATGCGCATTTTGTTCGAACAAGCCTGCTCAGATGGTACCGATCCGCTACATTATGCGCATCAGCTCAGAAACCTGCACCATCGTAGCCCGCAAGTTTTAGAAGAGGTATTGACGTGCCTGATGTTCATTGCCGCGAGCGATGGTCACATCAGCGCGCCGGAACGAATCTACCTATGGCGGATCGCCGAAGTGTTTGGCTTCTCGCGTGGTGATTTTGATCGCCTGTGCGGCATGCACAGCGGAACAAAAACAACCAGCTGTTATGAGGTCTTGGGTGTCTCCAGCCATGATGATTTGGCGACCATCCGCCGCGCTTACCATTCTTTGGTCGCTCGGTATCACCCGGATAAGCTGATTGCCTCAGGCGTACCGACAGAGATGATTGAGGGGGCCACCAAAAAAATGGCCGCAATCAACGCGGCCTGGGATGAGGTACAAAAACAACGGCAATCCTAGGGACAACACCGCCAAAGAATGCAAGGCGACTTAGTAGCCTTCCCGCTCCATCCGTTTGCGCAGGAGTTTGCGAATGCGGCGCGCTGCTTCGGCTTTTTCCCGAGCTCGACGTTTAGAGGGCTTTTCGTAAGCGCGCCGTAACTTGATCTCACGGAAGAATCCCTCCCGTTGCATTTTTTTCTTAAGAACCCGAAGGGCTTGCTCGACATTGCTGTCACGGACTTGAATTTGCAAACGGCACCTCTACCATCATCATATTAAAAAATTAGAACGCCAAAAACCCCGACGAAAAAGCAACGCCTCCTCATCAAGATGGTCTCACGGGAAAGACGTTGGCCTATCAAACCATCACAGGGGTACGCCAACACGCCCTCATCATGGCGTATTTTGCCAAAAGGTCAAGGCCTATCGCGCGAGGATGTTTTTCAAGGTCTCCGTCGTGCGGGCATTATACGTGGGATCATCACTCTCGATCATGAGGCGTACGAGGGGCTCAGTGCCTGACATGCGCACGAGAAGATGGACATTTTGCTCTTTTTTAATTGCTTCAACCGCTTGGGTAAAATCCGGCGCCTCAAAGGCGCGTTGTGCCGCACCCCGATCACTAAACCGCACAAGGTCCTCTAGGTGGGGCACCGGATCAAAAACGTGGCACAGTGTGCTGGCAGGGTGTTCTCCCTCCCGTAGCATCTGCAAGACCTGTAAACCTGCAAAAAGACCATCCCCGGTCGGGGCGTGATCGCTCAAAATCAGATGACCGCTAGGCTCACCACCAAAGTTGCAGCCAGTCTCTCGCATGAGCTTTAAGACATTTTGATCACCGACGGGTGCACGATGAAGGTTGAGATTATGCCCCGTTAAAAATGTTTCAAGGCCTGAGTTGGCAAGCACCGTACTCACAATCCCCTTCCCTTTAAGGGCGTTTTTTTTGTTTAACCCCACAGCTAAGAGAGCCAGGATTTGCTCGCCGTCTATGATCGCGCCGGTCTCGTCGATGACAATGACCCGATCCCCATCGCCATCGAACGCCAAGCCAATATCCGCACGGCAGCGGCCAACCAGCTTGGCCAGAGTCGCCGGATGAGTCGCCCCAACCTTTTCATTGATGTTGATACCGTCAGGGGTCACGCCACAAGTATCGATCTGTGCGCCCAACGATGCCAGCAGCAAAGGCGCACCTTGAGCGCAGGCCCCGTGGGCACAATCTATCGCAATGCGCACCCCTGTAAGGTCCAAATCCGGCAACCGTGTCCGCAGCTGATCCAGATAGGTCTCCAGCCCGCCGGGTTTGGCTTCGATCACCCCTGGCTGGGATGAAGACTTCAGAGTATCAGTTTCATCTTCAAAGGCGCGCTCTAAAGCGCGCTGCTGGCTGGCAGAGAGTTTATCCCCCTTAGCGGTAAAGAACTTCAGACCATTGTCGGCATAGGGATTGTGGGAGGCGGTAATCATCACCCCCAGATCATACCCCTCGTGCGCCGTCATCGCAGCCAGTGCAGGGGTGGGCAACACCCCAGCCAGATGAATATGCTCAATCCCCGCCGCGGCAAATCCTGCGGCAAGACTGGCCTCGAGCATCGACGCTGAGCGGCGTGTGTCATGGGCGATGAGGGCCTGACGGCAAGGGACGATTTGCGCGGCCAGTTGTCCTAAGCGCAGGACATCCTGGGCGCGCAAAGGGTAAACCCCGGCAGGGCCGCGTACACCATCGGTGCCAAAGATCATGACTCTTCGTTTGCCTTAAGAGGGCGCGCCTGATCGGCTAGCAGATAAGGAATACCCTCACGAATGGGAAACGCGAGTTTGGCCTTGCGGCTAATCAGCTCTTGGTTTTTTCGATCATAGCTTAGGGGGCCTTTGGTGAGCGGACACACCAAAATATCCAGCAAAGACGGGGCTAAGGGTGGCACGGTGGGTTTTTCACTCATGAAAATAACATGCGCGAGAGAGACTTACGGGCGGCCAGGACATCCGGGTCATCCGCATCGAGAGCCTGAAAGTCATCGAGCAGTTGCGCTTTGGCAAGGTCTTTATCCTCGGGCGTGCTGTCTGGGTCTTTTAGCTTGCCAAGCAAAAGAGCAAATCCATCGCCATGGCGACCTGCAATCAGGTAAGCCGTGGCAAGATTCTGCCAAGCGGCTGGGTCTTGTTCTAAGTGATCGATATCCTGGGCACAGACGGTGGCTCTTTCCATCAGTGTGAGGAAATGCGCCACAGAAGCAATTTCTGGTTTTTTGGCAAGCTCTTGAGGTAACCCCGTTAACTCGCGGCGAGCAATACCCGCCTCCCCTTTACCGATCAAACAACGTAAATAAAGAGCAATGGCTGGCGGATACTCGGGTTGTTTTTGCAGCACCTGCTCACACAACAGACCTGCTTGCATTGGATCCCCTCCTGCAAGCAGTTGCCGGGCTTGCGCAATCAGGTCTTGCGCTTGGTCGTCTCCCCCAGCGGCCTTGATGAATTTGGCGATGAAGTCGCGGACCTGGGTCGCGGTGACCTGGCCGTTAAAGCCGTCAACCGGTCTGCCGCGCACAAAGGCAATCACGGTGGGAAGGGACTGGATCCGCAGTTGGGTGGCGAGCTCAGGGGACTCATCGACATTGACCTTTGCTAAGCGAACCCGCCCACCCGCTTTACGGACTGCCTCTTCCAGGATCGGTGTGAGGGCTTTGCATGGCTCGCACCAGGGGGCCCAAAAATCAACAACGACCGGGACATCAGCGGAGAGAACCTCCTGCGCGAAATCTGCTTGGCTTACATCTTTGATTGCACCCGCGCAGGCATCAGGGTTATCAGTATGGTCTAAGAGCATGGCCTATCTACTGTTTCGATCGTGGGTGGGCGAGAACATGGGGTGACCGCCGGCCGCAAGGGACCGCCAACGCCACATACTGACCGGAAGGCTGAGCAAGTACAACGCCGATATCCCCAAAAGGGTTAGCCAGGGCTGGGCAAAGGTGATAAACAGCACCCCGCCGAACAACGCCAAGGCGGGCACCTGCATCCTTTTGCTTAGGGGGATGCTTCGGAAGGAAAAAGACGGGATGATGCTGACAAACAACATCGCGACGATGACAGCCCAGCCCGCAACCCACGGCGGTGTCAGCAGGTCGCCGCCAAACGGACGAGTCTCAAACCCTAAAGAAGAAAACGACACATACATCGGCACCATCACAAGCCCTGCACCGACAGGGGCTGGCACGCCGATGAAAAAGCCACGCGCCCAAGCGGGACGGTCAGCGGCCACCGAAGTCACATGATAACGTGCAAGCCGCAATCCGCAGCACATGGCGAAACTCACGCAAATCACCCAACCAATCATGCCCAAGGCCTGGAGCGACCACCAATACAATACCAACGCCGGGGCGACACCAAAGCTGACAAAGTCCACCAAGCTATCCAGTTGCGCACCAAAAGAGCCATCGACTCCCATACGCCGCGCAATCACGCCATCAAAGCCATCCAGCACACCGGCAAGGACGATATAGACCACCGCCGTCGGCCAATTTCCCTCAATGGCAAGACGAATGGCCGACAGCCCAAGCATCAAGGACCCCAGGGTAATCACATGGGGAATGATGCGATTCCACAACGAAGGTTCCCGAGGGTGGCCGATCTGGTCTGTTTGGCGGCGGCGTAAAATCATGAGGCCTTTTTACGCTTGATAGGACAGGTCGCCAGCACGGTCTCTCCGCCGATTGCCCGTTGCCCCACAAGAACATTAAGTCGGCTGCGAGGCGGCAAGTAGACGTCCACGCGACTACCAAAGCGAATGAGGCCAATCTCTTGGGCGGCTTGGACCTGCGCTGTGGGGGCGATGGTGCAAACGATCCGGCGAGCGATGAAGCCGACGATCTGGGCAATGCCCACGTGCACCCCGTCTGAGCGTTCGATGACGATGTGATTGCGGGCGTTGTCTTGCGCGCCCGGATCAGCGGCATTGAGATAGCCGCCACCGTGTCGCTCGGTGGCGGTGACCTTCCCGGTGATGGCACTACGGTTGATATGCACATCAAAGACACTTAAGAAAATCGTAATGCGCGTGGCGCGAGTTTCGGATGTCTTGAGCTCGGGGATCGGCGGTACCTTTTCAATAGCGCAGATCAAGCCGTCCGCAGGGGCAAGAATCGCCGCCGGCGCTTTCGGTGCAACCCGCGCGGGGTTGCGGAAAAAAGCCAAAATCGCTCCAAGCACCAGCAACCCGACAAGAGCAAACCCCTCCCACAAGGTGGACAACAGCAAAAAGAACAACGCCGCAATGATGCCAAACTTGATGCCATCGATATGGATGGGCGGAAGCGTTTGGATGAGTTTTTTGAGGGAAGAAAACTTATCACTTATTTTATTAAGTATAGTGTTTAACATTCTGTATTAACTTATATATTACAATGAGAGTTATTGTTGACGGTCACGCACCTGGCGCCACTGCCGGACGTTTTTGTTGTGCTGTTCTAGTGTTTTGGCAAAGACATGCCCTCCCGTCCCGTCCGCCACAAAATACAGCTCGTCCGTGTCGAGCGGGTTGGCGGCGGCCTGCAATGAGGCAAGCCCCGGGTTGGCAATCGCGCCCGGCGGCAACCCTCGATGCAAATAGGTATTATAAGGGCTTTCATGCTTAAGGTCACGGCGAAGTAGAGGCCGATTGATGGTGCCAGTCCCTTCGCTCAGGCCATAAATCACCGTAGGATCAGATTGCAATCGCATCCCGCGGCGTAAGCGGTTGATGAAAACACCTGCAACCCGGGCACGTTCGTCACGCACCCCTGTTTCCCTTTCGATGATCGAGGCCAGAATCACGAGGTCTTGAGGGTTGTTGAGCGGCAGATCAGCCGTGCGCGCTTGCCAAACCTTTTCACGCGCTTCGTTCATGGCCTCGCGCATTCGGACGATGAGAGACTCTACCGTATCACCGCGCTGAATAAAGTAAGTTTCAGGCAGAAGACTGCCCTCTTCTGGCGTGGCTGTGGCTTGCCCTGTTAATCGAGCATCTCCTTCAAGCAGGCGCACGACTTGTTGGGTGGTCAAACCTTCGGGGATAGTCACGGCATAAAAAATGGTCCGCCCTTGTTCTAGGTGATGGAGGGTTTGCATGATCGAGATCCCGGCAGGGAATCTGTACTCCCCTGCCTTAATGCGCCGATCTTGGCCGGTTAGCTTGGCGTAACTTAGCAACAGCCAGGACGCATCGATCACCTGCTCGCGTTTGAGATGTTCACTGATCGCTACCACGCTCATGCCCGGCTCGATGAGCACGGTTTTTTCCGTCGTCAGAGGTCCCGGCGCATACAAAGCCGCACGATAGGCCCCGCCGATGACGACAATAACCAGGCAAAGCAAAACTGTAAAAAGAATCCGTCGCCGGATAGAGCGCATGATCACAGCGTATTAAGCGGCTGTGAAAATAAGACAGGCATTGGTCCCGCCGAAACCAAAACTGTTAGACATGGCCGCCTTCACCGGCTTTTCTTGAGCGCGTAGGGGGACAAGATTCAAACCTTTGCCAGCATCACACGGGTTATGCAGATTAAGAGTCGGGGGAATCGCGTGCATATGGAGCGTTTGAATCGCGATGATCGCTTCCACAGCCCCGGCAGCGCCAAGCATATGCCCCAAGGCAGACTTGGTCGATGAAATGGCAATCTCGCGCGCATCATCACCCCACAACCCTTTGATTGCATGGAGTTCAACCTCATCCCCCACCGGTGTGGAGGTCGCATGGGCATTGAGATAATCGATCCGAACATCGGCGCGTTCCAAGGCGCGACGCATGGCGCGAAGTCCGCCATGACCATCCGGTGGCGGCGCGGTGATGTGATGGGCATCACCCGATAGGCCGTAGCCCGCAACGTATGCGAGAATCGGGGTCCCGCGTTTTTTCGCATGGTCTTCGGCCTCAAGGACGAGAACCCCGGCGCCTTCGCTCATGATAAAACCGTCACGGCCCTCATCAAAGGGGCGCGAGGCCTCGGCCGGCGAGTCGTTATAGCCGGTCGACAGCGCACGAGCGACCATAAACCCAGCCATGCCCAAACGGCAAATGGCGGCTTCGGTGCCGCCTGCGATCATCACATCTGCATCGCCAGTCGAGATTAAACGGGCGGCGTCGCCAATCGCGTGTGTTCCGGTCGCACACGCCGTAGACGGAGCATGGTTGGGGCCGCGAAAGCCATAGCGTAAGGACACATGGCCGCTGGCGAGGTTCACAAGGGCAGAAGGAATGAAAAAGGGCGAGAGACGCCGCGCGGGTTTATCCTCGATGAGTAAAGAGCCCTTGGCGATATTATTGAGCCCCCCGATGCCCGAGCCGATCATCACGCCGGTGGTATTGAGGTCCTCCTCCCGCTCAGGCATCCAATTGGCATGGGTTACCGCCTCATGAGCGGCTGCTAGCGCGAGCAAAATAAAGCGATCAATCTTTTTTTGGTCTTTGACGGAGACGACCTGCAGGGGATCGAGTCCCTCGGGCGGCGGTGGCACTGCGCCCACAACGCGCGAGGTCAAATCATCTGAGTCTGGAAGGTCCAGAGTCGAGAGCCCCGACTTGCCGGCAAGCAAACCCGTCCACAAAGGCTTAACGCCGATGCCCAAGGGGGTGACGGCCCCCATGCCGGTGACGACAACCTTACGCATAAGAATCCCCCCACAAAGGGGAGGCTAAGCTAGTTATGGGATTTTTCGATGTGGCTAATGGCATCGCCGACGGTTGCGATCTTTTCAGCCGCTTCATCAGAAATCTCGCAATCAAACGCTTCTTCGAAGGCCATGACCAACTCGACAGTATCGAGGCTGTCTGCGCCAAGATCTTCGACAAATTTGGCTTCTGGGACAACTTTGTCGGCTTCGACGCCCAGATGCTCTATGATGATTCCGGTCACTTTTTCTGCAACATCAGACATGCTTTGGTTCCTCTTGAAATAAAGGCAGGCGAGATTGGCTATCGGTGCATCCCACTGCTTGGTATTACTGGTATTACATAGCCCATATCATAGGCTTTGCCTATAAAAAAGAGCAGGATAACCAAGTTTGCACGAGAGGCTTGTAAGAAACCAGAACCGCGTTTCTTGTTTTAAGGACGACGATCGTGCCAAAGGCGTGGCCGGTCTTGCTTGCGATGTTTTTTTTAGGGGGCGCTTGTGAATCAGGCTTATCAAGAGGACTCCTTTGCGCGTGAGGCGCGCCGGAGGGGCTATCGATCGCGCTCGGCGCTCAAGTTGATCGAGCTGGATGACCGCTTTGGTTTTCTACAACCTGGCGCAAGGGTTTTGGACTTAGGCGCTGCCCCAGGCGGCTGGGCGCAAGTCGCAGCAGGGCGGGTCGGCACCCAGCCGCCAGCGCGAGTCATCGCGGTGGATATCAAGCCGATCGAGCCTATAACAGGCGTTGAGCGATACACGCACGATGTTTGTGCTTGTGATCTTCTCGTTGGCGCAGAGGGTCAAGCGTTACCGTCGTTTGATGTGGTGCTCTCTGATATGGCGCCTGCCACCTCCGGTCGAGGGTGGTTGGATCAGGAGCGTTCGGCTGCATTGGCGCGCCGCGCCTTGCAGTTTGCGACCACCCATCTGGCCCCGGCGGGGTGGTTTGTGGTGAAGATTTTTCAAGGCAGTAGTGAGACCGATTTTTTTGATGAGGTCCGTCCTTTTTTTGCCCGCACGGTGCGGGCGAAACCCAAGGCATCACGTAGCCAATCCAAAGAGATGTTTATTGTGGGGAAGAATTATCAAGGTGGTGCATACTAAGATGACAGGACACGGGCTTCTTGAAGACTGATGCGTATTGATCTTCCTCACAAATACCGTTGCGGGCTTTGTATCGGTGGAGCGCGCTCGGGGAAATCTGCGTTGGCCGAGTCTTGGCTGGAGACTTTGGATGGCCCTCTTGTGTATCTTGCCACGGCTGATCCGGCGCAATCAGACGCGCCCATGGCCGCGCGTATTGCCGCACATCAAACCCGGCGCACAGACCGCTGGACGGTTTATACCCACCCTCTTGATCTGCACGCAGGCCTCGCGCAGGTCCCGGATCGCCCGGTGCTCGTGGACAGCATGACGCTATGGTACTCGAATATGATGCTCGCTGAGCAAGACATCGCCCAAGGCTTGAACGCGATTATCGCGGCCCTACCTGATCGGACGGCACCGGTGATTTTTGTCACAGATGAGGTGGGGCAAGGCATCGTCCCCGCCCATCCGCTTGGTAGGCAGTTTCGCGATGAAGCGGGACAAGCCAATCAAGCCCTTGCCCGCGCCGCAGATGCGGTTGTCTTTGTTGTGGCAGGCTTGCCAATGATTCTCAAAACGCCCTTATAAGAAGGTTCTAGCGGTCATCGGGTCTCGTCTGGGACGGGCCAGGCGGCCAGCGGCGGTAAGGACATCAAAATAGCCTCGGTATTGCCGCCACTATCCAAACCAAAGCGGGTGCCACGATCATAGAGCAGATTAAACTCGGCATAGCGCCCGCGTTTACGCAATTGGGCTTGTTTTTCTGCCTCGCCCCAGGGATCACGCTGGTGGCGGCGAACCAACTCGGCATAGACCTTAGCAAAGGCGTGGCCGGTGCGTTTGACCAGGGCAAAACTGTCCTGATCGCAGGGCAGTTGGTCGAAAAAGATGCCGCCGACGCCGCGCGGCTCATCCCGATGGGGCAGATAAAAGTAGGCGTCACAGGCTTTGGCATAATCGCGATAAGCATTGGGGGAAAAAGGGGCACAGGCGTGGCGAAGAGCCTGATGAAAATGCGCTGTATCTTCTTCAAAGGCAAAGGTGGGGGTTAGATCGCTCCCGCCGCCAAACCAAGCCCGATCAAAGCTAATCATGCGCACGTTCATATGGCCAGCCGGGACAAGCGGGTTGCGGGGATGGGCGACAAAACTCACCCCGCCCGCGTGAAAGGTTTTGGCCTTCGTTTGAAATTGCGCCTTAAAAGTGTTGGGGGTTGGTCCTTCGACGTGAGAGATATTCACGCCGATTTTCTCAAAGATATCGCCGGTCATCGTGCAGGCGAGGCCGCCGCCGCCGCCGTCCCGTTGCCAGGGCTTTTTTTGAAACTGCGCGGTGGATCCGGCGTTACGTTCTATCCCTTCCATGACCTTGAGGATACACGCATGCAGCCGCTGGAAGTAGGCACGAACAGGGTCGGGATCAAAACTCAAGGTCAGGATAATGCGGTACGCAAGGGAGCTTTTCGACTCGGTCTTGCAATAAAGGGCGAAAGGTCGGCCGGGACTTGATTCGCGCGTACCAGTCGCGCGCATCTTGGCTTTTCTCCCATGGCACATCACCGAAATAATCGATCACAGACAAGTACGAACTTGCCGCAATATCCGCCATAGAAAAACTGTCACCTGCTAAGTAGCGTCGCTGGCCCAAAAGGTGACCAAGTGCATGAAGATAATTGGTGAGATGGGTAAAGCTTTTACGAATCAAGCGCGAGTCCGGTGCGCCGCGACCCAACAATCGTCCCAAGGATCGCTCGACCAACAAGGGTGTTAGTACATGATGGTAAAAATCGCTGCTAAAACAATGGATTAGGCGACGAATTTCGCATTTACTGACAAGGTCATTGCCCATCAAATCCCCCAGGTGTCCCAGGTCATTGAGGTACTCAGTAATACCCCACAGGCCACTCGCCAAGGTGCCATCATCGTTATGTAAGGAGGGAACCATGTTGGAGACTGCCGTTTGGGTGATCGGCGAGGCAAATACATCGCGCAGGTCGGCCTCGCGCAGATGAATCTCTTCCTCCCGTTCGGCCGTAGCCAAGCGAATTGTGCGCGATGCAGGAGAGAAAGGATGATGATAAAGCTCAAACATAAAAGGCGGATCGTGACGAGGATTTTCCCCTTCATAGCACGAGTTTATGGCCGCGTCACCCCGATCTGGTTAACTGAGATGCGAGAGCCGTAAGACCAGCGCGATAGTCAGGATAAGCGAGCGTCAAACCAAGGGCGCGCTTGATTTTATCATTGGCCGTGCGCTTAGACTCCCCATAAAAACTGCGCGTTTTCTCTCCCGCCTGGGCAAGAGAAATACCCTCAGGCATATCATAGCCCAGCAATTCACAACCAAACCGCAATACATCAGCTGGTAAGGCCGGAAGGTCATCCGCCAAGTTATAGACGTGACATCCCTTTGGCCGTTGCGTCATGGAATGTTGGAGGGCTTGCGCGATATCCGTCACATGAATGCGATTAAAAACCTGATCGCTATCCTTAATATAACGCGCCGTTCCCGCACGTAGTGAGTCGAGCACCGATCGCCCTGGGCCATAGATTCCCGCCAGACGAAAGATGCCAAGGCTGATCTCCATAGGGGCAAAAAAATCGCCCCAAGCCCGTTCCGCATCCAGGCGCGCTTGACCTCGACGGCTGCTTGGCTGGCAAGGTGTTTCTTCGGTCACGATGCGCCCTTGGTGATCGCCATAGACGCTTGTTGCACTTAGATACCCCACCCACTTCCATCCAACAGGCCCCGCCCGACGCACTTCATCAAGCAAGGGCAAGATCGGGTCTTGACCACCCTTAGGCGGGATCGATAAAAGGAGAAACTCGGCAGCCGCGATCTGCTCAGCGGTAAGCGACTCTAGCGGACAGATGGCAATGTTTTCCGCGAACCTGTTTAAGGGTGCCTGAAGCGGACGCGAGGTCGTTCCACGAATCTGCCACAATAGATCGCGCGCAAGCAGGCGTTCGGCGAGCGCACGCGCGCTATAGCCGAAGCCGAAACACAAGAGCTGGATCATAAGAAACGAAATTTATAACGAGGCTTACGGGGTGGCCGCAAAGCGTGCGCGGGCATCGCTCAAGGACTCAGGTGGTGGCGCGAGACCCATCACGTCTAAAATTGTGCCCATATGGTGATGCAATTCATAGCGCGTGGCGATTAAATCGTAAGTCCGCGTTGTCGCATTGACACTGCTGTTGAATAGGGCCGCCTGGGCGTCCAGCACGTCAAGCAAGCCACGTTGGCCGAGATCAAACTGCTGGCGGTAGGCATCCAACACGCCCTGGCCCGTGAGCACCCGTTGGCGCGCAATATCCAAAGCAAGACGCTTGGCGCGATAACTGTTCCAGAGTTTACGTAGATCACGCTCTTCTTCCAGCACGATCGTATCCTTGTGCTTGGTCCTCTCATCGATGCGGTAGATTCGCTCTTGCCGTTTGGCAGGCTTGCCGCCCCCTTGATAGATGTTATAGGACGCTTCAAGCATTCCCGAGATGTCTCTGGTCGTGCCCTTGGTGGGATTATTACGAGAGGTTGCCGCATTGCCCTTAAAGGTGAGTTGCATCCCCTGCTCGCCCCGTGTTCGGCGAAAATCTTCCCAGGTCGCGTCCAAATCGGCCCAAGCGATGAGGATCTGCATATTACGTTGACGGGCGATTTGAATCGCCTCCATCACGCTGGCAGGCAGGGTCTCAGCGATCTCGGGCACAGGATGCAACCGTTCAGGGTTCTCTCCCACAAGGTTGATAAAATCGGCGACTGCATTATCCAGGTTTTCTTGAATTTGATACTGAGTAAGCAAGGCTTCTTGTAGGCGTTCTTCGGCCTGTTGTACGTCTGCCAGAGTGAGACGTCCGGCTTGTTCTAGCTGCCGGGTGTTGTTCACCAGCTCTTCATGACCTTGGGAATTGGTTTGGGCCATAATCGCCAGTTCGCGATGCAGGCGAATATCCTGCACAGTCTTGACCACATCTAAGGCCAACGCATGGGCGCGTGCCCGAACCCGCAAGGCCGCGCCGTCCGCGCGGGCGGCTTGTCGGCGGATTTCTGAAACCGTTTGCCCACCATCGTAAAGAAGTTGGGTCAGGGAGATAGCCGCGCGAAGTCTCGCACGCTCTACAGCTTTAGCATTAGGGGGTTTTGCTTGCCCAAATCCAGCACCACCTTGCACATCGATGGATGGCAATCGCTTGCCTTGCGCTTGTTGGAGTTCTTGGCTCACCGCACGGCGGTTGGCTAGGGCTTCAGAGAGAGACGGATGGCTATAAAGGGCCACGGCCACAATCTCAGCCAAGGGGGTCATTGCTTGAACCATCCCTTGGCCAGAACCTGCATTCATGGGGTTCCCTGCGGGCAGAGCAAAGGCCCCGCCAAGCCTTTGCTGCCCTTGTTGCGAGGCACCGGGAAGCACCTGCGCCGTCCGTGGGGCAATGCCATTTTGCCCTAACGGTCTGCTGGGTTGAGCCCCTTGGCCTGTGGGCACATTTTGGTTGGGGGTGATGGTACCGGGCATCGTGGGAGCGGCTTGCGGGGCAAAGCCTTGCGTATAGTTGGGAGCGGCGGGTTGATCAGGATGAACCCAGTTATTATCAGGGTTAGGCCAGGCGTCTGGCGAAGTCCAAGGACTAGGATAGGTGTTGGTCTGATCAGGGTTGACCCATCCATTGGGCGTTGTATTGGCAGCTGGTCGGAGGGGCGCGTTCGGCACCACCGGCTGGGTGAGTTGCGGGAGAATCTGCGACAGCGGCGCAACGTTTTGATCGCGCAGGGAGGACCCTAAGTTTGCAGCTCCGTTGGCAAAGGTTTGCGCCAATCCTGGTGCTGTGAGCACACTAAGACTAAGAGCGCCGAACGCAAAGACGCGCACACCAAAGTGCTTCGGTCTTAGATTTTTTGGTTTTAGGAAAGCCGCGAGGGAAATCCGCCGGTGCCGATGGCTCATGCAGGCGTGCTCCTGGTCGACCGACCTCCCAGGATGATGAACGAACAGCGACTCAACCAATGAGTCAAACAATGCAGGGCTTGCCTTGTTGGATGCAAGGTACCTCTGTTCGAGCTCCCAATGCCCCCTACTTGACTGACGTCGCGTCTGAGTAACGCGCACAAACAAGCAGACAAACGCAAGTCTACCATAAACCACCGGGCCGTGTCAGCCTTTGTCCGCACAATTTTACCCACCATCCCCAGGACTGAAGGTCGATCGGCCTGAGGATGATGATCTGGTGGTGCTTGTGTTGTCATTAGGGTTTGGCTGGCGTACTTTTCCATAAACGTGTCTGCCGGATTAGCTCAGTTGGTAGAGCAGCGCTCTTGTAAAGCGAAGGTCGCGGGTTCGACTCCTGCATCCGGCACCATCTTATGATGAGCCTTGTACCTATGGTGAGCCTTCTGGTTGCATCGTCCTATCATGGTCACCTCGCCTTTTATCAAGCCATACAGCCATACCGTGACTGATACTAAAAGTTGTGTATAACATATGAATAACAACTCAAAATACCAATTTTATGACTCTTGCGCAAGCGCTTTGGTTAATCTAAGGGCTTGAGCGGATTATGCGTAAGGCCAACCTTAGCTACATTTGCCAAGAATGCGGAATGGTCCATGCCCGCTGGGCTGGCCGTTGTAGCGGCTGTCAGGCTTGGTCGTCCCTAACAGAACAAAAGGCTTCCCCCGCGAACAAACGGCGCATCACGGGGGCCGCGACCCGCAGCCCTGGGATGGAGGTGGTCGCCTTAGCTGACGCCAATCCCGCCTCGATCCCGCGTCCGGCGCCCACGGGCATAGCCGAGTTTGATCGGGTCTGCGGCGGTGGCTTCACCCCTGGCAGTGCCACCTTGATTGGCGGTGAGCCCGGGATCGGCAAATCCACCCTCTTGCTTCAAATCGCCCTTAAGGCCCCGGCGGGTGCGGTCTACATCACCGGTGAGGAAAGCCTGGACCAAGTCCGCACACGCGCCACGCGACTAAGCGGCACTGACAAGCTCGCAACCGATCTCTCGCTTGCGGCTGAAACCGACATCTCGGCCATCTGCCGCTATATCCAAGCCCATCGACCGGCTTTGGTGGTGATCGATTCGATCCAAACCGTCTATTCCAGCGATGTAGAGGGCACACCTGGCTCGGTCGCGCAGGTCCGCACCTGCGCCTTTGAGCTGATTTCTGTGTGTAAATCGGTAGGATCACCTCTGGTGATGATCGGTCACGTCACCAAGGAAGGGACTTTGGCCGGTCCCCGGGTGCTCGAGCACCTAGTGGATACGGTTCTTTACTTTGAAGGAGATCGCTCAGCGGGCTACCGCATCCTGCGCGGCATTAAAAACCGCTTTGGCGCACTGGATGAGATCGGCATTTTTGAGATGACCGGCACGGGTCTCGCGGGCGTGGCCAACCCCTCGCACCTGTTTATGGCCGAGCGCAGCAAAAGCCCCTCCCCTGGGATTGCCACGGTAGCCCTCTTAGAGGGAAGCCGTGCGATTCTCGCGGACGTGCAAGCCTTGGTTTGCCCCACCTCTTTTGCCACGCCGCGCCGATCGGTCGTGGGGTGGGACAGCAATCGTCTAGCGATGGTCACCGCGGTGCTCGATACCCATTGCGGGATGTCTTTGGGCGCGTGCGATATTTACCTCAATGTGGCGGGCGGTTTGCGCATCAAGGAAACGGCCGCTGACCTGGCGGTGGCCGCTGTCTTGACCTCGGCGGCGGTGGGGGCGCCTCTGCCCACCGACACGGTGATCTTCGGTGAGGCCTCACTCACCGGGGAAATTCGCCCCGTCGGTCAAGCCCTGCTACGCCTGAAGGAAGCAGAACGCCTTGGCTTTGCCGCCGC
Organism: Pseudomonadota bacterium; assembly: GCA_039028835.1. Lineage (GTDB taxonomy): Bacteria > Pseudomonadota > Alphaproteobacteria > JBCCHK01 > JBCCHK01 > JBCCHK01. The sequence goes on from JBCCHK010000002.1 coordinate 31,758, forward strand.
CATGACCCCTACCCTTGATAAGGTGAGCGTAAAGGCCACTGCGCTACGCATTTCCCCGGTGACAAAACTCTCTGATTTTGTATATGATATGCAACAGAGGCCCGATCAACGTGAGAATGCCGATGGAAGGCGTTGAAGGTTATACTTGGGGCTGGCCGATTGCACCGGGTGATGTGCTGGTGTTGCTTGGTCTTTTTATCTCCGGCATTGTCGCCTATACGCGCGGCTTCTCGCGCGAGCTTCTCTCGCTCGCGGCCTGGACCGGTGCGATTGTCACCACGGCGGTGGCCTACCAGCCTGTTTTCAGCACACTCAGCGGGTTTATTACCTCAGATGCGGTGGCGCAGTTGATTACTGTGCTGATCGGGCTTGTGATTAGCCTGATGGTCTGGACCTTTGCCGCCAACGTCGCCGCAGGGGTCATCCAAGGGGTTACGGTCAGCGCCTTTGACCGTACTTTAGGCATGATTTTCGGGTTCGTGCGCGGCTTTCTTGTGATTATCCTTATTTTCATTGCGGCCATGTGGTTTTTCTGGCCGGATGAGGACGAACGTCCCCAGTGGGTCAGCGAGGCACGGTTGGTGCCCATCCTGGATGCGAGCAGTGATCTAATGAAAGACTGGCTCGGTGGCGAGCTCGCCCGCGCAGATATTAATTTGGATATTTTGGATATTCCCAAGCCTGAGAATAACGAGCCTGGCGTTCTCCAACGCACGGGGCAACGCATTCGCAACGTCTTTAGCTCTGACGATGAGGCACAACCCGAGACACAACCTGAGCCGCAATCTGAACCACAACCCGAGACACAACCTGAGCCACAATCTGAACCACAACCCGAGCAACAACCCGAATCACAAGCGACCCCACAAGCGTCACCGCAACCAGAGCCAAATCCCGCCACCCCACCGGCTCAAGCCGCGCCGCAACCTGTGCCGCAAGGCGATCCCCCTACGCCGGCAACGCCCGCCACCGGCCAACCGCTGGCCCCCCCGTCGGGAGGATAAGGTGGATATCGTCTTGATCGGCGCCGGTGGGCGTATGGGGCACAGCCTGCGGCAGGTTATAGACGAGCAAGGCGATCAGCTGGTCGGCGCCGTTGCGGCCACCCCTGACAAACTTAATATTGTCGCGCCCTGTGCAGACCGCCTCACCCCCACTATGCTCCAGGCCGAGGTCCTCATCGATTTCTCTACCCCCCAGGGTACCGAGCAAACCATCGAAACCCTAGAGCAAGCACCCAACGCTCTGGCCTACGTCGTGGGCACCACGGGACTATCTGAGCAAACCCAAGAACGCCTGAAAAATCTTGCCCGCCGTCACGCCGTGCTTTATACCGCTAACACCAGCATCGGCATCACTGTGATGAAAGCCTTGGCCACACAAGCCGCGAAGATGCTGCCTGGCTACGATATAGACATCGGCGAGATGCACCACAGTAGAAAAGTCGACGCCCCCTCAGGCACCGCCCTCACGCTGGGGGATGCCGTGGCCCAAGCTCGCGGGGCACAAAATACCGGATCGACTGATCGCGCCGGAACGCGCAAAGAAAACACCATCGGCTATGCTGTCATGCGTGGCGGCACGGTTGCGGGCGAGCATACGGTTGTCTTTTCAGGCCCCTACGAACGACTAGAAATCATCCACCGCGCTCAGGACCGTACCATCTTTGCGCGCGGCGCACTCCGCGCGGCGGCATGGCTTTTGCAAAACCCGCCAGGATTTTACGAGATGAACGACGTTCTCGGCGTTGCGCGTACGCCATAGAAAAAAGCTACATCAAGAGTTGCGGGCCGTATTCGCCCACCAACGAGCGCAGAAAATAAATCAATAACAACACAACGATCGGCGTGAAATCTAAACCGCCGACCGATAAAAAAGGAATCGCCCGACGAATACGGGAAAACACCGGTTCGGTAAGACTATAAAGGGCATTGAGGATGGTCCCAACCAGCGGGTGATAGCTGTTGATGACTCGAAACGAGACAAGCCAGCTTGCAATCACCGCCATGATGACCACAAACCAATAGAGCCCCAAGATGGCATCGATAAGATTAAGAAGCGATTGCATACGGACTATTGTGGGTGAAAATCAGGCCTAAGACAAGCATCTCATATTGCCTATTGGAGTGATCCGGCTCGGCCCTTATACTGCCCCTAAGCGCATCGCGTGTTCGTCCTCTTTTTTTTCCTACCCCCTGATACAGTTGCTCAAGGGGCTTTCAGCAAAACCGATCGTGCCAAAACATCCTGCTTCTTTTCCCGACATGAATCCGATCGCCGGCGTGCACCTTGCGGGTATCGCCAGCGGCCTGAAGGCTTCAGGCAAACCTGATCTCATGCTTGCAACGGTGTCGCCGGGCACGGCGGTCGCGGGCGTACTCACCCGCTCGAGTTGCCCCTCGCAACCGATCCTATGGTGCCGCGACATCCTGCCTCGCGGTTCAGCACGGGCCTTGCTTGTGAACTCTGGCAATGCCAACGCCGCGACCGGCAAGGAAGGCTGGCAAGTTCTACAAGAAAGCGTGGATGCCGTCGCGTATATCCTTGCGTGCGATCCGCGGGATGTCTATATCGCCTCGACCGGCGTGATCGGCGATGTGCTTGAGCCGCACTCGATTGCACAACGTGTCCCGGCAGTGCATCAGGCGTTATCACAGACAGCCTGGACCGATGCCGCCCAGGCCATTCGCACCACCGATACCTTTGCCAAAGGATCGAGCCAACATGCCATTATTGGCGATACAACCGTCACCATCAACGGCATCGCCAAAGGCTCGGGCATGATCGCACCAAACATGGGCACCATGCTTGCCTTTATCTTCACCGATGCCGTCATCGCCCCAGCCTTGTTACAAAAAGTACTCAACCCCATCATCCGCGATACCTTTAACTCGATTACCGTGGATGGTGATACCTCAACCAGCGATACGGTTTTATGCTTTGCCACCGGGACAGCCTCGCACCCGCCGGCAACTCGCGCCCAGCTCAGAGACTTTCGCCGCGCCCTGCGCGAGGTCTGCCATGACCTGGCTTTGCAAATTGTTCAAGACGGCGAAGGGGCCACCAAACTGATAGAAACCCACGTGATTGGTGCGAAAACCCGCCGTCATGCCCATCAGATCGGCCTTTCTATTGCCAACTCTTTGCTCGTACGCACCGCCTTAAGCCACCACGTGATTAGCTGGGGACGGTTTATGATGGCGATTGGTAAGACGGGATTACCCGTTGTTCCTGAACGCATCGACGTTGCGATTGGGGGTTGGCCTGTTGTCAAAAACGGACATGGTTTACCGGATATGGCCACCGCAGAGATAGAAAACTATTTGCGGTCAGAGTCGATTGTGTTGACCATCGATCTTCATCAAGGCACAGCGCAACATCGAGTGTGGTCCTGTGATCTCACCGAGGGTTATATCACCATCAACAACAACCGCCGCCACCGAACGTGATGCGATGATCCGAGCTGTGGTTGCGGGCGTTTTGTGGAGCGCCGATCATCGAGTCCTGATTGCCACCCGGCCGCCAGGAAAAATCAAAGCCGGGCTATGGGAGTTTCCCGGCGGCAAGGTCGAACCCGGGGAGGATTGCGCCGATGCTTTGCGACGGGAATTGCGCGAAGAGATCGGCGTACGGATCAAAAACTATGCCCCGGTTTATGAGTTTAAAAATCCTCATCGTCCGGTTTACTTGCGCGTCTATCTCTGTACCCGCTGGGATGGTAGGGTGGCCCTTGCCCAAACATGTCCGCATCGGCGCTTGATGTTGCGTGGCAAGGATCACCAGGGCCTGCGCTGGGTGCGTTTGGATCAACTCAGGCGTTATCCCATGCCGCCCCCCTGCCGAGCGATGATTCATACTATTCAGCGCGTTTTGCTTAACCCAGCCCAGCGCCTTACTGGGCCGATGAAATTTTTTTATGCGTGAGCTCTTACGGCCTGGCCCTTTGGCAAACCTTTTGCGACCTTTCGTGATTTGGACGACGGCGAGCGGACTTGTGTGTCTTGGGATTGGTCTTTATCTTGCGCTCGTTGTCTCCCCTGTCGATCACCGTCAAGGAGAGCTGGTGCGGATCATGTATATCCACGTCCCGAGCGCATGGTTGGGCCTGGGAATCTATGCCCTCATGGCCCTCGCCGCCCTTGCAGGTAGCCTGTGGCGATGGGTCACCACCGATGTGCTGCTCATGGCGTTAATCCCTTTAGGGGGTGCGTTCACGGTGGTGTGTCTGATGACCGGCAGCATTTGGGGTCAGGCCACCTGGGGGGCCTGGTGGGTGTGGGATGCGCGTTTAACCAGTATGCTCGTCTTGGCTCTCATCTATCTTGTCGCTTGGGCCTTGGCCTCGGGATTTCGTGATACAGGCCGGGCAATGGTGGTCTTGCGGGTGTTTATTTTGCTCGGCTCGATCAATCTGCCCATCGTGAAATATTCGGTGGATTGGTGGCGCACCTTGCATCAACCCGCGTCGATCAGTAGCTTTGCGCGCCTGCGTGATCCAGCCATCGATGGCGCGATGCTCGCGCCTCTCGGGGTCATGACGTTGGCCTTGGCGTTACTCTGCGCCGCCGCCACAGCGACTCTCATGCGGGCACGAATCGCCGAACAGCGGACAAGGCATTAGCCGATAAGACAAAGCCGCTTAGCGGCTGGGCGTGTCTTTGGCAGGGGCGCTTTCCTCAGACTTGCCGCGAGGAGTATCCTCGCCGCCTTCGATCCACAAGAGCACCGGCGCGGCCACCAATAACGAGGAATAAGTGCCGATCAAAACACCCCAAATGAGCGCCCAAGAAAAATTGCGCACGATAGGCCCCCCAAACGTCACCAACGCCAAAAGGGCCAGCAAGGTTGTCAGACTGGTAACCACCGTTCTTGCCAACGTGTCATTGAGACTGCGGTTGATGATTTCTATCAAGGTGCCTTTTTTATATTTACGCCGGTTTTCCCGCACCCGGTCAAACACCACGACGGTATCGTTAATCGAGTATCCGGCAATGGTCATCAAGGCCGCTACCGTGGCCAAACTAAACTCAAACCCACTCAAGGCAAACAAACCTATCGTGGAGATAATATCGTGCGCCAGGGCGGTTAGCGTGGCGACCGAATAACGCCACTCAAAACGGATCCAAATATAAGCGCTGACAGCGATCAAAGAGAGCGCAACGGCAATAATCCCCGCGCGCAAAAGTTCCTCCCCGACGGTAGGACCAACAAACTCGATTTGATCGACCGAGATCGTCTCAGGTAAGACATCACGAATGCGTTCAACCGCGCCCAGTTGTTCGGTTTCATCCCCCGGTTGCCGCTGTACCCGGATCAGGGCGGCATCCTCGCCGCCAAAGTTTTGGATGGTGACTTCACCAAGGGCTAAAGGGGCAATCCTCCCGCGCCAATCGGCAATATCGATGGCCGTAGAGTCGCTAACGACCAACGAGGTACCGCCACGAAAGTCGACACCAAAGTTAAGGCCGCGCACCCCCAGCACAGCAATCGAGGCAATCATGAGTAAAAGTGAAAGCGTTAAAAAAAGCTTTCGCCACACCATGAAATTAATAGAAAAGGTCTCAAGCATGGCGGCGCCTTTGCTCGAGCGCAACAAGCAACAGACGAGTCACCATGATCGCCGTCACCATCGAGCAAACCACCCCAACACTCAACGTCACAGCAAAGCCACGAATAGCACCCGAGCCAAAATAGAAAAGAATAAGCGCGCCGATGAGCGTCGTTAAGTTGCTGTCGATGATTGTCGTGAGAGCGTTTTTATAACCCTCATGGACGGCGGCAACCGTCGAAAGGCCGCGTCGCGATTCTTCGCGAATGCGCGAGAAAATCAATATATTAGCATCCACAGCCATACCCACCGTCAGCACGATCCCGGCAATCCCTGGTAAGGTCAAGGTGCTACCCAGGACTGATAAAATGGCAACAACCAGCACCAAACTCATCAAAAGCGATACCGTGGCGATCACGCCATACAAACGATAGCGCAAGATCATAAACACAACCACGGCAAGCAGTGCAATGATCGAAGCCATCTGCCCGGCACGGATCGAATCTGCCCCAAGTTTGGGGCCGACCGACCGTTCTTCTATAATTTTCATCGGCGCAGGCAAAGCGCCAGCACGGAGTAAGATAGAAAGCTCATTGGCGCTACTCACGGTAAAGCCGCCGCCGGAGATAATAGCGTTACCCTCTAGGATCGGCACGTTAATCACCGGGGCAACCAACACCTCGCGATCAAGAACAATCGCCAATTGCCGGCCGACGTTGTTTGCCGTGGTTTCACCAAAGCGGCGAGTCCCTACCGAATCGAAGGCTAAGGTCACCGCCGGTTGGCCGTTGTTATCAAAGGACGGTTGGGCGTTGGTGAGATTTTCGCCGCTCACAACCACACGCCGCTCTAGGGCGTACCAGGCCACGGGGTTGCCTTCGCTGTCCACATCACGGTCTGGCAACACCAGGTATCCCCGCCCCTCGCTTGGGCGACGCAAGGTTTGATGAACCATGTGATAGGTCAATTTTGCCGTCTCACCTAACAAGCGACGGACCCGAACCGGGTCGTCCTCGCCAGGCAATTGCACAATGATCCGGTCTTGTCCTTGCTGTTGGATGACTGGCTCGTTGGTCCCCAAGGCGTCGATCCGGCGACGGACCACCTCGATCGATTGGCTTAAAATATCTGAACGAAGGGCCAAAAGACCCGCATCGGTATAATCAATAGTGAAGGTCCCTGTATCCTCTAGGGTGAACGTCAGGCGATCATGGGCGATGTCGCTGAGAATCTCTTCGGCGGTCTCAAGCTGTTCGGGGTTGGTGATCTCGCCGCGCAGGCTTTGACCAAGAATGCCCATACGGGCGAACTCGATCCGTGCCTCGCGAAAGGCGCGGCGCAAATCCAGATCCAGGTCATCCAGTCGCTCGGCAATGACCGTCTGAGCGTCGATCTCTAGGAGCAAGTGCGAGCCGCCCTGCAAATCCAGCCCCAAAGTGAGCGGATGAACCGGTAGGTACGCCGTGATCCCCTCAGGTGGTGGTCCTGGCTGACGCGGGAACAGGTTGGGGCTGGCATAGGCCAGGCCAAACAAACACAAAACGACCGCGATGATGGTGCGGGTGCGATGAGACATGAAACGTTATTTTTGCGAAGAGCCGCTGAAAAAACCCACCAGGCGCTGACCGAGCGTGACCGGTGGCGCGCTGGCCTTTTCTGTTGCCTTGGCCTTTACGGTTGGCGGAGGCTCTGGGGCTTTGCTGGCCACCGTGCCACGCATCACCCGGACTTTGACTCCTTCGGCGATTTGGATCGTTAATTCATGGTCATCAGCCTTGATAATGGTGCCGATCACACCGCCACCGGTCACGACCTTATCGCCCTTAGCAAGAGCGGCCAACATTTCCCGATGGAGCCGGGCGCGCTTTTGTTGCGGTCGAATGAGCAAAAAGTAAAAAATTACAAAGATCAGAATCAGCGGCAGCATTTGGGTAAACACGTCACCACCACCTGCCGACTGGGCGTAGGCCACAGAAATCACTGCTTAGGGCTCCTTAAAGCGAAATAAACGAAGGGGTAACATCAAGCGTATGGGGCAAACCTATATCGCTCCGGCGTTTGTTGCAAGCCAGCAGACTTGCCCCTCTTGCTCTTGCCGTCCTTTTGCCAGCTTGACCGTCAGACTGATAAATCGCAAAGTGACGTTTTGAGATGAGCAAAAGAGACACCCAAAAGAAACGATCAAAAGAAATTACTGAGGAGAAGGTTATGGCATCGTTATTGATCCGCGGCGGCACTGTCGTCAACAGCGAAGAAACCATCAGGGCTGATGTTCTTTGCCAAGATGGGCAAATCACCGAGGTCGGTGAAAACCTCAAGGCCTCGGCTGACCGCACCGTTGATGCTGGCGGGGCCTACGTTATGCCAGGCGGGATCGATCCTCATACCCATATGCAACTTCCTTTTATGGGTACGGTCGCGAGCGAAGATTTTTATACCGGCACGGCTGCAGCCCTTGCGGGTGGGACCACTATGATCGTCGATTTTTGCATTCCCGCGCCAGAACAAAGCCTTTTAGAAGCTTACAGCCAATGGAAAGAATGGGCTGAAAAGGCTTGCTGTGACTACTCTTTTCATGTGGCGATTACCTGGTGGTCCGATCAGGTGCGCGATGAAATGACCACCCTTGTGCAAGACCATGGGATCAACACCTTCAAGCACTTCATGGCTTATAAAGGGGCCATTATGGTTGGCGATGATGTTTTATACGCCAGCTTTAATCACTGCCGCGAGATCGGCGCCATGCCGCTGGTGCACGCAGAAAATGGCGATATTGTCGTCAATCGACAAAAAGAACTGCTGGCTATGGGCATCACCGGCCCCGAAGGCCATGCCCTCTCCCGCCCGCCGGAAGTCGAAGGCGAAGCCGCCCAACGCGCCATCACCATGGCCGCCATGGCGGGGGTGCGTCTTTATATCGTCCATACCTCCTGCCGCCAAGCCCACGAGGCCATTGCCCGCGCTCGCGCCGAAGGCCAGCGTGTCTACGGTGAACCCTTAATCCAGCACCTGGTCCTGGATGACAGCGTCTATCAGCACAAGGATTGGGACTATGCTGCCTCGCGGGTTATGAGCCCCCCCTTCCGCGATAAAAGCCACCAAGAATCTCTCTGGACAGGGCTGCAATGTGGCTCCCTGCAGGTGGTGGCCACCGATCATTGCTGCTTTAACCTGGAGCAAAAACGCATGGGGCGGGAGGACTTCACCAAGATACCCAATGGTACCGGTGGCATCGAAGACCGAATGGCCGTCCTGTGGAGCCATGGGGTCAATACAGGGCGCCTGAATCTCAACGAGTTTGTGAAGGCGACCTCCACCAACAGCGCGAAAATTTTAAACATCTACCCCCGCAAAGGGGCCGTAAAACCCGGTGCAGATGCGGATATCGTGGTGTGGGATCCCAAAGCCAGCAAGATCATTCACCAAAAAGACCAACACTCTCACGTCGATACCAACGTCTTTGAGGGCATGAAACTGACCGGCCTGCCCGCGACAACAATCAGCCACGGCCAGGTCGTTTACGATCAAGGCAAGCTTTCTCCGACCCGCGGGGCGGGGCGGATTGTTTCTCGTCCAGCTTTCGGACCGGACGCTCAGGCGATTACGCTACGCCGGAAGATGCTCGCCCCCAAGGGGGTAGTACGTAAGGCTTGAGAGCGCCTGCCCGGTATAGGAGGAAATACCGGGCTTGCTTAGCAAGGGGCATGCGCCTCAGCCCTTTTCCTGGATTCGACCCTCGGTTGTGGGGCTGATTGTGCCCACCGATTCGATATACTCGATCACCTGCGCACTCATCAGGCGTGCCGCCATGGGATCGACCAGAACCTTGGCCTGCTCAAGCATCCCATAGCCATCCCCGCCGCCCGCAATAAAGTCATTGACGGCAATCGTATAGCGCGCACTGGGGTTAAGCGGCTGGCTGCCCACAGTGACGCTCGTGATCCGCGCACCTGGTGGGGCATTGCGGTCGTATTCAAAACGCATCCCGGATACGTGCGGGAAGCGGCCTGAGATGTCTTCGACCTTGCTGACGCCGTTTTCAAGGGCGGCGCGCAGATCCGCCCCACTGATCTCCAGCTTGACAGTCTTGTTACCAAAAGGAAGTTCAGAGAGAACATCCCGGCGGGTGAGGACCGTGCCCGGCTCGTAAACCTTATCGGCGCGGATGCCGCCGCCGTTCATAATCGCCACATCGGCCTGCACCGCCTCGCGGGTAACATCCGCAATCAGATTGCCGATGGCCGTTTCTTGGGTGCGGACCGACGCCCGGCGAGAGTCGATTTCACGAGCGGTCCTGCCAATTTCCACGTCCAGCTCTTTGCTTAGGCGATCCAAATAGACCTGCACCCGCGCTTGAGCTTGTGGATCGGGTTCATAGCGTATGGTATCAACCGCCCGCACAGACGCCGGATACCAGACAAACCGCTCGCGATCACGAGAGGTCACCCGATCGAGCACGAGGTTGATTTCTGTGATGTAATCTGCTTGCGCTGCGGATTCAACCATCAAAGTTTTACCGTCGTAGCGATTGATGAGGATATGGTCATCGCCGCTTAGAATCACATCCACGGCTTTTTGCTCAAAGAGGGCCGCATCCTCACTCAAGTCCGTGTGCGCCAACGCGATCACGAGATCCGCACCCTGGTCGCGAAGTTCTTGGGCGAGAGCCTCGGCGGCCTCATCCACCGGGGTGAAGGTAGCATAGCCCGGGGAGGATTTCTCGATCGTTCCCAGAGTCGTCAGACCCAAAACACCGATGGTGTATTCGCCAACCTTGGTCATCCAGGTGCGATGCGCCCCAGCGATGGGCCCGCCGTTCTGGTCCGACACGTTGCCGGTGAGAATCGGGAAGGTCGCTTGTGCGATACGAGTCTTGAGCACATCGGGACCGAAATCAAACTCGTGGTTACCGGCGACGTATACATCGAATCCCACATTATTAAACAGATCGATCATATGTGCCCCTTGATCGAAACTGGACATCAGAGACGGCGAGATTGCATCCCCGCCGTTGGTTACCAGGACGTGATCCCGTCCCCCGCGCAAATCGCGCAGGGCGGTGACAAATCGAGCAAAACCACCCCGCCCGTCGGACTCTTCCATGCGATCAAAATCATTGACGTGAAGGATGGTGAGAACTTCTTGCTCGGCGCGAACACCCCAAGATGTTACGGCGAGAGTAAGGCCGAGCGTGACGGCGATTAAACTGTGGCGTATCATGATAAATAGTCTCCCAAAAACAAGAACCACCCCATCATAAGGAAATTCTCTCCTATCGCAATAATCCTGAATCTCAGCCAAAGGTAAGCTAGGCAAGGGGATTGTTGAAAGTCATCTTGCGAGCCGACCATGGTAGGGCTCGCGCTTTTCTTATAGATTTTCTGGGTGATGATTTTTATCAAGGTTATCAAGACCGTGTGTTATTTACCCAAAGCGCTCCGCTGTTTTTGAGAATTTTTTAGAACTCCCTTTTGGTCATGACCGCATCCCTTTTAACCTACCGCGCGATCACGGCGGCCTTGAGCCCCGGTATAAAGTTTTGGCTATGGGGGCGCGGTTTGCGCGGCAAGGAGGATCGCCATCGACGCCAAGAACGGTGGGGATATGCATCCCTCGCGCGGCAGCCAGGGATGCTGATCTGGCTTCATGCCGCCAGTGTCGGCGAGGCCAAGCTAGCCTTCACCGTGATCGATTCCCTTGCTCAAGGTTTGGGGAAAAAAACCGCTACTTTTTTGCTCACGACCGGCACGGTCAGCTCGGCCGAACTGGCCCGCCAGGCCTTTGCAGGGCATGAGGATCGGTATCATCAGTACGTGCCTATCGACACCCCAGCAGCAACCCGTCGCTTTATCGATCACTGGCGTCCTGATGCTGCCGTGTGGATTGAATCCGAGTTCTGGCCCAATCTTTTGGATCAAAGCCGCCACATCCCACGCGCGATCATCAATGCCCGCATGGGCGCGACATCCTATCAACGGTGGCGACGCACGGGGGGGCTTTTTATCAATCTGCTTAAGGAGGTGAGATTGATCTGGCCTGCCGATCAAGACTCTGCCCAGCGGTTTGAAGGGCTTGGGCTTAACGTGCTGCACCCGGTGATGAACCTCAAGCAAGCCGCTGTCCCCACGCCTCCTGACAAAGCCTTGCTCGAACGTTACCGCGAGGTTTGGCTTGGCCGGCCTGTGTGGACCGCCCTAAGCATCCATCCCCCAGAGATTGGCCTGTGTCTTTATGCCCACCGCAAAGCCTGGGCCACAGACCCCCGGACCTTGACGATTTTGTGTCCGCGTCATCCGCGTCTTGTTCGCTCCATCAGCAAAACCCTTGCTCAATACGATATCCCCTTCGCCAAGCGCAGCGATCATACTGATCCTGGGGATGCACCTGTTTTTATCTGGGATGTCATCGGAGAGGTCGACACCCTTTTGGCTCTTTCTCATGTGGTGTTTATCGGCGGTTCGATGTTCGATCATGGCGGGCAAAACCCCCTGGAAGCGGCCCACCGGGGCTTGCCGGTGTTGTTTGGCCCGGATATGGCCAACTTTGCCGATCTACGCGATGGCCTTCTCAAGCTCAAAGCCGCGCACACGGTACAAAGCAAGCAAGACCTAGCACGAGAGGTCTGTGATTTGCTCCGCGATGCACCCCGGCGGCACACCATGGGCTTGGCCGGACGAGACTACGGCACCGAGCAACGAGAGGGCTTGTCTGAACGCATCGCGACAAAGCTCCTGGATACTTTGGATATTGCCCCATGATCCACAAGATGATCCCCACCCCCGCCTGGTTTGCCCAAGATGGCACCCTTCCGCGGTTGTGCCAGCCGCTCGCGTGGCTTTACGGCGCGGGGGCACGCCTGATGAGAGCCAAACCCTACGCGCCGATCCTCCCGACTATTCTGGTTGGTAATGTCACAGCAGGCGGAGCTGGAAAAACCCCCGTGGTGCGTGCCATTGCCCGTTGGCTACGCGACCAGGGCGTGGATACCCATGTGATCTTGCGTGGCTATGGCGGGCGCGAGGCTGGCCCCCGGCGTGTTGCCCCGGATAATCGCGATGTTGGTGATGAAGCCCGTTTGCATGCCCGCGACGGCGTGACCTGGGTTGCCCGCCACCGCCCCGATGGCCTGAATGCGGCGGCGGCGGCGGGGGCACGCCTTGCCGTGCTGGATGATGGGATGCAGAGCCTTCATTTGCAAAGTGGGCTGACTGTGCTCGTGATCGACGGCCCCTTTGGGATCGGCAATGGCCGCTTGCTTCCCGCCGGACCTCTGCGCGAGCCCCTTGTGAACGCCCTTACCCGTAGCGATGGGTGCATCATCATCGGGCCGGACCCTCATCGTCTCGCTGAGCAAGCCCAAAGGATAAACCCCGCGATCACCCTGTGCCGCGTTCAGGCCAAGGCCCAGCCACCCCCGGGCCCTCTCGCCGCCTTCGCCGGGCTCGCCCGCCCGGAAAAGTTCTTTGAGAGTTTGCACGCCAGCGGCGGTCAGGTGGTCGCCACCCGCCGGTTTGCCGATCATCATCCTTACCGGCCACAAGACCTGCGCGCTCTTGAAGCCTGGGCACAACAGCACAACGCCCAGCTGGTGACAACCGAAAAAGATGCCATGAGATTGCCCCCGGACTTTGCCCTAGTTGCTCCCTTAGATTTGGACTGGCTCGGAGATTCCCGCGCACAACTGCTTTCTAGGATTGCGGGCGCTTGTCATACTAAGGGGATATCCTAAGGGTGCCTGTTAAAGGCACGGCATCATGGCTGTGTAGTGTCTGTTGGAGCTTGTATTGGCACAACCGAAATCCTTTTTCCGACGTCTCATTCAGCGATGGGTGAGCTACCCCCTCCAAGCCCTTGTGTTTGCGATTGTGATGGGTCTTGTCCGCCTCTTGCCCCTTAAGATAGCAAGCGCGTTAGGCGCACGACTCGCCGCCCCAGTTCTGCCGCTTGTCTGGCGGCGGGGCGATCACCTGGCTCGCCGCCACCTTAAAGTGTTTTTTCCTGAAAAAGATCAGGCCTGGCACCATCATACCCGCCGCAATTTGTGGAATCATATTGCCCAGACGATTTTCGAGTCCCCCCATTTCACCCTATCGTCCTTGCGCCCCCGCACCGAGATCACTGGCGAGGACAAGGTCCGCGCCTTTGTTCAGGCGGGCAAACCGATCATCTTTGCTGCCGCCCATTTTGGCAATTGGGAGGCGATTTCCATCTTTATCTCCCAGTTTTATCCGCCTGAACGCAGACGGTATAACAGTATCATCTATCGCCCTGCCAACAACCCTTGGATCAACCGTATGATCCTTGCCCGTCGCCGCCGCACGGCTGAGCTCGCTTACGTCAAAAAAGGCCTTGCCGGGGCGCGGATCGCCATGCAAAGCCTCGAGCACGGTGGTTTTGCCGGGATTCTCTTCGATCAAAAAATGAACGAAGGCGTCAAAGCCACCTTTTTTGGTCGTGCCGCCATGACCACCTCTTTCCCTGCCCGTATGGCGGCCAAGTATCGATGTCCCATTATTCCCGTGCATTGTCGTCGTCTGCCCGGAGCGCGCTTTGCCCTAGATTATGAAGAGCCCCTTTGGGCAACCGGGAGCTCTTCGGAGGCGATTCACGTGCTTACCCAAATGCTCAATGATCGGCTCGAGGCGCGAATTCGCCAAACCCCCGATCAGTGGCTCTGGACTCATCAACGATGGGGTCCACAGGTTCTCTGATGAACGTGATCGATCTCTCCCAACCTTTTGCCATTGCTGACCTGCTGGTCAACGATATCTACTATTTTGTCCTGGTCTTCACCCGCCTGGGAACCGTCTTCATGCTCATGCCTGGTATTAGCAACTCTGCCGTGCCAGCACGGGTGCGCTTGGCTGCTGCTCTGACGGTGGCGGCGGTAGTCACGCCGCTTGTCTATCAACTTTTGCCGCCCTTTCCTGATGACTTTGCCACGCTCATGCTCATCATCCTGATCGAGTTCATGACCGGCTTGATTTTTGGCATGATTGCGCGCTTTTTCATCACCGCGGCGGATGTGGCAGGCTCGATCATCGGCCTGCAAATCGGTATGGCCAACGCCCTGTTGTTCAACCCTGTGACCGCCGTGCAGGGCTCTCTTACCGCGCTGTTTATCACTTTGGTGGCGATCCTGGTCATGTTCGCCACCGGGCTTCATTACTTGCTGATCGCCGCAGCGGTCGATAGTTACGCTTGGCTACCTGCCGGGGTCGTACCCGATACCAGCGATACGGCACAGCTCATCTCCCAAACCTTATCCAACAGCTTTTCTGTCGGAGTGCGCATGGCCACACCCATCTTGGTCCTCATGACCGTATTTCATATCGCCGTGGGGATCTTAACCCGCCTCATGCCCCAAGCGATGATCTTCTTCGTCGCCCTGCCCTTGCAGATTTTTCTCGGCTGGCTGATTACCGCTGTGACTCTGACGGCCGCTCTCGATCTTTGGTTCAATCACGCCGAGTCTATCCTCGGGACTTTCGTTCAATCCGCCTTTTAAGCAAAACCCAGACCCTTAACGCTGCGTCCGGTACCAGGCGATGACCTTAGCAAGGCCTTCCTCCAGGCTCGTGCGCGGCATGTCGGCAAAATCTTGCAAAAGCCTTTGCGGATTACAAATGGACACACGAATATCTCCCGGAGGGGGCGGCATTGACTTGAGAGTCGCAGGCACCCCCACGTGCCGCTCGAGGATACGGATGACCTCCGTCACTGTTGCAGACTCACCCGAGCCAACGTTGTAAATCTTAAAGGGCGCGACACTTTGTGCCGGGGTGCGCTGGGCTTGATCCCAGCGGCTATTGCCCAAAGGCGGCTGGGTCAGCACCCGGGCGATGAGGCGAATCGCATCATCGATATACGTCCAAGATCGGCGCGCTTGGCCCTTGTGGTACACTGTAAGCGGCGTCCCTGCAAAAAGAGCACGAACAAAATGGCTAATGGCACTGTCATGATGCCCGGCGGGACCGTAAAGGCTGAAAAAGCGCAAGCCGGTTGTGGATATCTGGTGATGATGGGCAAAACTGTGGGCTAAGAGCTCGGCCGCACGCATCCCTGCAGCAAGGGGCGAGACCGGATGGTCCACCGCGTCATACTCGCTGGTATCCTGATGACGATTAAGGCCATAGACCGCCGCCCCACTGGCAAAAATCAAATGCGCGGGCCGGTACACCTGGCAAGCGGTCAACACCGCCATCAAGGCGGCCACATTGTTACGCACAGCACCCGCCGGATCATCCCACCCTGCCTGAGGCGCGTAACGGGCGGCCAAGTGCACGATGGCCGTGTAGCCCTCTTGCGCAAAAAGCGGGTCTGTCTCGTGGCTGATGTCCGCGCCAATAAACTGAAAATCTGCATGATCCCTTAGGGGCGCTAACCGATCATGCATACGATCACCTGTGGGGACGAGGCTATCGACCCCCGTGACCTGTGCCCCTTGGCTTAGCAAATGGGCACACAAATGTGCGCCGATGAATCCCGCCGCACCAGTGACGAGTATCCGTGCCCCCTTGATCTCAATTTTACTCATAGAATAGTGTTGGGAGTGCTGTTGCCATCATTGTGTTTCGCCTCCCGCCTCAGAGTATCGCCTTTTATGAAAAAGTTCACCACAGGCCTCGTGATTGTCATCACTGGTGCCGCGGCTGGCATTAGCCGCGCCTTGGCCCTACGGTGCGCGCAGTGGGATAACTCCCTGGTGCTGCTCGATTGTGATGAGCCAGGCCTTGCCAGCTTGCAAGAAGAAATTAGCAAAAAAAACGGCCATGCTAGCGTGGTATGCTGTGACCTTGCACAGTTAGACAGTATTGCCCCTTTGGGCGCGCACCTTGCGACGCGACTGGATCGGGTGGACTGGCTTATCCTAGGAGCCGCCAGTATCGGCGAGCTCTCGCCCATCGCTGCAGCCGACAACGTCTCATGGGGACATGTTATGACCATCAACGCCCTTGCCAACCAGAGGCTTCTGGCAAGTTTAGATCCGCTGTTGCGCCGCTCAATCGATGCCCATGTTGCGCTGTTGACCTGCCCCGCTCCGCCCCGCCCCGCTTATTGGAGTGCCTATCAGGCCAGCAAAGCCGCGGCGTGCGAGATCCTCAAGGCCTATGCCGATGAAACGCCGCAGATTACCGCGCGGTGCATCGATCCCGGCAAGGCCGATACGCGATTGCATCGACAAGCCTATCCAGGGATCGTCTTGAATCGCACCGCCGATCAAGCGGCGCAACACGTTCTCAAGCACCTCCAGGCCGCATGACGATGTCTTTACAACGCAGAGGTTTGTTGCTTGTCATCTCTTCCCCGTCCGGCGCGGGAAAAACATCGATCACCCGGGCCTTACTCGAAACTGATGACCGGCTTCACCTTTCTATTTCCGCAACCACCCGCCCCCCCCGCCCTGGCGAGCGCGAGGGAAAAGATTATTACTTTCTTACCCCTGAGATTTTCGAAAAACGCGCGAACAATGGCGATATGCTCGAACACGCCACTGTCTTTGGCCATAGCTACGGCACACCTCGGGCACCGATAGAAAAAACACTCACACAAGGCCGGGATGTGCTTTTGGATATCGATTGGCAAGGGGCCGATCAGCTACGAGAAAAAATCCCTGATGATGTTGTCTCTGTTTTTTTGCTCCCCCCAAGCGTGGCCGAGCTCCATCGCCGTCTGCGGGATCGTAAGCAGGACGACGCCCATACCATCAGCGAGCGGATGCGCCGTGCAGGTGGCGAGATTTCACACTGGCATAAATACGATTACGTCCTTATCAATGAGATTTTTGATAAGACTCTCAAGTCCGTTAACGATGTCTTGAAGGCCGCCCGTTATGCCCGACCACGACAGCACAACCTTTTTGGTTTTGTTCAGCAACTGCAACAAGACATTCACGATCTGCCTTTGGCTGACTTTTGATGAGTACACCTTTGCTGAAATTAGAGGGACTTGCCACCTCCTTTATCAGTGGCGGCCAGACCATATCCGCCGTCCGCGACGTCAACATCACGTTGCAAGCAGGACAAACGGCCTGTTTGGTCGGCGAAAGTGGATCGGGTAAATCAGTCACTGCACTTTCTATCTTGCGTCTCTTGCCCTATCCCACCGCCTTTCATCCTAGCGGTAAAATCTTTTTACACAATGAAAACCTGATGGATGTCAGTCAGGCGCGCCTGCGGATTATCCGCGGACGTGAGATCGGCATGATTTTTCAAGAACCTATGACGTCCTTTAATCCTCTACACCGGATAGAAAAACAAATCGGCGAATCTTTATGGATTCATCAAAAAATTCGAGGCGAGCCAGCACAAAAGCAAATCAATCACTTGTTGGAGCTGGTGGAGCTTGATCCGAGTCCGCGTATCCGTAAATCTTTACCCCATGAACTCTCTGGCGGCCAGCGACAAAGGGCCATGATTGCTATGGCGCTTGCCAACAAGCCAAAAATACTTATCGCTGATGAGCCCACGACGGCATTGGATGTCACCATTCAAAACCAGATCCTTAACTTGCTCGTGGACCTTAAAAAGCGTCTGACCATGGGTCTTCTGCTCATCACGCATGATCTGGATGTCGTCAACCAGGTCGCCGACGATGTCCATGTCATGCACCAAGGAACCTTGATCGAATCTGGAACGCGCAAAGCTGTGCTCACGGCCCCCAAACACATTCAGACCAAACGTCTGATCGATGCACAACCCAGCGACCCCCCCCCCCGATCGACCCAAAGGCGCCAGATGTCATGCAAATCCGCGACCTGCGCGTTTGGTATCCTATTCGGCGTGGGGTTTTCCGGCGTATCACCGATCACGTTAAAGCCGTGAACAATGCAACCTTTGACTTACGCGAGGGGATGACCATCGGAGTCGTTGGGGAAAGCGGGTCCGGTAAGACCAGCTTGGGCTTTGCCTTATTACGGCTGACGCCTTCAACGGGCGAGATTCGCTTTGGGGCACATGATCTCAATCGTTTGACCGGTCAATCGCTACGAGCTTTGCGTCGCTGGCTACAGATTGTTTTTCAAGATCCGTTCGGCTCACTCAGTCCACGGATGACGATTGGGGATATTATCGGCGAGGGGCTACGGATACACAAACACCATGAAAATTTTACAGATCGTGTGACCGAAGCCCTGCACGATGTCGGATTAGAGGCGCATTTTGCCGTGCGCTACCCGCATGAGCTTTCCGGTGGGCAGCGGCAACGAATCGCGATTGCGCGCGCCCTTGTTCTACGCCCCAAAGTGATCGTTCTCGATGAGCCAACCTCAGCGTTGGATCGTTCGGTGCAGGCACAAATCATTGCCTTGCTTAAAGACCTCCAGAAAAAGTATAAACTCGCTTATCTATTTATCAGTCATGATGTCAAAGTCGTCCGCGCGCTCAGTCATTATATTCTGGTGATGAAGCAAGGACGCATTATCGAGCAAGGCCCGGCAGAGCAAATCATTAACGCGCCCTCTCATGACTACACACAAACCCTTATCAAGGCAGCACTATGCGAATCCCTATAACCTTTTTGGGTGTTCTTATTTTTATAGGGCTAGCGCTGTTAAGTACCCGTTCGAATCTTGTCACGCTCACAGTGGTATTGGGTGCGCTTTCTTTAATCAGTCATTTTATCTATACCCACCGATATTTTCCCATACCAGGCAAACATATCAGCTTAGTTTTTATCGTTTTACTTTTTGCTTGGACCTTGGTAAGTGCGTTGTGGAGCCTTGATCCAGTACGTTCCTTGGTAAAATCTTTAGCTTTTGGTGGATTTATTGTTATCGGCATAGTTTGTTTGACGACTCCGGTGCGCGCTCATATTAATCGGCTGGGAATCATCGATCAAATGTTCTGGCCCTTGTCTATCACCTTATCTTTGATCGCTGTTTTTTTCGTTTTTGCTGCCACAGGTTCATCTAATTTTTTCTATTTTATTTTTTATACTATTCCTGAAAGTATTTATCACACTCTTGTTAACGGTGTTGGTAGGCATGGCTTTATTCATGCCGTGACGACTTATTTTCATGAGAATAACGCTGTTTACGATCATCGCTTTAATCGATTTTTTACGCTCACTGCAATGATTTTTTGGCCTTTGGCCTATTACCTTCTTGAAAATAAGAAAACGAAAAATTGCTTGCTTTTGGCTGGGTGCCTTCTGCTTATCTGCATCTTCAGTGAGTCCGCCGCCACAGTGTTTGCCCTATTGACGAGCGTGGGGGTATTTATGATAGCCTTTTTTCTGCCGCGCGCCGGGATGATATTGGTCATGGTTGGCACAATCCTGATGACCTACCTGATGCCTTGGCTTGCGAGTATCGGTTTGCGGCTTACAACACCTATGCGCGACACACTCCCCAAGGGTGAAATCATCTCCCGGCTAGAGATATGGCAGGCAATCAGCACCATGATCGCAGAAAATCCCGTCCTGGGCTGGGGGTATCGAACATCTCGGCAGGTTTATGATTTATTTTATACCCAGAACCCTGACGTGCAACTTCTCGTAAAAGGGACGACCTCGCACCCCCATAATAATATTCTTGAGTATTGGACTGAGTTAGGTGTGATCGGAGTTAGTTTATGGCTTGGCGTGATGCTCAGTGTACTATGGCGCATAAAAGACTTGCCCAATAAAACCAAAGCCTTTGCTCTTGCTACCTTTATAAGTTACCAGGCCATCGCGCAGGTTGCCTACGGCGCAGGCCAAGCCAATTGGCTAGCGCAAACCTGCTTTGCCGTGATCGTTGCCGGCGTTATCTTTGCTCCGCGGCCAACACCTCAAGTTGATCGATCAGGCGCCCCGTCCGCCTAAGCCCACGCGTCCAAAAATCTGGCGAACGCGCATCAAGCCCAAAGGGCGCGAGAAGTTCGGTATGACGCAACCGCCCCCCTGCCTTGAGAAGGTCTACATATTTACCGGGGAAGTTTTTAATCGTACCAGATTCGTAAATATCATAAAGGCTGTCGACCAAGCATTGGCCAAAAGCGTAGGCATATACATAAAATGGTGAATGAATAAAATGGGGAATATAAGTCCAAAAAATCCCATAGGATTTATCCAGCTTAATCGCGGGGCCAAGGCTTTCCTTTTGCACATCGAGCCAAATCTGTCCAATCTGATCGGCACTCAAAACACCCTGGTGACGACGGGCGTGATGGACCCGACGCTCAAAATCATAAAACGAGATTTGCCGGACAACTGTGTTGATGACGTCTTCGATTTTTTGCGTGAGTAAAATAAAGCGCCGAGCAGGATCCTTGTGCTTTTTCAGCAGGTGCGTGAAGGTTAAAGTCTCGCAAAACACGCTGGCGGTTTCCGCCAGAGTTAATGGTGTGTGAGATAAAAGCTCTCCTTGTTTTGCCGCAAGGACCTGATGAATGCCATGGCCCAGTTCATGGGCAAGGGTCATCACATCACGTGACTTGCCCATATAATTCATCAAGATAAAGGGGTGAGAATCTGTACTCACCGAGGCACTAAAGGCCCCAGGGGCTTTACCAGCTCTGGGTTCGGCATCGATCCATGCTTGGGTGAAAAACTGTTGCTGAATCGCCGCCATGGGTGGTGAGAAATCAGCAACCGCTTGTTGGACAGTTCGCTGGGCCTGGGACCAAGCGATCACCTCTTCTTTGGTGTTATAGGGCGCGTTTCGATCCCAATAGGCCAGTTTTTGCTTACCAAACCAGCGAGCCTTAAAGCGGTAATAGCGATGGGAAAGATCGCCGTAAGCCCGCTTGACTGCAACCAACAGGGCATCGACCACTTCATCTTCGACCTCATTGGCAAGGTTACGCGCCGACCAAGGCTCGCTAAAACCGCGCCATTCATCGGTAACCGCCTTGTCTTTAGCCAGGGTGTTGGTGATGTGCACAAACAAAGGCTCGTGCGCCGTTAGCCCCTTTGCCAAAGACTGTGCCGCACGCTTGCGGACGTCCGCGCGAGGATGACTCAAGCGATCCAAAACTTGCGCGAGGGATCCATGAGAACGACCAATAGAAAAACGTAACCGCGCTATGGTCTCATCGAACAAGCGCACCCATGCCCCGCTTCCTGTAGGGGTTTTATCATTGATGAATCGCTCTAGCTCATCACTCAGTTTATATTGGGATTGATCGTAGATTTTTTGTAAAAATGGTGCATAAGGTCCGCTTGCAGTCAAACGTTTACGCCGTTGGGCAGGCTTATCCCGCGCCAGAGTGAGAGTAAAAAATAAGAGATGACGATTGATCTGGGTCATGTCTTCGGTGGTTTTTTGTACAAACGCACTGGCGGATTCACGTGACATATCCTGGGCATAGAAAAGATAGGCATAGGAGCCTAAACGCGCACAAAGAGTCTCAAGTTTTTCATAAGCACGCAGGGCTGTGATAAGCTCTTTGCCCGTCAGTATCGCTATTTTCGGGGCGTAGCGTTCCTCAAACGCCTTCGCAAGACGCAAAGCTTTCTTCTTATCGTTAAGAAGGTCTGCCCCATCCGGCGCACTATAGAGATCTTTGAGATTCCACCGAGGAAGATTTTTCATTGCTTTGCTCATCATGATTTGCGCCCTAGGCGCCCTCCCATGCCACTTGTTTCATTATAAAGTCAGGGCCCGTATGGTTGGGCAAAATCTGCTGACACAACCGGGCGAGTGCGTCATGATCAACGTCATCGTTCACCCTCATAATCGCCTCACCGTGAATGCCGTCGATAATCAAACAGCTGACAAGGTTTGAGCGTACGGCCCCTTGTATATCGGTTTCTAGACTATCACCAATCATCAAGATTTGGCTTGGATCATCGATCCCCAAAGCCTTCATACAGTGCTGATAGACGGCCTCATAGGGCTTACCAAACCAATGCACCGTCCCGCCCATGGCCTCATAGGCCTGGGTGACCGCGCCCGAGCAGCTTTGTCGTTCATCACCAACGATCACAGTCTTGTCTGGATTCGCGCACACCATCGGCAAACCGAGCGCCAAGGCGTTCTCCAATAAAACCGTCAGCGCAGGACCTTCCAACGGCCCAGAAACCAAAACAAAAGAGGCATCCCTTAGATCATCGGTCTGATGAATCGGGGTACCAGCCAGTAAGCTTTCGTTCCGTGGCGGGCCGATATGAAAACACGTTTCACCTAATATCTCGCGCCAAGCTGAATCGTTAAGGGCTTCATGACAATGCTGACCAGAGGTATAAAGCACATCATAGGCTTGCTCCATTAAGCCGAACGCTTTTAATTGCTCGCGCACGACAAAGGTTTGCCGCGGTGCATTAGAAAGGATCGCAATTTTCCGGTCACTTTTTTTAAGAGCTGTAAAGGTTTGCAAAATACCGTCAAACAGTTGCTGGCCGTTGTGGACGACCCCCCATAAATCAAAGATACAGGCCTTGTAGGGCTTGATGATCGGGGCCAGCCCGCTGATATACTTCGGTGTTTTCATCCCTAACCCCGTTGACTGCGGCGACAGTGATAGGTTGCTCGGCCTTGTTGTTGGGTACGTACGATACAAGGGGTATGCTCACCCTTGCTTACACATCGTGGGCACACCATACCCTGCTGGCCATAGACTTGCCAGCGGTGCTGAAAGTAGCCCGGGTTACCGTCAGGATGATGATAGTCGCGCATGGACGAGCCACCTGCTTTAATCGCCTTGGTTAAGACATCGCGAATGGCCGCATGTAAGCGCGCGACCCGGACACGCGTGAGACTCCCGGCAATCGCCGAAGGGGCGATGCGTGCAACAAAAAGGGCTTCGCTTGCGTAGATATTACCAATTCCAGCGATCACCTGCTGGTTTAACAAGAGGCTTTTGATGGTTTGCTTACGGACGCGGGTGACTGTATATAAATCCTGAGCACAAAAGGTGGGCGAGAGCGGCTCATAGCCAAGCCGGGTAAGCGCAGGATCATCACGATCACAGAAATCCACAAAGCCAAATCGGCGAGGATCACGAAAGGTGAGTGTTTGACTCGCCGAAAGCGTGAGCTTGATATGCTCGTGGGTTTTCTTTTTGGGCTGTTCAGCCGTTTCACTAAGGTAAAGAACGCCGCTCATGCCCAAGTGAATGAGAAGGATATTCTTGAGCGGTCGTGAATCTCTGGCAAGAGAGATTACAATATATTTCCCGCGCCGCTCAAGTTTCATAATTTTTGTCCCGCTCAGTGATTTTATCAAGGTGGGCGGAACCGGTCGGCGCAATCTATAGCCTGAATAGCATCCGCCCGTAATGGTCCTACCCACACAGGAAGGACGCAATGCCCGGACGATAACCTCCACCTCAGGCAGTTCAGGCATGAGATCTGGATACTTGCCCAATGACTTGCGCGGCGATGGTGGCCGGATCGCCCCTTCCCTCACCCTTAGGCCTGAGCTTACCTATGGCCTTAGAATAGAAAATCTGTTGAGGATTGTCTTTATCAGACCACAGCCGCTGCATCGCCTTTACGAGATTATCAGGGGTGCATTGTTTTTGCAGAAACTCGGGAATGACCTCTCTCTCACATAAAATATTCACAAGGCTACCCCACTGGACCTTAACCATCGGGCGAACAATTCGGTAAGTCAACGAATGAAGGCAAAAACCCACAACGCAGGGCACACCGGCCATAGCAAGCTCTAGCGTTACCGTTCCTGAAGTAGCAAAAGCACCCTGTCCCGCAGCAAAGGCGTCGTACTTCTCATCTGGATCAGTGATGATAGTAAGATCATGAGCCGCTAGATTTTCTATCTGGGAGCGGACGTCTTCAAATCGTTGGGGACTTAACACCATCACCGGATGAAGACTCAGGTTTTGTTGCTTGAGGGTTTGATAAGCCCTATAGAAAATTGGAAACATCCGGTTAACTTCTTGGCGACGGCTACCGGGCAGGATCAATAAAATATCTCGATCAATTTTATAGCGTGCACGAAAGCGGGCCTCGTCACCCTGATCTGCACCACTGGTGAGAATCGGATGCCCACAAAAAGTTGCAGGCAAGCCGTGCTTTTGAAAATACGGCGGCTCAAAAGGCAATAAGGTCAGCAAGTGATCGAACAGCGGTGCAATGCGCTTGGCCCGGCCCGGACGCCAGGCCCATACGGTCGGAGCGACACAATGAATCCACGGGCAACACCGTTGCCCCTTGCTCTGTCGGGCCAGGCTAATGTTAAAACCCGGCAAATCCACGGTAATCACCACGCTGGGTTTCAGTTTTTCTATAGCTCTAAGACAGGTGCGACGGTGACGCCAAAGGCGCGGCACGCGCGGCAGAACTTCCATAAGCCCCATGACGGCAAGGTCATCGAACGGCACGAGCGAATCAAGCCCCGCCCCTGCCATGGCAGGCCCGCCGATGCCGGCAAAGCTGGCATCGGGATCTTGATCGCGAAGAGCGCGCATGATCGCAGCCGCTAGGACATCACCCGAGGCTTCTCCTGCTATAAAAAAAAAGCGCGTCATTAAAAAGCCGTAAGAAAAAAACCGGCCCTACCGGCCTTACCCGCCTGATCAGCCTGGGCGATGACCTGTGCTTGATCGATCACTAAGACCCGGCCCGCTTGAATGGCCACACCAGCAAGGCCGGCGGCCTTGGCGGCCTTAATGGTATCAGGCCCGATAGTGGGCGCATCCAAACGCACGTCTTGGGTGGTCTTGGCCGCCTTGATAAGAACACCCCCTGATGCGCTCGGGCGTAATTGCCCGGCGCGCGCAATCATCGCATCAGTGCCCTCAAAAGCCTCTACCGCGAGCACAATATGCTCACAAACAACACATCCTTGCCCCACGTCGGCCTCGCTCATAGCGGCCAATACCGCCCGCCCGCGGATGATGTCTGCCTCGTTCTGGCGGGATGGCTTGGCGCGCCCCATCACCCCCCTCCGCGCCAACAAGGACGGCAGGAGATCCTGGGCACTGGTAATCACGAAGCCCTCAGCTTCAAAAGCGGCAGCGATTTTGCTAAGCACCCCGTCATCGCCCAAGCCACGCATCATAAGCTCGCCTGCGAGTTTAAGTGCCTTGACGTCCGGCATAAGGCTTCTAAGACTCGGCCGGGTCACGCCACCAGCAAAGCACAGACGCCGCACCCCCGCTCTGCGAAAATGATCTATCATGCTCCCCATCGCGCCGATCCGCAGGCGGACATGGGGATGCTCGGCCAGCCAATCTGGTTGGCAAAACCCATCCAGGCCGATCAAGGTATAGGTCTTGTCTTGCGCCTTGAGAGTCTGGGCAAGGAGCTTTGGCAATGTTCCTGACCCGGCGATAATCCCGACCGCGTCCGTCACTTCAAAACCAAGAGCCCGCGTTTGCTCGAACGCTCGATAAAGTCAAGCAGAGTATGAGAAAGGGTATCATCGCCGTTCTTGCGGGTCCGCAATGTCTTTATGCGCTCAGCCAATGTGCCCTGTTCCGTAAAAATGTTATCGAGGGTTTGTTGTAGGTGGCGGATTTGCTTGCGATCAAAGTTACGCCGACGCAAGCCCACGTGGTTAAGTCCCGTCAAGCGACCCCGGGCTTTGGTTGCCTCAACCATACCAAAGGGAATGACATCGCGCTCCACACCGACCATCCCGGCAATAAAGGCGTGGGCACCGATTTCGACAAACTGATGGACGCCGCACATACCGCCCAAGATGGCGTAATCGCCGACGGTAACGTGCCCCGCAAGGTTCACATGGTTGGCTAAGATGACAGACTTGCCGAGCTGACAGTCGTGCGCCACGTGCGTCCCGATCATCAAGAGCGCATCATCCCCAACCCGGGTGACCATACCGCCACCCTTTGTGCCAATGTGGACTGTGACGTGTTCGCGGATCATACAGTTTTTGCCGATGATGAGCTGGGAGTCCTCACCCTCGTATTTGAGATCTTGCGGCTGGGTTCCCAGACAAGCGAAGGGGTAAACTATCGTACCCTCGCCGATGCTCGTCCGACCACTGACCACCACATGGGAGCGTAGCTGCACCCCAGCAGCCAGATCGGCCTGGCTTGAGACATGGCAAAAAGGGCCGATGACCGCATCGGGGGCGATCCTCGCGCCTTCTTCGACGAGGGCTGTGGGGTGAATCGTGCTCATTACTAGGCTTGTGCAGGGCTATCGACCATCATGGCACCGAAACTTGCTTCTACGCATAGACGGTCTTCCACCAAGGCCTTGCCATAGAACTTATACAGCCGCCCCCGGACTTGCTGAATGGTGACATCCAAGATCATAAGATCACCCGGCAGGATCGGCTTCCTAAAGCGCGCCTTATCGATAGACGTGATATAGACAAGAGGTTTGGCACGCAAAATCTCTTCATCCACGAAGGCCGTGACGGACACAATCGCCGCTTGAGCGAGGGCTTCGATCACCAAGACGCCGGGGAAAATGGCCTTATCTGGGAAATGACCCTGAAAACAGGGATCCGAGAGAGAAATCGCCTTGCGTGCGATCGCGCCCTTGCCTTTTTCCAGCGTGTCGATCCGATCCAACAGCAAGAACGGCGGCCGGTGCGGCACGAGGGTCTTGATTTGTTCTGGGTGCAAAGGGCACTGCATGGTCATGATTTTTTCCCTTTGAGCCATTGTCGCATAATTTGACGTTTATGAATAAAGGTTTTGAGCTCTTCGGCGGGCATCCCGATGACACTACTCCCTGGTTTTGCAAGAGTTTTGGTCACCCCTGCTTGGCCCGCAACCCGCACCCCATCGGCCACGCTGATATGCCCTGAGATTCCCGTCTGGCCTCCGGTTTGGACGTAGCGACCGATCTTAGCAGAGCCTGCAATACCCGTTTGACCAGCGATAAAACACCCCTCACCGAGCTCGACATTATGGGCTAGGTGAACAAGATTATCGATTTTTGTGCCCTGACGGATGATCGTGTCATCCAAGGCGCCGCGATCAATGGCGCAATTGGCGCCAATGCTGACGTGATCCTCGATCACCACCAGCCCCAATTGTGCAATGGGCAGATGGTGCTGGCCTGGTACGGAGGCCGGGACATAGCCAAAGCCCGGCTGACCGATTCGGGTGCCGGTCATAATCTCGGCATGGTGTCCCACACGACAATAGGCCAACGTCACAAGGGCATCGATGCGACAATCATCGCCGACGATGACCTGATCTTCGATCACGCTGCCTGCCCCAATGACGGTCCTGGCGCCGACCGACGCCCCTGCTTTAATCACAACCCCGGCCTGGATGGTCGCACTCGGGTCGATCTGGGCGGTGGCATGGATGATGGCTGAAGGATCGATACCAGGCGCCGAGGGTGCTTGGTACATGATTTGGACAACCTGAGCATACAAGCGGCGCGGCTCTTCGGTGAAAATCCCCACACATGTCGGCGGCAGATGCTCGCCCCAGGCTCTACGAAGCAAACAGCCGCCCGCTTTGGTGGTGGCAAGATCAGCAAGGTATGACTCTTGATACACAAAACTTAGGTCATCAGGGCCCGCCGCCTTAAGGTTTTGCACGCCAGTGAAGGCACGGTCCGCCTTGAGATCAGCCGCGTTTGCGCCGATTCTTACCAACTGAGCGACCGTTATTGGGGACCGAACTGGAAAAAAGCGCGGATCAGGCAAATCTGACTCCCCTATTCGCTTGCGCCATCGAACGTGAGTTTGACTTCAGGGCGAACATCGTCCAGCTGTGCCGCCACGTCTGCCGTGATATCTGCGGCTTGATCGATAATCACCAGTGTTGTGTTTTGTTCCAAGATGACCTGGGCGCCGCGCGCCTCGCCAATTCTTTGGGCAATCATCAAGGCGTCGGCGCGAATTTGTGCCAAGGCCTGGGCTTGTGCATCACGGATGGTTGCTTGAATGTCGCGGGCACGCTCTTGCAGGTTTCGCACCTTCTCATCGAACGATTGGCGATAGACTTCGAACTCTTGGGCAGAGATTTCCTCCCGCTGATCCACAAGGCGCTGGGATTCCTCACGCAACTCTTCTTCTGCTTGGCCAAAGAACGCTTGTTGGATTTGCCGCTCAGCCTCAACTTGGGCGATCATACTGGTATAAGCGGCAGCATTGGTGATGACCGCCTCGATATCCAACAGCAAGATCGACTGCGCAGAGGACGGGGCACTGAAGAAGAGCCCCACCATAAGCATCACTGTGTGTTTCAGCCTTCGTAATCTCATCATTAAAAAGAACTTCTAAAGGACAGCAAAAACCGATCAGTCCGATCATAATCCTCTTTTTGCAAGGGGATCGCGTAATCAAGATTGATCGGCCCTACCGCCGAAAGCCAGGTGAGCCCCATGCCGGTCGAAGAGCGGATGCTATGCTTTTTGTTGAATGTCCTGCCTGGCAGAATGGCTTGGGTGTTACGCAGTGACCCGGAATCTGCAAAAAATCTTAAGCGGGTTGTCCGCGATCCTGCCACTAGGGGACGAGCATACTCAGCCGAGGCCGTCCAAAACTCTCGTCCGCCTGCCGTCACCCCCTTAGCAGTCCGCGGACCAACCCCAGAAGAAGCAAAGCCCCGTAAGGACTCCCCACCAAGAAAATAGTGATCCGAGAGGCGAAGTTTTTTCCCGCCAAATGCGCGGGTGATCCCGCCGTTTGTGGTAAACCGCACCACAGCCTCGCGCGGTAGCGGGATATAATAGGTCCCTCCGACGCCAATCTTATAGTAGCGAATATCACCGCCCACCCCAGCAATCGTTTGTGATGTAGAGAGTGTATAACCTTTTGTGGTGAAAACTCGGCTATCGCGTTTATCGTAGGTCAGACTGTGAGAAACGGCGGAGACCGTCGACTTATTAGGTTGCAGGATGAGATCCTCGTTGGCCGCTGTTCGGGTATTTTTACTCTTCTGTTGCGCGATACTATAGCCCACTGACTGAGTGAGATGAGGCGCGAGGTCATAGGCAAAGGAGACCGACGAGCCAAAGGATTCCAGGTCATACAACCGGGTTCCGCTGGATCGGGATTTATCGTAAAAGACCCGGAAAGACCCCGTGAGCTCCCGATCCATAAAATAATTATCGGTAAAATTAAGATCGACACCATAATCTCTTCTACCCACGCGCAGTGCAATCGCGGCATTCAGCCCCTCACCAAATAGGTTTGTCTCGCCAAGGCTGATTTGGCCAAAGGTCCCATCCAAGGTCGAGTATCCCAACCCAAAATTAAGCGACCCGGTTGAGCTTTCCTCGACCTCCGTGGTGATGATGGCTTTATCCGGCGCGGAGCCCGTCTCAATGGACGGATCGACACGAGAAAAGTACCCAAGGGCACGCACCCGATCGATGGATTGGCGAAGCAAGGCATTGTTAAGTGGGTCGCCTGGGACCACGCCAAACTGGCGACGAATGACTTCATCGACGGTGCGCACATTGCCGACAAAGTCGATGCGCTCGACATAGACAGGCGGTCCATCAAACAGGGCAAAGGTTACATAGGCGTCCCCCTCATCTAATTCTGTTTGGACGTCGACGTCGATGAAGGGGTAATTTTTCTTGCGCAAGTCTTCAATGAGGGTCTCGATATCCTCATCGACCTTGGTAGAGGAGTACCAATCTCCGCCCTCGGTTTCTAGCATTTCAGCGAGTCCCTCAAGGGGTAGGTCGACGATATCGCTGGTGACCTGAACATCCCCCACGCGATAGCGAAGACCTTCTTTGATGGTGAACGTCAGCAAAAACCCGCTCTTATCAGGCAAAAGGTCAGCATTGCTTGAGGTTACTTCAACATCAGCATAGCCCTCGCTTGTGTAAAAATCGCGCAAGACATCCCGATCAGCCGCAATCCGGTCTTCGTCAAAGGTTTGCTGTGCTCGGCTTAGAAAACGCCAAAAACGCTCTTCTTTTGAGATAATGCGGCGTTTGAGTTGGGCATCCGAAAAAGCTCTATTACCAATAAAATTAATAGTTTGAATACGCGTTATATCACCCTCATTGATCTCAAAAATAAGATTGACCCGGTTATCCGTCAACTCGATGATTTTCGGCTCCACTGTGGCGGCAAAACGGCCGAGACGTTGATAAAGATTAAGCAACCGATTGGTATCGGCATCGACCTCACTGCGTGAAAAGAACCCTCGCGGGCTGGAACGCACTTCGGGACGTAGGCGATCCTCCTCCACCGCGTCATTGCCCTCAAAGACAACCTGATTGATGAGCGCGTTTTCCTGCACGGCAATGACGATATCCTCGCCAACCCGGCGTATCGTGATATCAGCAAATAAGCCGGTTTGGAACAGGACCTTAAGAGACTCATCAAGTTGGTCAGCATCGGCTTGTTCGCCACGGGAAAAGGTCAGGTAAGCCTCGATGGTTTCTGGTTCGACCCGCTGAATACCCTCGATGATGATGTCGCGAACAACCTGAGCGCGAGCCGGCAAGGCCATCGCAAAACCCAGAACAAGCGTCGCACAGATCGCAATACGGAGCGTCATACGTCTCACGGCATGAGCCATCGGCTGAGGTCATTAAAGGTAACAAACACCAAGAGCAAGACAAGCATCGCCACCCCGAGCCGACTGGCGTACTCTTGCCATTTGGGACTGACGGGCCGTCCGCGCAACGCCTCCACCAGATAGAAGACAAGATGACCACCATCGAGCATGGGTATCGGCAAAATATTGATGAAAGCCAGATTAATAGAGATCACAGCTGCAAGCCATATGAGGTGTGAAAACCCCTGTTGGGCGACCGCACCAGAGACCTGAGCAATGCCCACCGGCCCCAAAAGCTCGCCGGCACTGCGCTCGGCGACAATCATATCGGAAAGTGCTGCAAAAGTCGCCGCGAGAATGCCGTAAGTTTCTTGGGTCGCCCCCCAAATGGCGCGAAGGGGCGGGACGGCACCGTGCGTAGCGGTAATGCCGATCTGCCAATAGCCATCGGAGCTTTCCATGGGCGTTACGAGAACGTCCTGAGGCTGGTCGTCGCGCACAACCTCAAAGACCAGGGGACGCCCTTCGCTGGTGCGCACAGCGCGGGCGAGCTCGACAAAGACGCTGATCTCGTGACCGTCGATCCGTACAACCCGATCACCCGAGCGCAAACCTGCTTCAGCGGCGGGCGAGCCCTCTAAGACCTCATCGATGACCGCTAACGGCATGGGATGGCTGCCAGTCATATACAAGCCCGCCAGCAGCACCACGGTGAGCAGGACATTCGCGAGAGGTCCGGCGATGACAACCGCCGCACGGGCGCGCACGGATTTATCGGAAAACCTTTGGCCAGCGTGGGGATCAGATGATACTTGTTCGGATTGTTGTGCCGGCTCATCGGGTGAGGCAACCATCTCGCCAGCAAAGCGCACATACCCGCCTAAGGGAATCGCACTCAGACGCCAACGGGTACCATCTTTGGCCGTGCGGGCGATGATTTCAGGGCCAAAACCGACAGAAAAGACCTCAACCGCGATCCCTTCCCGGCGCGCGATAAGATAATGGCCGAGCTCGTGAATGACCACGACAAGGCCGATGACAAACAAAAAGGCAAGAACTGTAATCATTGAGGCGTGTTAACCATTGGCCTTGTCACTGAGTGTTTCGCGTGCCACCCGCCGTGCTGTTTCATCCACCTCAAGAACATCTTGTAAGGTGGTCACACAATGAGGCGATATCGCTTCGTAGACTTTGTCAACAAGGGGAACGATATGCGCGTAGGAAATTTTTTCCTCAAGAAAGGCCGCGACCGCGACCTCATTGGCCGCGTTAAGAATAATAGGGGCACTGCCCCCGTCCCGCAATGCCTGACGGGCAAGATTAAGAGCAGGGAAGCGAATAGGATCAGGTGGCTGGAAATCCCAATGCATGGCGCACGTAAGATCCAACCCAGGTACCGGCATGGGATCACCATCGGGCCAACAAAGACCATAGCTAATCGGGATGCTCATATCCGGCACCCCAAGGTGGGCAAAGACCCCGCCATTGTCGTACATCGCCAGGGCATGCACATAGGTCTGGGGATGAATGACCACATCGATCATCGCCTCAGGAAGGTCAAACAAGTAGCTGGCCTCGATGATTTCTAACCCCTTGTTCATCATCGTGGCGCTATCGACCGTGATTTTCTTACCCATAGACCAGACAGGATGGGTAAGAACCTGCTCGCGAGCAACCTTCGTCATCTGCTCGGCGGACAAAGCCCAAAGCGGCCCGCCCGAACAGGTAATCGCGACTCGATCCAAGCCTTCACGACCGTTGCGCAGGAGCAGTTGAAACAGTGCGCTATGCTCGGAGTCAATGGGCAACAGTGTCGCCCCGTGGGTCCGCACGGTGTCCGTCACTAAAGTCCCGCCGCACACAAGACATTCCTTGTTGGCGAACAGGATCACGCGCCCGGCGCGTGCGGCGATCAACGTGGCCTCCAACCCGCAAGCTCCCACCACCGCGACCATAGTGATATCCGCAGGCACCTGCGCCGCATTCACAAGGGCCGCCTCCCCGGCGATGATCTCAATCCCAGTGCCCTTGAGGGCCGTGCGAAGTTCTGGCAAGCCCGTTTCATCACCCAAGGCGACGGCCTGGGGGCGAAACTCTAAGGCTTGACGGGCGAGCAATGCGGCCTGCCGATGGGCGCTGAGAAGGGCGATGCGGATATCACCCTGCCCACGGACGCGGCGCAAAATCTCTAAGGTGGCACAACCCACCGAACCGGTTGAGCCCAGAATGCTGAGCGTGCGCATTACTTAGCCGCCGACAACGGGAAGGCCCGCCACGGCATCCCAGAGCACAAGCGCCGTAAAGGCCAGCACACTGCCAGCCAGCAGCCCATCCACTCGGTCTAAAACCCCGCCATGACCCGGAATCAAGCCGCCACTGTCTTTGATCCCCTGGCGACGCTTAAGCCAGCTTTCAGCCAAGTCCCCCATCTGAGAGATGAGGGCGATCGCGAAACCAAGCAGGGTTGCCGCCAGGGTATGCTCGCCATGCCATTGGGCAAAGGCCGGGTTGAGTTGCGGGACAATCAACGAGCCCAAGACACCAGCAAGGACACCCGCCAGCAGCCCAGCCCAAGTCTTGCCGGGGCTGACACGCGGGGCAAGCAATCGGCCACCAATCGCCCGCCCGCCAAAGTACGCGCCGGTATCCACAGCCGCCACAATGACAATCACCCAAGTAACAAACCACGCTCCCCACCAGCTATGCATGGCGAGGATGGCAAGGCCCGCCCCCCCCAGGTAGAGAATCCCGGCACTCGGTAAGAGATGATCGAGGTTTTGATGATTCAGATTTTTGATACCCAGGCCTTTGAGCTCGAATCGAAAAGGCGTGCGGGACGATGTGAGAAGCGAGATAACCCCCTGCCCCCCCGCCAATGCCAGCTGCATGAGTAATCCGCCAAACAAACCCAGCCAAAAGACACTGGCAAGGGCGATCGCGATGCTACCGCCGACGGTCATCGCCCTGGTGCGCGAGGTGAACGATAGCCTACCCCATTCATAGCCCGCCAAGCCAGCCACAAGGGCAATGAAGGCAATGAAGACACCGGGCTGCTCGGCAAACACCGCCCCGGCAGCCAAGCCTGCAACAACGAGCCCTGAAATCCAGCGACGCCAATCGGGCTTGCCTTGCCGCGCGTGAGAAAGGCCCCCAAAGCGTCGCTCTTGTTTATGATAAAAAGCCAATGCTTGGCTGAGGTGGTGCTCGGTAAAGTCCGGCCAGAGAGTCGGGGTGAACCACAATTCCGCATAGGCACAGGGCCAAAGCATGAAATTGCTCAACCGTTGCTCACCACCAGTGCGAATCAGCAGGTCAACCGGCGGCAAGTCCCTGGTCATGAGATGGGCGGCGAAGTGTTCTTCCTCAAGGTCGGCGATCGAGTCTTGGGATACGTCTTTACCAGACGGGTTTTGCGTCGCATTGCGGACTTTTGTTTTTATGAGCGTGTTCGTGGCGGTGAGGATGTCGTTTTGGCCGCTGTAGTCCAGCGCCAAGGTCAGCACAAGCCCGGTGTTGGCTTGGGTGAGCGTGACGGCTTGATCGAGCTGCTCCAAGATATCCTGCTCTAACCGATCGCGGCGACCGATCACCTGAATACGGACGTTGTTCTCGTGCAGGGCTTTGCATTCATCGAGAAAATATCGGCGTAATAAATCCATGAGAGACTGCACCTCACCTGCAGGCCGGGTCCAATTCTCTGTGGAAAAACAAAAGAGCGTAAGGTGGCTGATGCCCCTATCAGGACAGGCGCGAATGATCCGGCGCAAGGCGTGTTGGCCTTGTTCGTGCCCGTACCTGCGCGGACGGCGACGACGCTGGGCCCAGCGTCCGTTGCCATCCATAATCACGGCCACATGGCAAGGAGAAGATGGCCCAGAGGTCATAGGTGAGTCTCAGATTTTGGTGATTTCGGCGTCTTTGGCCTTGTGAAGCTGGTCAATCTCCCCAACAGCATCGTCCGTCGCTTTTTGGATTTTATCGCTCAAGCTACGGGCTTCGTCTTCACTGAGTTCGTTGCCCTTTTCGTCTTTCTTGACCTTATCCAGGCAATCGCGACGCACGTTACGAACGGCAACGCGCGCCTGCTCAGCGAGCCGGCCAGCGACTTTTTGCAGCTCTTGGCGACGCTCTTGGTTTACTTCAGGGAGTGGCAAACGAATGGTGTTGCCTTCGGTTTGGGGATTAAGGCCAAGATCGGAGTCTAGGATCGCTTTTTCAACGGCGCTGGTCAGGCCACCATCCCACACCTGGATGCTCAGGGTTCGCGCATCGGCCACGCCAACGGTGGCCAGCTGATTGAGCGGCATGGCGCTTTCGTAGGCGGTGACAATAAGCCCATCCAGGAGCCCCGGATGCGCCCGACCCGTGCGCAAGCCGCGATAATCTTCCTCTAATTTGCTGACCGCACCGGCCATGCGTCGCTTGGCATCTGTGACAAAACCCTCACTCATGTTGATTGCTCAATCGGTTTGGAAAGGTTGGGGGATCGGATGACTGAGAAGGTTCCCTCACCCGACAAAGCCTCAAGAACAGCTCGCGGCTTAGAAAAAGAGCACACCAGAATCGGGATGTCACTATCACGGGCCAAGGCGATGGCGGCATGGTCCATGATGCGCAAGTCATCAGCTAAGACATCATGGTAAGAGATTTCTTTAACAATCTGAGAGTCAGCATTTTGCTTCGGATCAGAGTCATAAATGCCCTCCACCGTCGTGGCCTTAACGAGCACATCGCAGTTGAGTTCAGACGCCCGTAAAGCGGCCGCAGTATCGGTCGTAAAGTAGGGATTTCCCGTCCCACAGGCGAGAATAAGCACACGCTTTTTCTCTAGGTGCGCGAGGGCCTGATCGCGATTATAAAGCTCGCACATAGCCACCAAAGAAAGGGCCGACATGACCCGGGCATCGATCCCGTGGCTGTTGAGGGCCGAGCGTAAGGCGAGCGCATTGATGACCGTGCCCATCATGCCCATACAATCGGCGGTGACCCGCTCGATTTTGGTCTTACTGGAGGTGCGCTCGCCGCGCACGATATTACCGCCGCCCACCACCACCGCGACATCCAAGCCTCGCTCACACAAAGTGGCGATTTCTCCAACGACTTCTTCCAAGGACTCGGTATCAATGCCAAAGCCAGATTTGGTAGCCAAAGACTCGCCTGAGAGTTTGAGCAAAACGCGCCGAAAGGCTAGGCGGCTCTTGCTCACGCCGCCCCCACCGCAAAGCGGGCAAAGCCAGCCACATGCACCTCTTGACCGACGGACTCAGCCAGGGTCCCCAAGGCTTGGCCAACCGTCTGATTGGGATCCATCACATAGGCCTGCTCTAAGAGCACCACCTCTTGATAAAACTTACGCAGGCGGCCTGTGAGCATTTTCTCGGCGATCTCTGGCGGCTTTCCTGAGTCTATGATCTGCTCTTTGAGAACGGTTTTCTCGCGCTCAAGGGCGGCAGGGTCCAACGCCTCTACCGTGATGGACTGCGCCGGTTGCGCGGCCAGATGCATGGCCAGGTTCTTGGCGAAAGCGTCGATCTCGACGTGAGGGGCACTGCAAGACATACTGACGATCACAGCCAAGGTGCCGCAGTCGGTGCCTTGCCCATTGTGGACGTATGTACCAAGACATCCCGCGCTTTCAAGAGATGTAATCCGGCGAATTTGTATGTTTTCTCCGAGAGATGCGACCATATTTTTACGTTCAGTCTCAACATCGTGATCACCAAAGGATGCCTTCGCCAAAGCGGTTAAATCATCACCGCAACTTAAAGCCACCTTGCCAACCTCTTGCAGAAAACTCAAAAACTGCGGGGTACGGGCGACAAAGTCCGTCTCGCAGTTGATTTCCACCAAACCAGCGCGGGCATCCCCTACAGTGACCGTGACCAACCCTTGCTCCGTGGCGCGCTCAGCTTTTTTTGCCGCAGAGGAAAGACCCTGCTTGCGAAGCCAATCCACGGCCGCCTCTAAATCACCGGATGATTCAACGAGGGCCTTTTTACAATCCATCATCCCTGCGCCGGTTTTTTGACGCAGCTCTCTTACGAGGGTCGGCGAGATACTCACGAGGATTCCGTTTTTTCTTCGGGGCTTGGCGCCTGGGGCGCTTGAGGGGCACCGGAGATCTCGGAAGCCTGGGAGGTTTGGGATGCCTTGGTGGACTCAGACAGCTGAGCGGGCGAGGTGCGCGCCGGGGCGACGGGAGCGGCTGAGGACGCCGTGGCTTTGGGGGCTTTGGCCTTTATTTCAACCGTGGGCGCGGTTTTCTCTGGAGCTTTGTTTTGCCCTTTGTCTTGATTTTTTCCTTGGTCTTCGTCGGCCGTAGCGACTGTTTTCTCTTGCTTGTCATCTTGCGCTTTATTTGCGGCGTCGGGGCTTAAGACCTGGTTAGCCTCTTGTTTAGGCTCTTGGCTACGTTTAGCGATGTCTGCCTCTAGCCCACGCAAGGCCGCTTGGGAAAAGAGATCGCACAGCAATTCAATCGACCGAATCGAGTCATCATTGCCTGGCACCGGGTAAAGCACATCCTGCGGATCACAATCACTATCGACCACGCCAACGACGGGAATCCCGCTCTTGTTGGCTTCGGCAAGGGCAATCGACTCGTGCGCGGTGTCGATAATCACCATGACGTTAGGCAATCCGCCCATATCGCGCAATCCGCCCAAAGCGCGGAGCAACTTATCGCGCTCCCGCGTTAGTTGCAAGATTTCTTTCTTGGTAAGACCCAGATCGGGCTCTTCAAGCTGGGCATCCAGAGCATTAAGCCGTTTAATCGAGTGCGAGACCGTCTTCCAGTTGGTGAGCATGCCCCCCAACCACCGCTGATTGACGTAGTACTGGCCGCATTTTTTGGC
Source organism: Pseudomonadota bacterium (assembly GCA_039028835.1). Classification (GTDB taxonomy): domain Bacteria; phylum Pseudomonadota; class Alphaproteobacteria; order JBCCHK01; family JBCCHK01; genus JBCCHK01. The sequence goes on from JBCCHK010000002.1 coordinate 69,503, forward strand.
TGCCTGGGCGATCGGGTCGCGGGCTTGCCGCTTGGTGCCGACAAACAACACGCGCCCCCCCGCCGAGGTGATCTCGTAAATGACCTGCAGAGCCCGCCGAAGCATCGGTGCGGTGCGCTGTAGATTAATGATATGAATACCGCCGTGGGTGCCGTAAAGATAAGGACGCATCATCGGATTCCACCGGCGAGTCCTGTGGCCGAAGTGCACACCGGCTTGAAGCAGGTCGCGCATCGCGACCGTCGGCAATGACATAGCCTTGGTTACCCCTGTTGTTTGTGTTGTGTGTTTGGTGCTATGGGTTTTGCTTGTCTGCGGGCCTGAGCGCGCTGACCCTATCGTTAAACCAGGGCCTTATCCGCAACCTGCAAAAAGAAACCCGCGCAACGCGCAGGCCTTCTATTGATACCTATCGCCGCGCGTAATTTCAAGCACCTGCGTACATTTGTGCGGGTGACGGTGAGGAAGAATAAGAATCCTCGCGAGGGTTTAATCCTTGCTCCGATTCTTGAGACGCCGTGATCTGCGTGACCTTTTCCACGACATTCATTTTCTCCAACACTTTGATCCGCTCTTTGGTAATCTGCACCCCTTCCGCAAGAGTGAGGGTTGTGCGCTCTTCCTGGCCTGTAATCGTAATGTCCACCCGGGTTTTGCCCTTACCAAAGGTGCGTAACTGGCGTCCGATCTGACCACACCCGACGGGGCCCGTCGAACGGTGAACACGGATGCTGATCTGAGTGATCGGCGGCGGCGGTCGCCAGGCCTCGATCTGCTGCACCTTTTTGGCTACGACTCGCAAACCGCTATCCCTAAAGCGCAGATCAGCCGTTATCACCACAAGGTTACCGGTCTTATAGAGTTGCGCAGCCAGGCCCGCCCGGTCTGCCAACACCTCGACCATGCCGGAAGAATCTGAGAGCCGGACGAAAGTAAAACGCTGATTATCCTGACTTTTTCCGTGCCGTAGCTTGACGATCATGCCCGCAATGGTCACCAATCCGGCAGGTGTCTGCTTCAGTTGAGCCACCGGCGTTGCCGCTAGACGCAAGTCCGTGTGGCTATCGACCGGATGACCCGAGACAAACAGACCCAAGGCGCGATATTCATCCATCAAGGCATCGATGGGGGAGCTCATGGGAACGTCAGGCAAGTCCAGCGGTTGCTCTGCGGGCATGTCCGCAAACAGGTCATCACCACTCACCTTGGCGACCGCGTGGGCATAGCGAATAATGTGATCGATCCCTTGACGAAGGCGGGTGCGGTTTTTCTCCAGCGAGTCAAAAGCGCCGGCACAAATCAAGGCATCCCATTGGTTCTTGTTGAGTTGGTGGCCAATCCGGCGAGCAAAGTCCTGGACGCTGGTGAACGGCCCTTGCGCCTTGCGTTCCGCCACCACCGCATCCATCACGCTATGACCCACCCCCTTGAGGGCCCCCAAACCGTAGCGAATGCCCCGAATATCACTCTTATCGCTCTTGCTTGCCGGTTCTGGAATAAAGACGGTAGCAGAGCCATTGATATCCACCGAGTGAATCTGTAGCCCCTTGGCACGGGCTTCGCTCATCAAGAACGCCAGGCGATCCGTGTTGTCGATGTCTTCGGTCATGGTGACCGCAAAAAAGACCTGAGGGTGATTGGCCTTCAGGTACGCCGTCTCAAACGCCAAACGGGCATAGCATGCGGCGTGAGCCTTGTTAAAGCCATAACCGGCAAACTTATCAATGAGGGCAAACATATGGGTCGCTTTTTGCTTGCTCATACCCTTGGTTTGCGCACTTTGGACGAAATCCTTTTGCATCTTGGCCATTTCGGCAGGGAGTTTTTTGCCCATCGCCCGACGCAGCACATCCGCTTTGCCAAGGGAAAAACCCGAGAGAATCTGGGCAACCTGCATGACCTGTTCTTGGTAAACCACAACCCCGTACGTTTCTTGTAAGACGGGCTTGAGGTCGGGATGGGGATAGCTGATGGGCTTCTCACCTTTTTTAGTTGCAACAAACTCCGGGATATTGTCCATCGGCCCTGGACGATAGAGCGCGACAATCGCAATCAGATCCTCAAAGCGATCCGGGACGACTTTCTTGAGAACGTCCTGCATGCCTTGGCCTTCCATCTGGAAGACACCGGCGCCCTCCCCGCGGCTGAGCATGGCAAAAGTCGCAGCATCGTCCAGCTTGGCAAAACCTTCCCCCAAGGGGATCCCTTGCCGCTCTAGTTCTGCCAAACAATTGGTAATGATGGTCAGGGTCTTGAGCCCCAAGAAATCAAACTTCAACAAGCCTGATTGCTCCACCCACTTCATCGAAAACTGGGTGACGGGCTGGTCCGAGCGAGGATCACGATAGAGCGGGACGACCTCCCGCAAGGGACGATCGCCGATCACAACCCCCGCCGCATGAGTCGAGGCGTGGCGATAGGTGCCTTCGATTTGCTCTGCGATATCAAACAGATCGCGCACCTGCGGGTCTTCTTGGACCCGTGATTGGAGAATCGGGTTGCCTGCGACCGCCTCGGCAATGGTGACCGGCTGTGCTGGGTTAAAGGGAATGAGCCGGGCGAGTTCATCGACAAAACCGTAGGACAGGCCGAGCACCCGTCCCACGTCCCGCACTGCCGCCCGCGCTTGCAGTGAGCCGAAGGTGATGATCTGGGCGACCTGGTCTGTGCCGTAACGCTCGCTGACATAGCGTATGACATCATCCCGACGGTGGGGGCAGAAATCGATATCAAAATCCGGCATGGACAGCCGCTCAGGATTAAGAAAACGCTCGAACAGCAAGCCAAAGCGGATCGGGTCTAAGTCCGTGATGCCCAAGGCAAAAGCCGTGAGAGCCGCTGCCCCGGAGCCACGCCCGGGGCCCACGGGAATCCCCTGCTTTTTTGCCCAGGTCACAAAATCCGCCACGATCAAAAAGTACCCGGCATAGTCGGCCGTACTGATGACCTCTAGTTCTTCGTTGAGGCGCGCGTGATAGTCTTGCTCAGGCGCCGCCAGATCGAGAGACTGCAGACGTTCATTTAAGGACACCGTCGCACGGTCCTTGAGCACATCCTTCTCGTCTCGGCCTTTGACCGGCGCATCATCCAAAGCGCGCGGAAACAGGGCACGGCTACGGGAGATGGGCACCCCGCTACATCGTTGGGCGAGCAGTCCTGTTTGGCTGACCGCATCGGGAATATCGGCAAAGGCCTGCCCGGCCTGCGCTTGGGAGATAAAGGTTTCATCGACCTGCTTTTCTTCGCGCCGCTGATCGATGTGGCTGCCGGTGCCAATGCTCACCAACGCATCCAAGGCCCGCACCTGCTCGGCGTTAGGGGCGCGTACATCCCAACTCGCAAGCAAGGGCAAACCCAGGCGATCCGCCGCACCAATCAGAGCCTCATCGGGATACCCGCGGCTGTGAGGGCGCATCATCTCCACATACAGCCGATCGCCAAAAACCTCGCGATAATGGCTGAGTAACGCATCGATGCGCTCGCTTTGGCCGCGCGCCGCCAGGGCGTTGATCTGGCTTTGACGCCCCCCGGTGAGCAGGATGAGCCCTTCTTGGTGGGCTTTGAGCCTTTCCCAGTCAAGAACCTGCTCTTGGGTGTCGGTCATCAGACTGGAGGATAGGCCCATGAGGTTTTGGTACCCCGCCTGGGTGCTCGCAAGTAAGGCAATCTCGTAGGCGTCCTTGTTCGAATCATCAAAGGGTTGTAAGCGACAGGTCAGGCCGATGATCGGTTGGATGCCGCGGGCTTGGGCGGCAGTGGCAAACTCTAACGCGCCGAAGAGATTAACATCAGTCAAACCGACCGCCGGCATCGACTCCTCCTCACACCGCTCTACGATTTGAGGGATTTTCAACAAGCTTGTCAGCAAAGAGTAATGGGAACGAACCCGAAGATGAACGAACGTCAAAGCAGCCTCTCTCGCGATGGTTCCCAAGATGATAGAGCCCATCTTGGAACATCCTGTTCTTAAGGTGACAAAACCGTGACAAGAGAACAAGGATAAGGTTATGGTATCTTTACTTTGTTCCTTTTTTCGATCCCTTGAGATCGTCTTGTTCGCGTTTGTTTTTGCGAGTCCTTGTTTCGTGTCTGCCTCAGATTCTGTTCAAAAACCCAAGTACCGCCATCCGGAAAAACGTCACCGCCCAGACACGCCGGTGTTACGTAAGCCTGACTGGTTGCGGGTCAAGGCGCCCACCTCGCTTGAGTTTCTCGCCACGCGCAAGACGATCCGCGCTCATGGTTTGGCAACCGTGTGCGAGGAGGCCGCCTGTCCCAACATCGCTGAATGTTGGCACAAGGGTCACGCGACGGTGATGATTTTGGGCGCGGTGTGCACCCGCGCTTGCGCTTTTTGTAATGTTGCAACAGGCCGTCCGGAGCCCATCCAAGTCGATGAGCCTGAGCGAGTCGCACGCCTGGCGGTGGGTCTTCATCACCTGGTCATCACCTCGGTTGACCGCGATGACCTACCTGACGGCGGGGCGGGTCATTTTGCCGCCGTCATCAAAGCGGTGCGCCAGGAAAGCCCTTCAACCACGGTGGAAGTCCTTACCCCGGACTTCATGCGCAAACCTGGCGCAGTTGAAACCGTGGTGGATGCCCAACCAGACGTCTTCAATCACAATATCGAGACCGTGCCGCGGCTGTATCCGACGATTCGCCCGGGCGCGCGTTACTATACCTCCTTACGTCTGCTCCAACAGGTTAAAGAGCTCAACCCCGATCAGTTCACTAAGTCCGGGATGATGGTGGGCTTAGGCGAAAGCGATGCGGAAGTCTCGCAAGTCATGGATGACCTACGCGCGGCGGACGTGGATTTTCTGACCATCGGGCAATACCTGCAACCCACCCGCAAGCATGCCCCCATCGACCGCTTTGTGCACCCGGATGTTTTTGCTTCCTATCAATCGGTTGCCCAGGGTAAGGGCTTTTTATTGGCCAGCGCCTCACCGCTCACACGCTCAAGCCACCACGCGGGGGAAGATTTTGAGCGTCTGCGCAAACAACGGGAGGCGCGACGGGCCGGCTTGCCGTCAGCCAACTTGGTAGACCTCGCCGCCCGTACGCCCTAAGAGCGAGCCTTTGCGCAAAATCATCAAGCAAAAGGACCTGCCCCACAGCCCTTCTCAGCTGTTCGAGCTAGTGGCTGATATCGATCGTTATCACGAGTTTTTGCCCTGGTGTTTGCACAGCCGCACCTGGCACCATGCGAAGGATTCGTGCCGCGCAGAGCTTGCGGTCGGCAATCGTTTTATCCAGCAAAGCTATATCAGCGACGTGCATTTTGAACCGCCCAACCTGATTAACGTGGCTCTGGTCTCGGGGCCTTTGCGCGCAATGGAGAATCGTTGGCGGTTTGAGCCACGCCCTGATGGCCACTGCCGAGTCGATTTTTACCTGGCGTTTGAACTGCAATCCTCACTTCTCTCAGGGGTGATGAACCGCCTTTTTGCCCATGCCTTTGACCATATGATGGCGGCGTTTGAGAAACGCGCGAGAGCGCTCTACCAGACAGCACCGGACTCCAAAACAAGCTAATTCCGCAGAAACTCTAGCGTTTTGGTACGTTTTTTGCTACGATGATTGCACGACCAGATCACCATCCGTGAATCATTATTGGGATCACTTTTGTGGCAACCGAATCCCCCATCACGCCTGACATGCGCGATCAAGCCCCCCCGCCGGATGAGGCAATAACCGGCGGGAGCGAGGATACCACGCCTGAACAAAGCACACCTGCTAACGCCCCAGCTCACCAAGCCGGCGTTCAGGACGGTGAAAATGTCGCCGCCGCGATGACCCCGAGCGATGATCCTAAGCCAAAATCCGAGTCCCTCCCACCACCATCCGGCCACAGCGCGGACGAGTTCATCGATCTCGGCTTTCACCGCCTTTCGACCATCTATGAAATCCCGGAATGGTCTACCTCCTTCGTTAAGGCCTATCACTGCGAAGATAAGCGCGCCAAAGAAAAATCTCTGCTGGCCTTTGTCTACATGTCAGAAGCCGGGATCGACGAAGCTACGGTTCGCAATCTTATCGAAACGCCCCTGTTTTGGAGCCTGCGGGTTCGGGCGTTTGAAATCATCGATTGGCCCCCAGAGGGACGTCGGTGGCCCGTCATCGTGACCGACCGGCCCGAAGCGCGCCCCTTATGGGTGTCGTTGCAGACCAAAAGCAAGCCTATCCCCGAAGACAAGCTCATCACCAACTTTATTGTCCCGATGGCGCGCCTACTACGCTCGATGGAGCAAGACAATATGGTCCACGGAGCCCTCAACCCCGTCAACATCTGTCTGCCAAGCAAAAGCAATCAGTATCAGCTACGCCTGCCTCACCTATGCCTTCCCGGCGAACAAGACCCGGTATTTGAAACCCTCTATCGCGCGATCTGCGATCCCCATGCTCGCGGCAAGCCAACCATAGCGAACGATATGTTTGCCTTTGGGGTCACAATTTTGAGCCTTCTTAATGGTCACATGCCAGGCAACGACACCGATGAGAGTAAAATCCTCAATGATCGCTTCGAGAACGGTAGCCTACTCGCGCTTACCCGCAACATCAATTGCTCGCACCGAATGCTCGATTGCTTGACCGGTTTGCTCCACGATGAGGACGAAAGCCGTTGGGATATTAATAATCTATGGATGTGGCTCAATGGCTGGAAACAGCGCAACCCTCACACCAAGTCGATCAATTCAGAAACCTACTCCAAAGAAGCGATTAAAATTAACAACAACAATTGCACCCATGTGCGTTCGGTCATCTGGGAAATGTCCCGCATGGGGGGCAAAGCGGTCGATCTTATCGAATCCAATCAAATGGAGCGCTGGATCAAGAAAGGGTTTAGCGGCACTGCTCTGGTTCCTCGATATGACGAGGTCATTACCCGCCCGCTAATCTCACGGACCATCGATCGCAAAGAATGGACGATCAGTGCGTGTATGGCTCTGCTTGACTTGCAATCCCCTTTCTATGCCAAAGGGTCTTTTTACGCGGACCAAGGTGTGGTTTCCGCCCTGACCCATTATATGATTGCGGGCAGAGATATCGAGCCGTTCCATTTTATCTATGGCGCTCAACTTCCGTCTATGCGGATAAGGTTAATCGCCGAACAAAGGAACGATACGTCTTTGGATACTGTGCAGAAAATTGCGGAAAAGCGCCGTATGGAAGAAGCCATCTCCGGCACTAAGGGTATGCTCTTATTCCTACGGCAAATCTATCAAGAAAATCTCAACCAGCCTTGCCTTAATTCTTTTCTGCGTCGCTATTATATCACGAATACCCGTGATTTTCTCGTGTCATTAGAAGAGTTGTTTGAAACATCAGAAAGACCTCACTTGAGTGACATTTTTGATGACCATACCTGCGCATTTCTATACGCTCACTCTGGTATAGATAAATCTGACAAGAAAAACGATGGCCTTGAGTTAAAAACACCCGAAAGCGTGGCGGATATCATCTTAATCATCAAGAGTCTGGTCAAGTTTCAAACCCTAAACCGCCTGACGCGCCTGCCCATCATTTGCCGTTGGTTGAGTGAAAACATGGACCTTATTCTAGAAGGGATCAAAAATCGCCACCGCCGAGAATCAACCCGCACGCAACTCGCACGAGCAGCGCCCATCGGTAATATTCGCGCCATTTTACAAATTCTCACCGACCCTGGCATCGAAAAAGATGATAGCGACGAGTTCACCCAAGCCCAGCGCGAATACAACAACCTGCAAGAACAAATCGTCAAGGTCGAGCGATTTTTAGACTCGCCGGCAAGCGAGGATTTGATGGAATACCATTACCAATCCGCCATCTTATTCGGCACCAGTATCGCTATTGTGCTGATTTTCATCCTGACCTTATGGATGACCTAATCTCATTTCTCTTCACGTCTTTTGCGCTCGACCAAGAACGCGAGGATCACCGATAACTCATAAAGCAGAATAATCGGTGTTGCCAGCATGACTTGGGAAATCAAGTCCGGCGGAGTAAGCACCGCGGCCATGACAAACGCAATCACAATCGCGTACTTGCGATACCGTTTAAGCGCACGACAGCTTAGCAACCCTGCTTTGACGAGCAGCATCAGCGCGACCGGCACCTGAAACGATAAGCCAAAGGCGATGATGAGTTTCATCACCAAGCCTAAGTACTCGCCTACTTTGGCTTCGAGCTCGATGGGCAGCCCCCCCATTGTGCTCGGCCCCTCAAAGCTGAGAAAAAACCGCCAAGCAAGAGGAATCACCAGATAATACGCAACCGCCGTGCCCAGGATAAACAACGCCGGCGAGGCAAGCAAAAAAGGTAGAAACGCGCGCCGCTCGTTTTGATAAAGCCCTGGAGCGATAAAAAACCACATCTGACTTGCAATCACAGGAAAGGCAATAACAAGCCCGCCAAAAAGAGCCACCTTAAGATGGGTGAAAAAAACCTCCGTAAGGGCCGTATAAATCATTCGACCATCTTCTCCCATGAGATCACGTAGCGGGGCCGATAGAAAACCATAGATACCATCGGCAAAAACATAAGCCGCCGCCGAACTGACGGCAAACGCGCACACGCTGATAAGCAAACGCTTGCGGAGCTCCTTAAGGTGCTCCACCAGAGGCATGACTCCTTGTTCTTGTGCCTCGCTTTCTTGGGATTCCCCTTCTTGTAATTCCTCTTCTTGCAATTCCTCTTCTTGGGGGTCAGGCTCTTGGGCGCTCACAGGCGCCTGGGCGTTCTGGGGATCCTCAGCCATCGGTGGTCTGCTTAGGACGGGAGGGTGCAGACTCAAGGTTTGCCACGCTCGGGGCAGCGGCCTGGGTTGGGTTTTCTTGGCCTGAGTGACTTGAGGGCGGTGGCGGGGTTTTATCCTTGATCGTGTCCTGGGACGAGGCGCTTGCTGATGCCACTCGCTCATCGGCGTGCGCCTTTTTATCAGGCGGCTGGTCTGACAGCGGCGTCATGGGATTGATTTGTGCCATAAACTCAGACTGGTGGGCGGCCATGTTGATATGACGCTGGATGCTGTTCATGGATCGGCGCAAGTACCCCACCCACTGGCCAAACTTGTAAATTGCGCGCGGCAAGTCTTTTGGCCCAACGACCAAAATCAGCACAACGCCAACGATAAGTAGCTCCTGCCAACCGATATCAATCATACCAAAGGCGTAAGGGCGATCAGGTTTTGTCTTCGGACGATTCGGTCTTGGTCGTCGACGTATCGGCTACAGAGTCTGGTGCATTGGAGGACGTGTCACTAAGGCCCGACTTAAAGCTACGGATACCTTTAGCGACATCCCCCATGATGCGCGGCAAACGATTGGCACCAAAAAGCAACACCACCACGGCGATAATCAAAATAATCTGAAGGGGACCCGGCGTCATCGAATTGGTTTCCTTTTCTTTGTTGGTGCGCGGCGGCACCATCGTCAAGCATGGCAAGCATGCCATCATACGCATTTTTTGTTTAGCCTACCAGCCACCAAACGATCCAACCAACCCCCCACAGAGCAAACGCCAAACAGCTGTTGACCAGCAACTTGCGCCCGACCTGGGCATTCACCGGCGCCCCGGGGTCTAACCCCTCGCGATTGCGCCGTGTTGGGCTGATCCCAAAGGGTAATACCAAAAACAAGGTGACCCACCAGACAAGCACGTAACTAAACGCCCCGAGCAAAAGATCGCCAGGAGTCAAAAGACCGAAAAACATGGTGTGCCGAACATAGTGTTGATGGCCCTCATTGATTGGCTTGCATTCTATCGCGTATCATAAGCAAGGGCTGGCCAAATGACCACCATGAGATGCGCGACGCGATGCCCATCATGGGGGTTAGAGGAACGACGATGTCAAACACCGGCTTTATCTTAGAAGTGCAAAAAATTGGCTCCATCGTACGGGTGAGCGCTACCGATCCCATCACCCTGGTGGAGGTGATTCTCCAAATGCCGGCGAAAACGACCCGCCTGTCGATGGAGCGTGCCGCCGCCCGCAAGCTCGAACGGGCTATCGTGCGACATAAAAAACGTCAGGTCGAGCGCGCCACAAAAAAAGATCGCATCAACAGGCTCATCTAGCCCCACGGCGAACAGCCATGCAGGGGCTCACCCGGGCGACTGATCTAAGATATGCGCGTAAGAGCCAAATACACACCCCTTAATCTCGGATTCTAAGGCTACCACCTCGCCACAGCTGTCCCGCGCATCAAGCCACGACTGACCACCTGACGTACTTTGACTGTAGCGAAACTCGTGGCCGAGCAGGCGCAGGCCCGATGCTCCCCAGGGTGTTGTTCGGCGTGTCGTCAAGGATCGATAACCCAAGGCCACACGAGTCTCGTGCATGGTGTGCACCCCAGACAATAGCCCCCACAGCCGATGACGCTGGCCGCCTGAATCGATCAAGGCCTGCCCAAGAGCCATAAACCCGCCGCACTCACCGTAAATCACGCCCCCGTTTGCCGCGTGCGCCTTAAGGGTGGTGGCCAGGTCCGTCCGTGCGGCCAAAGCCCCCGCATGGAGCTCCGGATAGCCCCCGGGCAGGTAAATGGCATCACAATCTGGATCAGGGCTCTCGCCTGCAAGGGGCGAGAAGAAGCTCACCTGCGCACCTGCATGCCGCCAGCCCTCCAGCCCATGGGGATAGACAAAACAAAAGGCCTCATCAAAGGCCACAGCGATATGCTGACCAAGGGGCGGGATCGCCGGTTTTGCTACGCAGACAGGCCCAGCAGGCGCACAGGTGGTCAACGGCGCAAGCAGGGACTCAAACGCAGACCAATCCACATAGCGCGCAAGGGCGCGGGCCATCCCTTCGATCCGGCGGACGGGGTCGGCCTGCTCCTGGGCCATATGCAAACCTAAGTGACGATGGGCAATGGCGAGCTCTGGCAGGGTGGGGACCTGGGCGAGAACCGGCATACCTTCAAGTTCATGAACCAGACCCGGACGGGCCCGATTGAAGATCAAGCCAACAGGGAGCGGCGCACAATCATCCCGCACCTTTCGGACTTGCGCGGCTGAGGCATTGCCGACGATCAAGGCAACCGGCAGACGATAGAGCCGGGCCACACTCGCCGTAGAGCCATCGCCACTCACGCCAACGCCGCCCCGTGCACCCTGTCGCCACCCCATAACACCTTCGACCACCAACGCGTCCCACGGCATCGCGTCCAGACTCTGGTCCATCCGGGCATGGGTCATACTCCAGGTATCGAGCGTGACGCTGTCGCGTCCGGTTGCCAGGCGATGATAGCCCGGATCGATATAGTCGGGGCCGCACTTGGCGGCCTGCACCGTATGACCACGCTGGCGCAAGAGAGCCATAAGGGCACTTGCGAGCACCGTCTTGCCACTTCCACTCGCCAAGGCCGCGATGATGACACCACGACGCCCAGCGTGATGTTTGGCGTGTTGCCTTTCTTGGTGCACAGGATTAGGCGGATTGGGCGGCCCCATCAGCCCCATCAGCACACCAGGCGCGCAACTGTTCATGCAAACGCACTACCGGGCCAACAACGACGATACAGGGCGGGGTGGCCGCCTGCGATGCGGCCACACAGTGAGCAAGGTCGGTGACCAGCACCTCTTGGGTTGGCAGAGTTGCATGGGAGATGATTGCGACTGGCTCATCCTTCGCTCGACCTTCTTGGCTTAGGGCCTTGACCATCATGGGCAGATTTTTCAGCACCATATAGGCGACGATGACCGGTGCCGCGCGGGCGGCGGCCTGCCAGTCAATGAGCCCGGCTTTAAGATCATGGCCGGTCACGAACATCACCGCGTGATTCATATCCCGGTGAGTCATGGGAATGCCGGCGTAGGTCAAGGCGGCCGAGCCCGCTGAGATTCCCGGCACGATACGAAAGGGAATGCCCGCGCGGTGCAAGGCCAGGGCTTCTTCCCCGCCGCGACCAAAGATGCATGGATCACCGCCTTTCAGGCGCACAACCCGCTTGCTGCGCCGCGCTGCGGCGACCATGCGGGCGATGATGTCATTTTGCGGGGTAGAGCGTGTCCCGCCGCGCTTGCCGGCATAGATTGTCAGGCATGAGGCACGGGCGAGAATCGCCTCACTGACCAGGGCATCATAGATCACCACATCAGCCTGGCGGAGGGCCTGATCGGCGAGCAGAGTCAACAATCCCGGATCGCCGGGTCCTGCACCCACCAGCCAAACGCTGCCCGGGGCGACCTCAGCTATGGGCGAAGAAGTCATCATCCCAGCCAAGCAGATCAAGAGTCACCCGTGTGGGGATAAAGGCAAAGCACTGGGCGGCGAGTTTATCCCGCCCTTCGCGCTTGAGCATGTCATCTAAAATTGCGCGCAACTGGTGCAGATACAGCACATCCCCTGCGGCATAGGCTTGCTGGGCCTGGCTGAGGGTGTCCGCTCCCCAATCCGAACTTTGCTCTTGTTTGGAGATGTCGATATCCAAAAGCTCCCGGCAAAGATCGCGCAACCCGTGACGATCGGTGTAGGTTCGAGCCAAACGCGAGGCAATGCGCGTGCAGTAAAGCGGGACGGGCATGACCCCCAAGGTGTGGTACAAGATGGCGGCATCGAAGCGGGCAAAGTGAAAAATCTTCTCGATCTTCTTGTCCGCCAGCACCGATGCTAGGCGCGGCGCGGGTTTATCGATCATCTGCACCAAGTGACACACCCCATCGCCCGCACTCATCTGCACCAGGCACAGGCGATCACGATGGGGATTGAGCCCCATGGCTTCGGTATCTACCGCGAGGGGGCCTGTAAAAGAAGCCCCTGCAGGCAGATCACCCCGATGGAGCTTAATTTTAGGGGTGATTTTCTTGCCGGTATGTTTCGCCATCATCCGACAAGCCTACCCAGACGAACGGCATGGTGCAAGCACAAGCGTAGGGTTGGCCGATTTGCCTTCCTAGATTTATCTTTCTATTTGGGGGGCACTTCTTTTATAGTAAATCGGGAGTTCTTTTCAACGGGTGGGCCGTGGGTGCCCGCATGATGGGTCCGTGAAACTAATCAAAATCCTCTTAGTGACCGGCTGTGTCGGCCTTGCTTTTGGCATGATCGCGGTGTTTTTGGTTGTCCAGTACTATCGCGATGACCTGCCGGATGTCCAAGCCCTAGCACAGTATGAGCCGCCTCTGGCGAGCCGGATTTATGCCAGCGATGGGCGGATTTTAGCCCGTTATTCTCGGGAAAACCGTGTCTTTTTGCCCATCGATACGATTCCGATCACGATCCAGCAAGCCTTCATTGCCGCCGAGGATCAGCGTTTTCGATCACACTTCGGGGTGGATGTTTTAGGGATCGCCCGCGCTTTTATCACCAACGTGCGCAATCTGGGGAGCGGTGCGCGACTGGTGGGTGGCTCTTCCATCACCCAGCAGGTGGCAAAAAACATCCTCTTAGACTCCTCCCCCACCCTCGAGCGCAAAATTAAAGAAGCCTTACTGTCCTTACGCATGGAGCAAGTGCTCAGCAAGGACAAAATCCTCGAGCTTTACCTGAATGAAATCTATCTGGGACGCGGTGCCTACGGCGTCGCCGCCGCCGCCCTCACCTACTTTGATAAGTCTGTGCTGGAGCTCAGCTTGGGGGAAATCGCCTACCTTGCTGGCGTGCCGAAGGCCCCGAGCCAATATGACCCAGACCGCCAGCCTGAGCGAGCCCTCCAGCGACGAAACTACGTGTTGCGACGCTTATTGGAGGAAAGCTACGTCACCCACGAGCAGGTTGCCCACGCCATCGGCCAACCCTTGCGTACAAGAAACCACCAGGCCTCGGACTTTGCCTCAGGTTACTTTACCACCCTCGTGCAGGACGATATTACGCGCCGCTATGGGGAGAATGCCTTGTTTGAGGGCGGTTTGGCGGTCATGACCACCCTAGAGACGCGCCTACAGGCCATTGCAGATAGAAGTCTGCGGGCGGGACTGATCGCCTATGACCGCCGTTACGGCTATCGCGGCGCATTGGGATCCCTTCTGGTCAATGGTTCTTTGCCTGAAGACTGGCAAGCGCGCCTTGCGACATTTCCGCCACCACCTGGCCTACGCGATTGGCATCTGGCTGCGGTCTTAACCCTGGGTACAACGGCGACGGTAGGTCTTCAAGATGGCAGCCAAGCCGAGCTCGTGATGGCGGATATGACCTGGGCGCGGGCAAACAGTGACGGGCGGCTTGGGCGAAACCCACGCCGTCCCAGTGACGTTTTTACCTTGGGAGATGTGGTTTTAATCGCCGATAAGGCCAATGGTGGCTATGAATTAGCGCAAATACCCGAGATTCAGGGTGGTTTGGTGGCCATTGACCCTCATAACGGCCGTATTTTGGCTCTTTCGGGCGGCTTTGACTTCCAAATGAGCCCTTTTAATCGTGTAACCCAAGCTTTACGTCAGCCTGGTTCGGCTTTTAAGCCCTTTGTATACCTCACGGGGCTTGAAGAAAACTACCAACCCAATCATATCTTGCTGGATTCACTGTTGGCGATTGAAACGGGCAGTGCGGAGCAAATCTGGCGACCGCGGAACTATTCTGAGACATCTTACGGCCCGACTCCGATGCGCATTGGCGTGGAAAAATCAAGAAATCTCATGACAATACGACTCGCTCTTGATATTGGAATTGAAAAAATAACAGACCTCTCCCAACGTTTTGAAATCTATGACAATCCCCAGCCGTACCTGTCCTTTGTGCTTGGAGCCCAGGAAACCACCCTTCTTAAACTTTCCACCGCCTATGCCAGCATTGTCAACGGCGGCTATCAGATCAAACCGGTCTTTATCGACCGCATTCAGGATCGTCGTGGTCAAACAGTCTATCGTCACGACACCCAACCCTGTCCTCTCTGCCGCAATGTGGCCTGGAGCCGCCAACAAGCCCCTGCGCTGTCGGATTCTCGTGACTCGCTCATCAATCCGGTCTCGACCTACCAACTCACCTCGATGATGGAGGGGGTGATCGAACGGGGCACGGCCCAGCGACTGAAAGACTTGCCCTATACCCTTGCGGGCAAGACCGGTACCACCAACGAAGAGCGGGATGCCTGGTTTATCGGCTTCTCGCCTGATCTTGTCGTGGGGGTGTACACCGGTTTTGATACCCCGCGCCCCTTGGGCAAGGAGGAAACCGGCTCTCGGGTTGCTGTTCCAATCTTTGCCTCTTTTATGAAAGAAGCTCTTAAAGGCCTTGATACACCCCCTTTTCGAGTACCCCCCGGCGTGAGTCTCATTCCCATCGATCCCCTCACGGGTGAACGCGTCCTACCCTCCCAGCGTGGCGCGATTCTGGAAGCCTTTCGCCAAGGATTTGAGCCTGAGACTCACCAGGAGCGAGATCGAAGTCGGGTCTATTAAGCCATAAAGACACCTTGAGGGACCCTCTTTCGCTTACCTTAAGATTTTTTGCCCAAAGAGTGTGATATGGTACCAAATTTGCATAATGCCTTAGGAAAGGTGAAATGCGTTCTCGCATCAGGGTTCTAAAACTCTGTTCTGGGCAATCCTATGCCTTGGATTAACCTATAATCTAAGAAATTAACCGACGAAGGCTGGCCATGAAAATCCTCGTTATCTGTCTTATCACTGTTGTCATCTTGAGCGGTACGTTTATCTACGCTGGCGGCAATATTATGGTGATTGTCTACGCCCTCCCCATCGAGATGGTGATCATCGGCGGCTCTGCTGTCTCCGCGACCATGATTTCCCGTGACAAGAAAATCCTGACCGAGATTGTCTCGCTCACTAAACGAGCCTCTAAAGGATCGCGCTACCACAAAGAGCACTATACCTCCCTGCTTGCGATGCTTTATGCCTTGCTCCGGATCGCCAAGATCGAGGGTGTTGTCGCCCTTGAAAAGCACATCGATAACTTTGATGAGAGCGATATCATAAGCAAATACACCAACATCGCCAAAGAAGAAGCGGTCGATCCCTTCATGCGCGACATCCTACGCGCCATGACTCTACAACTCACCGATCCCCACCGCCTGGAAGACATGATGGATCGCGCCATCGAGAAAATCCGCCACGAGCGGATGATCGTTGCCCATACCCTTTATACCGTCGCTGACTCCCTTCCGGCTCTGGGGATTGTGGCCGCCGTGCTCGGCGTTATCCGCGCCATGGGCAGTGTGGACGAACCGCCGGAAATCCTTGCCGGCATGGTCGGAAGCGCCCTGGTGGGCACCTTCCTTGGCGTGTTCTTGGCTTACGTGATTGCCGCGCCCATCGCTGGCCGGGTAGAGCATATTATCGAAGAAGAAATGACCTTGTTTACCGTCGTGCGCGACGCGCTGGTGGCTCACGCCAACGGCATTCCCGCCCACGTCGCGGTGGAAATGGCGCGCGGTGCCGTCCCCTCCCACGACCAGCCAAGCTATGACGAGGTTGAGGAATCCCTCAGGCATTCCCGTGGCGGCGGTGAGGCCAAGGCGGCTTAACCGGCCTGCCCGGCCTGCCACACACCCTCATCAATCAGCCGACCCGCAGGCTATGCCCCTCGTCGAACAAGCTCCTTAAAGGGCGCTTTAGCTGACATCAGGCTCGCGAGACTCTGCTTGGCCAAATGATCCCGTAGCTGGATGACATAGGCAACCAGCGCCGAGGTGGGCTCGCGCCGGGCCCGGTAAACATTGCGCGCCAAGGCTTGGCTTAGATTTTGCGTGAGCGCATCCCCCTCCCCCTTCAAGGCCTCATCATAGGCGCGCAGACGCCCTTGGGCGGCGCGTCCCATGACCTTTATGCGTTTGCCGACTGAAAGATCGCCGACCCCCATTTCTCGCAGGTTCGCATCCCAATCCAGCATCATCGCGTCCCACACCGCCTGCGCGAGATCGGTGTGCTTACGATCCCCGCCTGACAGACGTAAAAACACAAGACAGGCGTGCAAAACAATGATATCCCAGCGACCATCGACGTCATCAGCCACCCCGTCCCGCTGATAAAACACCGGCTGGCGCGCTTGCATCACGATCGCCTCATAAAGACGCGTTCCCGCTTGGGTCAGTATGCGATTGGCAAACATAGTCTCTTATGATGTCTCTTATGATCTTCGGGGCTGTGAAATGGTGGGTTGCACCAAAGTCTTTTCGCGTTATGTTAACGAGGATACCCCGTTTTATGAGTCCCCTTACCTGATGCAATGACTTTACGGTCTTTTCTTTGTTGCGCCTATCATTGGATTGCCTGGCCCTTGCCTGTTTGGCTGATGACCGGGGCCGTGCTGTTGACAGCCTGCGCGCCGATCACCGCTGATCGTGGCAAGATCATCACCGCCGAGCAAGCCCAAGGGGTTTTATGGAAGTCCTCGGCCGAAGTCCAGCAAGAGCTCGGCACCCCCACCTTCATCGACGTCTTTGATGGTCGCATTTGGGTCTATGTCAACGAATATAAGGAACGATTCGCCTTTTTGGACCCAGAGATCAAGACTCGCAACGTCTATCGCCTGGTCTTCGATGACAACGACCAGGTCGTACAAATCGACCACCTGGATAAAGACGACGGCCTGGACATTGCCCTGCAAGAGCGCATCACCCCGACCCGGGGGCGCACGCTGAGTGCCCTTGAGTCCCTTATTGGGAATATTGGGCGGTTCCGCCCAGGCGTCCCCGCCACCAGCCAATAACAACGATCCCTCATGGCAAGGCCCCTCATCTGTATCGTTCTCGCAGCCGGGGCAGGCACTCGGATGAAATCGGGTTTAGCCAAGCCCCTTTACCCCCTCGCGCACCGCCCGATGATCGATCACGTCCTGGCGGCCACGGCCACCCTCTCTCCGTCTCAGACCCTCATCGTCACCTCAAAGGCCTTACGCAAGGATCTTTCTGGCCGTAAGGCCAAGGTCATCGTCCAGCACCCACCACGCGGTACGGGTGATGCCGTCCGTACCGCCCTTAAGGACCTTGCTCGCCTGCGCGACGCCGATGTCATCATCACCTACGCCGATACCCCGCTGATAAGCGCGCAAAGCTTGAAAAAAATCGTCCGCCGGCTCCATAATGACGCCCCAGGGGTCCTGTGCACCGTACGCATGCAAGATCAGTTACAAGAGTTTGGCCGGGTCATGATCGATCCAGCCGGTCATGGACAGGCGGTCATCGAGAAAAAAGACCTTAAAGGCCAGGACTCGCCCTTTGGTTGCGCTGGGCTTTTCGGCTTTCGCCTTAGCCTTTTGCGTGGCTGGCTTGGCCGGGTACGTGCGACGGGTAAGGAGGTCTACCTCACTTCCGTGCCCGCTCTCGCCTACAAAGACAAAAGCCCGCTTTATGCCCTTGAAATCCCCTTCACCGAGGCCTTAGGGGTGAATAGTCAAACTGATCTGGCACGCGCCGAAGGACTGATGCAAGAACGCTTGCGCGCCCAAGCGATGGCCCGCGGGGTGCGCTTGATGGATCCGGCCAGCACCTTTCTCGCGGCAGATACAGTCCTTGGCCGCGACGTCACCATCGAGCCCTTTGTCATGATCGGCCCTGGCGTAAGGATCGATGCCGGCGCATACCTTTATTGTGGGTGCCGGATCGAGCATACCCACCTGCGCCGCGGCGCGAGCCTCGGCCCCTTTTGCGTTGCCAGGGGCGGCACGGTGCTGCGCACCCGCGCGAGCCTGGGCAGCTTCGTAGAAGCCAAGAACGCCGACCTCGCCCCAGGGGCCAAGGCGCGCCACCTCGCCTACCTGGGGGACACGGTCATCGGCAAGGATGTGAACATCGGTGCCGGGGTGATTACCTGTAACTACGACGGCTTTCAAAAGCACCAGACCACTATCAAACCCGGGGCCTTCATCGGCTCTAACAGTGCCCTCATCGCGCCGGTCCAGATCGGTAAAAACAGCGTGGTCGGGGCAGGCACCATCGTGACCCGTGATATCCCGGCAGATGCTATCGCCTTGACCCGCCCGAACTTAGAGCTCCGCCCGGGGGCTGCAAAACGCCGCCGCTGGCAAAAAAACAAATCCCTACATCAAAACAAGACGCCCAAATCCTCGGCCTGACGCTCTCACCCTAAGCGCCGATCAGCCTGGTTACCCTTGGGGCATGTTTCAGGGCGGTTTATCCTTTGGCGGCTTGCTAGAGGTTGGCTCCGTGCCATGGTACAAGCGCACCAGGTTGTCCTTATGGCGCAAAACAACGATCACGGCCGAGAGGGCCAGCACCGCAAACAGTGGGGTGCCCGCACTGGTGGACGGATGCCACGGGCTCAGGCTTAGCCCCCAGGCAATCGGCGCCGTAACCAGTGCGCTGGCCATCCCTGCCACCGATGAAATGCGCCAGCGATAAAAAATCAGCAACCACACAAGGCACGCGATGATCGCTGTGGGCCAGGTCAGCACAAAGGTGATTCCCAGGTTCGTCGCCACCCCCTTGCCGCCGCGAAAACGCAACCAAAGGGGAAACACATGGCCGATCAGGGCCGCAAGGGCTGTCAGCGCGACGATCAGCCCCCCCCCCAAAAAAAGATAGGCCAACCCCGTAGCTACCGCACCCTTTGCGCCGTCCGCGAGCAAGGTCGCTGCCGCTAAACCCCGCCGCCCAGTGCGCAAGACATTGGTCGCGCCGATGTTGCCAGAACCGATCCGGCGCACATCGCCCAAACCAGCCACCGCCGTGAAAACCAAGCCAAAGGGAATCGAGCCCAGCCCATACCCGCCGAGCACGGCCCAAAGGGCTTCTTGTGAGAACAGCTGCTGGATGAAGATATCAAGGCTCATGGTCTCATGGTCTCACGAATGAGAGTAAAGACCAAAACAGCACCGCGATCCAGCATAACCAATGGTTCCTGATAAAAAGAGTCGCATAAACGCTGATTTGTTTTTATACTTATGATTGTATTTTTATAATTTTTTGCATGTATTGATCGTTTTCTGTTGCCGTTATGCCTGCGAGGCCTATCCCCTATCCCTTGCTCATTAAAACCGCCCGAGCCCGCCCGGTGAGTTTTGCCTACGTCTTGCCCAAGAGCAAAGACCAGGCCATGGACCTGGCGAGCGTGCTGGTTTTGCACAAGCGTCATAAAGCCGAGCGCATGTTTCGCAACCTTAAGAAGACCACCGGCTCGCGCCGAGGCACCTACGGAGCGTTACAACTAGACCCAGAAACCCACGTCATGACCTTCACCTGCCAGACAGACCCGCCGCCACGCATGCGGCGGGTCTTGCGTCCGCTGCTCAAGGACTACAAAATCCGCCGCTTTCGCATTCTCGATCCTACAGGGAGCGAGGTCATCGAGCACGACCCTGCCGATCATCGCGCTGAGCGCCTTGAGAGCGCGATCACAGCATGGTCTCAGGCCTATGAGCACTTCGCGCGAGATATCAATCAGTTGCAAGAGGCAATTGTGACCACCTTTGCCAAGGATGCCAACGCTGCGTTTTATCGCGAGACCGCCTCACGCTTGAGCGAGTTACAAGAGCGGTTAAATGGGCCGCGCCTCGCCGAGGTTGCCCTGCAAGCCATCCAGAACGAGACAAGCAACACCCACCGCGCCAAGGCCCTGGCCGACCATTACCTTAAGACCATCGACAACGATCACGTCCTGAGCGCACTGCAAGACAATCCCTTTGTGACGGTTCGCGCGCCCGCGCCTTTGATTCAGGCATTGCAGGAGATTCTCGCCGCCCTGATTGCGCCCCCTCACGAGCCAGAGGTTGGATGATGCCCACCCCTGCACAGCGCGCCTACGTCCAGCAACTCGGCGCAATGATGGGTGTGACCGAACAGGACATCGATCCGCCCGAGTTTTCTAAGGTTCAATCCTTGTACCAAGAATCGATCCCGCACCTGCCAGTTTACATGGTCGGCAAACTTACCGCGTCACTCAAGGGGGCGCGGGCCCTTGCGCGGATGGATCAAAAAGCGGGCCGCAAGGCAATATCGATGCTGCAGGCCGACATTAAAGACGCCTTAAAGAAAATACGCGCCGATAAGACCAAGTGGGATAAGACGGCCGCCGCACGAAAAACAGGTCGAACATTGCTCGTGTGGTATCTCAAGCGAGAAAAATCAGAAGCCACCGAACAGCTTGCCGCGCTGGACCATTGCGAGAAAACAGCACAGCAGGATTATGACTACGCCCAAGCCTTAAGCGGCTGGCAAGATATAGAAAAAAACCTCAAACGCATCGCGCAGATTAAAAAGAAAGCCCCCGCCACTTGGTTTAACGAAGAGGACCCAGCTGAAGATTGGGAGGTTGTGCAAAGCAAGGCAATCCCGCCACAAAACGACGCGCTGGTTGCATTAACGCAGACCCTTGCCCGTCGTCTGACCCGTCTCGCCCCGCAACTGCAAGCGGGACAAGCCGAGAAATGGCGCGCCACCCTCAATACCCTGAGCGAGGCCGTCATCACTCATCCGCAAAAGGCCGAGCAAGGCTTGCAAAAACTTGATGCGCAGATCGAAAAAAAAGAACAAGAAACGAAAAATGATCGCACCAGTTGGATTAAGACGCGCGATGCCCGGCGACAGATTCGCACCTGGCTCAACCAATATCAAAAACGCGACCCCGATCATGCCGCTGTCTTAAACCAGGCCTTTGATACTCTGGTTACGGTCGGCAAAAAAGGCGAGTACGCCCTCGCCCTGGAGTCCCTGACAGCCTTTCAAAAACACCTGCCCAAGGTTTTAGAAGCCCTAAGGGCCGTACCACGCGACACGCCCACCGGCAACGAAGCCGTGCTCGTCCAGCTGCGCAAAGAGGTCGCGCGCATTGCCGCGATTGATCCACAACGCGTCAAGGGCATCGCCCTACCCGTCTCGTCCTATGATATAAGCGAAGAAACCTTCGACGCCTTACGCCAGCGCATCGAGACCCTCACCGACCAAATCAGCGCTGATGAATGTTGGCAGCAAGCCGGCAAAACCCGGGAAGCGCTGCTTGCGTTTGCGCCATTGATGGGTACTAGCGCGAAGGGCAGCGCGCCTATGACTCTGCTTAATCTTAGCGATCACGCCGCACAAGATTATGCGCGGATCATCCGGCAAGACCTTAAGTTTCACCCGGATTTAGACGACATCCCTACAGCCCTGGCGCGTCTTGGGGCACACCGTCCGCCAGATTTTGCTGGTACCTTTGCGCTCGTCCAGCATCTTAATACGCTGCTCGGGCAAGCCAAGACCACAGCGCACAAGGCGCAAGAGCTGATTCCCGCCCGCAAGCAGTGGGCAAAACAACAAGGCCAGCTTCAAAACGTACGGGCAATCGCCCATGCGATCCGCACAGATGACCCGGCGGGCGCACAAAGTCTTAGCCAAGGACTCACGCGGATCGAGCGACTGGTCGATCAGTCTTTCGCTGGCATTGTCGATGCCGTGCCCATGGCGCACCATCTGATAACCACCGCGCAAGAGTTTTATGCTTCTATGAAGCTGAAAAAGGCCATCGACAAACTTTTTACGGATACCTACCAAGCACTCGTTGAGGCCATCGACACGCTCGATGGGGAAGTGCTCGCCCCTTATGAGGCGCTGAGCACCTATACCGCGCGCCGCCTGCCGGACGTAGCCCCCGACATCTCAGCAGATGACCTAAGGCAAGAGCTGGATACATTGCTGCGCGATTTTACGCAGAGTAAGGCCGATACCTTAGATGAGATGAAGGGGTACGCCGATAACGCGCGTTGCGCCCTTACGGCGCTGCGCAGCCGCGCTGAGGACAAGCATAGCGCCCTCATCAATGCACTAGAGGGACCCATCAGGACGTTGACGAAAACCTTCGAGAAAAACCTTAAGACCCTCAAAGACCTCCCTCAACGCTACACCCTGACCGAACAATTTCAAGTCGCCTGCGGGCTCGATCATCCGGTCGATCGGCTCAGGGCTTTGCGAGAGGTCGAACCCTATTTTGCCGACGCCATGGGGCAACTTGAGTTTTATGACTCTTGGCTCAAAGCCCGCCCGTTAGAGGTGCAAATCACCCAAGACCACCAAACCCTCGCAAAACAAAACGCCAGCGAGGCGGCAGATATCCTCCAGCGTCTTGCGCAAATCAAAGACTCAGCTGAGCAGCACGGCCTGTATCAAGATGCTTTTGAAAAACTGACGGATCTTGCGCAAATGTGCCAAGCGAGTATAGAAAAACTTAAACACTACGAAGCGATGCAGATGCAAATCGCAGAGAAGAAGACGGCCTTCCGCAAGACCTATGATGCATTTGAAAGCCAGCAATTTGGTAAACTGCGAGCGATGTTGAAAGCTCGCGATCAACGATGCGAAGGTCGTCACTTTGGCGAGCTTTCTATTCGGTTTCACGATATTCTTATTGTATTGAATAAAACCCCCACTCCTGATCTTGCCGCGCTGGAGCAGGCCATTGCCCTAGCACACGCCAGGCTTAACGCTTTGCAAGACGAGATTGAAGTTCTGGCTACCACCCCCGCGAGCGCAATACTCGATGAGCTTGTGCACAGTGATCTGCATGCGGTTATGCAATCGCAAGATGCTGAGCGTTGGCAAACCCTGTCGCCGGTGGTCAGCGCAACACTTCAGGCTATGGCCCGCACTGGCATTATCGGAACAGATAGGTTTATAGCACGCCAAGAAAAGATCGAAAAAACACTCACACAGAATGGTGATTATGCGCTCGCGCTGGCGTCCTTAAAAGGTCTGCATGAGGAAGCGCAAGAGCATACACAACGCCACAACGAAGAAGTCCATAAGGCACGTAGCGGGTTGCTCGATAAAGCAAAGCAGGCGCAAGCTAGAGCAAAAAAAGCGCAACAGCACAAAGACCTTCCCTCCGCCCTACGCGCTCGCTATCAAGCCCAAGCCAGCGCGCTTGAGGCTTTGGCTGATGATGATAACCTGGAGAGCCTGGGGGCTGCCGCCGCGTTGATAGAAAAAATCAGCACGGACATACAGACAACACTGGATCATAGCGATGACTATGCGCGCGCAAACGAGCTTCTTCAGCAAGCCCATGAACTCCTGACCGCCAGCAAAACACTGGCATCCCATGGGACAGCGATACGCGATCAGCTTATCCGTGAGCATAAAACCCTTAGCCAATCGATCCAAGAAGGCGCCCTGCCCCCGCAAGATGCGCAAGCGCAAGCCCGTGATGTTCTTACCCGCGCCCAACAAGCCAAACAAAACGCCCGCCTTATTAAAAAAGGGCTGGACGACCTTAAAAAGCCCTTTGCCCAAACCAAGAAAAACCTTAAAGCCTTGGATGGCTTGATTGCCAAGTACAGTCCGCAAAAGGGTCTTTATATCGGACATCTGCGCGATCTGTACGATCAGGCTAAGGCCCTGAAAGAAGAAGACTCAACCCTGGCCCTCGAGTCGATCCGTAACCTGCTCACGCAGATCGATAACCAGGTGGCTGTCTATCTCAAAGGAGCTCAAGCATCGACCTCGGCGCGCTTGAGCGATGGGATCATGGCCCTGCTCGCCGATCAAAGCCAGGCCAACCAAGCACGCCTGGATCAATACGACGCACAAGAAGATTGGCAGGCTCTCATCACCCAAATGCGTAACCAAAGTACCTTCGTTAAGCAAGCCGTCACTAAGGCCAAAGGGGATATAAAAGCCCTCCAAGAAATCGAGCGGATGATCCAGACCATCGATAAAGCCACCCGTGCCAGCCGCGACTATGATGTGGGACGCGAGCAAATGCGTTATCTCGGGAGACGATTGGATCACCTTTTTGAGGATCCTATGGGCGCAAAAACTACCAGCCTTAAGCACTTAAGCACCCTTAACGATCGCTGGAAAGCAAGCCTGCAGCACCTTAATCAAGACCTCACAAAACTCAATAGGCAGATAGAACAATCCCTTAGCGAAGATGATGCGGGGCTAAAAGACTCAAGTCGGCGCGCCACACAAGCCATTGTCCAGCTTTTTGATCCCCGCGCCTTTGGCGATATTATTGGCCGGCTGGTGAATGAGAAAACCACCACCGCCGAACGCAAGCGTGTGCGCGAGGACGGCCTGCGTCAGGTGGCTTTTTATCAAAAAACGCTCGCCGAAAATCCCCTCTTGCAACATCTGGCCATCAACCCCTTTGCGCCGCCTGCCTTTGGCGCAGTGCGTTTGACGTTGCGTGATTTAGACTTGAACTTCAATCGTTGCGTCTTATGAGTATCTTATGAGTAATAATCTCACACCCATCCAGCGGCAATGGCTAGAACAGATCGAAGGCCTGATCGGCCCGGCCCTGACAGCCCAAAACCAGATTAAAACCCGTGCCCAAATCGCAGCGCAAGTCGCAAGTGAGTTGCACGTCGTCAAGCATGATATTCAGCAAAGCCACGACCTGGCTCTTACGCTGTTGCATAATCGTAAGAAAACCATCCGCACCATGGGTAACAATGCCATCGAGTCTTTTGATACCATCGCGGATCTCTCACGTATCGCCAGCATGGACCCTGGGGCCTATCAAAATCTGATGCGAGCAACCGGGCATATAGAAAAACTACGAGCCAAGTTCTGTGATACCCAGCCGCCACCCACCAGCCAAGACATCGCCGATCAATTCTACCAGCCCCTCATTCGTGAGGGACTGATCCCGGAAAATGCTGTCCCTGATCCCTATAGTAAGGTCCAGATGACCTTTGATAGCGCCTGTCGCGGTTATCAAGAACGGCTACTGGATTTCTCGCAAGAATTGGCAGCGCAAACCCCGCTTGAACGTCTGCTTGCCCATTCGCAGACGATTAAGTCCGGCTCTGGGGCGGCCCTTGATAAGGCCACCACAGCACTTGGCAAATTCGCCCCCATCGATGAGGATGCGGCGCAGACCATTAAAAACGGTATCACGATTGCGATTGAGGGCGGCCTATCGGTGGCGCAAGCTCGGGTCGCGCATAGCAAAAGCCAGCTGATCGATGCGGTTGCGCAAACCTTGATGAAAGGATTCGGCGAAGGCAACGAAAGGCTGGCAAGTATCGTGTCGGCGGCCTACGGCAACGCACGCGCGACCGCGCGGGGATTAAAATCACTCGCGCGCGGCGATGCACAAGGCGCCCTAGAGGCCTTTGGCGAGGCGATTGTCGAGTCCTTGGCCTTGTGTGATGTCGCCCAAAACGATGATCGCTTTAAGGTCTTAGGCCAGCGCATCAAACAGGGCTTTGCAACCACCCAGATGGTCGCCCGTTTAGCCCATGCACTCAAACAACAAGAGAACACGGATGAGATGATCCAAGTGCTGTTGCTTGCGAGCGGCAAAGCCTTAAGCGCGCTACACAGCCACCTCAAACCCGCTCCCCAAGAGGACGACGAGGAAGAGGACGACGAGGAGCAAGACGAACCAGATGAGGATGAGATTCAAAATGCTTTTATAGAAATCGCCGAACAGTTAGACAGCCGCGCAATCGATGACATCGCAAGGATGCAAAAAACACAAGAAGAGCACCGCGCCCAAGAGGATCAAGAAATCAAAGATCGTGCCTTTCAACACCTGCTTGCAAATGGCATCGGCCTGGGGCGCGACGCGCAGGCCGACGCGGCCGGGCAAGAATTGCTCAAACAAGCGAGCATCGAGGCCCTCATCGCCCAGATTAAAAAAGATCAAGCAACCCTTAAAACGATTCAGACAATCATCGCCAGTGGCATCACCGTCGCCAGCCAATTCTACGAAGCCTTGAATGCGGCGGGCTACGCGAAAGCCTTTCTCTTTGAAGCCATGGACGCGATCAACCGCGCCAAGCAATACAATGCCATGATGGACTCGCTGCGTGATGCGACGGCATCGGCGAGTGTTTATGGTGAGGCGATTACCAATCTATCACGTAACACGAAAATTCACCTTACGAGTGCGATGATTCACATGGTCTGCGACGCCGCCAAACTCGCCGGTGCGGTTATCACCGTGGCGGGCGTGACAGCCCCGATCGGCACAGCCATCGTCAAGTCCGCACAAACAGCACAGAAAATCTGTGACTATAGCAAGCGGGCCGTCACCGAAGCGCAAATGATTCTCGCCTGGCGCACCTACAAACAAGCCTTGGCGCAAAAAGGCAACCGCAAGCTGATCCGCAAAGCGTTGCGAGAAAACCCCACTTTGGCTAAGTACGCTATGGCCTATGGCGGGTTGGTAGAAAAGAATCCTGTGATGATGAATCTGCTGAATAAGATCGGCCTTACGGACCGGTTTCTCACCGATCCTCATGCTGACACCCACAAGGTGGTCATGCTGCTGGAACTCATTTTTGCCGATGATCCGGTCTTGCTGCGCGCGATTCCCATTCCCATGAGCTGGCATCCACCGATCAAACTGGAGCTGACGCTCGCGACCTGGCTGACCTACTATCACACCGCGCTTAAGGACACCAAGCCGGCCTTGCAAAAAGGCGGCATCGGCTCGATCAATGGCGCCATCACCCGCCTAGAAAAAGCGCACGCGACGATCACCGCGGCTGGCGGTGATCGCCTAGCGCCGCGCGCTGCCGTACAAGAGGCGATCACCTGCCTGCAAAACCTACAAAAAGAACTCAACGCCTACACCCCGCGCCAAGACAAGGGTGAGACTCACGCCGATATGGCGAGCGTCATCGATACCCTGATGGGAATGGCCGAACAACGGGAGAAAGCCCTGACGGCACGACTGCAACAGGACACCTTCCTCAATCAAGAGGGCGTGTTGGAGTCTGAGCTCTGAGCATCAATACTGAGCATAACCCTTGGCGTGAAGATCTAGACCGTCCTGTGGCCGATCCACAACCGAGTCACGCCATAGCGACGGTCGATCCGCGTGACCCACGTCTCGGGCGGAAAAGTGTGGGCGGAGGCCTTCTTGTGTGGCAAGAGAACGCACAGCACACTTTGTGGGACCAACCACCCTGCGCGCTGGGCCGCATCGAGCAACCCCTCACGCGCACCCTGCCGATCATAGGGCAGGTCGATAAAAACCAAAGACGCAGGTCTCTCGGCGGCCGCCATGGTCATGGTGCGCGAGTCAATACAAAAGACCTGCGCCCGATTCGTAAAACCAAGGCGCGCGAGGTTGTCTCGCGCAGTCGCAAGGGCCGCAGACGCACAATCCACTAACGCCGCGCGCGAGGCGCCGCGCGATAAGGCTTCGCAAGCCAAGGTGCCACCACCACAGGCGAGGTCCAGCACCATAGCCCCCTCTAGTGCCCCCCACTGTGCGGCACGCACACTATCAAACAACGCGCTACGCACCTTACCCATGGCCGGGCGCACACCATCAGGCACCGCCAGCATCCGCCCCCGCTGGGCTCCGCCGGTTAGTGTGACGCTCATGGTGCGGACCTTGTATCGGACTCTGCGCCTGTAGGCGCGTAGCCCGCCAACAGGCGGGCCTGCATTGCGCCCGAAACCGGTGCATACTGGCCCGCAGGCAACCGTCCCAGACGAACACAGCCATAACCCGTACGCTGTAGGGATTGTACGGGAAACCCGACAGCCGCCATTGCCCGGCGAATTTCCCGGTTCTTGCCTTCGGTAAGGGTGAGGTGAAGGCGGGGACCGCCGGACGGGGCTGTACCCCCTAAAGTGACTTTCATAGGCCGATAGGCAACGCCGTCTACGGTGATCCCCGCACGGAGCTGGGCCAGGGCCCTAGGCGGCAGCCGGCGGGGGGCGGGGCCGGGGCCGGTCACCACCACGGTGTAGCGACGCTCGATCCCGGTGGCGGGATGCTCTAGATAACGTTTGACGCCGCCGTGGTTGGTCAAAAGCAACAACCCTTCAGAGTTTTGATCCAAACGGCCGACGGGATGGATGCGGGCAAGCGTCTCGGGCAACAGATCATAGATCGTTGTGGTGCCATGCCCGGCGCGGCTCACGACCACATCCAGCGGTTTGTGAAAAGCCCACAGTGTTATGTCTTGTGGTGGTTTGACAGGCTGACCATCCACGCAGACCTCATCATGCTCATGCACGCGTGTCGATGGGTGGCTAACAACGGTGCCATTGATGGTAATACGGCTCTGGGTAACCCAGCTTTCAGCCTCCCGACGCGAGGCAAGACCGGCTCGGGAGAGATACTTGGCGATGCGCATCGAGAAAGGTTTAGAACTCGACGCCGACCTGGGCTTTGACACCGGCTCGGAACGCATGCTTGAGCGGTTTCATTTCTGTGACCGTATCGGCGAGCTCCAGCAAATCCTCAGGCGCGTTGCGGCCGGTGAGAATGACGTGCTGCATCGTGGGTCGCTGCTCGATAGCCGTGCGTATGGGGGCAAAGTCCAGATAACCATGGCGCAGGACGACATTGATTTCATCGAGCACCACCAGATTGATGGTTTCATCAACGAGCAAGGTTTGTGCCTTGTCCCAAGCGGCTTGGGCGGCCTTAATATCCCGCTGGCGATCTTGAGTCTCCCAAGTAAAACCCTCCCCCATGGTGAAGATGCGTACCTGGTCTTTATAGGAGTCAAAAAAGGCTTTTTCGCCCGTATGCCATGCCCCTTTGATAAATTGGACGATGCCGACTCGGCGGCCATG
The DNA here is from genome assembly GCA_039028835.1 of Pseudomonadota bacterium. Lineage (GTDB taxonomy): Bacteria > Pseudomonadota > Alphaproteobacteria > JBCCHK01 > JBCCHK01 > JBCCHK01. The sequence continues at coordinate 98,878 of JBCCHK010000002.1, forward strand.
CCCCAGGTTGCGCGCCACCATCCCAAAGGCGGCGGTGGACTTGCCCTTGCCGGGACCGGTGTTGACGATCACGACGCCGCGCTCGATGGTCTTGGTCTTGAGCATTTTTACCCGCGCGGCACGTTTTTTGGCCATTTTTTCGGCGTGACGTGTGTCGGACAGGTCGGAAAGAGAAGAAGCCATAGCAAAATCATACTTAAAGTCACACCCCCTGCCAAGGATATCCTCTACGTCTCAGATATGATCGATGTCGGCATCAAGATTCTACCCATGAAAGAAATGGAAAAAGACATGTCCTCAGGGGTTCCTTACTATGAGCGAGACTTACTCAGTGTCATTCGCCAAGGACGCGGCGTTCGAGCAGTCCCCCTCGTGTTACTTGGCGTAGTACCTTAACAGTCATCACTCAGCATCGGGCGCAATCACGCCTTTTCTAAAGGCAAAACAACCATAAAAACGCCGCTCACCTGTTTGGATAATCGCATAGGCCTTGCGGGCTCGCTCATAAAATGCAAAACGCTCGACCGGAATAAGAGGCCAAGATTTTTGCTCTTGCGCGCTCTGGTCGATCGCGGCTTGGACCTCTTGATGGACGTCCAAGACCTTCTCAGGGTCATCGCCGACCTGCATCCGGCCTGCCGGGTCATCAGCAAAGGTATCCAGCGGCATGATCGATAAAATGGCTTGCGCAACGCGCGCGGCTGAGGCATCGATCCGCAACAGTTTGCCGTAACTGGTTTGCCTTGCCAGGTGATCGGCAGGAAAGTTTGTATCACCAATCACGACATCATCGCCGTGACCCATAGCCCGCAGGACATATAAAACATCGGCATTAAGTAAGGGGTCTAAACCTTTAAGCATAAGCATAATCCTTTTTTTCTACTGATGAATTTTCTATATTTTATTGAAGATCGGCATGATCGAACATCACCCCAGGATTAAGCAAACCCGCAGGATCAAGACTCTTCTTGATCGTCACCATCGCTTGATAGGCTGTGGGTGAGACTCCGCGGGCAAGCAATGCGCGCTTGCGTCGCCCAACCCCATGCTCGGCGCATATAGACCCGCCCCGGGCAAGCACGAGAGAAAAAATAGCCTCATCCAGTTGTCCGCGACAAGCCTGAAATGCCGAATACGCAGAAGGATTTTTCTCAAGCACGTCATAGTGAATATTACCATCCCCCAAGTGACCAAAGATAATCGGCTGCGCAGAAGGCGCGATCGCTTGGACTGCCTGGTTTGCCGCCTTGATAAAATCCGCCAAGCATGACAAGGGCACCGAAATATCATAGCGCGCGCTCTTGCCCAGCTTGGCTTGGGAGGTCACGATCCCCTCGCGTAACCTCCAGATATTCTCATCCCCTTCCCACGTATGAACTTCTTTAGCGACCAATGTTCGTGCAGCTTTTTCTATCCGATCATCGTTCTCATACCACGCAAGGCCGATTAAAAGATACCAATCATGAAGAGAATCCAGCGGCAGAGAACACGTCTCATCACAAGCGCACGCATTTTCTATGCCTGGGTGAGGCATCAGCTCGCATATCATTAATTCGCTGGAAAAACGCGCGCAAAAACGACGATAGAACTCAATCCCGTGGGCAATGTCCGTAATCCCCAACAAGCACAACGCACGACGTTTGGGGATGGGGGTGAGCGCCAGGCTGGCGGCAGTGATGATGCCCAACGTCCCTTCCGAGCCGACGAGCAAGTTCGCCAGATCATAGCCGCAGTTATCCTTGCGTACCTGACGCAAACCATCATAAATCTCGCCGTTCGCAAGAACAGCCTCGACCCCCAGCATTGAGGCGCGCGCATTACCGTAACGTACGACACTCAACCCACCCGCGTTACTGGCGAGAATGCCGCCGACTTGAGCGCGCTCTTTGGGCAGGAGATCGACCGGCCACATGAGCCCAAACGCTTGGGCGGCCCTATTCACCTGAGCCAGGGTCATACCAGCCTCGGCGCAAACAACGCGCGCGTCCTCATCCAAAGAGCGCATTCGCGCAAGGCGCGTCATAGAAAGCAAGACCTGCCCCGCCTGGGGACAGGCGCCGAGCACCCGGCCCGTGTTGCCCCCTTGCGGCACGATCCCGATCCCGGCTTTCGCGCAGAGCGTGACGATACGGCTCACTTGGGATGCATTGACGGGTTGTAGGACGGCGAGGGCCTGGCCGATTTGCTCGCCACGACTTTCCTGCAGATAAGGGGCGCAGGCCTTCGGATCGGTCATCAGGCCTTGCGGGCCGACAATCTCCTGCAATGCGCTGAGGATGTCCATCAGCCCTCCCCGGCGATCACCACCACAGCCATGGCCACAGGCGGATCATCGCTTAGGGACAGATGCACGGCCTGTCCGCCTAAGACCTCAAGGCGCGCCCGGGCGTTCCCCATCAGGCTTAGCGCTGGTGCGCCATTTGCGTTGTTGCGCACAACCATCTCACGCCAAGCAAGAGTACCGATTCCCAAACCCATCGCCTTCGCACAGGCTTCCTTGGCGGCAAACCGGCGCGCATAGTACTTGCTGCGGTAAGCACACGCGCCGGGATCATCGTGACCATCGCGCCCGGACAAACGCTCATCTGGGGCAAACACCCGGTCGATGAAACGCTGGCCAAATCGCGCCAGAGCCCGCTCAATGCGCTGGATATTGACGACATCACAGCCGATCCCGACGATCATCGGACTCGCTCTACATGGATGACAACGCGAGAGGACTGTAGCCCTGCGACAATATGGCCCAGATGCCGCGCGTCGGTCACCGAGACATCGATCAGGGCATGAAACACATCACTGTAGCGCGTTTCAAAGCGCAAATTAACGATATTACCGCCGTGCTTGGCGACCGACTCTGTGACCTTGCTCAAGACCCCGGGGCTGTTGTCCATGAGCACGCGAATGCGACCGGAGAACAATTGCCCGGTGTGATGATCCCACGACACGTCGAGTCGCCGTTCGGGCTCGTCACGAAAGTTTTCTAGCATATGACAATCTTGGGTGTGGATTGTCACGCCCCGGCCCGAGGATACAATCCCAACAATCGCATCCCCCGGCACCGGATGACAGCACCCGGCGTAATGCACCGCCAAACCAGGGATAAGGCCACGAATGGCCACCGCTTTTTCTTTTTCTGATAAAACGGGCGCCCCTTCCACTGGTTTGGGGGCGGCTGAGGTCTTCTCGACTTTAGGCGGATAGAGTGCGTGGAAGACCTGGGCGGGCGAGAGCGTGCCACCACCGACCGCCTCACAAACATCGATGGGCTCTTTGACGTTGAACTTGGCGGCATAGGAAGCCAATTTTTTCTCAACAAAGGTCTTGTTTTCTCGGTGCCAGTAGGCGCGTAGCATCTCCCGTCCGAGACGAATAAACTCGTCCCGTTTTTTCGCACGAATAAAGCGGCGGATGCCCGCCTTGGCCTTGGCGGTGACGACAAAACGTTCCCATTCGGGGTTCGGATGTGCCTTGCGACCGACGATGATCTCCACCTGATCGCCGTTGTGCAGCTGATAACGCAAAGGCACCCAGGAACCATTGACCCGCGCGCCTTGGCAATTGTGGCCAATATGAGAATGCACGGCATAGGCAAAATCCACCGGCGTGGCCCCCCGGGGAAAGGAAAGCAACCGCCCGGCGGGCGTAAAGCAAAAGACTTGCTGGGTGTTGAGTTGGCCGATGGAATCCTCTAACCCCTCCTCGACTTGATAGGCCCCTTCTAAAATCTCCACCAACTCGCGCAACCATCGATACCTACCGCCTTCTACATCCTCATTGGCTTTGTATTGCCAGTGCGCGGCAACGCCCCGTTCGGCAACCTCGTGCATGGTGGCGGTTCTAATTTGAATCTCCAGCCGCCCGCCGTTCTCATCGAGCAAGCCGGTATGGAGCGATTGATAACCGTTTTCCTTGGGGGTGGAGATATAATCCTTAAAGCGATCACTGACAAAGTGATAATGCTCATGCAACACGCCCAAGGCCGCATAACAATCACCGACCGTTTCCACGGTGATGCGAAAGGCCGTCAGGTCAAAAAGTTTTTCCATCTCGATCTGTTTGTTTTGCATCTTCATCCAAATCGAGTACGGTGATTTTTCCCGCCCGACGACATCAGCATTGAGCCCAGCCTTGCGTAGCAGCGCGTGCAAGCGTTCGATGGTTTGCGTAATAGCCGCCTCCCCGCCCCTACGCAGATGGCGCAGACGGCGCAGGATGCTGCGCCGGGCATCGGGGTGCAAGACGGCAAACGCGCGATCTTGCAACTCTTCCTTGACCGTGGACAGGCCCATCCGATCCGCAAGCGGGGCATAGATATCCATGGTTTCGGTGGCGATGCGCTGGCGACGCCCCACGGACTTAATGCCGTTGATGGTGCGCATGTTATCCAAACGGTCGCCTAATTTGACGAGCATGACGCGGATGTCCTTGGACATGGCGATGACCAACTTGCGGAAGTTTTCGGCTTGGTTTTCCGCTTGGCTTTTTGCGTGGTCGCGCTGCTCTAGGCGCGAGAGTTTGGTGACCCCATCCACCAGGCGGGTGACCCGGGCGTTTAATTCGCTGGTGATGTGCTCGCCGGTGACCGGCGTGTCTTCCAGCACATCGTGAAGCAACGCCGTCGCGATGGTCAGATCATCGAGTCTCATTTCCGCCATGAGGCGAGCGACGCGCAGAGGATGATGGATATAAGGCTCGCCGGAGTCCCGCTCTTGCCCTTGGTGGGCCTCCCGCGCCAGGCGGTAGGCTTGCTCTATAAGCTGGGTATCGCAGGCTGGATGATGACGCAGAACCCCTTGGCAAAGATCGGCGACAGTCACCGGCGCCACCGCAGAAGATTGGCTTGCCATTCGGGGCCGCCAGAGTCGCTCGCCGCCTTAGGCGTCTTTGTCTGTTCCCGGTGCGTCCGAGTCCGCATCGAGACTCGCCGTATCAGTGGGAACGTCCACCGAGAGCGCGTCTAAAATGGCGGCATCTTCCGCCGTCATAGCCATATCGGCGGCAGTTGTCTCCTCGCGCGTCTCTTCGGTTGTGTTTGCGGTTGCGGTCGTGTTTACGGCCATCTCTGCTGTTGCGCCCTTTTGGGCCGCCTCTTGCTCGCGCTGTTCGGCTTGCACTGCCGGGTCTTGCGCCGCTTCGGCATCTGGCGCGCCCGCACGCTCACCCTCTTGGCCGGGCTGGGTATCGGTGAGCGGGCTGACGTCTTCATCCCGCACATCCATGCTGCTATAGAGCTCGGACATGGCCGCATTGGCACTATCGGTCAAGCTCACCGGGTGCTCTTCGGGCAGGTCTTGGCTGATGTTGATCCGCTGGAAGCTCTGCACGAGCTTATCGTGTAGCTCTTGCAAGTCCACCTTGCCTTGCGCAATTTCCCGCAAGGCCATCACCGTTTCTTTATCGCCGTCCTTTTCCACAAAAGGGCGCGCGCCGGCGGCTATGTCCCTTGCCCGTCGCGCACTCTTGAGCACCAGGTTAAAACGATTGGATTCTTTTTCGATGCAGTCCTCTACGGTCACGCGAGCCATGGCGCTATCAGTCCTTTGTTGTGGATGTGAAGGGATATGAAAAATTGAAAAACCAAGACGGACCACTATACGCCGGCTTGAGAAAAAATCCTATCCCCATAAGCGCGCCTTGCGATCATGACATCTCTTGATGAAAAGCGCGCTCATCCATCGCCGCACGCATCAACCGCTGGGTATACTCTTGCTGGGGGCTTTGGAAAATCTGGTGGGTCGGGCCGCGCTCGACAATCTTGCCTTGACGCATGACCAGCACCGTATCGGCCATGGCGCGCACGACCTTCAGATCGTGGCTGATAAACACGTACGTCAGACCATAACGCTCTTGCAGGTCTCGCAACAGGGCAATGATCCACTTTTGCACCGAACGATCCAACGCCGAGGTCGGCTCATCCAGGATCACGATATCCGGGCGCAAGATCATGGCCCGGGCAATGGCGATCCGCTGGCGTTGACCGCCGGAAAACTCGTGGGGGTAGCACCAGCGGTCTTCAGGATCGAGCTGAACATCTTGAAGGGCTTGACAGACCCGCGCCTCGCGCGCGGCATGATCCAGCTCAGGCTGATGCACGCGCAGACCTTCGGCGATAATCTCGCCCGTGGTCAGGCGCGGGGAAAGCGAGCCATAGGGGTCTTGAAAGACCACCTGCATCCTCCGGCGCAAGGCCCCCAGCTTATGGGGATGTAGGTTTTGCACCGCTTGCCCTAGAATCTCAATCTCGCCTTGACTCTCATAAAGGCGCAACAAAGCCCGCGCTAAGGTAGACTTGCCCGAGCCGGATTCGCCAACAATGCCAAGGGTCTGCCCCTTGCGCAATTGGAAACAAACATCGCGCACCGCATCAAAATAGCGACCTTGTAAAAACCCCCGATCCAATAAGAAACGCACCGCCACCCCCGCACAACGTAGGACCACCGGCGCATCTTGGGCTGGCGGGTCTTTGTGGCCGGCTGGCTCGCTATCGATCAGCATCTGGGTATAGGCATGACTTGGGTGGCGCAGAATTGTCTCGCTGGGACCTTGTTCTACGACCTGGCCTTGATTCATCACATAGACCTGCCCGCAGAGCCGGCGGACAATCGACAGATCGTGAGAGATAAGCACCAGGGCCATGCCCAGCTGGCGTTGCAAGCGGGCCAGCAGGGTTAAAATCTGTGCCTGGATGGTCACGTCCAAGGCCGTGGTGGGCTCGTCCGCGATCAGGATTTTCGGCTCGGTAATCAGTGCCATGGCGATCATGACCCGTTGCCGCTGGCCGCCGGATAACTCGTGGGGATAGCTGCGCATACGCCGGGCGGGCTCGGGGATTTCCACCATCTCCAGCCATTCATGCGCCCGAGCGAGCGCGGCGCGCCAACCCATGCCACGATGATAGACGAGCGGTTCGGCCACCTGCTGGCCGATCCGCAGCTGCGGATGAAGTGACGTCATCGGCTCTTGAAAGATCATCGAGATCCTCGATCCGCGAAAACGATTGAGCTCGTGTTTGGGTGCGCCGAGCACCTGCTGGCCCTGCAAAAAAACGCGCCCCCGGGCCTGGCCGCCAGACGCAAGCAAACCCATCACCGCCATGAAGGTTTGACTCTTGCCCGAACCGGACTCGCCGACGATGCCCACCGAGGCTCCCGCCGGCACGGCAATATCCACCCCATGGATGACCTGCTCGCGATCATCACGCCCCGTGCGCCCCGCAAAGGACACGCGCAGGTCCTCGATTGTGAGGATATCGGTCATCATGTAGGCTTTCTCATCGGTGTCATCGATCTTTCGGGTCCAACGCATCGCGCAATCCATCGCCGATGAAGTTCAGACAAAACAGCGTGATCGCCAAAAAGACCGACGGGAACACCAGCATCCAAATCGCCCCGGCGATATTATCAGCACCGTCAGAAATCAAGACGCCCCAGCTGGTCATGGGTTCTTGTACGCCAAGGCCGATGAAGCTTAAAAAACTTTCCAGCAAGATCACTTTAGGCACCATCAACGTCATATAGATAATGACCGGCCCCAGGGTGTTGGGCACCACGTGGCGGGAGATAATTCGGCTGGTCGATACCCCCAAGGCGCGGGCGGCCTCGATAAACTCACGACGTTTAAGGACAAGGGTCTGGCCGCGGACGATACGCGCCATATCCAGCCACTCCACTGCCCCAATCGCGATAAAAATTAAGAAAAAATCTCGACCGAAAAATACCACCAACAAAATCACAAAAAACATAAAGGGCAAAGCATAGATCATATCGACAATCCGCATCATGACATGATCCACACGTCCGCCAATAAAGCCTGAGATTGCGCCATAGCTGACACCGATCAGCAACGCCACCAGGGTGGCGAGAATCCCCACAGCCAGCGAGACCCGCCCACCAATCATTACCCGGGTCAAGATATCGCGCCCGTTTGAGTCTGTACCGAATAGAAAAAGCTGACGGGTGATGGTCATCTCTAGGCTCATCTGCCGGCTATCAGAGCTTCCAGACGTGATCGTCACGTCCGAAAAATCATCGACCCGCTCTAAAATATCACGTACCCGCAGGCTAATTTCCTGTTCGCTGGCAATCCCTAAAGACAAACGATCACCATTAACGTCTATCGTCTGGATATCCACCCGAGCACGACGCAGGGTACGCGTCATAATCTCTTGAATGTCTTGCGGTTGGGGATAAGCGGTCAGACTCGGCGGGACTTTAATATAAGACCGATAGACGGTATTAAACGCATGCGGCGAGAGCCACGGGCCGAAAATAGAAAACAGCACCATGGCCGCCAATACGATCATCGAGGTTATCGCCGCACGATTGGATGATAAGCGAAGCCACGCATCACCCCACAGGTTGCGCGATCCACGCCGCGCGGCGGCGTCAGTCGTCATAGATTACCCTCGGATCGAGCACGCTATAGATAATATCGACCAACAAATTAAACAGCAAAATAAAAACCGAGATCAGCAAGACCGTCCCCATCACCAGGGTATAGTCGCGGTTGAGGGCCCCTTGCACAAAGTACCGGCCAATCCCTGGCACGCCAAAGATGGTCTCGATCACCACCGATCCGGTAAGCAAAGCCGCGGCGGCGGGGCCCAGGTAAGAAATCACCGGCAGGATCGCCCCACGAAGTGCATGCCGGGTTAAGACCACGCGGGTCGGCAAGCCCTTAGCATGGGCCGTGCGGATTGGCTCTGAGCGCAACACCTCGATCATCCCAGCGCGAGTCAGGCGGGTAATGATCGCCATCTGCGGAAGCATCAAGCAGATGATCGGCAGAACTTTATAGCTGATCGTGCCATCCCCCCAGCCGCTGGTCGGCAACCAGCCAAGCGCAATGCCGAAGATAAACGACAGCACCGGGGCGACGACAAAATTGGGGATCGTCATTCCAAAAGTCGCCACGCCCATCACCAGATAATCGCCGCCACGGTTTTGATAGAGGGCCGCCAGCGTTCCCAAAAGGGTGCCAAGCCCTAGGGCGATCAACAATGCGCTCACGCCAAACTGGATCGAGACCGGCAGGCCGCCCGCAATCAACTCGGCCACCGTAAAATCACGATAGATAAGGGACGGGCCAAAATCACCGCGAATGATGTTTTTAAGATAGCTGGTGTACTGCACCCACAAGGGCTGATCGAGTTGATAGACCCGCATCAGGTTTTCCATGATCTGATCGGGCAGGGGCCGGTCGAGCAAAAAAGGCCCGCCTGGGGCGAGCCGCATCATAAAAAAGGCAACAGTGATAACGATAAAGACGGTTGGGACGGCGCCTAAAAGGCGCCGTCCGATGTACCTCCACACCCGTCAACCTCCCACGATCTATTCGATCGACATAAACCGGGTGGGATGCACATTTGGGGGGTTGTCCTCCCAGCCTTTCAGGCTCGGCGCAACCAAACTTTTCGACACGTAATAATAAATCGGAATGTAAGGCAAGTCGCGGATAAAAAGCTCTTCAGCCTTATAGAGAATCTTAGCCCGTTCCTCCAGATCGATGGTCTGGGCGGCTTCGTCCATCAAGCGATCATATTCCGGGTTGTTATACTTGGCGTAGTTAAAACCCTGATTATCGCTCTGGACGAGAAATAGAAAGTTTTGTGGATCGTTATAATCACCAATCCACCCCGCCCGTGCGACGTTAAACGCGCCACCATCGCGTAAGTAGCCATAGTGAGTCGCCACATCGGTATTGAGCAATGAGGTTTGTACCGCATTATCGGCCCACATATCAGCAATCGCGAGGGCGATTTTCTTATGATTTTCCGACGTGTTATAGCGGATTTCCACCTGTAGCGGGTTATCGGGACCAAAGCCCGCTTCGCGCAAGAGTTCGCCCGCTTTTTCTATCCGATCAATCATCGGTTCATCCCTATAGGACGCATAGGCAGGCTCGCCATAGTTGCCGATGCCTGGCGGGACAAACCCATAGGCCGGCACTTCGCCCGAGCCGGTGATTTCCTCGGTAAGGTACTCGCGATCGATCATCATCGATAAGGCCGTGCGCACCCGCACATCATCAAAGGGCGGCACGGTATGATCCACGGCATAGTAATAGGTGCCCAGCTGGGTGGCGGTGCGCAGAATCTCGGGATGGTTTTCACGGACCCAGGCGACTTCCTCATCGGGAATGTCGTTATTGGAATGAAGCTCGCCCGCAATGACACGGCGCAAGGCCGCGCCACGATCTTCGGTCGGATAGAAATACACCTGATCGATCGATACGTTGGTCGCATCATGAAAGTTCGGATTTTTCTCGAGCAAGATATGAGCCTGCGGGATTTGTTCTTTTAAGGTGTAGGCGCCATTAGAGACCATGATTCCAGGGCGGACAAAACCCTTATCGTGTTGCTGAACCGTCGGCGGATGCACGGGCAGGCCCGTTTGATGGGTGAGCAGTTCTAAAAAGTACGGCGTGGCATCACGCAAGGTGATCTCCAATGTGCCCTCATCGATGGCTCGAGCAGCAAGCGTGTCGGGGGGTTGTTCGCCTTTGTTGATCGCTTGCGCATGTTCAATGGGATAGAGAATGTTGGCATACTTTGCGCCGGTATCCGGCGTTAAAATCCGGCGCAGGGAAAAGACAAAGTCCCCGGCGGTGACCCGGTCCCCGTTCGACCACATCGCATCATCACGCAGATAAAAGGTATAGACTCGGCCATCGTCCGAGATATCCCACCGTTGTGCGACACCGGGGATGACCTCTCCTTTCGCGTTTTGCGCGACCAGCCCTTCATAGAGCTCACGCAGGATGTGCGCTTCATAGGTGGTGGAGGTAATGTGCTGATCCAGGGTTTCGGGCTCCCCTGTATTGCCGCGGTGATAGACGCTTTGGGCACCCGCGAGAATCGGTGCCAGGACCAAAACTACTGCAAAAGCGAGCGACGCGAGATGCAAAAGACCTTGAGGCGTCGGCGGTTGCCGATTGGCGATATGATCTTGGGTCATGAGTGTCCTCCCTCATTCATTAGGTGATCGATTGTTTATTGTGATCGGTATGGCATCAAGCAGATGGTCTCCTTCGCGTGATCGGCGTTGTTATTCGTTGATCGCAAGACCATTGGGCTGGAGCGCGGCTGGATCGGCAGGGACGTTTTCGGCAGAGATCTCTTCGGCGGGGTTCTCTTCGACCTGCCGGGTGAAAGGCGCGACAGCTTTATCAAAGTCTTGCTGATGGGCGAGTCCCAAAAGCACCGGGTTTTGCGGCGTGATGTTTTGGATGTTGTGGTGGGTGCGCTCGCGCACCGCCTTGATCGTCGGTTTGGTAGTGCCCACCAGGCGCGAGATGGCGGCGTCCGTCATATCCGGATAATGCTTAATCAGCCAGGCAATGGCAGCCGGTTTATCGCTGCGACGGCTGACCGGGGTATAGCGCGGGCCTTTGGTCCAAGAGGCAGGTTTGGGCAGATCGTCTTCACGCAACACGAGGCGTGTGGATGGCTCAGCACTGCATCGGTCGATCTCTTCTTGGGTGAGCTGGCCGCCGGCGATAGGGTCAAGACCCGTCAATCCGGAGGTGGACTCGCCATCGGCGATGGTATTGACCTCCAACAGATGCAACCCGCAAAAATCCGCAATTTGCTCAAACGTCAGGGCGGTGTTGTCGATCAGCCAGATAGCGGTCGCCCGGGGCATCAGGGGGGTGGTCATAGGGTCATATCTCCGGTTTGCGGTCAGGACTTTACCATGGGGCTTGACCACTTGGTTATGATTGGGGTGGCAGCTCGAGGGAGTCTACCCTAAGATGAGAAAAATTGGAAAAATAATCAGCCAACCGGGTTCTTACGGATCGAGCTGTGATGATCGTCTCAAGGATGCCTGCGCTCGGTGGTTGAAACAGCGGGCTAAACCATGAGCCCCCAAGGTTGGCGCATACCTTGAGAAACCCCCTAAAAAGTTTGTATAAATGAGCGCAAACAGCCACCCTAGCCCTTGTCCACGAAGCATGGGAAGGGTATTTTCCTAAGGGATTGTCCAAGGGGTTGCCCAAGGGATTGGCGATGATCGTGCGATTGGTCAAAGCGGTCATGAGGCGCGATGATTAGGCAGGCCCCCAACAAGGGCACCTAACGTGAAACGAAACAGATCACATGAAAAAAATTGAGGCGATTATCAAGCCGTTCAAACTCGATGAGGTCAAAGAGGCCTTGCACGAGGTTGGCGTGCACGGTATCACCGTCACCGAGGTCAAGGGCTTTGGACGACAAAAAGGTCATACGGAGCTTTATCGCGGGGCGGAATACGTCGTCGATTTCTTGCCAAAAATTAAGATCGAGATCGTGCTGGATGATCCGCTGGTTGATCGGGCGATTGAGGCGATTTCCGCCACGGCGCGCACGGGGCGAATCGGCGATGGAAAGATTTTTGTCTCAACGGTGGATCAGGCGATTCGTATCCGTACTGATGAAAGGGACTCCCAGGCTCTTTAAGAGTCTTGATATGCACAGGCTTGGGGGGCGGCTTTCTACCCACTTAATTTGTTAATTATATATTCTAACCCATTGAAAAACAAACAGGAATAACCATGTCATCTAAAATTGAAGACTCCCTTAAACTCCTCAAGGACAAGGACATCTCTTTCGTCGATTTGCGCTTTACAGACCTCAAGGGTCAATGGCAACACATCACCCAGCACGTCGATACCATCTCGGAAGATTCCTTTGTCGATGGATTTATGTTTGACGGCTCGTCCCTTGCGGGCTGGAAGGACATCAGCGAGTCCGACATGACAATCCTGCCCGATGCGCAAACCATCGCCACCGATCCTTTTGCTGCCCAGCCCACCGTCTCGGTGATCTGCGATATCGTCGATCCGGGTACCGGGCGTCCCTATACCCGTGATCCTCGCTCCGTCGCCCACGCCGCAGAGACCTTCATGAAGTCCTCCGGGGTCGGCGATCAGGCCTATTTCGGCCCGGAAGCCGAGTTCTTTGTCTTTGATGACGTACGCTTTACCAGCGGCATGTACGAAAGTGCCTACCGCGTCGATGGCGAAGAACTCCCCTCTAACAGCAACCGCGTCGACGAAGCGGGCAACATGGGGCACCGCCCGGCAAACAAGGGTGGCTATGTGCCCACCCCGCCCATCGACGGCGGCCAAGACCTGCGTGCGGAGATGGTTTCTACCATGCACGAAATGGGTCTGACGGCGGAAAAGCACCACCACGAGGTAGCCCCCTGCCAGCATGAGCTGGGAGTGACCTTTAATACCCTCGTGCGTGCCGCGGACGAGATGCAAATCTACAAATACTGTGTGCGGATGGTCGCAAGCTCGTACGGCAAGACCGCCACCTTCATGCCCAAGCCAATCCGCGATGATAACGGCAGCGGTATGCACACCCACCAATCCATCTGGAAGGCCGGCAAGCCGGTCTTTGCTGGCTCAGGCTATGCGGATTTATCCGAGACGGCCTTGTATTACATCGGTGGTATCTTAAAGCACGCCAAGACCCTCAATGCCTTCACCAATCCCGCCACCAACAGCTACAAGCGCTTGGTGCCCGGGTTTGAAGCCCCGGTGCTGCTCGCCTATTCGGCGCGCAACCGCTCGGCGGCCTGCCGCATTCCCTTTGCGACATCGGAAAAGGGCAAGCGGATCGAAATTCGCTTCCCCGACCCCATGGCCAACCCCTACTTCGCTTTCTCAGCAATGCTTATGGCGGGCCTTGATGGGATTCGCAACCGCATTCACCCGGGTGATCCGATGGACAAGAACCTTTATGACCTGCCGCCAGAAGAACTACAGGGCATCCCGGTGGTCTGTGGCTCTCTTGCTGAGGCTCTGGACTCTCTGGAGAACGACCACGAGTTTTTACTACAAGGGGACGTGTTTACCCCGGATCTGATCGAAGGCTATATCGATCTCAAGCGTCAGGATGTGGAAACGCTCAATCTCTCGCCCCATCCAGCCGAGTTTGAGATGTATTATAGCCTGTAGCCTAGGGTTTACGGGTCGCTGCAACGATCTGCTTGAGCGCGTCCTCGGCCTGCCGGGCTTGGCCATCATGATCGGTGGGATCGTGATGATCGTCGCCCCCGTCATAGTCCTCGTCCTCACCTGTGGGTGTAATACCCGCCGAGAAAATCAGCTTGACCCCAACATCGGTCGGCACGGGCGAGAAGATGACATCCTCGCGCGGGACGAAAAACAAAAAGCCTGAGGTGGGATTCGGGGTGGTTGGGACAAAGACGTTGACGAGGTCCTTGCCGACTCGCGCGCACATCTCAGGCGCGGCCTCACCGGTCGCAAAACCCAAAACCCACAAGCCTTTGCGCGGATATTCGATCATCACGACGCTCTGAAAGGACTCGCTGCGATCGGAAAAGATCGTTTCCACCACCTGTTTAATGGTGGCATACAAACCCCGCACGCCTGGCAAGCGGTTGACGGTGTTTTCCACCATCCGCATGAACACCCGCACGATCACGTTGGCACCGACTGCGCCGATGATAATCAGCAAGGCCACCGCGAGAATGAGACCCATGCCCGGGATAGAGAAAGGCAAGTAGGTCTGCGGATGAAAGCGCGGCGGGATCAGCGCCGTCATCCAGCCATCGACGATATTCACCCCCAGCCAAGTCAGATACAAAGTCAGCACGCCGGGCACGGTAATCAGCAGGCCGGTAAAAAACGACCGACGCAGAAACGCGAATAAACCCTTGGGTTTCTTTTTTCTCGGACGAAGCGCGGGCTTAGGATTCACACATGATCTCCTCATAGCAGAGGCGAGCGGATGACGGGCGGATGACATCCTTGCTCAAAGCGTCCTATAATACATGGCTGCCCTTACTGCATGAAGAACCTTTTTACCCCTATGCTCTATGATTAAGCATGGCTAAGTATGGTTAAGCCCACCAAATCCGCGAGCCCCCCTCGCCCCGCACACCCGCAAGATTATGCCACGCGTCCCGTCGGTGGCCGAGGTGATGGCCCAATCAGCCGCATAGACAAACGGTCGCGAGAGATTTTTCGCCTGATCGTCGATAACTATTTCGCCACCGGTGACCCCGTCGGCTCACGCACCTTAGCGCGGCAGATGAATCACGAACTCTCTGCGGCCACGATTCGCAACACCATGGCGGACTTGGAAGAGATCGGGCTTTTGTGTGCGCCCCATGTCTCGGCAGGACGGATTCCCACCGAGCAGGGCTTACGGCTGTTCGTCGACGGCCTTTTGGAGGTCACCGCCCTGCCGATTCAAGAACGCGATGAATTAAGCGCACAGGCCGGCGATAGCACGCTTCATGAGTCGCTCTCGCAAACGATCCAGACACTCTCCGGGTTGTCCCATTGCGTGAGTCTGGTGACCGTGCCCGCCCGCAGCGGTCCGCTCAAGCACATCGAAATCGCGCCCCTTTCTTCGGGCCAGGCCCTCGTGATCCTCGTCAGCCAAGACGGCACGGTGGAAAATCGCCTGATTTCTGTCCCGCCAGGCATCACCAGCGCGCAACTCCATGAAGCCTCGCGTTACCTTCAGGCGCGGGTCATCGACTCAACCCTGCAGGAAATGGGCGATGCCATCAGCGCAGAAATTGCCAGCGGGCGCTCTGAGCTCGATACCCTGACCCAGCGCGTGGTCGAGCAAGGTATCGCCGAGAAACTCGGCGATGACAACCCACGCCTGATCGTACGCGGTCACTCTCATCTGCTTAACGACGTACATGCGGTCTCGGACTTAGAGACGATCCAAAAACTCTTCGATGCCTTCGAGACTCAAGACACAGCCCTTAAGATCCTCGATGCCGCGGCAAGCAGCGATGGGGTACACATCTTTATGGGCAGTGATAATCCGTTGTTTCATCATGCGGGCTGCTCGTTGGTGATCTCGGGCTATCGTGGGCACAACCGAAAAGTGCTGGGCGCCATTGGAGTCATCGGCCCGATGCGGTTAAACTATGCGCGGATCATCCCGATGGTCGACTACACCGCCAAAATGATCGAGCGGGCCATGACCACCGACGTTCCCATACCCCAAACATCCTCCTAACCCTTATTGCCTATACCCATGACCCCAGACTCCAAGCCGGACAAACCCGTCCTGCAAAAAAACGCAAGCCCAGAAAAAGAACCTGTTGATCAGCCCGCATCTGAAAACGCGCAAACGGATGAACAGGACAACGCTTTTGCGGGCCCCGACGCCCCTGCTAACAGCCAGACAGACAACACAACCGATAGCCCCATCGATAGCGAGGCTGGCCTTCGGTCTGATAACCAAACTGATGGCCTGCAGGTTGAGCTTGAGGCCCTGCGCGAGGAAAACCAGGGACTCAATGACAAACTCCTGCGCGCACTCGCAGAATTAGAAAACACCCGCCGCCGTGCTGCGCGGGAACGCGAAGATGCCCTCAAGTTTTCCATCGCCTCGTTCGCTCGAGACCTTTTGGAGGTGATCGATAACCTGCAACGCGCTGCCGACAGCGACACCGAAGACCTCAGCGCTCTATTAGAAGGAGTGCAATCCACCTCGCAACAGCTGACCCAAACTCTAGGTAAACACGGGATCAAGCCTGTGCCCACCAAAGGTCACAAATTCGATCCCAACCTACACGAGGCCATGTTCGAAGTCCCCACCGATGAGCTGGACGATGGTGTCATTGCAGAAGTTGTGTTGATGGGCTATACGCTTCATGATCGCCTGCTCAGGCCGGCGTCGGTTGGCGTTGCCAAAAAACCCGCTCCGCCACAAAAAACCACTGTCGATACCCAAGTCTAACACCCTTCGCGCCTGGCGCACCCGATAGGACCCTATCAGAAAGGCCCCTTATGAAAGTCTATTACGACCGCGACGCCGATATTGCCTCGATCACTTCTAAGACCATTGCGATTATCGGCTATGGAAGCCAGGGCCACGCCCATGCCGCTAACCTGCGCGACAGCGGCTGCGAGCATGTCATCATCGGCCTGCGCGAAACCAGCGCGAGCGTAAAAAAAGCACAAAAAGCAAAGTTTACCGTCATGACTCCGGATAAGGCGGCGGCCAAGGCCGATATCATTATGATGTGTACCCCCGATGAGCTGCAGCCGGAAATCTATCGTGAGGCCATTCATCCCCATGCGAAAAAAAATGCCGCCATTGCCTTTGCCCACGGCTTGTGCATCCATTTTCACCTGATCGAGCCGCGCGAAGACCTGGACGTGATTATGGTCGCCCCGAAAGGACCCGGCCATACCGTACGCCGGGAATATACCGAAGGCGGCGGCGTACCGTGCCTGCTGGCCGTGCATCATAACGCGTCAGGGGGCGCCTTTGATATCGGCCTTGCCTACGCGAGTGCGATTGGCGGTGGCCGCGCAGGGATTATCGAAACTGACTTCCGCCAGGAATGCGAGACCGACCTGTTTGGTGAGCAGGTCGTCCTATGCGGCGGGCTTACCGCCCTTATTCAAGCGGGCTATGAGACTTTGGTGGAAGCCGGTTATGAGCCCGAGATGGCCTATTTTGAATGCGTTCACGAGGTCAAGCTGATCGTCGATCTCATCTATGAAGGTGGCCTTGCTAATATGCGCTATTCTATTTCCAACACGGCCGAATACGGCGATTATGTCACCGGCCCCCGCTTGGTGACCTCTAAGACGAAAAAAGAAATGAAGCGCGTTTTGCAAGACATTCAATCAGGCCGCTTTGCCCGGGATTGGATGCTTGAAAATCGCGTTGGCCAGCCCCACCTTAAGGCAATGCGTCGCCGTAGCGCCGAACATGACATCGAATTGATCGGCCGTAAGCTGCGTGATATGATGCCGTGGATCGGTAAGAATCAACTCGTAGATCAGAGCAAAAATTAGCATGTAAAAATGTGCAAGCCTATATAACAAGCCTTTATAAAAGGTCTTCATCTATAAAAAATCTATACTGTATCTATAAATATAGAAAACTTACCGGTATGTGACCCATCCATCTATCTATCAAAAAAACTGCAAAAAGTTTTCCTTGCTATGAACGCAAAAAAGACCGTCACCCAGATGGCCCATAAAGCCGATATCCAAATCAACGGAGATCGCCCAGGGGACATCCAAGTCAACAACGAGGGCTTTTACAGCCGCGTCTTGCGTGATGGCGACCTTGGTTTAGGCGAAAGCTACATGGAACGTTGGTGGGACTCTGACGATCTAGGACTTTCTCTGGATAAGGTTGTCCGTGCCAAAATCAAGCATGCGATGCCGTCTAACTTACGCACAACGATGTTTAATCTTTCTTATAAGATTTTTAACATGCAACTCAGACGCCATGGCCGACATCTGGCAAAAGTACACTACAACCTATCTACCAAACTCTACGAGCGCATGCTGGGTACATCCATGGCCTATACCTGCGGCTATTGGCAAAACGCCAAGGACCTCGATGCCGCCCAGTACGCCAAAAATGACTTGATCTGCCGCAAACTGCAACTCAACAAAGACGATCACCTGCTGGATATCGGTTGCGGTTGGGGCGGCTTTGCCCGGCAAGCCGCAGAAAATTACGGCTGTAAGGTCACCGGCATCTCGATCGCTGAAGAGCAAATTAAGTACGCCAAAAAATACTGCAAAGGATTACCGATCAACCTGCACCTGTGCGATTACCGCGATATTAGCAAAGTCTTCGGCAAACAGGCCTTCACCAAGGTCTCAGCCATCGGCATGTTCGAGCATGTCGGCGCACGCAACTACCGGACCTTTTTCAAAACCGCCTATGACGCGCTCGTGGATCGTGGGTTGTTTGTCTTGCATACGCTGGGGGGACACGAAACGAACCATGAGCCGCTTAACCTATGGATGAATAAGTACATCTTCCCTGGTGCGATGCTCGCGTCCATCAAACAAATCGGCGAGGCCTTTGACCGCTTGTTCGTCCTGGAAGACGCGCAAAACATCGGCTATCACTACGGCAAAACTCTGCAAGCCTGGTACGAACGCTTTAACGACTATTGGAACGATAAAGCGATGCACGATGATCGCCCGACCATCGACAACTCACGCGATAAGTTCTACCGCATGTGGTGCTTTTATCTCTTGAGTTGTAAGGCGAGTCTAGAAAACCGGCAAGACTCCGTCTGGCAGTTCGTCCTGGCAAAGGGCGGTATGCCCACCGGCTACCTCGCCCCGCGCTAAGGGTACTAGCCGGTTATCAAACGCTTTATCAATTGGCTAGATCGTCAGCCACTGGCGGCCATCCATGCCGCCTGCTAGAAATGTCGGTAAGCTGGTCAGGCGCACGCCAAGGTCCGCATCCAGGTCCTGCTCACGCATATCACAGACCGCAAGCCCGGTCTCACACACATAGACCTCGACCGCCAAATCCCCACAAGACGCACGCAAGTTCGCCATGTCCGCCGGGATATCACCGATTAAACCCGCTTGCCAATCCCCGCTGCGCACCAGCACGGTCGCCTTGCCAAGCAACACCATACGCACCGGCCGCCCCAACGCCGCCGTGGTGGTGATAATCACAAGCCCGCCGTGCACCCGCTCGGCCTGGTGACTCATCATCAAAACATCCAGTCCCATCATGAGACGGCCTGCGCCAAACAAGCAGAACATCGACGGGCATAGCGAATATCGCGCACTCTTCCGCCCAACAAATCGATCAAAAGCAAGCGACCGGTCAGGTCATCACCCACTTGCATGAGAGCCTTGCCGACCTCGCAGGCTTGCCATGCGGCCATGACCCCCACGGCAGGGCCGTAAACCCCGGCCTGAGCGCAGGAGAGTCCCTGGCTCTGAATCAAGTCTTGATGCAAACAACGATAACAGGGCCCCTTTGCGGTCACCGTGGTCAACTGGCCATCAAAACGAATAATCGCGGCACTCACCATGGGTACGTCCGCCGCGCGTGCCGCATCGGCAATCGCCAGGCGCGTGGCTGGATCGTCGGTCGCATCGGCGATCACGCCAAAATTTTGCGTGCGACCATCCCAAGGCGCATCGATGGGCTCAAGGATGATCTCGGGGTTCATGTCACGCAGACGCCTTGCCGCCACGGCGACTTTCGGGGCTCCAAGATCGGCAGGGGTAAACAAAAACTGGCGGGCCAGATCGCTACGCTGGACTCGATCAGGATCATAGACCGTAATATGACCCACCCCACCTGCGGCGAGATAGGTCAAAAGCCCGTTGCCCAAGCCGCCACACCCGACCACCAAGACTCGCGAGTCCTGCAGGCGCGATTGCCCGTCACTGCCAATTTCTGGGAGCACGATATGGCGGGCGTAACGCTCCAGAGCCTCGGGAGTCATAAGCAAACAATCCTGCAAAAGCGCAGAAAAGGAAGGGATTAGGGGGCGTCAAATAACCCAATTTGCCCCATGGTGCGACAAAACAAGTCCCTGCGCAAGGCGGGCAAGGCCCTCATCAGGCCATAGCGTTTGCGGGCTTTATAGAATCGCTGGCGGATGACATCGGCAAGGACCCCCTCCCCGCTAAAACGTTTGCCAAAGCGCGGATCGTTATCTCGCCCGCCGCGAATTTGATGAATGTGGGACATAACCTTGCGCGCACGGTCAGGGTAATGCACGTCCAACCACTCACGCCACAGGTCTTTAAGCTCATAAGGAAGGCGCAAAAGGGTGTAATAAGCGGTCATCGCACCAGCATGAGCGACCGCGCGGAGGATCGATTCGATCTCCGGGTCGGTCAGGCCGGGGATGATCGGAGCGACCATGACTCCGGTGGGTATCCCGGCCTGGGCTAGCTCGGCAACCACCTTCGCGCGTTGCGCAGGCGCAGGCGCCCGTGGGTCCATGTGCCGGGCTAAACAATCATCCAACGTCGCCAGCGAGATAAAAACGCACACCAAACCCTTTTTCGCCATTGGCGCAAGGATGTCGATATCCCGTCGCACCAAGGTGGACTTAGTGACGATGCTACAGGGGTGATTGGCTGCGCTTAGAGTCTCCAGGATCGAGCGGGTCAGGCGCCATTGCCGCTCGATGGGCTGATAGGGATCGGTGTTGCTCCCCAACGCAATAGGCGCGACCTGATAATTTGGCGCGTTGATCTCTTTGGCCAGGCATCCAGCGATGTCTTTTTTGGCAAACAGGCGCGATTCAAAATCCAGCCCCGGCGAAAGCCCCATATAGGAATGGGACGGGCGCGCATAACAATACACACAGCCGTGCTCACAGCCGCGATAGGGATTCACCGAGCGGTCAAAGGGCAAATCCGGTGAGTTATGAAAACTAAGCGCGCGGCGCGGCGTCTCAACAGTAACCGTGGTCTCAAGCCCAGGCGGGATATCCGGATCAGCAAAAGCGGCTTCGTGGGTCTCCTCGTCGTGGTCGATGCGCTCCGTCTCAAACCGCCCAGCCCGGCGCGAGACTGCGCCGCGGCCTTTGTGGATCATCGGGGCAAGGATTTCAGTGCGGCGCACCCCTACCTCGCCGATTCGCTGGCGCTCGGCCAGGCGCTCTTTTAACGCGGCTATATTCCGCCTCTTGTCATTGTTGGGATCATATTTTGGGTCACGAAGCGGCATGATTGATGAGGACCTTTTCGTTTTCTTGTTTGCGCTCTCATGGACACTCTCATGGGTGCTGTCATCGACGCGTTATCATGCCGTGGTTTTTCTTAAAATATTTTATTAATCAATGTATTAGAGATCGTATTGAATCCAAAATAACTGTCCGCCAACCATTAAACCAACCGGCACATCACCCGTCAGAGCTCGATGAAAGGAATAATACATATGTAGAACATATTAAAAACATACGCAAGTTATTTTTTACACCCTCTCCATACTTTTTTCTTCATGCTTTTTGGTCACGAAACTTTTCATCCTTTCATAACCTCACGCTTGGTGGCAGAGGTGGCAGGCTGTTTTTTGGTCTTATCCCCAATTACCTCTCTTGGTAAGGGACCCTGTGGACTTGGGAAAAATCATAAGCCCTCTTAGCGCAAAAGTGTTTTACCAAAGGGGCGAACGCTAGCCCGTTGTCTGAAGGCCTATGCCCTCAAAGGACCCTGGCGTTTTTCTTTACCTCTTCATTCAATCAGAGACTTACGATGTTATCCAAACCTCCTTTTTCTTTAATGTCTTTAATCCTGGCTTTGCGTCGTTTGGCGCTCACGGTTCTTGCCGCCGGGAGTCTTGGCGGGATAAGCAATTTTGCCGACGCCCGGGATGAAATCCAAATCGCCGGATCATCCACGGTATTGCCCTTTGCCATTATCGTGGCTGAGGAATACAGCCTGGTCAACATGAACGCCGCCGCGCCGGTGGTCGCCAGTGGCGGCACAGGAGGCGGCTTTCGTGTCTTCTGCCAAGGGATCGGGGAGAGCACCACCGACATCTCTAACGCCTCCCGCCCCATCAAGGACAGCGAGCGCGAGAACTGCACCCGCAACGGCGTCACTGAGATCATCGAGATCGAATTCGGCTATGACGGTATCGTCCTTGCCGCCCAGCTCGATCAGCCCGCTTATGAACTCACCACCGCGCACATCTGGCGCGCTCTGGGCGCGCAAGTGCCTGTGGATGGGGCCTGGGCGGCTAATCCGTACAGCCGCTGGAACGAGATCGATCCCGCCCTACCGGATCGCGAAATCACCCTGTTTATTCCGGGCGAAAATCACGGCACCCGGGAGGTCTTTGAGCTCAAGGTGCTGATGGATGGCTGCATGGATGAGCCCTTGGTGCAGGCCATGGCCAAAGACGAAAGAGAAGGGGCGTGTTATAAGCTGCGCACCGATGGCCGTAGCGTAGACATCGCCGGCGATTACTCTGAAACCATTGCCCGCATCAACAGCAGCAAAACAGGGATCGGTGTGTTTGGCGTCAGTTTCTTTGACCAAAACCGTGACACCCTGCGCGCCGCAACCATCAACGGTATCGAGCCCACTATGGCCGAGATCGAAGCCGGGCGCTATCCCGTCTTTCGGCCGTTGTATTTCTACGTGAAAAAAGCCCACATCGGAGTCATCGATGGCCTTGCAGACTATGTCGAGCTGTTCTTGAGTGAGGATATGATCGGACCGGACGGCTTGTTGATCGATGCCGGGCTGATTCCCCTAGAGGACAACAAGCGCGAGACAATGCGCGACGATTTCCGCGCCGCCGCCTCTTAGGGTCTCATGCAGGTATTGCTGCGCAAGACAATCTGCTCATAACGCCGGATCGTCAGCGCCGCGGCGCGTTGTCGCCAGGGCGAAAAGCTGATACAACAGGGCGCAAGGTTTGACGGCATAGGACCTTACCGGGCTATGCACGGACCTTGTGCCCTTTTTGGCGCTCTTTTTGGCAACCGTTTGGCGCCCTTTTTTTGCTACCCTTTGCGGGTCTTTTTAAGGCCTTGCGCCTTTTTTTGGGGCATTTTATAAGGACACTTTGCTAAGGGCACGTCCCATCTCTCGCACACACCGCGAAAGGCAAGGACATCGCCTAACAAGGGCATCGCCTAGTAAGGATATCACCTAAATTGCCATCCGCCCGTCTGGCCCCTCGTTGTGACATCATCCCGTCCATGGACTCCTAATGGAAATCGCCGTCGTCTTTCTGCCCCTAGCCGCCGCGATCCTTGCCGGGGGGCTCGTACGCTCCCCGGTTGCGGCGATGGTCATAACCTGTGGCGCAGTCACCCTAGCGGCGGTCTTATCCTTGCCCCTCCTAGCCCAGGCGATTGCGGGCCGGGCTGAGACGGTCACCTTGTTTGAATGGATGCCCGCCCACAGCACAAGCATCACCTGGGCCTTGCGCATCGATACCCTGAGCGCCGTGATGATCTCTGTGGTCACAAGCGTGTCTGCCGCTGTGCATATTTATGCCGTCGGCTATATGAGCCACGACCATCACCGAGCACGGTTTTTTGCCTATCTGAGCTTGTTTACCTTCGCCATGCTGGCGTTGGTCACCGCAGACAACCTGGTGCAGATGTTTTTTGGCTGGGAAGGCGTCGGACTCGCCTCGTATCTCTTGATCGGCTTTTGGTTTCACAAGGACAGCGCGAACAGCGCATCGATCAAGGCCTTTTTGGTCAACCGAGTCGGCGATATTGGCTTTGCCTTAGGCATCTTTGCGGCTATTGCTTGGTTCGGCAGTGCCTCTTTCGATCAGCTGTTTGCCGACCCGCAAGCCCTGGCGACACAGCGCGTGCCGTTCCTCGGGGCGGACATCCACGCCCTCTCGGTTGTGTGTTTTTTGCTGTTCATCGGCGCGATGGGTAAGTCCGCTCAGATTGGCCTACACACCTGGTTACCCGATGCGATGGAAGGGCCCACGCCCGTTTCCGCCCTCATTCACGCAGCCACCATGGTCACCGCCGGGGTCTTTATGCTTGCCCGACTTTCCCCGCTTCTTGAGCACACCCCCGAATTGCGGACAGTGATCGTTCTTGTGGGCGTGGCAACCTGTTTTATCGCCGCCACCATCGGCATGACCCAGTTCGATATCAAGCGCGTCGTCGCCTATTCCACCATGAGTCAGCTTGGTTATATGGTGTTCGCCGCCGGGCTCGGTGCCTATCCGGTGGCGATTTTTCATCTGATGACCCACGCGTTTTTCAAAGCCCTGCTCTTTTTGGGCGCCGGCTCGGTCATTCATGCCCTTTCTGATGAACAAGACATGCGCAACATGGGCGGGCTTGCGAAAACCATCCCCATCACCTACACCGTGATGTGGATCGGCACCCTTGCTCTTGCTGGTATCGGTATTCCTGGGCTGATCGGCTTTGCCGGGTTTTATTCTAAAGATCTCATCTTAGAGGTCGCGGGCACCCACCATACCTGGGTCGGCACCATCGCCTTTATCATCGGCCTCATTGTTGCCCTGCTTACGGCGCTTTATAGCACGCGGCTGATGATGTTGACTTTCCATGGGCCTGCCCGTGCTGATGAGGCAATCCTAGCGCGCGCACACGAATCACCACCGATCATGCTTGCCCCGCTCATCTTTTTGGCCGTCGGCTCAGTGCTGGTCGGGGTCATCGCCGTCAGCGCCTTTGCCGGTGATGATAGGACCGCCTTTTGGGGCGCAAGCATCGCCCTCAATGAGACCATCGGAAATGCCCATCACGCACCACTGTGGATGAAGATTGCGCCGGTCGCCATGGGGCTGATCGGCATTCTTGCCGGGTGGCTTGTCTATGGGCGTGCGCCGAACCTGGCTGCCAACATTGCCACCCGCACCCGCGTGATCTATCAGCTGTTTTTTCGTAAGTGGTATTTTGATGAGATTTACGAGCATATGTTCGTTCGCCCCGCTTGGTCCATCGGGCAGATTTTTTGGCAGACCGGCGACCGCACCATCATCGACGGCGCAGGCCCCCACGGCCTTGCCGCTCTCACCAAATGGGGCGCGGCGCGTCTGGTGAAGATCCAAACCGGCTATATCTATCACTATGCCTTTGCCATGCTGATCGGGCTTGTGCTCTTGCTCTTCGTGCTGTGGGGGGGGTGGTAGGTCATGTTGCTTGCCGGGGTTACCTTTTTGCCCGCCCTAGGGGCGCTCGCCTTGCTGTTGTTTGTTCATGGGGATGACAAGCAAGCCCAACGCAACAGCCGGATCATGACCTTATGGACCAGCACGATCACCTTTTTGGTGTCGCTCGTGCTGTGGACACGCTTTGATTCCCAAGTCATCGGCTTTCAGATGGTCACCGAGTTGCCCTGGCTAGAGGATCTCGGTATCTCTTTCCGGCTCGGTGTTGACGGGATTTCCGTCTTATTTGTCTTACTCTCTACGATGCTCATGCCCTTGTGTATTTTGGCCAGCTGGCAATCGATCACCCGCTCGGTCAAGCATTACATGATTGCTTTTTTGGTGTTGGAAACCTTGATGATTGGCACCTTCTGTGCTCTCGATCTGGTTGTTTTCTATATCTTTTTTGAAGGCGTGTTGATCCCAATGTTTTTGATTATCGGGATTTGGGGAAGTGGCGAAGAGCGTATCTATGCCGCTTTTAAGTTCTTTTTATTCACGCTACTGGGATCGATTCTTTTATTGGTCGCTGTGATCTATATCGTGGTGAGTGTCGGCACCGCTGATATCAGAACGCTGTTTCACACCGACATTCCGCGCGCCGCGCAAATGTGGCTGTGGCTGGCGATGTTTGCCTCGTTTGCGGTGAAGATGCCCATGTGGCCGGTGCATACCTGGTTGCCCGATGCGCACGTGCAAGCCCCCACGGCCGGATCGGTCATTCTTGCCGGGGTGCTCCTGAAGATGGGTGGGTATGGCTTTTTGCGCTTATCTTTACCGATTTTGCCCGATGCCAGCGCGTTTTTTGCACCGATGGTGCTCACCTTAAGCGTGATCGCCATTATCTATGCCTCACTGGTGGCCCTCGTACAACAAGACATGAAAAAGCTCATCGCGTATTCGTCGATTGCCCACATGGGACTCGTGACCGCGGGAATTTTTTCCTTCACCGTCGATGGCGTGCAAGGCGCGATCTTGCTTATGGTCAGCCATGGCTTTACCTCAGCAGCCCTTTTTCTATGCGTCGGCGTGCTCTATGACCGTACCCACACCCGCGCCATCGAGCGTTTCGGCGGGGTCGTCAAGGCCATGCCCATTTTTGCCCTATGTTTTATGATTTTTACCATGGCGTCGATTGGCTTGCCTGGCACCAGTGGCTTTGTCGGTGAGTTTCTTGCGCTGGTGGGGCTGTTTCAAGTCAACATTCCCGTCGCGATCATCGCCACCTTTGGCGCGGTCTTAGGCGCGGCCTATATGCTCGTGCTCTATCGCAACGTGATGTACGGCAAACCTTCCGAGCTTGCGTTGACGTTACGCGACCTGGTGAACCGCGAGATCGTGATTTTTCTGCCCCTGATTGTGTTGATTATGTGGCTGGGTCTCTACCCCGCGCCCTTCTTCGATAAAATCGGAAACTCGGCCTATAACCTTGTCTATTTGTTTGAGAACCGCTGACCATGGCTGATGGGACCCTCCTGCACCAGATGGTGACCGAGCTCTTGCCGGTGTTGGCAGAGGTCTGGCTGTTGCTTGGTAGCTTTGCCTTGCTGGTGCTGGTGCTGGCGGGGCGGCGTTTTCGCGTGATTTGGAACACGACCATCGTGCTGATCTTAGGGGCGCTGTATCTCCAGTATAGCTTCTGGCAGGAGGGCCTGGCGGCCTATGAAATGCTGCAGGTTAATTATCTCACCCACTTTGCCAAAATCGTGATTCTGCTCGGCACACTGATTAGCCTGTTGACCAGCTATGACTACCTGCGCACAGAAAAACTCGATCAACCCGAGTACTGCGTGCTCATCATCATCGCCACGCTCGGCATGCTCTTGATGGTCAGCGCCAATACCCTACTGGCGATCTATGTCGCGCTGGAGTTGCAAAGTCTGTGCTTGTTTATCCTCGCGGGTTTTCATCGTCAGTCGGTGCGTTCCGCGGAGGCGGGCTTGAAGTATTTCGTGCTTGGCGCACTTGCCTCGGGGATCATGCTGTATGGCATGTCCTTAACCTATGGGGCGAGCGGCACCTTGACCTTTACCGGGATCGCGGCTTTGCAGAGTTACCCGCACCTTTTATTGATGGGCATGGCTCTGATGTGCGTTGGCTTTGCCTTTAAGGTGTCTGCCGTGCCCTTTCATATGTGGACACCGGATGTCTACGAGGGAGCACCCATGCCGATCACCGGCTATTTTGCCACCGCCGCGAAGTTTGCCGCGCTTATTTTGTTTGCTCAGGTGTTGCTCGGCCCCTTCAGCGATGTGCAAGACCAGTGGCAGCCCATCGTCCTTGCCATCAGCGTGCTGTCCATGGCCTGGGGCGCGGTGGCCGCCATTGGCCAGCGACGGATCAAACGCCTGCTGGCCTATTCTTCAATCGGTCATGTGGGCTACGCCCTGGTGGGGCTGGCCGTTGCCACCACGGACGGGCTCACCGCCCTGTTGATCTATATGGCAATTTACGTCGTGACCACGGGCGGGGTGTTTGGTTGCCTCATGCGCCTGCGCAAACAAGGAGTCCTTATCGAGGAGATCGAGGACCTGGCGGGACTCGGGGTTGCTCGCCCGACCATAGCCTTTGGTTTGTTGATCTTTGTCTTTTCACTTGCGGGTATTCCCCCCTTAGCCGGATTTTTTGGTAAG
Source organism: Pseudomonadota bacterium (assembly GCA_039028835.1). GTDB lineage: Bacteria > Pseudomonadota > Alphaproteobacteria > JBCCHK01 > JBCCHK01 > JBCCHK01. Next base: position 126,904 of record JBCCHK010000002.1, read on the forward strand.
CTGATTATCTTTGGCGCCGCACTGGACGCGGGCTACATCTGGCTTGCGGTCTTTGCCGCTTTAACGAGCGTGGTGGGCGCGTTTTATTACCTACGTCTGATTAAAATCATGTACTTTGATGAGGCCCCCTCACCGTGGGATCGGCCCGCCACCCAAATCGCGGCACGCATGACCATCGGCGTTTGTGCGGTGATCGTTACCTTGTTCTTGCTCATTCCCCAACGTATCTATAGTCTTGCGGATCGCGCTGTCGATAGTTTTCTACCTTTTTAGTTTCCACCTTTGTTGATTTCTAGCCACCTATACCGTGTGATTTATGCTGCTCGCAATTGATGTCGGCAATACCAATACCGTCATGGCTTTGCTGGATAACGGGCAGATTATCCGGCAACGACGCCTTTCCACCGTCCACACCCGCACGGTCGATGAGTACGCGATCCTCACCCACAGCCTGCTGGCCGAACCCCCAGCGGACTCAATTCTCACCAGTGTCGTGCCGGCGGTCACCGCCCCCCTCGCACAACATTGCCAAGCCCTCACCGGCACCCCGCCGATTCTTATTGGTGATCGTACCGTTACCATCGGCGTTACGGTCGATATGCGCGCCCCACGCGAAGTGGGGGCAGATCGGCTGGTCAACACCCGCGCGGTGATCGACCGGTTTTCGACCCCGGCGATCATCATCGATATCGGCACCGCCGCCACCTTTGATACGATCAACGCGCAAGGCCATTACATCGGCGGCGTGATCGCGCCGGGCCCCATGATTGCCTTTGATGCTCTGCGTCGGCAGGCCGCCCTGCTCCCGCAGGTTTTGATCGAAAAGCCGCCCGCCGCCATTGGCGTTGATACCGTCACTGCCATGCAATCGGGACTCTATTGGGGCTATATCGATCTTGTGACGGGCCTGACCCGCCGCATCATCGCTGAAATGGATACAAAACCCGCCGTGATTGCTACCGGTGGTGCCACCCGCCCCTTTATCGATTCTCTTGAGGTCGTCGATCACTTTGAGCCTGATCTGACGCTCTATGGCCTTTATCGTATCTGGTGCGAGAATCGCGATACCCCGCGCTCCGAGCGATAGCCAGACGATCATGACGGACGACTTGCAACTGGCCATTTTAAGCGGGACGCGCGGCATTGGTATGAACATGGCTGCCTATGGCCACCGCGATGACTGGATTGTGGTCGACAGCGGCGTTAAGTTTGCCGACCAAAACCAAACCCCTGGGATCGATACCATCTTTGTCGATCCCGATTTTCTATACGAACGTCGCGATCAGGTCAAAGCCTTTTTTATCACCCACGCTCATGAGGATCACTTTGGCGCGCTCATCTATCACTGGCCAGCGTTTGAATGCCCCGTCTACGCGAGCCCTTTTACAGCAGCCTTATGGCAGAAAAAGTACGGCCCGATGATTCAGGATTATCACATCCAGACGACCGCCATCGGTGAGAGCCAGCGGGCGGGTTGTTTTGATGTGCGGTTTTTGCCGGTAACGCACTCGGTGCCCGATTCTTGCGCGTTATCGATCACCTGCCAAGCTGGCACGGTGGTTCACAGCGGTGATTTTTCTATCGGCTTTGACGATCAGCACCCCGGCTGGCAAGACTTGAAAAATAGCGCACCGCTCGCCTTGGTGTGCGACAGCACCGGCGTTTTCGAAGGCCATAGCCAGCAAAACGATGATAGCGTTAAACAAACCATCGAGTGGGCCATGCGCCAAGCCCCCGCGCGAGCGATCATCACCTGCTTTGCCAGTCACATTGCGCGCGTCCGGCAAATCATCGCCGCCGCGCACGCGTGCAATCGCCGTTGCGCTCTGCTTGGTCGGTCTATGTATCGCTGTTATCAGACGGCTCTTGCGACCGGTCACGTAGACGAGCACGATCAGGTCATCGAACCGCGCGAGGTTCTTCATCTGCCGCGTAACAAACAGGCTTTGATTTGCACCGGCAACCAGGGCGAGCCCCGTGCAGCCCTTACCCAGATGGCCCAAAAGCAGCACCCCCACGTGCGCCTGCAAGCCGGCGATACGGTCATTTTTTCTGCTCGCGAGATTCCCGGCAACGAGCTGGTGATTGGTCATGTGCAAAACAAGCTTGTCCGCCAGGGCATGAACGTGGTGACCTGGCGAGACGATCTGCCAGGGCCCATCCACGCCTCAGGACACTCAGGACGAGACGAACTCTTGCGCCTTTATCAATACCTCAACCCACGCACGATTATTCCTGTACATGGCGAACCGCGCCATATCAAAGCGCACGAGATTTTTGCCCAATCCAAAGGCTTTGAGACCGTCACCAGTGATGACGGGGTCGTGATTTCACTGCACGCAGATCGCAGTGCGCGAATCATCGCCACAAATAAAGTCAACCTGCGCGGTTTGGACGGCCGTAACGATATTGCCCTTGATGATATCAGCATCAAAGAACGCAAAAGGTTCATGACTCACGGCGCGCTTTTTCTTACCCTGATGATCGATACGGACGGGACAGTCATGCCAGGCTCGCAGTTTACTTTGCACGGCCTTGCGGGAATCGAGGACCCTGAAGAACTTAAGAATCAAGTCAATGACGCCCTTGCAAGGAATCGCCGCCGTCGCTATAGCCATATAGAAAAGGCTGTCACGCGCCACCTGCGCGCTTACCTTAAAGACCTTTATGGTAAGAAACCTAAGATCATCGTTCATATCATAGACTCGCCCTAAAACGTTCGTGAGATTTTCATGAGACTTTCCCACATCGCGATTGCTACACCGAATATACAAAAGGCGATAGAACCTTATCGGCTCCTTTTTTCTATACCCGATCATAAGCCCGAAGCCTTACCTGAGCATGGGGTGCGGGTCTTGTTTTTTACCCTCGGCCAGATTGCCATTGAGTTGATCGAACCGTTGGGTGAGGATTCGCCTATCGATGGATTTTTGCGCAAGCATCCACGCGGCGGCATGCACCATATTTGCCTGGCGACGTCTGATCTTGTGAGGACTTGCGCGGTCTTGAGAGAAAAAAACTATCGCCTGATCGGCGAGCCCCGCCCTGGATTTCACGGCAATTTGGTTGTTTTTCTCCACCCCCACGATTGGGGCGGCGTACTTTTTGAACTTGAACAAGATAATCAGGCAATCCACGCCTTAGCGACAGACTCGAGCGACACTCCTTGATCGATGGCCGTGCGCAAATCAGCCATAAAGCCCATCATCGTGGCAGCATTGTGCACGCTAACAAGAGTGCCCGCCAACATCTCCCGCGCCTTAAACAGGTGATGAATATACCCACGTGTATACGCTTGACAGGTGGGGCACGCACAAGCTTCATCTAGCGGTGCCCGGTCATCGGCGTGGATGGCGCGCCCAAGATTAAGCGCAGGCTGACCTTGACGTAAGGCGGTGCCGTGACGAGCGATGCGTAACGGATGCACACAGTCAAAGGTATCGATGCCACGACTCACGCCATGGAGAATCGCGCCCATCTCGCCCACCCCAAGTAGATGAATCGGGCGCGTTTTGGCCTGAGCGGGTAAGGGCACGAGAGCCATATCCACCGCCTCACGCATTTGCTGGGGTGTGCTCCCCAGCGAACCACCAATGGCAATACCAAACAGATCATCGTGCCGCGCAGCCACCGCTTGAGCACTTTGCGCGCGCAGATCATCCCACACGCCCCCTTGGATTACCCCATAGATGCCCTGGGGATGACCTTGCGCACTTTTACCCTGCCATGCCGCCATGGTGGCAAGGCTACGATCCAACCAGCGAACAGAACGGCGCATGGCCTTCGCAGTCGCCTCATAGCCTGCATGAAAGGGCGTGCACTCATCCAGCTGAACAACGAGATCCGCGCCCAAGTACCGTTGCAGGGCCATGGCGCGCTCGGGCGTGAGCAGCAGTTTCTCGCCCCCTTGGTAGGAGCGAAAAATCACCCCAGAATCAGCAATACTGACGATGAAACTCTCGCGCCGTATGGCCCGGCCCTTAATCTCGTCACCGACACTGCCGTGTCCCATAGAAAAAATCTGATAGCCGCCACTATCGGTGAGGATCGGTCCTTGCCAATCGGCAACGGCATGGAGCCCTCCTAGGTGCGCGATACGCGCTGCACCGGGCTGGATCATGAGGTGATACGTGTTACACAAAATCGCGGGCATGCCTAAAGCCCGCGCCATATCCATAGTCATACCCTTAAGCGCGGCTTTGGTCGCACAAAATAAAAAGGCCGGCGTTTGGATCGTCCCATGGGCCGTTGTGATTACCCCGGTGCGTGCCGCCCCATGGGTCTTGGTCACCTGAAAAGAATGACTCATCACCGACTCATCGCCAGCGACATGCGAGATAGATAAAGGGCGTATCACAAATCGCAACGACGACCCGTAAGAGATAAGTGCCAAAGATATACACACCGATAATCTCGCCAAGAGCAACAGGATTGTTGGTAAAAACATACCAAGCAAGCAGGCTAAAGACGGTGTTATCGATCAAACTGGACACCCAGGTCGAAAGATTATTCCTCAGCCAAAGCCCATACCCTCTCATGCGACGGGCAAGCCAGCCATAAAACCAAACATCGAAATATTGGCTGATGAGATACGCCGCCATACCGGCAAGAAAGAAGGAAAGGGTCGGGGTGAAAATAAGCGAGAGCGCCTGCTGGTTATCGGCATCGACCGACGCAAACCCTAAGGTCAGGATCATAAGCCCCGTCCAACATAGAAAACTTAAAAATCCAAGCCAGACGGCACGACGGGCGACAGGCGCCCCATGAACTTCACGCAGGATATCGGTGGCTAAAAACGTCGAGGTAAAAAGCAAGGTGCCCAATGGAATAGGGCCGGAAAATACGGCAAAATCCACCAGCTTAGTGACTTGCACATTAGCAGCGATAATCGCCACGCAGATATAAACAATGAGCCCGGTCGCGCCATAAAAGCGGTGCGCGAGGACAATAACAGCAAAACAAACGATCAGTGTTAGGAGCCAAATAGCCTCGGGGGCGACCCCATGCATGTGCGCGATGGACGCGCTGACCAGATCATGCAACATGATCTAAAAAATTAGGCAGAAGGTTGAGCGGTGGCGGCCTTGCGCGCTTCGGTCTTTTTTATCAGCCGACGGGAGGGGCCTTTTTTACGAGTCTTGGCCGGAGTAAACGCTTGCGGCCCCGTGATCGCAAGGATCCGACGACGCAAGCGGCGCAAATCCGGATCGGGAATCTTACTCGGCGCGCGACTCAGGAGAAAGCCATCCAGCCCGCCATGCTTGTCAATCGTGCGCAGGCCTGCTGTCGTAATCTGCAGGCGGATTTTCTCATTCAAGGTGCTCGAGAGCAGACTAACCCGCTGGAGGTTCGGATAAAAACGGCGGCGCGTCCGGTTCACAGCGTGGGAAACGTTGTTGCCGGACATGGTCGCTTTTCCAGTAATGGGGCAAAAGCGCGACATGGTCTCTTCCTTCGTGTCTTCCTTTAGGTCTTTAGTCGTATCTTTGATCGTGTCTTTCTTGCAATCGACGAGACACAATGGACACAATGGGCACGGCCGGGCACAATGGGCACGGTCAGCTCCCTATGAGCCCTAAGCTGTGAGCCCATCGACGATCATCAGCCCAGCGGTGGTCGCCCGAATGGCTAACCTAACCCAATAGCAAGGAAAATCAACCCCATGCCTGTGTTAAATGCGATTGCCGAGCTGACCGAGGCTATGACCGCATGGCGTCATGATTTTCATCAACACCCCGAGCTCGGGTTTCAAGAGACCCGCACCCGGCAAAAGGTCATCGATCTGCTCACCAGCTGGGGCATCGACGTGCACGAGGGCCTTGGTAAGACCGGTGTAGTTGGCATCATTAAGGGCACCAAGCCAGGCGGACGGATCGGCTTGCGCGCAGATATGGACGCCCTGCCGATCAAAGAGGCCAACACCTTCGCCCATGCTTCTCGCCATGAGGGGGTGATGCACGCCTGCGGCCACGATGGCCATACCACCATGTTGCTGGGGGCGGCCAAACACCTAGCGGAGCATCGGGATTTTGCAGGTGAGGCTTGTGTGATCTTTCAACCGGCGGAAGAGGGCCTGGGGGGGGCACAAAAGATGATTGCCGATGGCCTGTTTGACCGCTTTGCTTGCGACGAGGTGTATGCCCTGCACAACTGGCCGCGTCTGCCTGAAGGCCATATTGGCCTGGCTCCGGGACCCTTTATGGCGAGTGTAAACTTGCTCAACGTCTCCGTCCACGGGATCGGTGGACACGGCGCGATGCCTGAACTGGCCGCCAATCCGCTCCCCGTCGCCGGACGCTTTTTACACGAGCTTTACGCCCACCCCACCTGCTTAGGTCAGGATGGCGATCGTCCGGTGGTGAGTTTGTGCACAATCCACGCAGGTTCGGCCTCTAATGTGATCCCCGAGGCGGTCAAGCTTTCTGGCACGATTCGTAGTTTTACGCAGACGCAACTCAACAGGGCATCCGCGCGCCTTGATGACCTGGCCGGACAAGCCCCGAAGGCTTGCCGGATCGAGATCGACATCACCGACGGTTATCCAGCGACCATCAATAGCCCCCGGCAAACCAGCTATGCTGAGAAAATCGCCCAATCTGTCGTCGGTAAAGCGCGAGTCAACGGGAATTATCCGGCGGTACTGGCCTCTGAGGATTTTTCCTTCATGCTCGAGAAAACACCCGGTGCCTACATCCTAGTGGGGCAAGGCCGGACAGAGAACGACCCCTTTGTCCACACCAACACCTATGACTTTAATGACGAGATTTTGCCCATCGGCGCAAGCCTTTTGGTGCGCCTGGTGACCGACCGCCCGACAGGATAACCCAACAGGATCATCAGAGCTGCTCGATCATTGTGACGCGAACAGAGGCGGGGCCCTGATAACTCCAGTCCGCGCGTCGAGTCACGAAGGGTAGCTCGCCGTAAGCAGGGATCACATCGGCGGTGAGCGACACCTGCCAGCGGGCAATTTCATCGCCCTCACCACTGACGACGGTCACCGCGAAATTGGGCACAGGAATATCTCGCGGTGAATTATTCTCAAAAACGCCGCGCACCACCAGGGCCGAGGTGCCATCGATGAGCTCAATCATCGACGTCAATCCCGAGAGCTTGATCGGATTATCGCTCTCTTCATCGACCTGGAAGGTCGATCCAGGCAAAAACAGGTCACTCATATCAGAGTCTGAGACCGGGACATTGAGCATCTCATAGGCACCTTCAGCCATGGGCAGGTACTCGACAATCACCTTGCGAAAGAAAAACGCCCCCGCGCCAATCCCCAACAACAAGATGAGCAGGATGATGAGCCACAAAATCCACCGCCGTCTCTTCTTAGGCGGTCTGGCTTGGGTTTTGACCGGCGGCACGTCCCCCAGATACTCAGAAAGAGCGCTGCCGACTGAGGTATCGATATCCCAATCGCTCGGACCATCTACGGGGATTTTTGGTCTTTCCTCTGGGGCGGGCGGTACCGGACTTTGCGAGGATGGGGGGGAAGGGATGTTGGCGGAGGACTCAGGTATAGCCGGCTCGGTGGCTTGCGCAGGCGTCACAGGTGCCGCAGACGGCGCACCTGCAACCGCCCCCTGCTGAAACCACTCATGGGTGCACGCTGCGCACCGCACGTTAATGCCAGCACCGATTTTATCTTCACTCACCTGATAGGTTGCCCCGCACCTAGGGCAAGAAAAATCAAACATAACGTTTCATCATACCGCGTCTTTGTTGTATGTCTGTATAATGACTGGTTTTTGCTGGTTACATAACGTCACTTTATGCTTTATCACATCTCTTGGTAACGTTCTCTTGATAATCTGTTGGGGGTATTAAAGATCGCGTAAAGATCACGTGGTGCTATTGTGCGATGATGTTCGACAAAATACACCCTATCGCGGGCGATACAACAGCCCTATCTTCAGCGCTATAGAAGTCCGCATGATGGATGACGTTCTTTTACAAATGGCCGGTGTTGGCTTTTCCTACCCCAAACAACAACCGGCCCTCCAAGAAATTCATATCGATCTGCCCATCGGTAGCTATCTGATGATTACGGGCCCTTCTGGAGCAGGGAAAACCACGCTTTTACGCCTGATGGCCTTGGCCTTGCGTCCCTCGGTGGGCGAGGTCCGAATGATGGAGTGCGCACCGTGGACCCTACCCTACCCCAAACGGGCCCAAATGCGCCAACGCATCGGCTTTGTCTTTCAGGACTTACGGCTCATCGATCACCTGACGATCATGGAAAACGTCTCCCTGCCGCTAACCCTGACCCGGCGGCTCACCAAGCAGGTCACCGCCCAGGTCGCCGATCTTTTAGAGTGGGTTGGCCTTGGCGAGAAATTAGAGACGCGCCCCCTTCATCTCTCTGATGGGGAGAAACAGCGGGTGGCTCTCGCCCGAGCGGTCATCGCCCGACCGGTACTCTTGCTTGCGGACGAGCCTGCGGGCCGCCTGGGGCAAGAGTACGAGCACCGGGCCCACCAACTGCTCCACGTGCTGCACCAAAACGGCACAACCATCGTCCATGCGACCCACAACACCCACGTCCTGCGCCGCCACGACGGACCTGTCTGCTCGCTCAAGGCTGGGCGGATGACATGGCATCGAGTGGCATGATGATGCTCGCACGCCTTCGCACCTTTTCCCTGATTGCCCACCAAGACTTTTTGGTGCCAACGATCACCGGCATCGTCACCTTTTTTGCCGTGGGTCTTGGAATCATTGCCCTGCATCTGGTGGTCATCACCGGCTATTGGATCGATGATCTGTCGGTTCATTTTACGGTCATCAGCCAAGAAGAAGACTCCGCCCCGCCTCAAGACGTGTTGTTGGATTTATGGCCGCGCGGAGCATGGCAAGACTCGCCGCCGGGCATGAAGATCGTCACGGCGCAAAACCTGACAGACTCGCAAGATAATCTGGCCAGCGACCTGCCTGAGGTGATCGAGATTACCACCCGCAATCCTCTCGATACCGAAACCGCCCGCGCCCTCATTGCCGAGCATCATCCTGAGTTAGCCGTCTATGATAACCAGGCCTGGATCGAGGACCTCACCCGCTGGCGTCTCTTAGGCATACGTATCGCGCTGGTAACCGTTATGGCAGGGAGTTTGGCGATTTTCTTTTTGGTAGGGATCGCGACCTCCAGCTTTATTCACCTGCATACCCCCTTGCTCGAGCTGTTGTTCATCATGGGCACACCGACCTGGGCCATCGCCCACGATCTGTGCGGGTCGCTGGCGCGCCGGTGCTGGGTGGGCTTGATGATCGGCTGGCTGGCTAGCTGCGTTGCGCTGTTGTTGTTGGCCGACCAGCTTCCCCCTCTGCCCTTTTTGGCCGGGCAAGCCCCCTTTTCATTGGGGCTACTCGCCCTCTCGGGGGTGATGCTGATCCCCGTGGCCTTGCTTGCTGCGGGTCTTGGCTGGTTGATGATCCGCTGGAAGATTCGGCAAATGGATCACTATGGCTAAGATAACAAGGCGTCCCCTGTGGCAGATGGGCGGCGGGATTCTTGCGGCTGGGATTCTTGTCAGCCTGGTCTTGGGGATAGTCTATACCGTGCGTACCCTGCAACGCCCCACGCACGTGTCACCCCCGCCGGGTCGTGCCGATGTTATTATTGCGCTGACCGGCGGGGCGCAACGAATTGCCACGGGACTTGATCTGCTTAAAAAGGGTCACGCCGATCAGCTACTGGTCACGGGGCTTTATACCGCGCTGTATTTAGAAGAATTTGCCGCCCTTCATATCGATGAAGACTACTGCGGGCAGATTTACGTGGACCGCGCCACCAACACTCGCGATAATGCTCTTGCAGCCCAACACTGGTTACACAGGCAAAATGTGCAGTCCGTCATCCTGGTGACCGACTATATTCATATGCCGCGCGCGTTGCTGGAGTTCGAGCGACGCCTGCCCACACAGACAATCTATCCGGTGATGGTACCCCGCCAGCCGCGGCATTGGTGGCGGCGGATCTTCTATCCGTTGAGTGAAAAACTCAAGTATCTCTGGGTTCGCTGGTGGCCATCGGTTACTGCCACGGACGTGCGCCCGCCTGTGGTGAGAATGTGCTGACCACGAGCTGATCCCCGACCCGCACAATCATCTTCCCGCCTGATCCCAATGGATCAGGCGTTATCAAGGTTTCAGACTCCGCGCAGGGTAATGGCCAGAGGCTTAGGATCATCGGCGCGGTGGCTGCCGGGCAATCCTGCGGGTTAAACATCGGCCGGTCGCGCAGGATCACCACCTGAGCTTGCTTGCGATTGTCCAACACAACGCGGCACATGTTGGGCGTGCATACCACGCCTTGAATGAGCCCCTCCCGCGCTTCATCCAAACTCACTACCCCAGGCATGGCAAGTTTCTCTCGCCAAATGGACACAGCATAGGCCCGGGCGTTGCCCGCAATCAACCAGCGACCATCAGTGAGCCGCACGGTGGCCACCTCACCCGCTGGCGCCAACAGGGCGACCGGGGTCGGCGCATTGATGGTGAGGATCACGGCCAGGCCAGCCAAGAGGAAAGTCGCGCGCATGTGACGCGCGATCAGCAAAGCGGCCAACATCGCCAACCACGCAAGCATGGCCTCGCGGGAGAGAGCCGCAACGATGATCTCCGCCCAGGACCAGGCGGCCACCTGGTGGGCGACGGACAAGATCAGGTCGATGCCGATACTCATCATGTGGGTGGCAAACGCAAACGATCCACCGGTGGCCAACACGACCAACCCCCAAGGCATGACCCAAAAACTCATGGCAGGCACGGCGATCAGATTGCCTAATAAAGACAACAACGCCCAGCGATTGAAATAAAACACGGTGAAAGGTACGACCGCAAAGGATGCCAACAACGAAGAAAGGGCCACCGCCAGGAAATACTTACCCACCCGCATGATCCCGCCGCGCTCAAAAAAGCCGGGAAAACGCTTGTGCCAGGCCTCCCAGCCGGTCACCAAAGCAAGCACAGCCGCAAAAGACATGGCGAACGACGCCTCAAACATCACCACCGGCGTCACCAGTAAAATCAGCGTGGCGGCCAGAGCTACAGATCGACGAGAGATCGCGCGGCGTCCGAAAAAGAGTCCCGCCGCAACACAAGCCACCATGATGACCGCCCGCACAGCGGAGATGGGCGCACCAACAAACCAGGTATAAGCTAAAGCGCCCCCAAGCGCCGTCGCCATGGCAATGTTCTTGATCGAAACCCGCAACACCAGGCCAGGAATACACAAAAGGGCGTAACGTACGATCACGAAACACAGGATCGTCACCATACCGACGTGCAACCCGGAAATGGCCAGCAGATGGGCAAGGCCCGAACGGCGCAACGCTTCCACGTCCCGTTCAGCCATTTGGCCACGATACCCCGTGAGCAACGCTGCAATCACCGACGAGGCTGCGGTTTGAGCACGATCCACACGCTCGGCCAGGATAAGACGCGCACGATGACGCCAGGACTGCCAATGCTCAGAACTCGAAACGATCTCAATCGGGGCGACGCTATAGCCCACCGCAGCAAGCCCGGCAAAGAAAGCATAGCGGCGAAAATCATAGGCCTGGGGAAACGACGGCCCGGACGGCGGAAAGAGCATCGCCCGCGTGCGGATCACAAGTCCGGCGTGTAAGGAATCAGGCGCGTGACGTACGGTGATTCGCACATCACCGCGGGAGGTTGCGATCGGGACCGTCGGCGTGATCCGCAAACGGTACCCCTTGCCCCGCGGCTCGACCTCTTTGATCGTGCCCTCTAGCTGGACCCAAGACAGCGGCGCATCCAATAACACCGTGTCGGTGCGCGCGGTTTGCCCCTTACTCACATAAAAACCCACCGCCAGCGCAACAATCAACAACCCCACCGAACGGGAGCGAAAACCGATCACAAGGCCAGCAAGGGCTAGGGACAACACAACCACGAGAACCTGCCCCCAGGTGGGCTCGAAGGGCAACTCAAAATACCCCCCGATGCCAACCATGAGCGCAACCGGCAGCCAAAGGAGCCCCCAAAGACTCTCATCGTGACGATGGTGGGTTGTCATGGGCGATCCCCTTAAGTCATAAATGCAGTCATCACCGCGGTCACGACTGCATAAGCCTTTCCTCGCCGTAGCATACGCAAGAATCCATGTCGCCAGCACCCTCCCCCATCACCCGCTTCGCCCCCTCGCCCACGGGGCATCTACATATCGGCGGTGCGCGCACGGCTCTGTTTAACTGGCTGTTTGCGCGCCGTAACGGCGGGCGGTTCCTGCTTCGCATCGAGGATACCGATCAAGAACGTTCCACCGAGGAGTCCCGCACTCATATCATACAAGGCCTTCGCTGGCTTGGCTTGGATTGGGACGGCAAAGCGGTCCGGCAGTCCGAAAATCTCGCCCGCCATCAGGCGGTCTGCGCGAAACTCCTGCACGAGGGGCTCGCCTATCGCTGTTACGCAAGCCCGCAGGAGCTGGCTGAGATGCGCAAGCAGGCCCGGGCGCAAGGCCGTCCGATGCGCTACGACGGCCGCTGGCGAGACCGCTCGCCTAAAGACGAGCCTAAGGGCATCAAGCCGGTGATTCGCCTCAAAGCCCCACAAACAGGCGAAACCACCGTGCAAGATTTGGTGTTTGGTCCCGTCACGACCCCCAACAGCCAGCTCGATGACATGGTCCTGCTGCGCGCGGACGGCACCCCGACCTATATGCTATCTGCTGTGGTGGACGATATCGATATGGGCATCACCCACATCATTCGCGGTGACGATCATATGGCCAACAGCGCACGGCATATTCAGCTGTTTGCTGCGCTAGGTGCGCGTGTACCTGCCTTTGCGCATCTACCCCTGATCCACGGTGAGAGCGGCGGACGCATGTCCAAACGCGACGGGCATACAAGCTTGCTCGCCTATCGTGATGAGGGTTATCTGCCTGAAAGCCTGCGAAATTATCTTCTCCGCTTAGGGTGGTCCCACGGTGATGATGAGATTATCAGCCCCGATCAGGCGATTGCATGGTTTGACCTTTCCCACGTTGGTCGATCCCCCGCGCGCTTTAATTTGGATAAGCTCAAAGCCTTAAACCGCCATTACCTTAAAAACCGGCCCGCCAAAGATGGGATCGATGATCTGCTTACCCTTGCGCCAAACCTGACGCCCTATCGTGCCGCCCTTAGCGCGCTTTGGGATGGTGTAGTGGCGCGTGCTGACACTCTTAAGGACATCTCTCACAGTGGGCAATTTTTGCTCGCGCCACCCTCCAGCACCCATGGTCATGACATTTTTCGTGCGACAGGGTATACTGTGCTCGCGCAATTGCTTACGGGCTTGCATGCTATCTCGTCATGGTCGCGCGAGGATGTCCAGGCCTGCATTCACGCGATTGCAACGCAACAGAAATTAAAGCTCTCTGCTTTGGCCAGGCCATTGCGTTTTGCCCTCATGGGCGAGGTTAGTGCACCGGAGCTCTATATCGCGGCTGAGGTTTTGGGAAAACAAGAAACATGCACACGCCTAGAAAAATCTTTGCGAGACTGTTTTCCGGCGGATTATTCAACGTAACGTGCCTGGGTAATGTGTCTGGTTTTCTCGCTCAACAAAAAATAGAAAACCAAACAACAAGGCATCATGACAAAAAATCCCGATCCGCCTGCTAAGACCGTCACCATCACTGACGGTGATCGAACCGCAACGTTACCTATCCTGCCGGCAAGTTTGGGCTCAGATGGTATCGATGTGCGCGCATTGCATAACGCGATCGGTAAATATACTTACGATCCGGGGTTTGCCACCACCGGCTCCTGCCGAAGCCGCATTACTTACGTTAACGGCGAGGAAGGGGTGTTGCTCTATCGCGGTTATTCCATCGAGCAATTGGCGCAAAACAGCAATTTTGAAGAGGTGAGCTACCTGCTCTTGCACGGCGAGTTGCCCACCGCCACACAACTCGATGACTTTCGTCATACAATAACCTATCACACGATGGTCAACGAGCAAATCAAGTACTTTTTCCGTGGTTTTCGCCGCGATGCGCACCCGATGGCTATTTTGTGTAGTGTCACGGGTGCCCTCTCGGCCTTTTATCACGACAGCATCGATATCACCGATGCCGACCAACGGCGAATCGCCTCCCACCGCTTGATTGCCAAGATTCCCACCATCGCGGCCATGGCCTATCGCTATAGCAAGGGTGAGCCATTTGTTTATCCGCGCAATGACCTTGGCTATGTGGCCAATTTTTTGCGCATGTGTTTTGCCTATCCCACCGAAACCTATCACGTCTCCGATGTCGTGGTGCGCGCGGTCGATCGCATTTTCACCCTACACGCGGATCATGAACAAAATGCCTCCACCTCCACCGTGCGCATCGTCGGCTCGAGCGGCGCTAATCCCTTTGCCTGCATCGCCGCAGGGATTGCCTCGTTGTGGGGGCCATTGCACGGCGGTGCCAATGAGGCCGTGCTCGCTATGCTCGCACAAATCGGCAGCAAAGATCGTATCGGTGAGTTTGTCAAACGCGCGAAAGACAAATCAGACCCATTCCGGATGATGGGCTTTGGTCATCGGGTCTATAAAAACTTCGACCCGCGTGCCAACATCATGAAGCAAACTGTCGATGAGGTCTTAAGTGAATTAAAACTAGAAGACCCTGCCCTCGAGCTTGCTGTTGAACTCGAGCGCATTGCGCTTCAAGATGAGTATTTTGTTGAGCGCAAACTCTACCCCAATGTCGATTTCTATTCCGGCATTATTCTGCGTGCTTTGGGTTTCCCTGTTTCTATGTTTACCGTGCTTTTTGCTGTGGCGCGAACAGTCGGTTGGGTAGCGCAATGGAATGAGATGATTAACGATCCCCAGCAACGCATTGGCCGGCCTCGTCAGCTTTACGAGGGTCCCGTTCAGCGCGATTGGCAGCCTATAGAACAACGTTGATCTATTCCATCAATCTATCGTTTCCCGTCTTATGAGTAATCTCTTGTGAGTGATAAAATCTATCGCACTGAATCCGATGCGCTGGGCCCTGTAGATGTCCCGATAGACTGCTACTGGGGCGCGCAAACACAACGCTCGATCAATAATTTTAAGATCGGCGGGACGCGCATGCCTGCTCCGATTATTCGCGCCTTGGGTATTCAAAAAAAAGCCGCCGCGCTAACCAATATGCACTGTGGCGTGCTCGATGAAAAACTTGGCCATGCGATCGTCGCTGCCGCCGAGGAAGTCATCGACGGTACCTTAAGCGATCAGTTTCCTTTGGTTGTCTGGCAAACAGGCTCAGGCACCCAGAGCAACATGAACGCCAACGAGGTCATCGCCAATCGCGCCAACGAAGCCTTAGGCGCAGAAAAGGGTAGCAAATCACCGATTCACCCCAACGATCACTGTAATCTCTCGCAATCGTCTAACGATACCTTTCCCACCGTCATGCACATCGCTACAGTGGAACAATGCGAGCATCACCTCTTCCCCGCTCTCCAGCAGCTAGAAAATAGCCTGAAAGAAAAATCCGAAGAGTTCGCGAACCTGATTAAAATTGGTCGTACTCACCTGCAAGACGCCACCCCCTTGACTGCCGGACAAGAGTTTTCCGGCTTTGTCCATCAGCTGACTCTTGCGCACACCTATCTGCGCAGCGCGTTACGCGGCGTACACAAACTGGCGCAAGGGGGCACCGCGGTCGGCACCGGGCTCAACGCCCCTGAAGGCTTTGCCCGGGAGTTTGCACAACAGGCATCACAGATTACCGGCTTTCATTTTGAGCCCGCGGACAATATGTTTGCCGCGCTTGCCGGGCACGAGCCCTTGGTCCATCTCTCCGCCGCGCTGAATACCCTGGCGACTGCATTGATGAAAATTGCAAATGATATCCGCCTGCTCGCCTCCGGCCCGCGCTGCGGCATTGGTGAACTTACCCTGCCCAACAATGAGCCTGGATCTTCGATCATGCCCGGTAAGGTCAATCCCACCCAGTGCGAGGCCCTCACCATGGTCTGTGCTCAGGTCATGGGCAACCATGTCGCTGTGAGCATCGGCGGATCAAACGGTCATATGCAGCTCAACGTCTTTAAGCCGTTGATTGCCTATAACATTCTTACGTCGATTCGCTTGCTTTCAGATGCGATGGTGAGTTTCTGCGGCCACTGCGTGGTCGGCATTACCGCCAACACCCAGCGCATCGAAAACCTGATGCATCAATCGTTGATGCTGATTACCGCGCTCACGCCCCATATTGGCTATGAAAATGCAGCGAAGATCGCCCACCACGCGGCCAAGCACAACACGACGTTACGTGAGGCCGCGTTGCACCTTGATCTGGTGTCGGGCGAGCAATTCGATACCTGGGTTGATCCCGCCTTGATGATCGCGCCGCGTAAGAAAAACGATAAAAAACGTCGCTAACAGCGTTTGCTGTCCGTTTTCTATTTTTCTATTTGTTATTTATTGATGACTAAGTGCGTCTGTCTCGCCACGGATCATGTCTGCAAAAGACTCCCGCGGGCGGATAACCCGAAACCTTGTACCGTCAACTAGGACCTGCGGTGCGCGGGGACGCGCATTATAATTAGACGCCATGACCGCCCCATAGGCCCCCACATCACAAATGGCAACGAGTGCGCCAGGCTCAAGCGACGGGAGGGTATGGTCGCGAGTGAAGGTATCGCCCGTCTCGCATATCGGACCAACGATATCCGCCGGGCTTGCCGGAGCATGGGTTTCCTGTATGGGAATGATGTTATGAAAGGCATCATACAAACTCGGACGGAGAAGATCATTCATGGCCGCATCGATAATCACATGACGATGATTGCCGGTGTGCTTATCATGAATGACACGCGCCACAAGAATCGCCGCTGGCGCGGTGAGAAAACGCCCGGGCTCGACCAGCAAGCGGACCACCTTGGGATCAAAATGCCGTGCCACCATTGCCCGGTAATCGCTCAGATCCAGGACCGGATCCCCTGCTCGGTAGGCCACGGCAAAACCGCCGCCGAGATCGATATGCGTCACCGGGTGAGCCAAAGTTGTGATGAGCTCGGCGAGCACCCCAAAGGCCTTATCATAAGGGGCGACTTGGTGGATTTGACTGCCGATATGCACCGCAAGGCCCCGCCAGTCAATCCCTGCAATGTCCTGACCATAAAGCGCCCCGATCTCGTGCACTGCCATTCCGAACTTTGCCCGGGCGTGCCCTGTTTGAATCTTCTGGTGCCCACCCGCAGGAATATCCGGGTTAAGCCGCAAAGCCACCGGTGCGCGCACCTTTGCAGCCTGCGCAAGGCGAGCGATCTGTATGACTTCGGACGCTGACTCGGCGTTGATTTGTCCCACGCCAGAGCGCAAGGCAAAGGTAATCTCCTCATCCGTCTTGCCCACACCAGAAAACACGATGCGGCGCGGGTCACCTCGGGCGGCCAGGACGCGCTGGATTTCCCCACCCGAGACCACATCGATCCCTGCCCCAAGTTCTATAAACAGGTTAATCACCGCAAGGGTATCGCAGGCTTTCATGCCATAACAGATATCGATCTCCGGCAGGGCCGTCTCAAGCAAGCGATAGCGCGCGTGCATCACCGCAGCACTATAGATATAAACCGGTGTGCCACAAGCCTGCGCAATCTCAGAGACGGGCACTTTATCTATATGCAAGACACCATCACAATAGCAAATCGCATCAGTCATAAAACGTACGCTCGCTCACAAAGCTACTGTGGGGGGTAGGTGCGTTGGCGATAGCCCCCTCCAGCCCGCACATCATTATCGGGCGCATCCTCATAAGGACGACGCAAGCCATCAATTTTCTTACCGCACCCGCTGAGCCCACCAAGCAAGACCGTTAGCGCAAACCCATTCACAAACGCCCGCAAGACGCGGCGGCGTGATTGATCAGGCAAAGATAGAAAACTTCTGGACATAACGATCAAAACAGTTATAGAAAATTTTTCTGATAACGTCGCCGGGCGCGGACAAGAGCCCGACGCACCTGCCCCGGTGCCGTGCCACCCTCGCTCGTACGCGATTGCATCGACGCCATCGGCGAGAGCACACGCCGGGCTTGCGCGGTGAAACGAGGATCGATCTTTTGTAACTCTGTAAGGCTTAAGTCCTCAAGATCGCACTTTTTACGCACGGCCAGACTCACCACCCGGCCGGTGATCCGGTGCGCCTGACGAAAAGGCACATCAGCCACACGCACAAGCCAGTCGGCAAGGTCGGTCGCGGTGGTATAGCCGTGGCCGGCTGCAGCCGCCATGGCGTCCGCGTTCACCGTCATCCCCTTCACCATCTCGGTCATACAGCGCACGCTGAGATCGATGGTGTCCGCAGCATCGAAAACGGCCTGTTTGTCCTCTTGCAAGTCCATCGCATAGCCAAGGGGAAGACCCTTGATGACGCTAGCCAGCGCGGTAAAATGACCAATCAGTCGCCCCGTCTTGCCGCGCACCAGTTCCGCGGCATCGGGATTGCGCTTTTGCGGCATGATCGAGGAAGAGGACACCAGCGAGTCGGGCAAACTCACAAACCCCAGCGGGGTGCTCATCCACAGCACCATATCCGCCGCCAAACGCGAGAGATGAAGGCTGCATATACTCGTAACGGCCAAAAACTCCATGGCAAAATCCCGTGCGGAAATGGCGTCGATGGCATTGGCCATGGGCCGATCAAAGCCAAGGGCCGCCGCCGTTGCCTTCCGGTCAATCGGAAACGACGTGCCTGCAAGAGCCGCACTGCCCAGCGGGGATTCATTGACCCGTCCATGACAGGCCGCCAATCGCTGGCGATCACGATCCAACATGTCGCCATAAGCCAGCACGTGATGCGCAAAGCTGATCGGCTGAGCGTTTTGTTGGTGGGTCAACCCCGGCATCACGGTCATGATGTGCGCACTGGCTTGCTCTAATAAGGCTCCTTGTAACGCCTGTAGATCACCGTCTAAGGCCACCAGCCGATCTCGCAGCCACAATCGAAGATCGGTGGCGACCTGATCGTTACGCGATCGCGCCGTATGCAACCGCCCGGCGGCAGAGCCGATCAACCTGTGTAAGGCAGCCTCGATGGTCATGTGGATGTCATCTAGCTCCTTGCGGCTCTTAAAGGTGCCCTTCTCGATCTTTTGTTGGATTTTTTTAAGGCCTTGCTGGATTTTCCTCGCCTCGCTAGGACGCACGATCCCTTGCGCGGCGAGCATCTGCACATGGGCGAGCGAACCCACCACATCATAAGGCGCAAGCCGACCATCAAACCCCGCCGAGGCCGTCATGTCTTGGAAAATCTCGGCAGGCTTTTGGTTAAGCCGCCCGCCCCTTGCCATACTATGCCGGGTCACGAACTTTTGCCCCACAATTGATATCGATCACGTAAACCCCGTCCTCTTGTTCATAGGATTGTCTTAACTCATGGGGCGTGTGATGGCAAAAAACCTCAAAATCGATGATCGCGGCAGAGTCCCGGCACACCACCCGCAGACATTGCCCCGGGGTCATGGTCTTGAGCCGCGCCGCTGCTTTGAGCACCGGCAACGGACAGCGTAGATCGCCCGTGTCCAGCACGTCATCAATCGCGAGAGATGTCGCGCTTCGCATCGCGCTGTTTTGCAAACCTGACATGATCACAGCAGTCCTTGAGATACTCGTTTCAAGCCCAGTGGCGCTCCGGTGGCGTTCCTTTTGCCTCGTCCCAAAACATCAAGAACGCAGGGTACCACGCCATCGGACTGACTTCGATGGGCTCCTAGCCGGACCGCAACTGACATGAGATGGATTCCTGCTTTCGCAGGAATGACGTAAAAGGTCCTGTCATTCCCGCCTAGGCGGGAATGACAAGGCACAGACATGCATAAAAAACAATCATTAATATATTTTTATTTTTTATATGCTACTTTTAGGAGACTCTTATCTCTTTGTATCCTGTTGTTTTTTGACTATTGCCTGCTGTCGTGTCCTGGTCTTTTCGTTCCGCCTTCCTCACGGGCGTTAGCCTGATCGTTTCTGCGAGTGTGATGACAATGCTGGTGGTTTTGTTGTGGCTCACCCAGCGAACGGCCAACCAGCATCAGATATCCATGGCGACAGACGTTAACCAACAGCTCAACCGAGATTTTTTACAGCATCTCTCGCAAAAAACCAGGTTGCTGGACGGGCTGGCTCGAGTCGCAACCTCCCTAGAGCCGATCACCAACGAGCCCGCCCGTTTCAAGGAATGGGCGGATCAGTTTCTCGGGTTTCTTGCACTCAACCAAGCGGGCCTGAACAGCCTGGGTCTCGAGCTTAGCAATAACCGTTATGCCGCCTGGCAAGCGGGGAAGGTCATAACCGAAGGAGTCCTGCCCCCGGATGTATCGACGACCGGCTGGTCTTTGGATGATGCCGTGCTGTGGATCAGCCAACCGCTCCCGACCTATGGCCGTATCTGGGCGAGCTTTGAGCTAAACTCTTGGTTTCATGACCCTCTGCGCGACCCGCACCACCTGATTTTTTTGGTCGATCCTGAAACCAACGTCATGGCGAACATGAATAAGGGGGCTGACCAAACGGTCATGGACCATGACGATCATACTGATCACGGGGATCACGGGGATCACGGGGATCATGAGGATCACGACACGCACGGAACACACGAGGACCACACCGCTACGCCTGCAGCAGCTTCTCATCACGGGCACGGCACGACCATGGATGACGACGAGCATGTTACGCACACCGCGGGGCACACCGATACGGATACAATCGATACAACAGATACAATGGACCCGGTGGCTATAAGTGGCCACGCAGGCCATGACGGCCACAGCCACAAGGCAAGCTTCGGGGCCGAACACGCCCCCAACCTAAGCTCCTCGGAGATTCTTACCAGCTTTACCGCCTGCTACCAACCCGGTCAAAACTTCCGCAGCTGCCCCCTGGAAGACGACCTCTTTATGAGCGTCACGTCTTTTTATCCCAGTGTGGATCGGACCCGCCCCTTGGCCTTTGTGGCCGTCACCAACGCCCACAACCACGAGCTGGATCTGGCAGCACAGCGGGAGTCCTTGTTCATCGTCCTGTCGGTTGCTGGTGCCACCCTGGTCATCAGTCTGATCCTAGGGGCCCTCCTGGCGCATCGCATCGCGAGGCCGGTTTTAACGCTACGCGAAAACTCCGAGCTTGTCCGGCACAACCTATCTGCTTCCTTGAGTCCCATCAAAACCTCGATCCGTGAAATCGCGACGGCGGGCAGCGCCTTTTTGGACATGGCGCAGGGCATTCGCGACCAGCAAAATAAAAATCTGCAACTCACGAAAAACCTGATCCGTTTTTCTCAAGCTGTGGATCAAAGCCCGATTGGCGTGGCGATGACCGACGATCACGGTCGCATCGATTACACCAACACCAGCCTTTGCGCCCTGTTAGGGTTGCCGCGCTCTAAGATCGTCAAACCTGAAGGCCAACGCCTTGCGGTCTATGAGGTCATCGAGCAGATTGCTGATTTCTTCCCGCCACCGATTGGCCTTAAAAAAGCCGACGAGGATGGCCAGATCTGGGCCTGGCAGAAAACCTTTATTAACTTTACCCGAAGCGATGGGACCATTGCCTGGATTTCTCTGCAGGTGTTTCCCCTCAAGCAAAGCGACGGCAGCAATAGCTTTGTCCTGATCGCCCTTGATTTGACCGAATCCAAGCGGCTGGAGAATAAACTCAAACGGGCACACGAGGAAATGGAACAGCGGGTGAAAGATCGCACCCGCGTCCTCAGCGACGAAGTCAAAGAGCGCCGCCGCGCCGAACGCGCCGCCGAGCACGCCAGCCGGGTCAAGTCGGAGTTCCTGGCTAACATGAGTCACGAACTGCGCACCCCGCTCAATGCGATCATCGGCTTTTCCGAAACGATCCTGGCCGAGATTTTCGGCCCCATCGACAACCCGCAATACAAAGAATACCTGGCCGATATTCACAAGTCCGGCAAGTTTCTGTTGAGCATCATCACCGACATTCTCGATCTCTCACGGATCGAGGCGGGACGGATGGACCTCTCTCTTGCGCCTTTTACCATGGCGACTTTGGCACGTAGCACCCTCAATATGATTCAACCGCTCGCCAATGAGAAAAAGGTCACGATCACGGATGATATCGCTCCCGACCTGCCCGACGTGCTCGCCGATGAAACGCGCATCCAGCAGATTTTGATGAATCTCTTAAGCAATGCGGTAAAGTTCACCGAGCAACACGGCCAGGTGACCCTTTCGATTCAGCGCACCGGTGAAGAAATCGATATCCGGATCATCGACACCGGCGTCGGCATGACCAAAGATGAGATCGACCATGCCATGACCATGTTTGGTCGGGTCAAAAGCGCCGATTATTCTAGTGCGGAGGGCACGGGCATCGGCCTGCCCCTCACTCGTCGGCTGGTCGAAACTCACGGCGGCCGCCTGACCTTGATAAGCACGCCGGGCAAGGGCACTACGGCGCAGGTCGTCCTGCCGATCCAGGCAAAAAGTGCCGAACCCGTTGACAAGGTTCCCTCTCCGGCGTAACCCTTAAAGCGCGGGTTTTCCCGACTTTTCTTCCCCATTCGTGAGGTGTCAGGCGTGCTATTTTTGCCCCCTTTTCCCCGTCTTGTCGCGCCCTGTGGTGACCGCACAAGAGTATCCGCAAAAGCCTTGTAATGAGTGTCTTGTGATGAGTGTCCGAGAAAATGCCTATGAGGGAATCATCGTCACCCCAACGGCGATCAAGCAGATTCAGGCCCTGCGCACCGAACGCGATGCCCCCACCCTTGCCTTACGGGTCATCATCAACAGCGGCGGCTGTGCTGGATTTTTGTGCACGTTTACGACTGAAGAAACCCCGAACCTCACGCCCGAGATGGTGGTCTTGGCCGATGGGCTGGTGCTCACCGATAAAACCTCAGCCGCGCTGTTGGTTGGCACCGAGATCGATTACGTCGATGAGCTGATCGGCACACGGTTTGAGGTCGTCGCCCCCAAGGGACGGATGGGCTGCAGCTGCGGCCAATCGCTATCATTGTAATCATCCCCTCAGCGCCGATTTTCAACAACGCCAGAATCAACCTATCCCTATGACAACCTTTGCCAGCTGGAATGTGAACTCGGTCAAGGCGCGCCTTGAGGGGATCGATCGGTGGTTGCGCGAGTCACCGCCAGACGTCTTGATGCTCCAAGAAACCAAGTGCGAAACACACAAGTTCCCTTATGATTTTTTCCAAGACTTTGGCTACAACGTCGAAGTGGTCGGGCAAAAAAGCTATAACGGGGTCGCCATTTGCTCAAAACACCCCATCGATGTGATCGGAACCTGTCTGCCGGGCGATGAGGCAGACACCCAAGCGCGTTATTTGGATGTGGTGACAGACAATCATCGGGCCATCTGTGTGTATGTGCCCAACGGTAACCCCAAGGGTAGCGAGAAATTCGCCTACAAACAGGCCTGGACGCAGCGTCTTTACGATCATCTTAAAGAGCAAATAAATCATTTAGATTCAATGGTTATAGGAGGCGATTTTAATATTGTACCTGAGGATAAGGATTGCTATGACCCTAAGGCCCTTGCTGACGATGCGGTCTTTGATCCTCACGCAGTTGCGTTATGGCGATCGATCACCCACTTAGGACTTTATGACGCCTTTCGTCTGGCCAACACCCAAGCCGGGCACTTTAGCTATTGGGGACACCGGCAACGGGCCTGGGATCACGACCATGGGATGCGTATCGATCATTTTTTGATCTCTGGCAAATCCTGTGATTTGATGGAAGACTGCTCTATTGACCGCGCCCCACGCGGATGGCCCCGCCCAAGCGATCACACCCCTATTTGGCTTACGCTTAAATCATGACTGCTGTTTCTTCATCGTCCTCTTCTGGGACTTCCATTACACCTGCGCCGCCGCTGCCCCCCTATCGGGCGATCAACTGGATCGGCATGGGCACCCTCTATCGTCGTGAAGTCCATCGTTTTTTGAAGGTTTTTTGGCAAACCCTGGCCGCACCCGTGGTGACAGTCTTGTTATTTTTCATGGTCTTTGCGGTTGCATGGGGGGATCGGGTCATGCCCGGGGCTCTTAACTTTACGACCTTTTTGGTGCCGGGACTGGTGATGATGAACATCATCCAGAATGCCTTTGCCAACCCGTCCTCCTCGATCATGATCGGCAAGATCCAAGGCGTCCTTACCGATATCCTGGTGGCGCCGCTTTCGGCGGCGGAAATGACTGCGGCCTACCTTGCCTCAGGCGTAACCCGCGGACTGATTGTCGGCCTGGTCACCCTAAGCGTGATCGCGATGCTCTCACCTGTCAGCGTCCCGCACCCGGTCTTTGCCCTAGTGATCGCTACCTTAGCGGGGGTGATGCTGGCCGGACTTGGCGTTATCACCGGGTTGTGGGCGGAAAAATTCGACCACATGGCCGCTGTGACCAACTTTATCCTGACCCCCGCCTCATTCCTTTCAGGGACCTTTTACTCGATTCGACAATTACCGCCCGTCTGGCAGGACATTGCTTTGTATAACCCGTTGTTTTACACCATCGACGCCTTTCGTTATGGCATTACCGGCTATAGCGACACCGATCCGGCGAAAGCCTTGGTGATCACCGCCCTGACTGCGATTATCACCACCGTAGCGGTTTACATCTTGCTGTTACGACGGTACAAAATCTCCCAGTAACAGGGCCTGCCTGTGTTTTGCCGTTTTCATTGTTTCGGTTTTTTTATATGATGGTCGGACTGTTTGGAGACGGACCGACTTGATACGGACCTTTGATACGGACCTTTGATACGGACCTGGAATCCTGACTGCTTGATCGCTTTATTTGCCTCACATGTAAGGACTCGCTTGTAGGGACTCATTTTGTAAGGACTCATGATGGTGACGACCCCGATCCAAAAGAACCTTTCTGAACCTGCCCACCGCTCTGTGGATCTCGCGCAGCTTGACCGGGATCGAGGCATCCAAGGGCAGGACCTTGCGAACGCTGATAACATTCTGGTTATCAATAAAAAAGTCTTGCTACGCGGCGAGGTTGAGCACTGCGACACGCTCACCGTTTTTGGCACGATCTACTCCCCCAGCGTGAGTAGCCGGGCCCTCGTGATCGAGCACGGCGGTGTCTTCGATGGCAAAGCCATCACCACCAATGCCACCATCAGTGGCGAGTTCCGGGGTGAATTAGAGGTTTCAGGGCACCTTTTTATTACCGAAACAGGACTCGTGACCGGGGATGTCGTCTGCGCCACGCTGGAGATATCGACCCCTGGACGTATCGTCGGAACCATCAAACAAATGCCGGAGGCCGCCGGAAACCCCAACAAGGACCATGATCAATCTACATAGCGCCTCCTTTATCTTTTGTTTTTCCCTCCTCTTTCTTACCGCCTGCACCGCACCCCCCTCCTCTCACGCTACGCACGCCCCACCCCATCAGCCATCCCCCACACCCCCTAAGGCGAGCACAGCCAATGCGCATCCTACGTCTGTCCCGGCCAAACCAGCCACCCCCGTCATCACCAACAAACCGGCCGCCCCGGCGTTTCCCCAAGGATGGACTCTGATCGGCAAGAACAGGGGTGATGTGAAAAAACTGATCGGGACACCGAAGTTCGAGCGACAGGATGATCGTGCCCTCATCTGGCGCTATCAAAACGCTCAATGCTTGACTGAGCTGTTTTTCTATAATATCGGCAGTGTCTATACCGTGCGCCACGTGGAACAACGCACCTTTAGCGGAAAAAAATGTTCGGCGACCTAGCGCTTTAACGGCGCACAAGCACCAGCGTCAGCCAACCGTCTCTCTCAAGCCGCCGCCGCACCCGCATCCCCAGCCCGCGATAGCGGGCAATGATGCCACCGCCTTGATGTATGAGCATCCCGGCAAGGATCACATGCCCCCCCGGGCGCACGACGTGCACAATCCCAGGCGCCATGTCCAATAAGGGGCCAGACAGGATATTTGCCATCAGAATATCGACCCGCCGCGCCGCACGGCATGGACCATCCGCACGTCCCACCCACAACCGTCCGCGCACCTTTCTTGCGCCCCTCTTATGGCCATTACGCTTGGCATGCGCACGAGCGGCCATGACCGCCAGGGGATCATCGTCGCTCGCCAGTACTGCGGCGTAAGGCCATAACCGGCCTGCGGCCAGAGCCAAAATCCCCGACCCGCACCCCAAATCGTATACCAAGCGCGGCGCAGGAGCCCGTCGCGCCAACCAGGTAAGAGCGGTAAGACAACCGGCGGTGGTAGGATGATGGCCCGTGCCAAAGGCTTGTCCGGCGATGATCTGCAAGACGCCAGCCCCCGCCCGGCGATCATGATGATCTTGGATAATCAGCCAGGGCGGCAGACAGACCGGCGCAGTATCCGCGGCAACCTTCTCGACCCACCCTACACCAGGCACAGTGTGTTGGCTAAGGGGCGGGCACGATTCGCCGATCCTTTCCAAAAGCGTGGTCACCTGCATGCGCCAAGCACGGGGGTCGCCCGCCACAAGCCACTCGATGCGCGTTCGTGACCCCGCGGGTAGCAAGGTGACGGCCTCAGCCTGGATGAGCTCAGCGAGGCGTTCGGCGTGCGCCGTCGTCACCTCGGTGGAAATCACGACCATACGTTGCTCCTCTCTTGACGAGGATTACGCGGCCAGGATTCGTCTTAGTGAGTAGCAAATGGCGAGCGATAGACCGCGCGATCGCCTAAGGCCTCTTCAATACGTAGGAGTTGATTGTATTTTGCCGTGCGGTCGCTACGGCTCAGTGAGCCGGTCTTGATCTGACCACAGCCGGTTGCGACCGCCAGATCGGCGATGGTCACATCTTCGGTTTCGCCCGAGCGATGTGACATGACTGCACCGAACCCATGATGGAGTGCCGTTGACACGGTATCTAGAGTTTCCGTCAAAGTGCCAATCTGGTTGACCTTGATAAGCACGGCATTGCCGGCCTTGGTAGCGATTCCTTTTTGTACCCGTTGTTTGTTGGTGACGAACAAATCATCACCGACTAGCTGGCAGTCGCCTACCGCCTGGGTGAGGGCCTGCCAGCCCTCCCAGTCGTCTTCGGCCATGCCGTCTTCTAGAGACACGATGGGATACTGACGACAGAGATTCTGCCAATAGGCGGCCATTTTATCGCTGGACAATTTTTGCCCTTCGCCCTGCAGGTGATAGGTGTTTTTGCTATAAAACTCGGTGGCTGCCGCGTCCAAAGCCAGGCTGACATCCTGGCCAGGTTTGAATCCCGCCGCCGAGATTGCATCCAAAACAAAATCAATCGCCTCTTGTGTGGAATGCAAAGCAGGAGCAAAACCGCCTTCATCGCCAACGTTGGTGTTGTGACCGGCTTTTTTAAGCGCACTCCGCAGAGCCGAAAAAATCTCTACCCCCCATTGGAGGGCTTGTGAAAAACGCGTCGAGCCGTGGGGCACAACCATGAACTCTTGTACGTCCACGGCGTTGTCGGCGTGGGCACCGCCGTTGAGGATATTCATCATCGGCGTGGGCATGAGGTGCGCACCGACGCCACCCACATAGGCATAAAGGGGTAAGTTATGGTCGGCGGCAGCGGCCTTAGCGACCGCGAGCGAGACTCCCAAAATCCCATTGGCGCCGAGAGTGGCCTTGTTCGGTGTGCCATCAAAGTCGATCATCGCCTGATCGATCTCGCGCTGGTTGTCCGCCTCTAAACCAAGTAGCAAGCCAGAGATATCTTCGTGCACGAGGCGCACCGCATCGAGCACCCCCTTACCGCCGTAGCGCGCCCCACCATCGCGCCGCTCAACTGCTTCATGGGCGCCGGTAGACGCGCCCGAAGGCACCGCCGCTCGCCCCATCGCGCCGCTGGCCAGGTGAACATCCACCTCCACCGTGGGGTTGCCCCGCGAGTCTAGAATTTCCCGCGCGTGAATGTGACGAATTGCGCTCATAATGCTAACCTTGAGGAGAGAATAAAGACTGACGCTCCGTCATGAAGGAAGCGCTAGTCAAAAATACCATACCCCAACGATAGGAGCACACCCCCAGATTACTAGACAAGCCCCACCGCCCGCGCTAGGGTGATCTCGTCCGCCCCCCGCCCTTTCAAAACCGTATGTCCACCCTAGCTATGCATCCCACCCATGATTGACTTCAGCCAAGCCCGGGGCGCGATGATCGATGGGCAGCTTAGGCCCCAGCGGATTATTGATCCGGCATTGCTCGATGCCATGGCGCAGTTGCCGCGCGAGCAATTCGTTCCTAAGAACCAAGCGCGTTTGGCTTATGCTGACCGAGACATCCCGATCTCACGTAACCGGTCGATGCTCTCGCCATTGAAAACCGCCCATCTCATCCAAGCCCTTGAGCTTACCCCAGCGTCGTTAGTGCTGGATGTGGGCTGCGGCATGGGCTACACCAGCGCAGTGCTAACCCGCCTGGCGGGGGCCGTCATCGCCGTAGAGCCTGAGAAAAGTCTGCGCACCCATGCCGAAGGGGCCTTGCAAGAGTTTGCTTGTGATAACGTCGCGGTCTTTAAGGCATCGCTCAAGGCTGGCTATCCTGAACAAGCCCCCTATGACGGCATTTTGCTGGCGGGGGGCTGTGCGCAGATTCCCAAAACACTCACCGATCAGCTGGCCGTCGGCGGAAGGCTGGCGACGATCTTGTGTGGTCAGGACGGCAGCTGCCTGCGGGTCTATCGCAAGACCGCGCACAACCTTGACCCGTTCGATGTGTGGGAGACCCACGCTCCATTCATGCCTGGGCTTGAGCCTCGGCAAACCTTTGCGCTTTGAGGCCCTTGATGCGCGTCTCTCGCCTGTTGATTAGCCTGTTGATTAGCGCGGGCGTGATGATCCCGCCCCTCGCCGCTGGCCAACAGACCTCTGACCTTGATGAGATTCTCGCGCAAGTCTATAACACAAGCCCAGCAATCTTGGCCGAGCGAGAAAGCCTGCGGGCGCTTAATCACGAGCTGGGCACGGCGCGCGCGGGTCTGCGCCCGAATATCAGCGCGACTGGCTCTCTGGACCGGGTGAAGACAAAATCAACACCACAAAAAGCAGGCGAGCTGACAACCGACACCTCGCGCACCACGCGGCGGATTGGCCTGACGGGCACCCAGGCGATCTACGACGGCGGACAAACCACCGCAAGCGTGGCGGCCACGCAAAGCCGCATCCAGGCCGCCCGCGCCCAGTACCTGATGACCGAACAAAACACCCTACTAGAGGCCTTGCGCAGTTACATGAATCTGCTCTATGCCCAACTTCAGCTTGACCTGCAACAAACCAGCGAGGCCATTGTCCAGCAAAATCTGGATCGGGTTGTCAGCCTGCGCGAAGCGGGCGAAGCCACCCGCACTCAGGTTGCACAAGCGGAAAGCCGCCTAGCCGCCGCCCAAGCCTCTAGCATCCAGGCCCTGGGGAGCCTTAATCGAGCCGAGGCAAACTTCACCAAGGCCGTGGGCACCCCTGCCCCGTTGATCCTGCGCCAACCGCGCGATCTGCCTACAAGGCCGCAGGACCTTGCCAACTTACTCGAGCGCGCCCGGCGCGATAACCTCGCCGTTATCGCCACGCGGTTTCAGCTGCAAGCCGCACGGGATAATCTGGATCGAGGCTACGGCGCGATCCGTCCAAAACTCAACGCCAAGGCCTCGATCAGCGATACACGCAAACCCAGTCCGGGCACAAAAAAACAGACCGACACATCGATCGGGATCGAGCTGACCGTGCCGATTTATGCTGGTGGTAAGTCTTTTGCCGGGCTTAGAGGATTGCGCGCAAAAATCAATCAACAAGACCTCTTGCTCGAACAAGCCGAGCGGCAAGCCACCCAGCAAGCGATCGATGCCTGGCATAGCCTGAACACGGCGCGGGCGTCACGGGAGTCCTTCGGCACCCAAATCACGGCCGCCGAGACGGCGCTGGTGGGGCTCAACCGCGAGTACGATGCGGGCTTTGCCACCATTTTAGACCTGTTGGATGGCGAGAAAGAACTGCTCAGTGCCCAACTCAACGCCC
Source organism: Pseudomonadota bacterium (assembly GCA_039028835.1). Taxonomy (GTDB): domain Bacteria; phylum Pseudomonadota; class Alphaproteobacteria; order JBCCHK01; family JBCCHK01; genus JBCCHK01. Next base: position 156,874 of record JBCCHK010000002.1, read on the forward strand.
TGGGGGCCTGGCGCGATGAAATCATCGCAAGCTATAGTCTTTTGGCTGTCACAGGCGATCTTACGGCGCAACGGTTAGAGCTGGATGTGGAGATTTACGACTTCGCAGGCGACTATCAAGACGCACAACGCTGGTTTAATTAGCCAGGACTAGGCATTAAGGTCTTGCGCCGCCTCGGCCGCGCCGTAGGTGAGGATCCCGTCAGCCCCGGCGCGCTTAAAAGCCAGCAGACTCTCCATAAGCAAACGCGGATCACCGTAGGCCTTCATCATCGCGTACTCGCCGCTGACGTGATAGGCAAAGGTCGGCACTCGCAATTCATGCTTGAGGCGATAGACGATATCCAAATAGGGTAAGCCAGGTTTGACCATGACCATATCGGCCCCTTCCTGGAGATCCATCGCCGCACTGTGCACCGCCTCATCGCTGTTGGCCGGATCGAGCTGGTAGCTTTTTTTATCTCCGATCAATGTACTCGCCGAGCCCACCGCCGCCCGAAAAGGCCCATAAAGGGCCGAGGCATACTTGGCCGCGTAGGACATGATCCGCGTGCTGGTCAGGCCCTCACCCTCCAGAGCTGTACGAATGGCGCCAACGCGGCCGTCCATCATGTCCGAAGGCCCCAAAATATCCGCCCCGGCCTTGGCTTGAATTAAAGCCTGCTGAACCAGGACCTCGATGGTCTGATCGTTGTGCACGTCCCCGTCGATCCACAAACCGTCATGGCCGTGCGAGGTATAGCAATCCAAGGCGACATCGGCCATGACCAGAATATCCGGTTCGGCCTGTTTAATCTGACTGATGGCCCGGTTCATGAGGTTATCGGGGCGCACCGCTTCGCTGGCGCGATCATCGCGCTTGTCTGCAGGCGTATCGGGAAAGACCGCCAGGACGGGAATACCCAAATCTACGGCCCGGCGGGCCACCTTGGGCAAGTCTCCCAGCGGATGACGCACCACGTCGGCAAAGCCATCCACCGGGCTTGCCGTATCGGCTTGGGTGACGAAAATCGGCCAGATCAAATCATGAGGGCTCAAGCGCGCCTCAGCGACCAGGCGACGGGTGGCCGCATCGTGCCGGTTGCGTCGTAGGCGGGTTACAGGATACCGTCGTTGCATGATGACCTCCGATGCGCTCACCATACCCGCCGAAACCCGTGCTGCGCAAGCCCGCAAGGCCGCCGATCCGGTAGTGTTTAGCGACCGGGGCTTTCTCCATGTCGGCGGGGACCAGGCCATCGATTTTCTCGATCGGTTGACCTCGGGGCCTGTGCGGCAGAATCTTACGACTCAGGCGGGCGAGACGGGCATCGCCCTCACGGCGTTGCTCACCCCCCAGGGTAAATACCTTGCCGAGGCCTTTGTGCTTAACGCCCAGGCCCTTGGCATGGCCGATGGCGTGATCTTAGATGTGCCCCTGGCGCAACGCGAGACGATTGAGGCTTGGCTTGGACGCTATAACCTGCGCGATGATGTGTCTTTAACCAGACGAGAAGGACGCATCACCGGGCAAAGGACTGATACACCCGGTGATGGTTTTGCCGATCCCCGCGGCTTGGGCCGCCGGTTTTATGATGTCAATACAAGCACCGCGAAAACTGGGCAAGGCCGACCTGAAGACCTCCTACGCTATCACCGGGCGCGGATTCGGCAAGGTATCCCCGAAGGGTGCTATGACGGCATGCTTGAGCGATCAATTCTCGCTGAGCTCAATTATGATCTGATCGGCGCGGTCGATTGGCAAAAGGGATGTTTTATCGGCCAAGAGGTCACCGTGCGGGTGCATCGGCGCGGCCTGGTGCGCAAACGGATGATGCCGATTCGTAGCACGCAAAGCCTTTCCTGCTTCGCCGATGTCTCTCATCGAGATGGAAAAAGGATTGGCCATCTCGGCCGTTGCTTTCCGCCCCTCCCAGGCGAGGACGAGGGATATCTCGCTTTTGCTCTCTTGCCGTTGGATATCGCAGGATCGGAGATATTTTGCGAGGATCAGCCGCTAGAAATCCTTACAAGCCCGCTTCTCGCTCAAAGCTCTTGAGGGTTGGTTATTGTAGGTTGCGGTCTAAGACCTGCCGCACGTAACAAGATATCGGTTTGATAAAGCGGCAAGCCCATCACATTGCTATAAGAGCCTGAGAGAAACGTCACGAATGCCTGGGCATAACCTTGGATCGAGCACGCCCCGGCCTTGCCTTGCCATTGATTATAATCCAGATACGTTTGGATCTCTTGACTCGTTAGCCGCTTAAAGGCGACGACGGTTTGCACGATCCGCACCGATGGCGGCCTTTCAGGCTGAAGCACACACACACCGCTGATGACTCGGTGACGCCGCCCGGCAAGACGGGTGAGAATCTTATGAGCGTGGGTGCGGTCCTCAGCCTTGCCGATGATCTGATGTGCTTGCCAGACGGCTGTATCGGCGGCTAAGACCACTGCCCCAGAGAACTGTTCAGCAAACTGCTTAGCGACCGCACGCGCCTTAGCGACGGCCAAACGACGCACGTAGGTTCGTGCGACTTCACCCTTTTCAGGCGTCTCATCGATCTGGGGTGGGTGCACATGATCGGGGACATAGCCAATCTGGGCTAGAAGTTCTCCCCGCCGCGCTGATCCCGATGCTAAGACAAACGTTTTGTCCCCAATCATTTAGCAATCCTTGGCAAGATTAATATCAACATAAAAATACATAGAAAATAAGATAGAAAAATAGAAAATTCTATGGTGATAGGGATAACATCGTTTGATTTAATACCCCGCGGATACGCGCCTCAAGTTCATGGCGTAATGCACGATACGCCTGCAGGCGCACCTCCCGGTTGCCGGTTATAAGGCTCGGGTCACTCACATCCCAATACTCTAAGCGCGTCGCGTAGCCGGTGACCGCCTCGCGCGCCTGCGCGTAGGCCCTTTGCGAGAGGGCGACAACCAAATCAAAAGATACACCATCGACCTGCTCGAGGGTCTTGGAAGGGCCGCGCGAGGCGCCAGGCGGCAAGTCCTCCAACACCGCATAGATAAAGTGATCGATATCTCCGGCTTGCAAACCGACGCTGTCGACAAAAATCTTTGCACAAGACAGGTGCTTGGTCAGCATCTCCGCCATGGGCGAACGCACGATGTTTTTATCGCAGATATATAAGATGCTGCGAATGGAAAAAGATGACATCATGAGCGTGAGAGAATCGCCGTGACCAGAGTCAACAGACCGCGGGCGGTTTCGTGATCCAGATCGGCCGTGGGGGTGAACGCATTACAGATCATCTGTGCGCCATCGTCGTGCAAAGCACGCCGCGCCTCATCGAGAGTCTCGATGGTCGAAGGCGGCGCATCAACCATGGCTTGGTAGTAATTCTCGCAAACAATCCGATAATCCTTAATCAAGGCTGCCAGCCGACCAAGCGGCAAGGACAAACATACATGCCCTCCCTGCTCATCGCGCACATGAAGCCCCAACGTGTCGCTCGCCTCTATTGTCACCACCGCCACGTACGAGCCCGAACAAAGCCCCTTCACGCGCAGGCTGTTACATTCTAACAAGTTGGCGATGGCGATGCGCCGCTCTTGCTCTATCGGAGCGCGCTGGCGAGGGATCGTCGCCTCATCCAGGATAAGGCTAACCACCTGCCCGGCGGCTTGATCGTCCTTTTGGCTTTTATCTGTGGGGTGCGCCATGATGGGGTGAAGGTTGCATGGTAGGATGGATGTTGGTCCTAGCATACCAAATCTGCCTGCGCCCTGGGCGTCTTTGTCGGCAACATTTGGAGGTGCGCCTTTGTCATCCCACACTTGTAATCCCCTAGCGCTGATCCTCTACCGTTGCCCCCCTACCGCGATGAATGACTTTTTAGACACCCTAACCCGCCAAGAACGTGAGCACCGCGAAGAACGGGAGGAGTTGATCCTCTACCTCCAAGGCTTTGAAGGGCCCATCGGCTTGCTGTTGGATCAAGCCCGGCAGATGAAAATCGATCTTATGTGCATCGATATCTGCCCCTTGGTGGATCAATACCTCGCGTTTTTACGCACCCTGGATCATCACAAGATTCCCATCGCTAGCGATTATCTGGTGATGGCGGCATGGCTGGCCTACCTTAAGTCACGCTTGCTCTTGCCACCGCCGCCCGACAGCGACGAGCCTGATCCCCACATCCTTTCGGCTTTGCTCGCTTTTCGCCTCCAGCGGCTCCAGGCGTTTACCACGGCCGCAGGCAAGCTAGCGCAGCGCCCTCAACGCGACGTGGATGTTTTGGCGGGCCCCGCGCGAGGCAAGGCCCCGGTGGTCTATACCGCCGCGATGGGCGATCTCTTGCGCGCCTACGCGCGGCGCTACAACCGCCAGCCGCGGCTGTATCAAGCTGCCTTCCAGCGAATCCTGCCCGATCATATTGGCATGACATGGTTAAGCCAGGCCCTTGCCAGTCGGCGCGGTTGGTTTAATCTGCATGAGTGCATCCCGGCAAATCTGTCGCGCGATGCGCTCACCACGGCCATTGCCTCGTTGGTCTTAGCCTGCCTGGAGATGACCCGGCGAGGCAAGATTGACATGACCCAAACCGCCTCTGACGCCCCCATTTCATTGCGAGCCAAACACGCCCGATGAGTACAATGCCTGCCCCTGCTGACAGCCACCACGATCCCGACGATCATGCGCCGGACATACCGTCTGACCTCCCTTCCGCCGAAACGCCCTCCGCCCAGATGCTCCCCGAAGGCGAGACCTTCGAGCTTGCCGTGCGCCTAGCGGAAGCGCTGCTGTTCATCCAGCCTGACCCCGTCAGCCCCAAGCAACTGCGCCAGCTGCTCCCCATAGGCAGCGATATCCCCGCCGTCATGGATCACTTGAGCGAACTCTATCGCGCCCGTGGCATTCAAGTTTGTGCCGTGGCGGGCGGCTGGGCTATGCGCACCGCCGCTGACTTGCGCGATTACCTGCGCCAAGGACACATCCGCAAAAAGCCTCTGCCCCGTGCGGCCATGGAAACGCTGGCAATCATCGCCTATCACCAGCCAATCACCCGCCCGGAAATCGACCACATTCGCGGCGTGGTCACCGGTCAGCAGATTTTTGAGACACTGATGAACACCGGCTGGGTTGCCACCGGTGGTCGCCGGGAAGCCCCAGGCCGGCCCTTGGTGTGGATCACAACCCCTGCCTTTTTGGATCACTTTAACCTGCAAAGCACCCAAGACCTGCCCGATCTGGAGGTCATGGCGCAAGCGGGCTTCCTCCAGCCCCCGCGGGACGACGAGAAACAGATTCCCTTCACCCTTGCGCAAGACCCCGATGAGAGCGATCCCGATGAGAGTGACCCCGACGAGAACACGGGCGGCGAGGGGATGAGCGACTCTAACGATGATGATCGCCAATCGCCCCTCGATCTAGCGTCTCCGCAAACATCACGCGCGCAAGACAATGAATCGATCCAAGTTTAACCATGTTTGAGGGGCTCAGCGACAAGCTCAATACGGTCTTTGCCCCCCTCAAGCAAAAGGGCACCCTAAACGAGCAAGACATACGCCAAGCCATGGCCGACATGCGCCTGGCGTTGCTCGAAGCCGATGTCGCCCTGCCGGTCGTACGGACGCTGATCGATAAGATTCATCAGCGCGCGAAAGGCGAAGAACTGTTGCGCTCGGTCACACCAGGCCAACAGATCGTTAAGATCGTCCACGACGAGCTGGTCGCTACCATGACCAGCGACCGCCCGACCGACCTGCAGATTGATCGCACCCCTCCCGCCGTCATACTCCTGGCGGGCCTGCAAGGTACCGGCAAGACCACCACCGCGGCGAAACTCGCCAAGCATCTGCAAGGCCAAAAAAAGAGGGTGTTGCTTGCAGGTTTGGATGTTACCCGCCCGGCAGCCTACGCCCAACTCCACGCCCTATCACAGGCCCATGACCTGACCTTGCTACCTAAGCAAGACGGGCAAGAACCGCCCGCGATTACCCACCGCGCCCTTCAAGCCGCGCGTCTTGCTGGCCATGATGTCTTGATTTTAGATACTGCCGGTCGCACCACAGTCGATGAGGATATGCTGGCTCAATTGCGCGAGGTTGCCGAGATCAGTACCCCGGCGGAAACTTTGCTGGTGGTCGATGCCAGCATCGGCCAGGATGCGGTGAATATCGCCAAACGCTTTGGCGAGACCGTACGCTTATCGGGCCTGATTATGAGTCGCATGGATGGTGATGCCCGCGGCGGTGGCGCGCTATCGATGAGCACGCTGACCGGTATGCCGATCAAGTTCATCGGCACCGGCGAGGGGGTGGATGATCTGCAAGCCTTTGATCCAGATCGCACAGTACGGCGCATCTTAGGCATGGGCGATGTGGTCGGCTTGGTAGAAAAAGCCCAACAAGCCATGGAGGAAGGACAAGCCGAAGCCCTCGCGGCCAAGATAGAAAAGGGAAAGTTTACCTTAGAGGATATGGCCAGCCAGCTTCGGCAAATGCGCAAGATGGGCGGTATGCGCTCGATGCTCGATATGCTCCCTGCTGGTCTCTCGCCCAAGACAATGCCAGAGATCGACGAGTCGCTATTGCGCAGGCAAGAGGGAATCATCTGCTCGATGACGAAGGCCGAACGGCGCAAGCCGGTGATTATTCACGCCAAGCGACGCCAGCGCATTGCCAAGGGTGCGGGCGTGAGCGTGGCTGATGTTAATCGCCTGCTCAAGCAACACCGGCAGATGAGTGATATGCTCAAGCGTTCGAAAAAGATGGGCGCACGCGGCGGTATGCCATCGATGGACATGCTGCGCCGGATGCGCTAAGCCCGATAAACCAGAGCAAACACCCTAGAGCGGTTGGCGCCCTTTAATCAGGTCATCCACCACCTCAGGATCGGTGAGAGTCGAGGTATCGCCTAGGTCTCCCGTATCACCCGCCGCCACTTTGCGTAAAATGCGGCGCATGATTTTCCCCGAGCGTGTCTTAGGTAGCCCTGGTGCCCAGTGAATGGCATCGGGCGTGGCCACGGGGCCGATTTCCTTACGCACCTGCATAACGAGCTCTTTGCGCAAGTCCTCATCTTCAGTAATACCCGCCACAGTGGTCACAAAGGCGTAGATACCTTCGCCCTTGATGGCATGGGGCACGCCGACGACGGCAGCCTCAGCCACGGCATTGTGGGCCACGAGCGCGCTCTCGACCTCCGCCGTGCCAAGCCGGTGGCCAGACACGTTAATCACATCATCGACCCGGCCGGTGATCCAATAATCGCCATCTTCATCGCGCCGGGCCCCGTCGCCACTGAAGTACTTCCCTGGATAAGTCACAAAATAGGTATCGATAAAGCGTTGATGGTCGCCATAGACGGTGCGCATTTGCCCGGGCCAGCTATCTAAAATACATAGAAAACCACTGACCGCGCCGTCTAAAACTTTACCTTTTTCATCCACCAAAGCAGGGCGGATGCCAAAGAAGGGGCGATTGGCTGAGCCAGGCTTCAAAGGCGCCGTGCCGGGAATGTTGCTAATCATCGGTCCGCCGGTTTCTGTTTGCCACCACGTATCCACAACGGGACAACGGCTGTGACCGACGACCTGATGATACCACTCCCAGGCTTGCGGATTGATCGGCTCGCCCACGGTGCCCAGAATACGCAACGTATCGCGCTTAGAGCTTTTAAGGAAATCATCGCCCTCGCGCATGAGGGCGCGGATGGCGGTCGGCGCGGTATAGAAAATGTTGACTTTGTATTTATCGACGATCTGCCAAAAACGTGAGGCATCAGGGTAGACGGGGATTCCCTCATAGATCACGTTGGTCGCGCCGTTAGCCAAAGGACCGTAGATAACGGTGGTATGACCAGCGACCCAACCCACATCCGCCGTGCACCAGTAGACATCCCCAGGGCGATAATCAAAGACATACTCGTGAGTCATGGAGGCGTAGACAAGATACCCGCCGGTGGTGTGCATGACACCTTTGGGCTTACCAGTGGACCCGGAGGTATATAGAATATACAGCGGATCTTCTGCATTCATCGGCTCGCACGGACAGTCTGTTGACTGCGCCCCGCACAGCGTATCATAGTCGATATCGCGCCCCTCTTGCATGGCGACCTTACCGCCGGTGCGGACAAACACCACCACCGTGTGCACAGCAGGGCAATCTTCAAGGGCGGCATCGGCATTAGCCTTTAAGGGGATGGGACGACCACCGCGCAAACCCTCATCAGCGGTAATCATCGCCACACTCTTGCCGTCCAAGATACGCCCTTTTAGGCTTTGCGGTGAAAATCCACCAAACACAACCGAGTGAATCGCCCCGATCCGTGCGCAAGCCAGCATGGCATAGACAGCTTGCGGAATCATCGGCATGTAGATCGTGACCACGTCGCCTTTTTTAATGCCGCGAGACCGTAGGCCGTTCGCCAAGCGGCACACCTCGTCATAGAGTTTTTGATAGGTGATGACCTCACTGTCTTTGGGATCATCCCCTTCCCATAACAGAGCGGGCGTCTGCGCTTTGTCTGCGAGGTGGCGATCCACGCAGTTCTCACAGGCGTTGAGCACACCATCCTCGAACCAGCGAATAGAGACGTCCCCTTCAAAGGAGGTATTTTTGACTTTGCTATAGGGCTTTATCCAAGACAGCCGTTTGCCATGCTCGCGCCAAAATCCCTCGGGGTCCTTAACGGATTTTTGGTACATGTCTTGGTATGCTGCGGCATCGATCGTCGCCATAATCTCCTCCTGACGAATAAACCATTTCGCCCGTCATCATAGCCCATTGTTGACCCTGATAAAAGGATGGAACAGGCCGGCTGTAGCCATCGCACGGATTTCATCACCCCTTACCGCCAAGGGGGCACGAAATGGGCATATGATGTATACTACAGGGATGATATGGCTTAGCGTTTCTCACTTTTTTGAACGTTGGGGCGTGGTGGCGTTGCTTCTTGCGGGCCTGCTCACCCCGCTCGCTATGGCTCAATCCCAGGCAGACCCACAAAGCCCGACTGTCATTCAGCGCCTGCAAAACATGCTCCCAGACTTGCGCGCACCCTTTGCGCCGCGCGGCATTCAAGACACCGTGGAGACGTATCTACAAGCGGCAAAAAAGCGAGACTTTAATAACATGTATCACTTGCTTGCCCCGGACGTAAAAAATCGGGTCACGGAGTATGAGTACGTCAAAATCGGTAAGCGAAGCATGTATCAGATTGCTCCTTTTTCTCGCGCCTTCGACTACAAAGTCCTTAGGGTGCTCGATCGTACCGAGCGCGCAACGGTCACCGTGTTAACCAGTCACCCCGATATTCCGATCTTCACGCGGGAGCTTTTGATCGCCCGACAAAAACGAACCGACGCGAATATGTATATCCGCGAGCAGATCGAAAAAGGCATGATCCCCCTCATCCAGCAAGAGATCAAAGTGCCCCTAGTCAACATCGACGATCAATGGTTTATTGCAAAAGGGATTTTGACGATCCCGCGCTCCTAACAAGGCAAAGCCTTGACCGATTGTTCATCATGTCTTTGCCCTTGTTAAGACCGCCGTGCGGGTCTTCGCGTGCATCCCCCACATGGCCATTCTTGCACAGGCAGGAACCCCACGGGGTTTTGATTCTGTCTATATCTGTACTTGTGATAACCAGCGTTTGATCCCCAGTCTTACGCCGAACGGTGTTGCTATTCTCGTCATTCCTGCGAAAACGGGAATCCATCTCACGCCAATCACAACCCTCTTGATGGTTGCACCATCTCCTGGATTCCTGCCTACGCAGGAATGACAAGGTGTGGCTTTGGCAACATCCACGCCGCCCACTCGGGACCGCGCGTTGATTATCACAAGTGCAGGTATCGGCGGAATCGAGCCCCCGTGGGGCGCGGGAATGACGTAAAGGGTCAAGGCAAACGTTTCGCGTCTGCACAGATAGAAATCACCTGACCACTGATAACATCACCGCGCTCACTGATAAGAAAAGCAATCTGATCGGCAACCTGCCCGGGCGGAATAAAACGTCCGAGTGACGTGTGCGCCGTGGCCTGATTTGCAATCTCCTGAAAAGCCTGGCCTAAGGTTTGTGCCTTGGCTTGAATAACCCTCCGCTGGCGATCCCCTTCCACCAACCCGGGCGCAATCGCATTAACGCGAATGCCGTACTCACCCAACTCTAGCGCCAAAGACTGAGTAAGGCCAATCACCCCGGCCTTAGCGGCACTATAAGGCGTGCGCAGCGCATAGCCTAAGGTGCCAGCAATCGAAGACATGTTAATAATAGACGGATTGTTGCTTTTCTTTAAGAACGGCAACGCGGCACGAATGGTATAGAATTGACTCATCAGACAGACGCGTAGACAACTCTCCAGAGCACGATCATCGACATCCTCGATCGGCGCGGTGGGCCCCGCTACGCCTGCATTGTTAATCAGAGTATCGAGCCCGCCCATGTTTTGAGCATCGTCTCTCAGCATTTGCGTGATCGCAGCACTATCGCCAACATCGCAAACATGGGCACGAACGCCCGGCAGGTCATCTCGCAAAGACTCCAGCGCCACCTCATCGATATCGCAGGTGGCCACCTGCGCACCTAGCTCGGTTAAGGTCTGGACAATGACCCGGCCAATGCCCGCCGCGCCAGCGGTGACAAAAATCCGTTGTCCCGTAAGGTTTAGATTCATCCAATGATCCTTTTTCTATCTTGAGAGCCAGGCTCCATCGCTAGGCGAGCATCTTGGTATCGCCGCAAACCGAGATGGCCTGGCCCGAGATCATAGAGCCACTTTTACCCATCAAAAAAACAATCTGGTCCGCGATATGTTGGGGCGGCACGAATCCTTTGATCGAAGTATAGGAAAAGGCTTCACTTTTGACATCCTCAAAGGAGCGCTCTTGCGCCTGCGCCTTGGCATGCAAAACCCGCTGTTGACGATCACCGTCCACCAAACCTGGCAGGATCGCGTTCACCCGAATGCCGTCGGCGCCGAGTTCAATGGCCAGAGATTTGGTCAAACCAATCACACCCCACTTGGCCGCCGCATAGGGCGTGCGATGAGAAAAACCAAATCGCCCTGCCGCTGAGGAAAAATTGATGATCGAGGGGTTGGTGCTTTGCCTTAACAAAGGCACGGCAGCCCGCACCGCATAAAATTGGCTGGATAAGCAGACCTGTAAACAGGACTCCCACGCCCGGTCATCGATGTTCTCGACCCGCGCGGTGGGTCCCGCTGAGCCTGCATTGTTAATCAGGGTATCGAGTCCACCCATCTCACGCGCTGCACTCTGGATGGCCTCCCCCAGCGCCCGGGAGTCGGCCACATCGCTCTCGCTGGCGATGACCTGTGGTGTGTCCTTGCGTAACGCCGCAAGAGCCTGGGTATCCACGTCGCAAGTCGCCACCCGCGCACCACAGGCAAGCAAGGTTTTAATGACCACAAGGCCGATGCCGCTCGCACCTGCGGTTATAAAGACGCGATGGTCTTTGAGATTGGATGTCATGAAGTCTCCATAGCTGATCGTGTAGGTATGGTATAACCTGATTGGGGTTTTGCCAAAAGGTCTTGCCTTTGGGCGCATTTTTACCCCCCCAAGCGAGGGCCTGCTTTATATGTCTGATATGCCCGTTATCATCACCTGCGCGGTGACTGGATCGATTCATACGCCTTCCATGTCGCCGCATCTGCCGGCAAACGGCGAGGCGATTGCAAGGTCCGCCATCGATGCCGCCCGGGCCGGTGCGGCCATCGTGCATATTCACGGGCGGGACTCGCATACAGGCGAGCCTGACCAATCCCTTAAGGTCGTTGCCCCCATCGTTCAAGCAATCAGCGAGGTGAGCGATGTGGTGATTAACATCACCACCGGCGGTGCCGCGACCATGAGTATCGAGGATCGCCTTTTGAGTGTGGCAACACTCAAACCGGAACTTGCCTCGCTGAATATGGGATCGATGAACTTTGGCCTTTATCCTATGCTCGCGCGCTATCAGACCTTTGCTCACGATTGGGAAGAGCCCTACCTTGCAGGCTCGCGTGATCGTATTTTCAAAAACACCTTTGCCGATATCGAAAAGATTATCCAGACTTGCGCAGAAAACGGCACCCGCTTTGAGTTCGAATGCTATGACATTGGCCATCTTTATACCCTCGCGCATATCGCTGATCGAAGGCTTATCACCCCGCCCTTTTTCATCCAGTCGGTCTTCGGCATCCTAGGGGGGATCGGCCCCCACCAAGATGACATCAACCATATGAAACGTACGGCGGATCGTTTGTTCGGTAAAGACTATCGATGGTCAGCGTTGGGCGCCGGTAAGACTCAAATGACCATTGCGAGACACCTTATTGAGGCGGGCGGGCATGTCCGAGTTGGCCTAGAGGACAGCTTATGGATCGGCCCCGGTGAACTCGCCCAGACCAATGCGCAACAGGTTCACCATGTTGCCGGGATGATCCAGGCCGCCGGCCGCGTGCCCGCCACGCCGGATCAGGCGCGAGAGCTCCTTCATCTTAAAGGCCCCGCAGGGGTTTGATTTCGCCTATATCTGTGATTGTGATGACCAATGTCCGGTCCCGAGTAAGCCTCGTGTTGATGGCTAAAAACTACCCCGCAGGGGTTTGATTTGGTCTCTATCTGTCTTGTGTGGAATCACGCGCGCAATCTCCAGTCTGATATTGGCGAGTTTGGCTACAGGTTGCGCTTTAATTGTTCCTTAAGGAATGCGCTCTAAGGTTTTTGTGGGAGTTTTCTCCCTAAAAACCAGGAAAGAGCCTCTATGGACATCACAGTCAACCAATCGGGCGGGATTACGGTAGTCAGCGTGGCCGGGCGGTTGGACTCCAACACCTCACGCGCCTTACAAGAGGCTCTGGTGCCGCTCGCGGACAAAGACCACCCGGCGATTGTGGTGGACTGCACACACCTGTCTTACGTCTCCAGTGCAGGCTTGCGGGTGTTTTTGATGACCGCAAAGCCCATTCATGCGAGCGGTGGCCGCTTTGCTCTGGCGGCCGTCGCGCCACAAGTACGCAAAATCCTATCGATGACGGGGCTGGATACGGTTTTGGATCTGCACGAAAGCGTGCAGGACGCCCTTAGGGCCTTTGGCTGATGCCTTTTTCTCTGCGCGCTGCGCCGGCGCGCAAAGCGCCGCGGATGATCGGCCAGTACGAGATTGTTGGCCGCCTAGGGCGCGGCGCGATGGGCGTGGTTTACGAGGGGCGTGACGCGCAAGATAGACGCTACGCTCTTAAGCTTGTGCGTTTGCAGATGATTGCGCCAAGAGAGCGCGAGGGCCTGATGCGCCGGTTTGCGCGTGAGACAAAAATCGGCATGGCCGTCGACCATCCAAACATTGTGAAAACTATCGGTTATGGCCAGGAAAAAAACTTTATCTATCTGGTCTTGCGTAAGATCGATGGGCAGGACCTGAGCCGCTATCTCGGTCAGGGATGTTCGCTATCCTATCTTGCCCGGGCGGATATTTTTATCGCCTTGCTCGATGCGATCACTTACCTGCACAAGCGCGGCGTGGTTCATCGCGACATTAAGCCATCGAATATCATCATCCAGCCTGATGGTCAGCCAATCCTCACGGATTTCGGTGTTGCGCATCTGGCGGCCTCGCAACTCACGATGTCGGGGGATATGCTCGGCACCCCGACCTATATGGCGCCCGAGCAGGTGCATGGCGAGGATGTGGACTGGCGGGCGGATATCTATGCGGTGGGGGCAACCATGTATTACGCCTTTACGGCGCGGCTGCCGTTTCTCTCACGCAATCTGCCGGCATTGCTGATGGAGATTTTGCATACCACCCCCGATGAGCCGCTTTCGCTCAACCCGCTTTTGCCGCCTGAACTCAGTGCCCTGATCGCAAAGGCATTGGAAAAGGACCGCGCGGCACGTTTTGCCGATGCCCTCACCATGCGCGCCGAACTCCTCGCATTGCGCGAGGATATCGCGGCGATGGATACCACCCACCATCACGCCCAACCGATAAAAGCCAAGCCAATGGCGGTAGATCAAACGATGAGCAGCCTGACGCGCCAGCTTGGTGATCTTTTGCATTTGTGTATCTCCCAGACGGCGGATGAGACTCGCACCTTGAACGTGATCGAGCTCGTGAATGGCTGGTTACAGCTGGCCGATCACTTAGAGCTTCCTCGTCTCGCGCCGAAGGGCGCGCACACCGCGCGGGACGAGGCGATTGCTTTTTTGCGTGGCGGGGCGGTGCACCAGCTGAGCAGCTTGATCGCGACCTCCATGCCGATCCCGCGCCGAAGCGCACAGCCGCGCCAGAATTGGCTCGGGCTCGTGCGCTTGCTGGAAGCGTTGTTTCGCATGGCCGAGCGGCTCGGGGAAGAAGATTTAATAAACCGCGCACGGGACAATCTGGATGTGGCGTTTACGGCGGTGTTTGAGACGTACGGGGCGCAGCTGAAAACCTGGCTTGATCGAGGAGGTGCCATTCCCTTGATGCAACTCTCGTCGGACTTTATTCGGCTAGAGATTATCCAGCAAGCGATTGCCAGGTTGCGTACCGATGTGGCCGCGACCGTGTCTAATCGGATCATGGCGCGGGCGGCGATGATGGTCATTCATAAGATCAGCGGCACGATTGAGGGTTATTTGGCTGGCGGAGATGAGTCCCTTAAGGATCAGGTGGCCGCGGCCTTAGAAGAAATGGAAGAACTGATCGTCCTGATCGATCATGCGATGAACGATCATGCGACGCGCACCTTAAGCAGCCACAGTTTAGGCGATCATGGGTTGCAGGATTTTGTGCGCTCAGCCAGTCTGCTGGCCGACGTGATTTTGCGCGATCTGCGTCTTGAGATAGGTGATGCGGATGCTTTGCTTACGCGGTTGCGCCAATTGGGGAGTTTGTATAGCTTTGCGCGGCGGCTGGATGCGGGGGGGACTCATACGCCACTTGCGGGCCTGATGCAGCGGATTCACGCCAGCGTGCATGAGATGACGACGCACCTGGCGGCGCAAAGCGCGGTGGCGACGGGTGAGCGGCGGGTGCAACTGGCGCGCCTTAACCGGCAGATTTATGACCAGGCGCAGGCTTTGGGCTGGAGCGAGTTGGCGCACGAGATGCTCCAACACGCCCGGCAAGAGGGGCTGAGGCAGGGCTCTGCGTAATCTGCGGGATGGGGCGCAACCAACGAGAGGGCTGTAACCGGCATGTGATGGATTCCCGCCTTCGCGGGAATGACAAGGCCCTTGTCGTCATTCCTGCGAAAGCAAGAATCCAGGGATGCCGCAACGGGTCCTCATGTAGGGCTGGGGACCGCTTTTTGGTCGCCACAATCGAAGATATAGACGGAATCGATCCCCCGCGGGGTTCCTGCGAAGGCAGGAACCCCTAGCCGGAGGGGCAGGATTTCGTCTGCATTTGTGCTTGTTGCAATAGCGGCCCGGCACCGAGTAGACGCCGCACCGATTACCAAAAGACCGCGCCATGGATTCCTGCCTACGCAGGAATGACAAGAAGGGGCAATCAATGTGTTATCATGGGGTGTGGTTCTTTGGTTTTTCCCAACCATACCTCTTTTTCGTTTCTGGTTTCTTTTTTTAAGGATATGTGCACGTGTGTGAATTCGAACCCTGTCGAGGCTCGCCCCTTGCGGACCCCAACCTCACAGATACCCAGCGGCGGCGATTTCTTGCTGGCACCCTCACCCTGCCGCTGGTCGCAATTTTAGCAGATAGCAAACTGCTTCACGCCCAAGCCGCCAAAGGTGAGATGATCCGCCTTGCGAGCGGGGATCAGGCCTACCTCGCGCGCGCGCAAGACCCCAACGCCCCCGTGGTCATCTTGATTCATGAATGGTGGGGCCTTAACGACCATATCAAAGCCATGGCGCAAGACATCAGCACGCACGGGTTTCACGGCCTGGCCATCGATCTGTTCGACGGTTCTGTGGCCACCACACGAGAACAGGCCATGGCGCAAACCCGCGCTCTTAAACCGCCACAAGCCCACCAAACAATCGCCGCATGGGTATCTTGGGCGCGAGAAAACGGAAACGGTAAGATTGCCACCCTCGGCTGGTGTTTCGGCGGCGGCTGGTCTTTGCAAACAGCCCTTAACCACCCCATCGATGGGGCCGTGATTTACTATGGCCGACTCAACGCCACACCCGAGCAATTGGCTAACCTATCTACCCCGCTGATGGGTCACTTCGGCACCTTGGATCAATCGATCAATCCGACAATGGTCGGACAATTCGAAAAACAACTGAGGGATGCTGACAAACAAGAGTGGATGACAAGCTACTGGTATACGGCAAACCACGCCTTCGCCAACCCCACCGGCGGACGCTACGATGAAGATGATGCCAACCTTGCCTGGGCGCGTACCCATACCTTCCTTGCCTCTCATCTCTTGTGACCATGTCCTGTCCCCAGTCTTACGCCGTGTGATTGAAGAGACGCAACCAGCGGGAGGGTGCAACCGGCGTGTGATGGATTCCCGCTTTCGCGGGAATGACGGTGTTTGTGTTTATTCCTACGCGAGGTAGGCAACGCTACACTTTGTCATTCCTGCGTAGGCAGGAATCCACCCCACGGGGGTTCTATTCCATCTCTATCTGCAATTGTGATAACCAACGTGCGGTCCTGAGTAAACCTCGCGGCGGATGGCAACCAGCACAATGCAAGCAAAGACACGGACGGCATAGCCCACGTTTACAAAGGAAGACTCTCGGGAGTGTAAAAAAACACCTTGACAAATAACTATATAACTAGTTATATAGTTATGTTATGAGCAAATCCCTATCCCTTTTAGATGCTGCCAGCGGATTTGCCGCCATGGGCGCGCCCGCGCGATTAGACATCATCCGCCTGCTGGTGCGGGCCGGCCACCAAGGCCTGACGATCACGACGATCCGCGAACGACTTGGTATCCCCGCATCGACCCTTGCCCATCACCTAGAGTGCCTCGTACAAGCAAATCTCATACAACAAAGCAAGCAAGGGCGAACCTGCCTGAATGTCGCCCATTTTCAACACCTAGAAAACCTTGCGGCTTTTCTGCTGCACGAATGCTGCAAGGATGAAAACCCATGACCACAGAACCGACAACGCAAAACTTGGCGATCCGTAACCCGCCCCATCGCTCTTATTCTATGATCGCCGCCACCAAGGGCTGGGGTACGCGTCACGCCACCTGGCTTGTGAGTCTCGCGCTGGTGTTGGCGGTGGCCGTCTTTGATCCCGCAAAAGTGACCTCCTTTATCCAAACGGCTGGCCGAGCCCTTATCGGCACCGCGCCTTATATCATGTTTGCCGTGGCCTTGATTGCCACCCTGAAAGCCACAGGAAGCCAAGCCATCATCGGCCAGCTCTTTGTGGGAAAAGAAAGGCGCATGATCGTGCTTGCGGCTGCGTTTGGGGGGTTGGCCCCTTTTTGCTCGTGCGAGGTGATTCCCTTCATCGCTGCCCTACTCGCCATGGGCGTCCCGTTATCCGCAGTGATGGCCTTTTGGCTTTCTTCCCCGCTCATCGACCCGCCCAGCCTTTTAATTACCGCCAGCGCCTTGGGTTGGGGTTTTGCCATCGCGAAGACTCTGGTTGCCGTTGCGCTGGGCCTGGCTAGCGGCTTTACGACCGCGGCCCTCACGCGCACCGGACTGTTTGCCGATATCCTGCGCAAACAAAAAACCACGTCATGCTGCGACCAAAGTTGCGCTGATTCATCCCTGCGATGGACCTTTTGGCGGGAGGCGGCCCGCAAGACTATCTTCGTCAAAGAAGCTCAGGTCAACGCCCTGTTTTTACTCAAATGGCTAACCTTCGCGTACCTGCTGGAGTCTCTCCTGATTCACTATGGTCCTGCGCAGCTTATTGCAAGCCTTGTGGGCGGGCCGGGGCTCGCGCCCATCCTCACGGCAACCTTAGTGGGTGCCCCCGCTTACCTGAATGGGTACGCCGCGCCGCCGCTGGTGGCTGGCTTGATGACTCAAGGTATGGGATCAGGGGCCGCCATGGCTTTTTTGGTTGCCGGATCGGTCAGCTCCATTCCCGCCATGGTAGCCGTGTGGGCTTTGGTCAGACCGCGCGTCTTTGCCACGTACCTGGCGTTGGGCCTTGTAGGTGCTTTTTTAAGCGGCTTGATCTTCCACGCTCTTGGGGGATAACCCGCCCTCGGGAACGACCAAAACGGGCGATTCTTTTCTATCTCTTTGGTCTGTCTTTCTTAGCCCCCGGATTGCAGGTTTAGGATCAGGCATGAGGCACCGCCTGTGATACCCTTGCGCTATGCATTACCTTGCCGACCCTGATGCGATCATGGATCATGCCGCGAAGACCATTCGCGCCGAGATCGATCTGAGCGCCTATCCCCCTTACTTACGCGGCGTCGTTGCGCGTTTGGTTTACGCTTGCGGTGATTCGTCGATTGCCGACGATCTGCGTTGGGGCGGCGATGTGCGCGCCGCCACCGTCCGCGCCCTGGCCGCCCCCGCGCCGCGCCTGATTATCGATTCTCGGATGGTGCGCGCCGGTATCGCCCAATCCCTCATCCCCTCTCATCTTAGGATCCTGGGTCTGCTGGACGCGCCAGACCTGTGCGCTCGCCAAAAAGCCCTGGCCACGACCCGCAGTGCCGCCGGGATGGACGCCGTCCGGGATCACCTCGGCGGCGCGCTGGTCGTGATCGGCAACGCCCCCACCGCCCTGTTTCACTTGCTGACGATGCTGGAGACGCTGCAGAAAAAACCCGCCGCCCTGTTTGCCTTTCCTGTGGGCTATACGGGCGCGGCTGAGTCCAAACAGGCTCTGATCGAACGGGCTGGCACGATCCCCTATATCACCCTGTGCGGACGCCGGGGCGGCTCACCTCTGGCTGCCGCCGCCTTGAATGCCAGCCTACCGTCCGGGCCGATAACGGGTGATAAAAAACTGTTTTACAACACGAGCGGGTAAGATAATCTAAGCCTCATGTCCGACTCCCTCACCATCAAACTCGGGGTTGCCCCGATCGCCTGGTCTAACAGCGACCTGCCCGAATTGGGCGGCGAGACAAGCCTGGAACAGTGCCTTGCGGAAAGCCGCCAGGCCGGCTACATCGGCGTTGAGTCCGGCATCAAATTCCCGATGGACCCGAACATTCTTGCCCCCGACCTCCAGCGTTTCGGCCTGCAGTTGGTCTCCGGTTGGTTTTCTGGCGAGCTGCTCGGCGGTGATGTGAATCGCGAGATAGACCGAGTGCAGACACAGCTGGATACCTTCTTGGCTCTCGGCGCGCCGGTACTCATTTATGGCGAGACCTTCGGCTCGGTGCAAACCAAGCGCGATGTGCCCATCAGAAACAGGCCACGCCTTAAACCCCAGGACTGGCCTGCCTATGGCAAGCGCCTCACCCAATTTGCTGATGCCTTAGCCGTGCGCGGGATGCCTGTTTCGTTTCATCCTCACATGGGCACCGCGGTAGAAAACGATCGAGATATAGAAAACCTGATGGAGCACACTGGCGATTCGGTCGGTCTGTTGCTCGATACCGGTCATATCACCTATGCCGGGGGAGATATCCAAAAAATCATCGATGTCCACCATACCCGAATCAATCATGTTCATTTCAAAGACGTGCGCGCCGACGTGCTCGATACAGCACGAAAAGAAAACATGAGTTTTCTAGATTCGGTTCTTGCCGGTGTTTTTACCGTACCGGGCGATGGCATGATTAGTTTTATCAATGTCGTCGCCGAACTACATAAGCACGGCTATCAAGGCTGGGGCGTCGTGGAAGCCGAACAGGACCCCGTGATGGCCCCGCCGTTCGAATACGCACAATTAGGCTATAGATATCTTCATAAAATCCTGCGCGCAGCAGGTTATGAAATCACCGCCTAGCCATTCGTTTTTCCATCTTGCGCAGATACACCCGTACCGATGCCGTTGTCTTGGACATCGCGTCGCTCGGCATCGATCCCCACAGCCCGCGGCTCAAAGGCATACCGTAGGCCCGTACCCAAATAGGTAACCTCACCACCTTTGACCTTGAAATGATCGTAGAAAACAACCCCCGATAGGGTGCGAGTCAGGTCCTTTTTAATACCCACATGGCCATAGACATCGATATCGCGAATCTCTAAGGACCCTGGAGCATTACGCGCATAGATTTTCCATTTATGAAGCCCCGTGCCCACCGTGAGATAGAACCCGACATCCACTTCATGCTGGTAGTTAAAGCCCGCGCCAATCGTGTTCATCGCAAAAGACCATGGCGTCTTCGGATCCCAGTTAATCCGCCCCCCTTTATCTAGATGATAGACAAAAGGACCCGGCGCCACGGTGGTCGTGCCAAAGTCCCCATAAAAACCCTCAAAAGCCAGACCGCTGTCATAGCGCACACCACCAACCACCCGCCAAGCAGAAGATGCCTTCACGCTGGTACGCCCGCCAACCCGAGGACCTCGCCCGCGCCCGACATCCACACCCACATAGGTGTGAATCGGCAAACCCATAACCCTTTGAATAACGCCAGAAGCCACAGAAGGTCGGGATAGCGAGCCTTGGGGCGGATAGGATGCCGAATCATCCAGGGGTGCGGGCATCGCCGCGCTCTCTTGTTGGGCAGAAGACTGAGCGGAGGATTGGACAGGGTCCAGAGTCAATGCTGGTGCTGGGTCAGGCGCTGTGATCGCCGCGCTCTCTTGTTGGGCAGAAGATTGAGCGGAGGGTTGGACAGGGTCCAGAGTCAATGCTGGTGCTGGGGCAGGCGCTGTGATCGCTGCGCTCTCTTGTTGGGCAGAAGATTGAGCGGAGGGTTGGACAGGGTCCAGAGTCAATGCTGGTGCTGGGGCAGGCGCTGTGATCGCTGCTGACGAGGATTCTAAGGATGGTGCCGAGGCCGAGGACATGCGTGAGGTCGAGGGCATCGACACAGTCGTTGCCGGGGTGAGCGCATCCGGCGGCACCACAAAAGAATCGCCGAAAATCGCCTGGGTAAAGGTCTTCTCCCCCATCGCGCGGCGTTGTCCTTCGGTCAATTCCAGTGCATCGCGTGGAGTCCGCGCGAGAATCATCGCCATCATCTGCTGCCGCCGATCAAAGGTTAAGGGCACTTCGGAAGGTGTCGGCAAAGCCTGAGCAGCCGGGAGATTTTGTGCAAGGGACTCGGCAGGACCTTGCACAACCGGACTCTGGGAAACGGACGCTTGCGGGATTGGGTCTTGCGGGATTGGATCTTGCTGGGTAGCGGGTGCAGATGGCGCCTGCGCGACGGCCTGCAACTGTTGCAGTCGCAACTCTAGTGTGGTTGGCAGAAATTGAGAGTCATCCGCAGGACGGTACTGCAGGTCATCCGCGAGCGTTATTTCGCCCGTCGTGCTACTCGTCGTGCTGTCTGTCACGCCGTCCGTCGAGGCAAGCCCGCTTGCAGGCCAGGCAATCCCCGCAACCCACAAGAGTAGGCCCCACAGCAAAAAGCCAGCAGATAAAAAACCGCGAAAAACCAAGCGATTCATACAGAAGATTGAATCCTCTGCCGATAAATCGCCTCCCTAAGTCAGACATTGTAACGCCTAAGGCGGAAAAGCCCTAACGGTTAACCACAGGCATATGCCATGCGCATGATCGTCTTAAGACTCCGCCACCGCGCGCTGGGTCAAGATCTTCACAAGATGGGCACGGTAGTCCGATGCGGCATGAATGTCGCTGGACATCATGCCTGCATCCACCTCAGGCACGGCTCCCGGACTGAAGTCAGAGGCCAGGGCCTGCTCCGCGGCAGTAAAGCGAAACACCCCGTCCGAGCCCGCGCCGGTCACGGCCACCCGTACATCACCGCCGGTACGCGCCACCATCACCCCCACCAGGGCATAGCGGCTCGCTGGATTGGCGAACTTTTGATAATTCGCGCTGTCGGGCTTGGGCACATCGACGCGGACGATCAACTCGCCGGGTGCAAGGGCGGTGGTAAACAGCCCTTGGAAATAGTCATCCGATGCAATCGTTCGCTGGTCAGTTTTGATCTGCGCGTTTAAGGCCAACACGGCTGCGGGATAGTCGGCCGCCGGGTCGTTGTTGGCAAGCGAGCCGCCGATGGTGCCGCAATTGCGCACCTGGGGATCGCCGATCCCCTCGGCAAGCGCGCTTAAGGCAGGGATCGTACCATCCTGGGCGACCGCATTGTGAGTTGCCATGGCACCGATCGATAGGCCACCACCCGATGGCTTAATCTCACGCAAGTCAGCAAGAGCCGCGAGATCAATCAAGTCCTTGGGATCGGCCAACCGCTGCTTGAGGGTCGGGATGAGAGTCATACCTCCAGCCAGATACACGCCCTGGCTGCTAGAGGTTGCCGCCTTGACGGCATCGGCCACGCTTGTGGGGCGGTGATGAGCAAATGCGTACATAAAAATTTCCTTTTCACTAAAGGTCTACAAGGCGGGTTAAGCGGCCTGCAAAGCGCGCCAGACGTTTTGCGGCGTGGCGGGCATGTCCATATGGGGCAAACCAAGCGCATGGGTGACCGCGTTGATGACCGCCGCCGGGGCGGCAATCGCCCCTGCCTCGCCACAACCCTTGACCCCCAGCGGATTGTGGGTGCAAGGCGTGATGGTCATATCCACACCGAAACTCGGCACATCGTCCGCACGGGGCAAGCAGTAATCCATATAAGAGCCCGTGATAAGCTGGCCGCTTTCGTCGTAAACGCAATTCTCCAGCATGGCCTGGCCGACTCCTTGGACGATCCCGCCATGCACCTGGCCCTCTACGATCATCGGGTTAATCAGATTGCCAAAGTCATCCACAGCCGTGAACTTCTCGATGGTGACCCGTCCCGTGTCCGGATCCACCTCCACCTCACAGACTTGGGTGCCCGCAGGGAAGGTAAAGTTCAGCGGATCATAGAAGGCTGACTCTTCCAAACCAGGCTCCAGACCCTCAGGGTAGTTGTGGGGAACATAGGCGGCAAAGGCAATCTCTTGAATCGACTTCGTCCGATCCGTGCCCTTAACCGAGAACTGACCTGCGTCAAAAACGATGTCTTCCTCACTGGCTTCCAGCAGATGGGCGGCGACCTTACGGCCTTTGTCTATGACCTTCTCGGCGGCCTTGACGATGGCCGAGCCACCGACCGCCAATGAGCGTGAGCCATAAGTGCCCATGCCAAAGGGAACCTTATCGGTATCGCCGTGTACGATCTCTACTTGATCGACCGGCACACCGAGATGGGTGGAGATAAGTTGGGCAAAGGTTGTCTCGTGGCCCTGGCCGTGGGAATGCGAACCGGTGTACACCATCACATTGCCGGTGGGATTAAAGCGTATCTTCGCGCTTTCATAGAGCCCGACGCCCGCGCCGAGCGAGCCGACAGCCGCCGAGGGGGCGATCCCGCACGCCTCGATATAGCACGATAGGCCAATACCGCGACGACGGCCCTTAGCTTCGGATTCTTTGGCTCGCTTGGCAAAGCCCGCATAGTCCGCCATCTCCAGCGCACGATCCATGGACTTTTGATAGTCGCCCGTGTCGTACTGCATGATGACCGGCGTCTGATGAGGAAACTCGGTGACGAAGTTTTTCCGGCGGAAGTCCACAGGATCCATCTTGAGCTCCCGGGCAGCGACCTCGACCAGCCGCTCCACGACAAAGGTCGCCTCAGGCCGGCCTGCGCCGCGATAGGCATCCACCGGCGCGGTAGTCGTATAGACCGCGTCCACTTCGGCATAAATTGCGGGAATGTTGTACTGACCTGAAAGCAACGTGGCATAAAGATAAGTCGGGATCGCCGACGAAAAGGTCGACATGTACGCCCCGAGGTTCGCCACCGTCTTAACGCGCAGACCGGTAATCTTGTTATCTCCATCCACCGCAAGCTCGGCGGTCGTGACGTGATCGCGGCCATGGGCATCGCTGACGAAAGATTCGGTGCGCTCCCCGGTCCACTTGACCGGGCGCCCGACTTTCTTGGACGCCCAAAGACAGGCGACTTCCTCTGAATAGATAAAAATTTTAGAGCCAAAGCCGCCACCAACATCCGGCGCGACGACCTTGAGTTTGTGTTCAGGGGCAATGCCAACAAAGGCGGAGATCACCAGCCGCGCCACATGAGGATTCTGGCTGGTGGTATACAAGGTAAAGTCACCCGTGCCCGAGTCATAATCGCCAAGGGCCGCCCGCGGTTCCATCGCGTTGGGGATGAGGCGGTTGTTTGATAGCGAGATGGTGGTGACATGCGCCGCCGAGGAAAAGGCCGCCTCGGTTTGGTCTTTATCACCGAGTTCCCACGCAAAAGACAGGTTATTAGGGATTTCCTCATGAACCAGCGGCTGGCCCGATTGGTGTGCGGTGGCGGTGTCGACGACCGGGGCGAGCACGTCATAGGTCACGTCGATCAACTCGGCGGCGTCTTTGGCTTGGTTGTAGGTCTGGGCCACAACAATGGCGACATGATCGCCGACGTAGCGCACTTTGCCTTGGGCAAGAATCGGATGGGGGCCCATTTTCATACCCTCACCGTCTTTGCCGGTGATATTCCAACCGCAAATCAGATTGCCGACCTGATCGTCAGCGACATCCTGGCCAGTAAACACACCCAACACGCCGGGGGCTTTTTGAGCGCGGGCGGTGTCGATCGCGGTGATCTTGGCATGGGCATGGGGCGATCGTAAAAAATACCCCCAGGTCTGACCGGGCCTGGCAATGTCATCCGTGTAACGCCCCTTGCCGGTGATAAAACGTTGATCTTCCTTGCGCTTAACGCTGGCGCCGATACCTTCGCTCATGGGTCCTCCCTCCTTATGCTGATCTTGTATGACGGCTGTTTGCAAACGACGGTTTCAATGTCCCCCTTTAAGCAGCCTTGGATGCGCGCATCCGTTGCGCGGCATCTAAAATTGACTTGACGATGTTGTGATAGCCGGTACAGCGGCACAGATTGCCTTCTAACCAGTCGCGCACCTCTTGCTCGCTCGGGTTGGCATTGCGCGCAAGCAAATCTCGGGCACTCATAATCATACCCGGGGTGCAAAAACCGCACTGCAAACCGTGATTATCACGAAAGGCCTCTTGCAAAGGATGAAGCTGATCACCCTCCGCCAAGCCTTCAATGGTGGTCACCGACGCGCCCTGTGTTTGCACCGCCAGAACCGTGCAAGCTTTGATCGAAGCGTCGTTCATCTCCACCACGCACGCGCCGCATTGGCTGGTATCACAGCCCACATGGGTGCCTGTTAGGTGTAAGTTTTGCCTTAGAAAATCGACCAAAAGTGTGCGGTCTTCGACCTCGCCTGAAACCTCACGTCCATTGACCGTAAGCGTAATCTGTGTCATTGGAACCTCCCTTTCTCTTTTTGATGCATCATAGCACAAATAGCAAAGACCGATCCAGCACAGAAAGTCTAAGCCGTTTGGACAAGGGACACGTCAGCGAATAAGACCGCCCACTGGGCGCCGTGCATATCCCGGTCAAAGCGACTGCCTTGGGGCGCGGTGCGCACAAAACTCACCTTAAGAACCTGCAGTTCAGGGATTTCAAAGCGGCGAATATCCGACTGGCCGACGATCTGCGCAAGGCGCGCCATCGGCAACGCTGCACAAATATCCTGGTAATGATCGCCGCAAAAAATATCCACCGTGATCCAAAAGGGCCCCGCGTTTTTTGAACGGATGTTTTGCGCCACGTCTCCCAGCTTAACCACAGCGCACCTCATCAACCTTAAGACGAAACGCCTGCATCGGATCATCCAAATGGAGCACGTGATTAAGGCCAAACTCATAGAGCGGTCCCCGATCCACACTCGCCGGTGAATAGGGAAACGCAAAGGTCGGCAAGGCCTCTTGGGCACTCAAAGGATGATGTAGCATATAAGGGTTCATCACGTCTGCCAGCTCCCGTGCGGTGGTCGAGTCCTTCGCTGTCATCATCAGCAACACGCCGATTTCTATCGGCTGACTCTGCGCGGGTTCGCGTGTCCCCAAAACCGCATTCTTGCCCACCAGCCGAACATCCAGGCTGTAGTCTTCGGACGCAAGATTGAGACTGCTGGCGATATCGCGTCGCGCCGTTATCAACATATCCGCCACCCACGCTTCGATCTCATTCACATAACGCGGCTCACGAATCATCGCCAAAATCATCGTCTGATACCCCGCCAGGTACGCCCCTTCCAGCTTAACCGTATACTCTTCATGCGCGTGCCAATGCGAACCTTCCACCCGCACCCGCCCCCCCGAAAGGGCTTCATAGCGCGCTGCGCGGACATCGAGCACCCCACCAGGCTCGACCAACTCAAAGGGATCGACATTCTCATACAGCATATGGGCACTGACCGACTGAGGCGTACAGGTCGCTTTGGGCGCCATCGCTTGAACCGTGAACCCATCGTGATCAAAGGTCATCATAATCACACCGGTGGCCGGCTCGTTCGAGCAAAATGCGCCGCACTCGCCGATTTTCGCCCCGTGCCAACAGCCCCCCGGGTGCTCGCCGCGCCGCAGGGGGAGGGCCGCAATGCCCGCTGTATCTGTCGCCCGCCCCGCCAACACAATATCCGCTCCGGTCAAAAGGGCCGCATCGATCTGCTCAGCCCCTGCCAACGCAACGACGTGGGTCATCGCTGCCAACCGCGTCTCATCGATCACGGGGGCCGGGGTTAACGGCGTCAGCCGAGATTGATGATGCGCAGCGATGATCTGATCGGGGGATTGATCGCTATAGAGCCGCGCAATCGTGAGCGTTTGCCCCAATTCGGCGGCGAGCTCACGGGTCATCGCGTAAGCCTCATCCACCATCGCGGCCACACCGCACGTGCCGCACGTGGTCATGACCAAAGGCACGCCTGCGGCAGCGCGCGCCACCATCAAGGCCCGCCACTGGCGACGACACACGCCGCGGGCGTACTTGCTGGTACCGGTGCCAAGATAGAAAGGACCGCTATCGGTAGAACCGCCGTCGATAGAAATAATATCCGGACGCGCCTTAACCCCAGCATCTAGCGCGGCGGGATCGAATCCCAAACCCAGCACCCCACAGGGAACTAAGACTCGTGTCGGCATCCTAATCCTTGGGCGGTTTGGGCAACGTTAAGTAAGCGCGCAGGAAAAAGGGTGCGATAAAGCCGATGATCGCCGCAATCCATAGCCCTACCGCAATCGGGGTGGAAAATAGATACGTCCAATCGCCATCGGACAGCACCATCGCCCGGCGTAGACTCACCTCCATATGACCGCCCAGCAAAATCCCCAAAATCACCGGCACTGCAGGAATCCCCAGTTTGCGCAAGACGTAGCCCAAAATGCCAAAACCAATCATCAAAAGCAGATCAAAATGACTGCCCGAAAGGGAATAGATTCCCACAAAGGACACCATCATCACGCCGGGTAATAAAATCGACGGCGGAACTTGTAAAATACGGCTAAACACACGCACCAACGGCACATTTAAGATCAGCAAGACGACATTGGCAATCAACAACGAGGCAATCAGCCCCCACACGACTTCAGGCCGCTCGCTAAACAGCAAAGGTCCCGGCGTAATGTTCAGTGTCATCAGCAGCGCAAGCAACACCGCCGTCGTGCCTGAACCAGGCACGCCCAAGGTCAACATCGGCACCAACGCCCCCCCGGCAGCGGCATTGTTGCCCGCCTCAGGTGCGGCGATACCACGCACATCCCCTTGCCCGAAGGTCGTTTTATCTTTCGCGGTAGACTTTTCTAAACTATAGGCCAGGAAGCTCCCCAAAGACGCCCCTGCACCTGGTAGTAGCCCGGCGATAAAACCGATCCCAGTACCCCGTAGCATCGTCCAGCGGGTGTAGAAAATATCTCGCACAGGAATGGTAACTTTTTTTAAGGTCACGCCAATGGCCGAATCCCTCCCATGGGTCTCCATAAAGACAAAGACCTCAGCGACCGCAAACAGTCCAACAATGGCAACGAGAAAATCGATCCCGTCATATAGATGCAAGCTACCGCCGGTATAACGCGGCAAACCTGTCGAACTATCGACCCCCACCATGGCAATCCCCAATCCCAAACATACAGCCACAGCTGCCTTGGCTTGGTTGCGCGAGCCGAGCCCCCCCAGCATACAAAAAGCGAGCAGATAAAGGGCAAAGTATTCCGCCGGACCGAAGAAAAACGCCACCCGCGCCAACAAAGGCCCGAGCAGCATCAGCCCCACCGTCGCGAGCAACGCCCCAACAAACGACGCGACCCCCGATAAAACAAGTGCGTCCCCTGCCCGACCTTTTTTGGCCAGGGGATAACCATCCAAGGTGGTCATCATTGCCGGCTCATCGCCGGGAATGTTAAGCAAGATCGATGAAATGCGCCCGCCGTACATCGCCCCGTAATAGACCGCCGTCATCAGCACTAGGGCCTGGGTCGCATCCAAATTAAAAGAAAAGGAAAGCGGGATTAAAATCGCCACGCCGTTGGACGGACCAAGCCCCGGTAAGGCGCCGATGATCGTGCCTAAAATACACCCTGCGATCGCCAGCATGAACGTCGTCGGGGTCAGGGCAACAGAAAAGCCTAAGGCCAGATTACTCAGGAGGTCCATTGATCGTTTTCTATACCTTAACTACCAACGCGGCAACGCGCTCAAGCCCAGGCCCAAAAGGTACTTAAAGACCACAAACAAACCGACTGATAGCCCGATGCCAATCAGGGCAGCTTTTTTGATGTCGGGCTTGATTTGATAGGACATGGCCCCCGACGCGAGGGCTGTGGCGGCGACAAAGCCCAGCCAGCCCAAGGCGTAGACATAGAAAACCAGGGTACCAGCGAGAGCCGCCAAGCGGCCAACATCTGCAAGCCGCGGCCAGGATGGCTCTCCATCGGGTCTTAGGATCATCGCAAGCCCGGCAAGACCGCCGACCACGGCGATCAGGCGCGGAAAGGCTTTTGATCCCAAGGGGTCAGGAAAAAACGGCACGTCCAGTTGGCCAGCTCCGATAAAAAATGCCAGAGCCAAACCAACCAGAGCCGTGCCGGCGATCCGGTCGGACACGCTTAGTTCATCACCCCAAGCTCGGTCGACATGGCGCGCACCTCAGCGATCACGCCGTCCACATAGGCTTGGAAATCCGCTCCGACCTTATTAAAGGGCGCAAGACCATTGGCGCGCATGGCGGCCTCCCACTCTTTGGAGTCGCCGACTTTGCGCAGAGCTTCCGTCCAGGCCTGGTAAGACGCTTGTGAGGCCCCTTTCGGGGTATACAATCCGCGCCAGTTCACCGCGACCACATCGATACCTTGCTCGCGCGCGGTGGGAATGTCGTCAAAGCCAGGGATCCGCTCTTCGGTAAAAGAAGCCAAGACCCGCACGTCACCGGACTTAATAAAGCCCACAACACCGGAAATATCACCGGTCATCGCACTGGTAAAGCCGCCAACTGTTTGGGTGATCGCGTCTGCGTCACCGTCCACGCCAATGTACTTGACCTTGCGGATATCGCTAAAGCCTTTGCGTTTGAGCGCCATGAGCACCTTGAGGTGATCGTACCCCCCGGCGGCCGAACCACCTGCAAAAGAATGCGCACTCGGGTCCGCGATCACGGCATCGAGCAACGCGTTCAAGTTTTGATAGGGTGAGTCCTGCGCAACGACAATGACACCGGGATCAGCACCAATCGCCCCAAGAAAGCGAACTTGATCTGATGTCATGCCTGAATAGGCGTTCTGCGCCAGGCGGGTCGCTGTTGCCGTTGAGGCCGCAACAATCAACGCGTCATCGGTGTTGCGCTCGTTCACCACATGGGTAAAGGCAAGACCGCCACCGCCGCCAGCCATGTTGGTGACTTGGATCGGGGTATCTACTGCACCAATGTCATACATGATCTTGCCGATCGTCCGGCAGGTAAAGTCCCAGCCGCCGCCGGGGTTTGCCGGGGCAATACACTCTTCGGCGATGATGGGGCTACTGCCCATCAGCACACCCAGCGTGACCGCCCCACCCACCAACATCCGGCGGGTCCAACTCTTAACAGAAAGCATCATCGATGACTCCTCCCTATCGATTATCTATGTCAATCGCCCGGATATCCCGGGCTGACACGGCCGCTATACTAAGCACAAGGCATGACCAATGCCGATCCGGCATCCTTACAAGCCTTCTCATAAACGCATCCCGTGTGTTTTTGAGCCCCTATCATGAGGAGCCTCCGCACATTGTGTCAAACCTTTTCTGCAAACCCTTTTCTGCAAACCCTTTTTTTGATTGTGACTGGCAAGCAAAGGGTGCAAAAAAGTTGCCAAGGATAATGCGCATCACAAGGTCTTTATGGCTTGAGGTATGATCTCTTCGAGCTCGAAGTCTGGCCAGTTGTTTTGTCTGGATGTCATTGATGGAAGATGCCTTGCAGCTCGACAAAGAACATGATGAACGCAGTGAGTCCGATACCTGCATAGAAAAGACGCTCTGGGATGGATAGACGTTTGGTATGAGGATCAAACCAATTATCGTGCCCATCAAAGGTTTTACGGGTTTTGTTCATGAGTTGCCCCTTGATCGCGTGACAGCGTATTGATAATTTTTTTGATAGCTTCGGTGGTTATGGCATTTTTTATGCGCTTTTTGGCGGCTTGGGTGGTGGCTTCGATGCGGGCGAGCTGAGCGGTGATCTCGGTAGCTCGTTGGTGCACAGTAGCGGCTAGGCTGGCAACGGTGATATCAAGGGCGGCGGCCTCGGCGGCAAGGACAGGGTAATCCCCATCCTGCGGATCATTATCTTGGGCGTACGCTTTCGCTTCGCCCAGCTTGGCTTGGTAGACATAGGCTTTGCCATCCCCAGGGGTGAGCAAGGCAAGGCGGGCTTGTTCGGCTTGTTCCTCAATAAGGTGTAAGGACGTGGCTTTGATCTCATCGACCGGGAGCCATTGCTTGTTGGCCGTTGCCGTCTTGGCCTTCGCGTTAAAGGTGCCGCCGTCTATCCAGCGTTCGAAGCGATCATCAATCGTGTTCGTGACTCGCGCATAACCACCGAGTACAAACAGATCATCGTCGGAAAGATGCTCTGCGCCGATCATCACGCCATCCTCGCTTGGATGCGGTATGGTGATGGGTCGCAGGTTTGGTTGATCTTGTGGTGTGTTGTTTTCTATTGTGATGTATAGATCAGACATAAATGCCTCCTCATGTTATAACGCCTCCCCATTCAATAATGACCCAGCCATGTTGTCCCTGGTTGACGAAATTGAATCTGTAGGACCGGGCTCCCGGTGCGCCGCCCAAACGATCATCGCTAAGAACTCTTCCCGTTATTCGGTTCGAACTTTCTTGATCTGGCCAATAAACTTTAATCTCGCCAACCCCTGAAAACGGGAATTGACGGTAAGCATATAAATGAAACCAGGCATGTGGTCCCGACCCTGACCAGCCGCCGACCGTAATGGGCACGGCTCCATTGACCGGCATCAGAACTTGGACGCGTCTTCCACGCTTCGGGTTTAGATTTTTATTCGCACCTGAGGTGGACCATCCGCCATCGATAAAACGGGCGAAATCGTAAGTTCCATCGCCGCCGGGGGCTGCAATCGTGGCCTTGATGACGCGCACTCCTCTTGGCGGCGTCCATGTATATGTCCCGTACCGGCGATATTCGGCACGGCCTGGCAGCACATTCTTATCACCGTGGCATAGATTTTGCGGGGCGATAATCATGCTTTCCTCACAAGCAAAGCCACATGCAAGTCTTGCCCTTTGATGGTAGAGCCGACGTGCGTGAGCTTAAACTGCAGCACGTCACCTTTGGCGACGGTCGCATTACTTTTGAGTGTACCGGGGATCATTGTTTTCTGCCTCGCCGGGATCGTCGGCTTGGTGGTAAAGATGGTCGTCCTATTCTTGAGGATATCGACCTGGATCGATGCACCGGTTGGCGCCACGGCGCAGGACCCGATCACCTCCGTGATTGTTCCTGGCTCTATAATAAGTGCAGAGCCATAACGCTGGACGCGTAGGTCTTCACTCCGTCCGTCCACGGCCACGCCAGCATAGAAAGATAAGCTGGTTTTGATACCGAGATTCCTCCGTGCCAAGTCTTTATCAACCAGGTCCGCTAGATTTTGGGTTCGATTCAGCGGGTTTTCTACGCTGGCAGCCGCGGCCACGGCGATATCGCGAGCGGATACGGTCTTACGAACGCTGGCGAGCAGCGCATCGAGCACTCGGGCCGCGCTCCTGTGATACGTACCAAACGAATCCAGTATAGAAAAGTC
>JBCCHK010000003.1:0-183827 GCA_039028835.1 Pseudomonadota bacterium
CCATTAGCAATGGTGTTGATCTGCGAGAGGGCTTGATCCACGTCCGCTTGCAGCTTGTCCACCTCGGCCAACTCAGAGGACCATGCCTCACTGACCTTGTCGCGAATAACCTGCACTTGGTCGGCGATGTCCTGGGTGGACTTAAGCGCCGTACCCAGAGCGCTCACGCTGACCGACAGAGTCCGTGCAATCACGTCGTAGGAGCCAATGTCCGAACGCATGACCTGCGCGGTGGCATACACCGAAGCGTTATGAGACGCATCGGCCACCATCAGACCGCTGGAGATGCGATCTTGGGTGACGCCAAGGTCATAGGAAATACCCCGAAGGGTCATCAGGGCACTATTTGCCCCATTATTGGTAAGAATTGAAGACGTCATGGTATTTGCTTCTTACGTCTTGTCTGTAAGAACAGGAGGCACCATGACATGCATTCCTTCTTCTAAGGATCGGCACAGACCGGCTTTCTTGCCAAAGACCTGGATGAACCCATTTCACCCGAGTCTACTCCCCCGCTCGCGCCTTATTTTATCTATCGCCATTCTGCGATAGGGGCGCTTTGCACCCGGCCCGCACTACGGCGGACATGGGCTTTTGTATCAAAATCCAGCAAACTTGTCAAGTCTTAGCCAGACTCCTAGCCGGAGGGGCAGGATTCCGCCGATATCGGTTCTTGTGACGACCAACGTCCGGTCCCCAGTCATACAATACGCGGTTTTGCCCCATCCCGTCATTCCTGCCTTCGCAGGAATGACGAGAGGAGTGGAGCATCGCTGATTTAAGTCTATTCAAGTACGATGTAAGCAAAGACACGCACGACGGAACCAGGACGTACCCAAGTCTGATGAATAAATGGTCAAGGCTAAGCCTTGTCATTCCCGCGCAGGCAGCCCCGAGGGGGTTTGATTCCGCCGCTATCTGCGCTTGTTGCTCGCCTGGCTCTGTCCCCAGTCTTACGCCGTGTGGTGTTGCTACTCCCGTCATTCCCGCGCTCCTTGTCATTCCCGCGTAGGCGGGAATCCAGGAGTCACGGGTCCTGACGTAAGCAAAGACACGCACGGCGGGCTGAACAAGGGCAAAAGCATGATGAACCCTCGGTCAAGGCCGCGCCTTGCCGCGAGGCGGTTTGATTCCGTCTATCCCCGTGATTGTGACTCCCAAAGCGCGGTCCCGAGTAAGCACCGTGGATGTTGCTAAGGCCGCGCCTTGCTAATCATGCACCCCAAGGCGCGCCTTAAGGTCTGAGCTCGTGGTGGTATAGCCAAAGCGCAACCGCTCGTCCGGGCGACACACCCCAAACGCCGCATGGGCCATCAACGCCGCCTCATGAAAGCCCGATAAAATCAGCTTCAGCTTGCCCGGGTAGGTGTTAATATCGCCAATCGCAAACACCCCCGGCAAAGACGTTTCAAACCGGGCGGTATCCACCACCACCAACTGCCGCTCTAACGCCAGGCCAAAGTCCGCCAGCGGCCCCAAACGCATGGTCAAACCATAAAACGCCAACAGAGCCTGACAGGATACCTCCTGCGTTATCGTCGCCTCATCGCCCTGCCCCGTAAGCCGCAGAGAAATCCGCGCCAAATGCCCCGCCTCATCGCCGTGGTAATCGGTAATCTGGCCGATCAGCAACGCGACCTGGCCCTTGGCCACCAAGGCGCGCACCGCCGCCTCGCTGGCCGGCGCACCGCGAAAAGCATCACGCCGATGCACCAAAGCCACTGACCGCGCCACCGGCGCAAGCGCGAGCACCCAATCAAGCGCACTGTCTCCACCGCCCGCGATCACCACGTCGCGATCCCGGTAAGCCTGAGTCTCGCGCACCGCATAGGCCACGCCCTTGCCTTCAAAAGCCTGCGCACCAGGGAGTTTTTTGGGCTCAAACTGGCCGCCGCCGGCAGCGATCACCACCGCCGCGCCCGTCAGGATCGTGCCATCATCCAATGTGACCTGCCAGGCGGTATCGTCGGCCGTGCGCGCCAAACCCTGCGCCGACCGGCCCAGGTGAAAAGTCGGCGCAAAGGGCTTAATCTGCTGGAGCAGACGATCCACCAACTCTTGCCCCGTGCACGAGGGGATCGCCGGAATGTCATAAATCGGCTTTTCCGGATAGAGTTCGGCACACTGGCCGCCCGCCCGGGGTAAGATATCGATGAGATGGGCACGCAAACCGAGCAACCCCAACTCAAACACGGCAAAAAGCCCGACCGGCCCTGCCCCGATGATGATGACATCTGTCGTCATGGTTGGCGTCATGGTCAAAAAAAATCCGCCCTGAAAATGGCAGCCCAGGAAAAAGACGCCCGGCGCAAAAAAAGCCTAGCGATAGGGACCATCCGCCCGGATCATCTGCGCAAGTTGCGGCTCCCACCGGTCGCCGTTCTCCAGCAAACGATCCTTGTTGTAAAACAACTCTTCGCGGGTTTCGGTGGCGTACTCGAAGTTCGGGCCTTCCACAATCGCATCCACCGGACAGGCTTCCTGACAAAGCCCGCAGTATATGCACTTGGTCATGTCAATGTCATAGCGGGTCGTGCGACGGGAATCGTCCGCGCGCGGTTCGGCCTCGATGGTGATCGCTTGGGCCGGGCAAATCGCCTCACACAATTTGCAGGCAATGCACCGCTCTTCCCCTGGGGCATAGCGGCGCAAGGCATGCTCGCCGCGAAACCGAGGGGAGATCGGGCCCTTCTCAAAAGGATAGTTCAACGTGACCTTGGGACGAAACATCCGCCGAAAGGTCATGCCCATGCCTTGTAAAATCTCTAGCAATAAAAATCCCATAACAAACCCTTAAAACGCCGCCGCGTCGGTCAACACCACATACCCGGCCGTCAGCACCACCCACGCCAGCGACAGGGGCAAAAAGATCTTCCAGCCCAAGCGCATCAACTGATCATAACGGAAACGGGGCAAGGTTGCACGAACCCAGATAAAGACAAACAAACAGGCCGCCACCTTGAGAGCCAGCCACAAGGGTCCCGGCAACCAATTCAACGGTGCCACATCCCAAATCGGCAACCAGCCGCCCAAAAATAGAATGCTGGTCATGGCGCTCATCAAAATCATGTTAGCGTACTCGCCGACGAAAAACAGGCCGAACGCCATGCCCGAGTATTCCACGTTATAGCCGCCCACAAGTTCGGACTCGCCCTCGGGTAGGTCAAAGGGTGCGCGATTGGTCTCTGCCAGAGTGGAGATGAAAAATACCACGAACATCGGAAACAACGGCACGACGAACCACAAATCTTGCTGGGCCAGAACGATCTGAGACAAGTTCAGCGAGCCTGCGCACAACAACACCGTAATCATGACAAAGCCGATAGACACCTCATAAGACACCATCTGCGCCGCCGAGCGTAACGCGCCTAAAAAAGCGTACTTAGAATTGGACGCCCAGCCCGCCATGATAATCCCGTAAACCCCGAGCGAAGACATGGCAAACAGATACAAAATCCCAACATTCAAGTCCGCCATGACCAAGCCGGCGCCCACCGGAATAACCGCCCAGGCGGCAAACGCCAGCACAAAGGTCAAGAGCGGCGCGAGCAAGAACACCACCGGACTCGCGCCGGTGGGAATAATCATCTCCTTAAACACCAACTTGAGCACGTCGGCAAAGGGCTGTAGCAGGCCAAAGGGCCCCACCACCATGGGACCCTGCCGCATCTGCATAGCGGCGATCACCTTGCGCTCGACATAGGTCAAGTAGGCCACTGCGATCAACAGCGGGATGACCACCGCCACGACCATCACGACCACCAAGGCCCCTTCGAACCAGATCTGGGGGATCATGCGACTTCTTCCCTTACACCCGCGCTTAAGGCGGCGGGGGCAATCTCTTTCGCGCAGGCGGCCATGGTCGGCGAGGATCGGGTGAGCGGGCAAACACGGTAATAGTCTTCAATCGGCAGGGTCAAGGGCGCAGGATCGATGGGCCCCGCCTTCTCGCCAAAAGCACGGCCGAAATTTTGCCACGACGCGCTAGGCGGCGCGCCGAGTTCAAAAATCGGCGAGGCCTCGCGTAACGCTTGCACCGTGTCGAACGGCAAGACCTTGCCCAGTTGTTCTGATAAAGCGCGGATCACCCGCCAGGCTGGTTTGGCCTGACCCGGCGGCGTCACCACCGCCGCGGCGTGCTGGATGCGCCCTTCGGTGTTGGTGTAGGTGCCGGACTCTTCACTCGGCGCGCTTGCGGGCAAGATCAAGTCTGCCAGGCGCGCGCCTCGATCACCGTGATGACCCTGATAGACCACAAAGGCATCACGCTTGTCTGTGAGCGGCAATTCGTCCGCCCCCAATAACCAGAGCACATCGATCTCGCCCTCGCGGGTTGCCGCCAGGATGCCATTGCGATCCAAACCGCCGGCGGTGGGCACAAAGCCCGCTTGCATGCCGCCAACGCGCGCCGCTGCTGTATGCAAGACGTTAAAGCCCTGCCAATCCTTGCGCATCATCTTAAAACGGTCCGCAAGGTCTCGTGCCGCGCCCAAGATCGCCGCACCGTCGGGCCGCGTGAGAGCCCCTTGGCCAACGATGATTACAGGGTTACGTGCGTTTTTCAGGGTTTGCGCAAAGCCGCCGAGATCGGGGTCGGTCAACACCTGCGGGCTCGCGCCCAAAGACTGTACATCATAGGTCAGGTCAAGAACCGGGCCGATCGAGGCGATCGGCAGGCGACGATGGAGCCATTGCTTGCGCAGCCGGGCGTTGATGATGGTGGCCTCCCACCGGGGATTGGTACCCACCAACAGGACCGCATCGGCCTGCTCTAGGCCGGCGATGGTCGTATTAAAGCGATAACCCGCCGGGATACCCGGCGGTAAGGCCGCGCCGTCCTGGCGACAATCACGGTGCCCGCAGCCAAGCTCATCGAGCAAAGAGCGCAGGGCAAACTGGGATTCCATCGGGCACAGATCCCCCGCAAGGGCCGCGATCCGCGTACCCGTCGTCGCCTTCAGCCGCGCGGCCAGGACCGCCAAGGCACGATCCCAACCCACCGCCTGCCAGTGGCCCGCCTCATCGCGCAGATAAGGCTGATCCAGCCGGTTGTGCATCAACCCATCATAGGCAAAGCGAGTTCGATCGCTGATCCATTCTTCGTTAATGTCCTCGCACAATCTTGGGGTCACACGCATGACCTGGCGGGACCGGGCATCGACCTTGATATGACTGCCCACCGCGTCCAGCACATCGATGGACTCGACCCGCTTGAGCTCCCACGGGCGGGCGGTAAAGGCATAGGGCTTAGAGGTGAGGGCGCCCACAGGGCAGATATCGATCATGTTGCCCGACAGTTCCGAGGTGATCGCCTTGGCAACGTAAGTGCCGATTTCCATGTGCTCGCCACGACCAGTCGCGCCGAGCTCTGGCATCCCGGCAATCTCATCGGCAAAACGCACACAGCGGGTACAGTGAATGCAGCGGGTCATGTGGGTGCGGATCAACGGGCCGAGCTCTTTTTCCGCCACCGCCCGCTTAGGGTGATGATAGCGACTGCGATCAAAGCCGTAGCCCATCGCCAAGTCCTGCAAGTCACACTCGCCACCCTGATCGCAAATCGGACAATCCAACGGATGGTTAATCAGCAAAAACTCCATAACACTGCGCCGCGCGCGATGGACCGCCTCGTTGTTGGTGTGCACGACCATCCCTTCGGCCACCGGCATCGCACAGGACGCCACCGGCTTGGGCGAGCGTTCGATATCCACCAGACACATGCGGCAGTTGGCCGGTACCGACAGGCGATCATGAAAACAAAAGCGCGGAATCTCGATGCCCAACTGCTCACAAGCCTGCAAGACGGACATGCCCTCTGCAACCTCAATCGTCATCCCGTCAATGGTGAGTTTTGGCACGGCTACCCTTCCGCCCGTTGAATAAGCACGTTATGAAAATCCGCTCCCGCCCGGACTTGGCCTGCGTCCATGCCCAAAGCCTGGCGCGCGAGGGCCACAATATCCGCCGTTGCCAAGCCCGCCTGGGCGTACTGGCGCGCCGGGGTATCATGATCGATGAACCGATCCGGCAGGGTCATGGTACGCACCCGCACCTGGCCCTGGTCCAACAGGCCACGACTCGCCAAATCGGTCAAGACCATCGAGCCAAAGCCGCCTGAACTTCCTTCCTCAATGGTCATCAAGACCTCGTGCTGGCCGACCAGATCGGCGAGCAATTCCTGATCCAGGGGCTTGGCAAAACGGGCGTCTGCCACCGTGGTGGACAGGCCTTGGTTGGTGAGAATCTCCGCCGCTTGCAGGCAGGCCTGGGCGCGTCCGCCGTAGCTAAGCAAGGCGATGACATGCCCCTCGCGCAAAATCCGCCCCTTACCGATGGCAAGCGGGGCAGGCAGAGACGGCGGGGTATGATCGCAAACGGCCATGCCCGGGCCGACCCCGCGCGGGTAGCGCACGGCGCTGGGGCCATCCTCATAGGCGAGCGAGGTGGCCACCATGCGGGTGAGTTCGTCCTCACTCGCCGCTGCCATCAGCACCATGCCGGGCAGACAGCCTAAGTAAGCGATATCAAAAGAACCGGCATGAGTCGCACCGTCCGCCCCCACCAGGCCGGCCCGATCCATCGCAAAGCGCACCGGCAAGCCTTGGATCGCCACATCGTGGATCACTTGGTCATAGGCGCGCTGGAGGAAGGTCGAATAAATCGCCACCACAGGTTTCATACCCTCGCACGCCAGCCCGGCGGCGAAGGTCACGGCGTGTTGTTCGGCAATCCCGACATCGAAAAAGCGATCGGGAAACCGCTGCGCAAATCGGTCCAGGCCCGTGCCCGCAGGCATGGCCGCGGTGATCGCGCAGATTTTCGGATCCTGTTCCGCCTGGGCAATCAGGCTATCGACAAAGACCCGGGTATAGGTCGGCGCGGGCGAGCTCTTTTTCTGGGCACCGGTGACCACGTCAAAGGCCGTAACCCCGTGATACTTGTCGGCGGCCTGTTCGGCTGGCGGATAGCCCTTGCCCTTGCTGGTGACCACATGCACCAGGATCGGACCGTGCTGGGCATGGCGGACATTTTGCAAGATCGGCAACAGGTGGGTGAACCGGTGGCCATCGATGGGGCCAACGTAATAAAAGCCGAGTTCCTCAAATAACGTGCCACCGGAAATAAAGCCGCGCGCGTGGCCTTCGACGCGACGTATCCGCGCCTTCATCCGCTCAGGAAGCCAGGTCGCCATCTTCTTGCTGGCGGTGCGCAGGGACATATACGAGCGCGAGGAGGCCAAGCGCGAGAGATAGGCACTCATCGCGCCGACCGGCGGGGCAATCGACATGTCGTTATCATTGAGGACCACCACCAAGGGCAAGTCGCCGTGGCCGGCATTGTTCAGGGCCTCATAGGCCATACCCGCGCTGAGTGCACCATCGCCGATCACCGCGATCACCCGCGGCGGATTGGCAGGCGCATCACAAGAGCCTTCGGACCCATCGGTGGCGTGCTTGCGACCTTTGTGCGTGTTCATCGCAAAACTGTGCGCCATACCCAGGGCGGCCGAGATCGAGGTGGCCGCGTGCGCCGCGCCAAAACAGTCATAGGGGCTTTCGGCGCGGCGGGTAAAACCGCTGAGCCCTCCGCCCTGGCGCAGAGTGCGAATCCGATCCCGCCGCTCGGTGAGAATCTTGTGCGGATAGGCCTGGTGCCCCACGTCCCAGATCAATCGATCCCGCGGCGTATCAAACACGTAATGTAGGGCAAGGGTGAGCTCGACCACCCCGAGCCCGGCGCCAAGGTGACCGCCGGTGACCGACACGGCATCGATCATCTCTTCCCGCAATTCATCCGCCAAGGCGGGCAGCTGAGCCCGCCCTAGGGCGCGCAAGTCCTTGGGGTTGTTGATGGTATCTAACAGGGGCGTGTGCACCATAAAAAACCATTGACCGTCCGGATTAGGACGCGCC
This sequence comes from Pseudomonadota bacterium, assembly GCA_039028835.1. Taxonomy (GTDB): domain Bacteria; phylum Pseudomonadota; class Alphaproteobacteria; order JBCCHK01; family JBCCHK01; genus JBCCHK01. Next base: position 7,914 of record JBCCHK010000003.1, read on the forward strand.
CCTTCGCAAAAGTAACGATACGCCCACCATAGCACAGGCCCCTTATCAGGCCCCTTATGAGGATACCGGCGTAAGCGGGCCAACGCGCCCGGCCAGCTCACGCAGAGTATTGGCGTCTGCCGCGAAAAAGTCCAGATGGTCCTGGGCTTGGCTCACCAGATTCTGGCACCGGGCGCGCACGCGCCCAGGCGGTTCTACCGCCAACAGACTCGCGCCGTCTTGGGGGCGGTCTGCGTCCCCAAGATCGTCGGCCAGTTGAAAGGCCGCGCTGTAGGCCTGAATAAAACCACCGAGAGCCTGCATGGCCGGGGCATCGGGGGGCGTGCCGGTCAGGTGCCCTGCCGCGGCAGTGGTGTAGGCAAACAAAGCGCCGGTTTTCATCGCCACCGTTTCAAGGGCTTGGGCAGGGTCTGTGGGCACCCCGGCAAGGTCCCGGGCTTGGCCACCGACCACCCCGGCAAAGCCCGCCGCGTGAGCCATCGCCGCCACCAAGGCCGCCCGCACCGCACTCTCGGGGTGGGTCGCCGGATCAGCCAACAGGCCAAAAGCGACCGCCTGTAGCCCATCGCCGACCAGAATCGCGGTCGCTTCGTCGTAGGCCTTGTGAATGGTCGGCTGGCCCCGACGCAGGTCGTCATCGTCCATCACCGGGAGGTCGTCATGCACCAGGGTGTAGGCATGCAGGCATTCAATGGCCGCACCGACCCGCCAGGCTTGGGCGGATTGCTGGGGGGCCGTTGCGCCCAGTAGCTTGGCTTGCGCCGCCACCAGGTAGGCGCGCAGCCGCTTGCCGCCGCCCAATACCGCCGCCCGGGCCGGCTCAGCCAACGCCCCCGGGGGCAACCAAGGGACCAGCAACCTGGCTAAAAACGGATCGAAGACGCCCCGAAACGCTTCCGGCGTAGCGAGGATGGCGGGGGTAACGGCGACAGCGGTCGGCACGGGCCTAGGCCACGCGGCGCAGGCGCACCGTCTTGATGCGCCGGGGACCCACGTCCACCAACTCGATCTGAAAACCGCCAGGCAAAGAGATGACCTCCCCCCGGCGGGGAATACGTTGGGCGATGGTCACCACCAGCCCGCCGATGGTGTCGACCTCTTGCAGGTCTTTTTCGGGTAGATTCATGCTCAATTCGCGCTGGACTTCCTCCAGTTCCATCCGGGCGTCGGCCAGATAGGAACCATCGGGACAGGGTATGAGTGCCGGCGCACGGTCTTCGTGTTCGTCGACGATCTCACCGACGATGCACTCGACCAGGTCCTCGATGGTGACCAGGCCGTCGACCGCGCCGTGCTCATCGACGATCACGGCCATATGCACCCGCTCGTCGCGCATCTGATGGAGCAGGTCCAGCACCGTTTGCGAGGGCGCGACGATGAGAATCTCGCGGGTGATTTCGCGAATTGGAAAGGCCGCGCCGACCCGCGGCAGCACGTCTTTGATGTGAATCATGCCGATCACCTCATCCAAGGTGTCTTGATAGACGGGCATGCGGCTGTGTTTGTGATTGTGGATCGTTTCCATGAGGGCCTCGTGGGCAATGCCGACGTCGATGGCGATGATCGCCGCCCGGGGCACCATAATGTCCTGCACGACCCGGTCCCGCAGCAGCCGGACGTTGGCCATGATTTCTTTTTCGGCGGCTTCGGCGATGGGGTCCGGGCGCGGGGAAGGCGGCGACTTGGCAAAGGAGCCGCGCAGGGCGCCCGTAAGGCGGCTTATCAAAGAAGGCGATGGCTGGGGGTCGTCGTCCATAATTCAAACTTTGCGGGTTTTTCGGACCAAGAGCAAGAGGTTTGGAAGAGCAAGGGGTTTAGCAAATCTTTCGATACACTAAGCCGCCGGATGACGCACGCCCAATCGGCGCAAGGCCGCCACTTCCCGTGCGCGCATAGCCGCCGCCGCCGACGCCGTGTGATGATCCAGGCCCTGAAGATGTAGCAAGCCATGCACCAAGGCAAACATCGTATAGGTCCCGTGCGCCATGCCGCAGTGCCGGGCTTGGCGCGCCACACTCTCATAAGCAAGGATCAGGTCGCCCAACGTGCCTGATGCGCCCAACGCGCCCCTCTCGCTGTCTCTCACGCTGGCAGGAAGAGCGGAAACGGCAGGAAAAGACAGCACATCCGTTGCCCGAGGGACCCCACGATAAGTGTCGTTATAGCGCCGGATTTGCGCATCGCCCGTCAGACACACACCCACCGACCATGCCCCTGGTGCGCCTCCTGACTTGCTGATCGATGGGCCGATCAACGGGCCTGCTCTCGCGCGCGGCTCACCCGCACGTAAAACCCGGCGCACCAACGCGGGCCACCCCCGCCAGCGGGGATCATCGCAGCGGACGGTTACCCGCAGCCCCGGACGAGAAATCGTGGGCGATATCATAAAACAGTCATGAAACAATCATGGCCCCACCAGAGCAAGGGCTTAATCCCCCAGCGGCGAGGATGCCTTTTTCGTCGCCGGCACGTCCTTTGTGGGCGATGCCTGCTCATAGGCGGCCACGATCCGCGCCACCAAGTCATCGCGCACCACGTCCGCCGCCCTAAGCTGGGCAAAGGCAATCCCCGGCACCCCCGACAAGACCTTCTGCGCTTGCACCAGGCCAGACGGCCCCGCCACGTCTACCTGGCTGGGATCACCGGCGATCACCATCCGCCCCTGGTTGCCCAACCGGGTGAGAAACATCTTCATCTGGGTTGGGGTGGCGTTTTGCGCTTCATCCAACACGACGAAGGCGCGCGCCAACGTGCGCCCGCGCATGAAGGCCAGCGGGGCGATATCGATGCGCCGGTCAGCGATCATCTGCTCGATCTGTTTGGGCCGCACCAAGACCCGCAGCGCGTCATAGAGTGGCTGGAGATAGGGATCGATCTTCTCGCGCAGGTCGCCGGGCAAGAACCCCAGTCGTTCACCTGCCTCTACCGCTGGGCGGGTGAGCATGATCGTGTCCACCGCCTTCGCTTGGATCAGCGACACGCCGTAGGCCACCGCCAAAAAGGTCTTGCCGGTGCCTGCAGGGCCTGAACAAAACACCATGCGCGAGGCCTTGAGCATCTGAATATAACGCCTTTGCCCTTCAGTGCGCGGCTCGATGATCCCGCCACCCGTCAGGTGCACGATGGCATCTTGCCTTTGATCCTGGCCTGAATCCCGAGACTCCGCCTGAGACGACTCGGGGTGGCCCTCCAAGGGCGGCACCAACGCCGCCTCTAGCACCGCGCGGGACATCTCCGGGCGAGCCTCCAAACGCTGATACAACGCGCGCAAGACGGTCATGGTGCGGGTTACATCCGCCGCCGCGCCTTCGATCTGCAGCCGGTTGCCGCGCGGGCTAAGCTGTACGTCCAGGCGGTCCTCTAAGTAGGCGAGATGGGCATTGTGCGGGCCATAGAGCATGGCCGCCCGCCCGTTATCTTCAAACTCTACCGAGGCGCGCCGGGTCATGCCGCGCAACGCCGCACCGCGCCATGCAAGCTGGCCGCCGCCACCGACGTGAGATGCACCGGCACCTCTTGCCCCACCAAGTTCGCGCCGCCGTTCACAGTGATCGGCTGATAGTAGGTCGTCCGGCCATGGATCTGGCCCGGGTGGCGTCCGGGGCCGTCAAACAACACCGGCAGGGTTTGCCCCACGCTGGCGGCCAAAAAGTTCGCTTGGCGGGCTTTGAGTTTGTCTTGCAAGCGTGCCAAACGCGCTTTCATCTCTTTGAGCGGGACTTGTTCGGTCATGGTGGCAGCGGGGGTTCCCGGGCGGGCAGAAAAATGAAAGCTATAGCCGCCGACGAAACCCACCTGATCGACCAAAGCCAGAGTCTTCTCAAAGTCTGCCCTCGTCTCACCTGGAAAGCCGACGATAAAGTCAGAGGTTAAGACGATATCGCTCCGCGCCTGGCGCAGACCATCGATCACCCGCAGGTAATCGGTCGCTGTGTGCCGACGGTTCATCCGCGCTAAGATACGATCCGAGCCAGACTGGACTGGCAAATGCAGGAACGGCAAGAGGGCTGGTATTTCGCCATGGGCGCGGATGAGAGAGTCATCCACGTCCCGCGGGTGGGAGGTGGTGTAACGCAGCCGCTTGAGCCCCTCGATCTCAGCCAAACGGCGCAAAAGGTCCCCCAGACCGCAGACCCGTCCGCGCTCATCCAGGCCGTGATAGGCATTCACGTTCTGACCCAAAAGGACAATCTCACGCGCGCCCAAGGTCACCAATCGCCGGGTTTGTGCGACCAGGTCTGCCACCGGGCGGGAGTATTCCTTGCCACGGGTGTAGGGCACGACGCAAAAAGTGCAAAACTTATCGCAGCCCTCTTGGATCGACAGATATGCACTGATCCCCTGGCGCGCCGTTTCTTCGGGTAGAAAATCAAACTTGCTATGCACGGGGAAATCCGTGTCCACCACCGACTCGCCGCGCGCCACCTTGGCAAGCATGGCAGGCAAACGATGGTAGGTCTGGGGACCAAACACCAGATCGACGTAAGGCGCACGTGCTTGGATGGCCTCGCCCTGAGCTTGGGCGACACAGCCCGCGACCGCCAAGATCATCCGCCGAGACTCGCCCGTGGCTTGCGCGCCCGATGATCGTTCTTTTTGCAAGATATGCAGCCGCCCCAGCTCGGAAAAGAGCTTTTCTGTCGCCTTTTCGCGAATGTGGCAGGTGTTGAGAATCACCAAGTCTGCCGCTTGGGGATCATCAGTCGCCTGGTAGCCTTGGCCTGCAAGAACATCGCCCATTCGCTCACTGTCAAACACGTTCATCTGACAGCCCCACGTTTTAATATGGACCCTTAAAGGCGACGTTGCTGTTGGCGTGGCGGCTGCGGCGCGGGGTGATGGGGAAGAAGAACAAGACATCGAAGACCTATCAAATCGCATCTCAAAGAGCTTATCAAACAGTTTCACGCCCACCATCAGCGCACAGCACAAGACTCGGAAAAAAACCGCGCAGGTGTGGTACCCTCGGCGGCGACCGACCACCAGGGACAGATGGTCGGTGGCCGGGGGCTGGCGGCCGGCGATAGCCCTCTACTTTAGGGATCGGATCGTCCCCTCGCAAGAAAAACCCTCATCAAACGTCCCTGCATTTTTAGACACGACAGACAAGGGAGTGCTGCCCTCATGGCTGGCTATCTTTTTATTCTCTACTCCAGTCTTGCGCTGGGGATCGGTCCGGCCTTCACCAAGCTGTCGTTTGGCCACGGGGTGGATTTATCCCTGTCGTTGGCATCGCGCTACTGTTTAGGGATCACTTTGGTGTTCTTTTTGGTCTCGCAGCGGCAGGTGCTGCGCGATCTTTTCACGCCAAAAAGCCTTATCCTGGCGGTCGGCTATAACCTGGTGGGCAGTTTTTACATCGCGTCTTACCTGTTTATTCCGGTCACCGCCAGCGTCGTATTTTTCTTCACTTTTCCCCTGCTCACAACCTTGGTGCATGCCCTGGTGACCCGCACCCGGGTGCCGTGGCTTACCTGGGGGATGCTGATCTGCGCGTTTATCGGCATCGTGCTGGTGGTGCAGGGGGCGGCGGTAGCCCTTAATCCGGTAGGGGTCGCGCTGGCCCTTGGGGCGGCGGTGGCGAATGCTGTGGTCATCACCTTTGTCGGCCCGACCTTAGAGAAGACCGGCACTCTGCCTTTTATCGCCCTTGCCAGTGTCATGGGCGCGCCCTTTTTTCTCGCTTGGGCCATCATGACCCAGGACTTTGGCACCGTGTCTGGCGCGGGTTGGCTTTTCAATGCCTTTGTGGCTTTGTTTTTTATCAGCGGTATCAGCGCGTATTATAAAGCCATTGATCGGCTTGGGCCGGTCGAAGCCGCGATTTTTGCCAACTTAGAGCCGGTGGTGGGCTTGGTGATGGGTGTGGTTTTGGTGGGTGAGTTTTTTGGCCGCCTGCAACTGCTCGGTGCGGTGATGGTGATCGCTGCGCTGGCGATCCATGTCCTTTACAAAGCCCGCGCCTAGCCCCACAGGGGTTCGATTCCGCCATCATCTGCGCTTGTGGTCACCAACGGGATGATGAGCTTCGCTCATCAAATGTCCCGAGTAAGCCATGGGGTTGTTACGAGTGCCTTGATGGACTCCCATTGCCATGGAAATAACAGCAAGGACCTTGCCCACCAGGCGTCTCTTTCTTTTTTTAGACGCTTGGGCTGGCGGCGGTAGGCGCGGCCTTGATCTTGACCCAAGCGCGAGGATTCGACTAATATAAAAACCAGGCTGACAAGGCTAGGATCCAAGACGATCACCCCTTTGTGCCCGATCATCACGCCCCCTCCTGATATGAACCAAGGTTGGATATGTCACACCCTTTTGCTGTCACTGAAAACGATTTTCAAGAGAAAGTTTTACAAAGTTCTCAACCTGTTGTTGTGGATTTCTGGGCCGAATGGTGCGGCCCGTGCAAGACCATCGCTCCGATCCTGGATGAGCTGGCCGCCGAGCAGGCCGAACGCCTTAAGGTCGCCAAGGTCGATATCGACAACCACCCCGAGCTCCCTCAGCAGTATGGCATCCGCGGGATTCCCACCTTGATTCTCTTTCAAGACGGGCACGCGGTCGCAACGAAGGTCGGCGCGTCCTCCAAACAGCAGATTACCGCCTGGATCAACGAGCATATCGCCGCTTAACCGGCCACCGACCACTGCCTGAAGGACGCATCTTAACCGGCCTACAACCTTCCTGGGGCGCCTGTATTGGCTAGTTTTGCGACGAGCCACCCCCCTCGCTCTCACCCGCTCCTTGCCTGGTGAGGATCGGTCTAGTGGGGATCGGTCTAGTGGGGATCGTTGCTTGCAGGAGAAGGCCGCACGTCGACTGATGGCTGGCTTTAGGATTCTTTGCCAGACTCGGGATTATCGTCCGATTTTCTGACGTCTCGGCTCTTTGGCTCTAAGTCTCCGGTTTGCCAGGCCCTTAGGTTCCCGGACGGCGGGTCGTGATCGGCGCGTCCTGGTCATCGAGCGGCATTTCAACGAGCCCGTCATCCAGCCCCTGATAGGGATCAAAGGGGGCTTGGGATACCCCCTCCAGCTCTCCCTCTGCAGGAACGCCCCCCTCTAAACTTGCCGGCACAAAGCCGCTCGAGAGCGCGCCGGCCAGGTGGCTGGGCACAGACCACAAACGTCCGACCAGTTCAGCCTCGCCGCTGGCCTTGAGCCGACTCAGCTGGGAGGATAGACTTGCTTGCCGGTGACGCTGGCCGTAGCGGACGTAGATTTGGCTCGCCACATCCGCCACCTTCAGCCCCTCAGGATGATCGCGCAGGACATCGACGATCATATCCTTGATGGTCTTTTTGTCCTCGCCCACCAATCCCGCCAGCCCCCAGGCGTCCCCCAGATCATCTGTCGCCACTCCTGCTACCAAATCGGACGATCCCACCGCCGCCAGGGCCGCATCACAACGGTCCAGCTCCTCTTGCAAGGCCTGGATTTTCTTACGGACATCGTCGCGCCGTTGCTGAATAAGGCGATAAAGACTCATGAAACGATCCTCTTGGAATGACCCTCTTGGAATGATCCTCTTAGAAAGACCTAACTATTGCTGGGGGCGACGACAACAGACGGCACAGGCGCAACAGAGTATCATGAGAGATTCTATTGTCAATTGTTTTTTAATTGCTTGATCGAATCTATTATCAACTGATAAAAACATTGATAATTACATTGCTTAATCAATGTTTACATGCGCAAGAAAAATGAGAGTCTTTGACTGCAAGACTCTCATACTTTAATCCTCGATCTTAAGAGCGTGCTATGGCCTTAACCTTATAAACGTCCTGCTTATGGATCTTGTTTTTCTAAAGAAAATCCGGCAAGGGCCTCCCTTGGGTCTACCCCTAGATGTCCTGAGGGATTTCTTGCGCAAAGTATTTAAGAGCACATTGCATTGGGTTGGGTGCGGCCTGCCCTAGGCCGCAAATGCTCGCATCGCGCATCACCTGCGCAAGGTCCTCAAGCAAGGCTCGATCCCACGCCGGCTGGTCTAACAAATCACACGCCTTCGCGGTGCCGATTCGGCATGGGGTGCATTGGCCGCAACTTTCATACTTAAAAAAGCGCATAAGGTTGCGCACCGCATCGGCGATATCATCATGCTCGGATAAGACCACCACTGCCGCCGAGCCCACAAAGCAGCCATGCGGCTCTAAAGTGCCAAAAGTCAGGGGAAGATCGGCCATGGTGGCTGGGAGAATCCCCCCCGATGCCCCGCCCGGCAGATAAGCCTTGAAGACGTGGCCTTCGGCCATGCCGCCACAGTGTTCTTGGATTAATTCTTGGACGGTGATCCCCGCCTCGGCAATTTTAACGCCCGGCTCGCGGACTCGCCCTGAGACCGAATAGGCGCGCCAACCGATCCCACCGTTGCGGCCGGCCTTGCCATAAAAATCGGCGCCCCGGACCAGGATTTCCCGCACCCAATAGAGGGTTTCCACGTTATTGATGACTGTCGGGCGAGAAAACAGGCCGACTTCCCCCGGATAGGGCGGCTTGTGCCGAGGCAAGCCGCGCTTGCCTTCCAACGATTCCAACATGGCCGATTCCTCGCCACAAATATACGCCCCCGCGCCGCGCCGCAGGTGAATTTTAATGCCCTGGGCGTGGGGCCCGAGCCGGGCGATTTCGCGGGTGAGCAACCGCCGCACCGCCGCGTACTCATCGCGCAGATAAAAATAGACCGCGTCTGCGCCAACGACCTTGGCAGCGATGAGCGCTCCTTCCAGCACCTGGTGAGGATTGGTTTCAAGAAAATGGCGGTCTTTGAAGGTGCCGGGCTCCCCCTCATCGGCATTCACCGCGACATAGCGCGGGGTGACCGGCTGGCCCGCGACCATCGCCCATTTACGGCCTGTGGGAAACCCCGCCCCGCCCAAGCCGCGCAGCTGCGCCTTATTGAGGGTTTCGATGACCTCAGCCGGCGAGAGATCCCCTGTGGCCAACCGCTTAAGACACCTATAGCCGCCCTGCTTGCAGTAGTCTTCAAGGCTCTTGCTCGCCGGCGCGATCTCTTCATGCCTTTTCATCGCGGCAGTGATATGTCCCGTGATGTCTTCAGCCTTATCAAGGGCCGTAAGATGCTGGGCACCCGCCGGTGTGTGCACCTCAGCCGCCGGGGCGGCGGCGCATTGGCCCATGCACGGCGCCATGACCACCCTCTCGCCGAGGGCCTTGTATAGGGCCTGGTATATCCGGCGCGCGCCGGCCATCTCGCACGGCAGGCCATCACAAACCCGCACGACGATGGGCGGGCGATCATCGCCATCGGCGCGAATATCAAAATGTGCGTAAAAGGTGGCGACCTCAAAAACCTCGGCCATGGAGAGACGCGCCAGCTGGGCGAGGGCGGCAAGGCGACCTAAGGAAAGGTAGCCCTTTGCCTCGTGCACAATGTGCAAGGCTTCGATGAGGTGATCTTGTGCAAGGTGATCTGGCGAGACCAGGTCACCGAGCAAGCGGCGCGTCTCAGCCAAGTCCGCCTCGGTCGCGATGCGACCGCGCGGGTAGGCCTGGACCCGCCGGGTACGGTGGGCGCGAGCTTGGCTAGTCCCGCCGTTGCCACCCGCCACCGCGTCTGCCTCTTCCCCGATCGCCACCGCGATCACCTCTCTCGCCGCGATCATAGCGATCTCCTCGATCACCCCGGTCACCGCGATCACCTCTCTCGCCGCGATCACCTCTCTCGCCGCGATCATAGCGATCCCCTCGATCACCCCGGTCATGACGATCATGCCGTTCCCGGCGTGGCGGTGAACGGCGGCGCGGGGCTTCAGGCTCCACACCGTCTAGGTCCACCTGACGCATGGATAGGCGAATCTTGCCGCGATCATCAAAGCCGATCACCTTAACCGGAACACGGTCGCCGACGGCCACCACATCGCTGACCTGGTCGACCCGGCCGTGGGTGAGCTCTGAGATATGCACCAGCCCATCGCGCTGTCCCATGAAGTTCACAAAAGCCCCAAAGTCGGTGCATTTCACCACGGTACCGTCGTACACGCCGCCCACTTCGGGGTCTTCCACGATGGACTTGATTTGATCTAACGCATTTTGCATGGCGGTGGACTTTTGGGCGGCGATTTTGATTGTGCCATCATCGTCGATATCGACCTTCGCGCCGCTGGTTTCGCAGATTTCGCGAATGACCTTGCCGCCAGTGCCGATAACGTCGCGGATTTTGCTTTTATCGATCTTGATAACGGTGATCCGCGGCGCATTTTCCGAGACCTCGGTGCGGCTGGCGGGCAAGGCTTTGTTCATTTCCTGCAAAATATGCAAACGGCCTTCCCGCGCCTGGGCGAGGGCTTTTTTCATAATCTCTTCGTTGATGGAAGAGATTTTGATGTCCATCTGGAGCGCGGTGACACCCTCTTGGGTCCCTGCGACCTTAAAGTCCATATCCCCGAGATGATCCTCATCCCCCAGAATGTCTGAAAGGACTTCATAGGCATCGTCTTGCTTGATGAGCCCCATGGCGATCCCAGCGATGGGCCGGGCAAGGGGCACCCCTGCATCCATCATGGCCAACGATGCGCCGCAGACGGTCGCCATGGAGGACGAGCCATTGGATTCGGTAATCTCTGAGGTGACCCGAATGGTGTAGGGAAAGCTTTCCCGGTCCGGCAAGAGCCGCCGCACGGCGCGCCAGGCCAGTTTCCCGTGGCCGATTTCCCGTCGTCCGGGACTGAACATCCGGCCCACTTCCCCCACGCTAAAGGGCGGGAAGTTATAGTGCAGCAGGAAGTTTTCTTTGTATTCGCCCTCCAGGGCGTCGATGATCTGCTCATCGCTACCGGTGCCCAGGGTCGCGACCACCAGGGCTTGGGTTTCACCGCGGGTAAACAATGCCGCGCCGTGCGCGCCGGGCAGGACGCCGGTTTCAGCGACAATGGGGCGAACAGTGCTGGTGTCGCGGCCATCGATGCGCGGCTTACCGGCCAGGATGGCTTGGCGCACCACGTCTTTTTCTAGTGTGGCAAAGGCGCCGGCATGCGCCGCCGTCTCCTCTTCGCTTGTTTTTTCCATCACAGCTTGCTTGACCGCGCTGACGGCCTCGCGCCGCTCTTGCTTGTCGGTGAGTTTATAGGCCTTTTCCAACTCGCCGGTGACGCTAGTTTTACGCAACGCCGCCAGAGCCTCGCCGGTGATGTCCACAGGCGGTTCCCAAGCGGGTTTGCCTGCGCGCTTTTTGAGCTTCTCGATCATTGTGATGACTGGCTGCATTTCTTTGTGGCCAAAGACCACCGCGCCAAGCATGACCTCTTCACTAAGCTCGCTGGCTTCAGACTCGACCATCATGACACCGCCCGCAACCCCGGCGACCACGAGATCGAGCTCGCTGGTGGCCAATTCTTCTTTGCTGGGGTTGAGCAGGTACTCACCGGCAACATAGCCGACCCGTGCGCCGCCGATCGGTCCATCAAAAGGCACACCCGCCAAGCGAACCGCGGCCGAGGCACCGATCATCGCGACGATGTCCGGGTTGTTTTCGAAATCGTGAGAGAGGACGGTGCAGATGACCTGCACTTCGTGGTGAAAACCCTTGGCAAACAAAGGGCGCAAGGGGCGGTCAATCAGGCGGGAGGTGAGCACCTCTTTTTCTGTCGGGCGACCTTCGCGCTTGAAAAAACCGCCCGGGATTTTCCCTGCGGCATAGGCTTTTTCCTGGTAGTGCACGGAAAGGGGCAGAAAGTCTATATCCTCCCGTGCGGTGGGAGCCGCAACACAGGTGCACAGCACCACAGTGCCGCCATATTGAGCGAGGACAGAGCCGCTGGCCTGACGGGCAAACCGGCCCGTTTCCAAGGTCAGCCTGCGCCCACCCCATTCGATGGTTTCTTGATCGATCTTAAACATGTTTTATTCCTTAACCCCGTGTTTTTGCAGGGTGTTTTTTGCTACGCGTCTTAGCGACGCAAACCCAACCGCTCGACAATGCCCTTGTAGCGGGCCTCATCCTTACGCTGAAGGTAATTAAGTTGACGACGTCGTCTGCTGACCAAAAGTAAGAGGCCACGCCGGGAATGAAAATCCTTGCGATGGGTTTTCATATGCTCTGTTAGTTTGGCAATCCGCGCCGAGAGCACGGCGATTTGCACTTCGGGTGACCCCGTATCCCCTTGCGCTGTCGCGTGGGTCTTGATGATTTCCTGTTTGGCTTGTGCCGTTACCGACATATCTTTCCTTTTCCTAACCGATTGGTTCTTCTTCAATGGGCATCCATACCCTAGTTGCCCCGTTTAGGGCGTGATCCCAGGCGCAAACACCCGCTTGGCTTTCATCTCACCGCCCACAAGATGGGCAATGGCCAGAGGTGCCCCGCGATGGGTGGCAAGAACAGTCCCCTCAAAAGAAGGTAGGATATCCCCTTGGATTGTCTCTTGACTACCCTGTCGATGACCCTTTTGGGCATGCCCTGGTTGGACATGTCCTTGGACGTTGTTTTGTCTTGTGCCTTGCACCTTCTCACGTCTGGTTTGCTCTTGCCTTGGCGCACAAGCGTCTGACAAAACCTCCGAACTTGACGCAACGGCAAGACACTGCAAACGCTCTAGATCGGCGCGCCTTAGAAAAGAGACCCGCCCGCCTGAGCGTAAAACATGTGCTTGCTTGTGATCCAGATCCACCACCGGCATGCCTTGTAAGGGCGCATGCACCGGCATCAATGCTTTATCCAAGACCTCAAAATGTCCTTGCGACTCCTTTATATGCGCAAGACTGACCGCGTCGTCAAGACCTAAAGTCCCCACCTGGGATCGTTGCAGGGCTGTAACATGACCTACAGTGCCCAGCGCAAGGGCGAGATCGCGCGCTAAGGCCCGCATATAGACCCCCGCATGGCTGAGAACAAAAAATCGCGCATGGTCCTGGTCCGGCATGTCAATCAGCTCAAACCGGTCAACCTGCACAGGGCGGGGAGCAAGGTCGGGCGGCGCGCCGGCGCGCGCCATGTCATAAGACCGCTTACCGTGCACCTTGATCGCCGAATAGGCGGGCGGACGTTGGTCGATCTGGCCACAAAAGGCCGGCAAGGCGGCCTGGATCGCCGCATTGGTCGGGCGATGATCGCTTTCGGCCACCACTGCGCCTTGGGCATCATCGGTATCTCGCGCCTGGCCCCAACGCACGGTAAAGGTATAGTGTTTGCGGTGATCGATGACATAGGCCATGGTCTTAAGGGCTTCCCCCATGGCGATGGGCAACACGCCCGTGGCGAGCGGATCCAGAGTGCCCGCATGGCCGACCTTTTTGGCGTTAAAGGCGCGTTTGACCTGACGCACCACTTCCATCGATGTGACCGAGGGAGGCTTGTCGACCACCAACCAGCCATGGACGTGGCGAGGCCGCCGGGCGGCGGGAGACGGGCGCGACGGATGGGGCGGGCGGCCGTTGGGGGAAGAGGGAACGCTCATCCGCCGAGTCCCTGCCGCACCAGGCGGGCAAGCCCCCAGCCCAGGAAAAAAGCGAGGGGCACCAAGGCGAACGAGAGGGCAAGATACCCGGCGGCAAGCCACGGGGCGCGCAGGGAATACATATCCACCGCGAGGGCTGAAAAGGTGGTAAAAGCGCCTAAAAACCCGGTCACCAAGGCCGCGCGCCATAGGGGCGAGAGGCCCTCCAAACCGCCAAACGCGCCGATCAGCATCCCCACCGCCAAACACCCCAAGCCATTGACGATCAGCACGCCCCAAGGCCAAACGACGCCTCCGGCATCCCCACCAGGGCTCGCACTAAGGATGCCAACGATCCCATAACGCGCGAGGGCCCCCAACGCCCCCCCGGCGGCCACCAAGACAAGGGCTATAAGCTGCTCACTTGCGGACATGGGCATTCTCCTTTGCCAAGAGTTTGGGCTGGGGTTTGGCCTGGAGTTTGGCCTGGAGTTTGGCCTGGACGGCTGTCCATAGACGGTCCCTGACCTTGGCAAGGGGTTGGTCCGCATCGATCATGACACAGCGATCTGGCTCGGCGGCGGCCACCGCCGCAAAGCCGTCACGGATGTGCTGGTGGAACGTCTGCGCTTTGCTCTGATAAAAACTACTGTCCATGGCCGTATGGTCTAGGCGTGCTTGCGCCCGGACGGGATCGATATCCAAAATCAGAGTCAAGTCCGGCTTGAGAGAACCCAAGCAAACGCGGATGATCTCCTGCACCCGCGCGATGCCCATCGCCCGGCCTTGGAAAACCACCGAGCTGTCGATAAAGCGATCACACACCACCCAGGTGCCTGCCGCAAGGGCGGGCTCGATGCGCCGCTTGACCAACTGCACCCGCGCCGCCATAAACAACAAAAGCTCCGCCAAAGGCTCCATATCATCCCGATCGTGCGCCAGTAGCATATCGCGAATGGTCTGGCCTAAGGGCGTGCTGCCCGGCTCGCGCACGGCCAACACCCGCTGACCCCTTTGCTCTAACCGGGCGACAAGGTCCCGCGCCAGGGAGGTTTTCCCCGCGCCATGCCCCCCTTCTAGAGTAATGAAGGCGCCGCGCCCGGCCAGGCAGCGGCCGCCGCCGCCTGTTTGTTCGTCTGACATGTGTTCGTCTGACATGTGTTCGTCTGACAAGGGCAAACCCTCAGTGAACAACCAGGTGCCGTAGCAAGGCCTGCGCCCGCTGGGACAAACGGCGCAACACCCCAGAGCGGGGCACGGCCTGACCGGCGATGACTGGCACACTGGCGATGAGCGCGCCGTCCCGGCGCATCTCCAGCCTGCCAATTTCTTGGCCTTGTTTGATCGGCGCTGGTAAATAATTCGGGGCAATCACCACATACTCGTATGCGTCTTGGTCCCCCAGGCGGATCGTGGTGATGATCGGCGCGGCAGTGATGATCGGTACGTCCTGAGCTTCCCCCAGATAAACCGACTGGCTGCCCAGCATCATACCGGACGGGATCGGCTCGTAGATCGCGAACTCCTGTTGGCCCCAGCGGATCAACCGGCGGGCTTCTTGGCTACGGGCCAGGGTACTGTCTAGCCCGCCGATAACCAGCACCAACCGCCGTCCGTCACGCACAGCCGTGGCCGTGAGGGCATAGCCCGCCTCGCTGGTGTGGCCTGTCTTGATGCCATCGGCGCCAAGATTTTCAAACAACAGCGGGTTGCGATTGGACTGGGTGATGTTGTTGTGGGTGAACTCGAGCTCGCCGAAGTAATGATAGTATTGGGGAAAATCCTCAACCAGCCGCACCGCCAGCAAGGCCAAATCACGCGGCGTTGAGTAATGATCGGGATCAGGCAACCCGGTCGCATTGACAAAGGTGCTGCCCGTCATCCCCAATTGCTTCGCGCGCTCGGTTATGGCCTTGGCAAAGGTCTCTTCGCTGCCCATCAGCCCTTCCGCCAGCGCGACGCTGGCGTCATTACCCGATTGAACCGCCACCCCGCGAATGAGGTCCTCCACCGTGACTTGGGAAAGGGGCTCTATGAACATCCGAGAGCCGCCGGTGGCCGAGGCGTTACGAGAAACCGTGATGGTATCGTCCAAGCCGATCCGCCCATCCGCCAGAGCCTCAAACACCATGTAAAGAGTCATCATCTTGCTCATCGACGCGGTGGGAATCCGCCGGGCGGGATCGATGGCCAAGAGCTCCGTATTGGTGGCGGTATCCAACAATAGCGCGTAGGGCGCGGCGGTATCGATACTCGCCGCCCGCGCTGCGCCTGACTCCCCTGCCCCCCCTGGGACGAGTACAGCCGGCATGAGCCAAAGCCCGACCCCAAGCCCGAGGGCAAGCGAAAAAAGCAGGCGAGACGTTCTACGGGCTGTTTTACGCACCATTTTGCGAACCATGGTCTGTCTCTTTTTGATTGTGGGCGGGCTCTCTTGGTGGAGAACACCATGAAGCTCGGCCAGCGGGGCAAACAAAGACACCCGCATAACAATGCCCGCACCTCTTGTGCGTAGTGCGCTTACCGTATTGTGCCTATCATACCTGGGCGCAGATTCGCAACTGTGCGCCCCAAAAATCGAGAACGGGCGCCTCAGGGCGCGACGATCTGGGCCTCCAGATAGTTCATCTCCACCGCAAGCGAGCGAGCATTGCGCCCGGCGTTGCGGTCCTCATAGGGTCCCAAGCGCACCCGGTAGTATTGCTGGCCTGACACGATGGCGGGATACACATCGACCGGGGCGATTCCTAAAAATTGTTGGGCGACGTATTGGGCGCGCCCTTCATCGGTAAAGGAACCGATCTGGACAAAGACGCTGTCGGGGCCGACCGCATTGGCGCTGGGGGTGGGGGCCACTGACGCCCCCAAGGGCCGCCGGCCGGGTGGGTCAGCGGGCGTGGCGGCAGGCGGCTCGGTGGGCTGGGCAAGGGGGGTAACCACCGCCATCGCGGCCTGGGCGTTCGTCGCTGAGTCAGCGGGAGGAGCCGCGGCAGGGGCGGCTTGCGCCTGACCGATCACCGCGACCTGCGCAGGGGTCTCTACGGGCCGCGCAATGTCTGGGGTCTGGCGTCCCATCACCCGCGCCAACGCGCGGCTCTCATCCGCCAGCACCCGCACCCGCACCATCGCCAGGCCCGCCTTACGAAAACCAAGGATTTCCGCCGCCCGCTCGGAGACATCGATCAGACGATCATCGACGAAAGGCCCGCGATCATTGACCCGCAAAACCACCTGGCGGCCATTTTCTAGGTTAGTGACCTCCACCAGGGTCGGTAGTTGCAAGGTTTTATGGGCGGCAGTGAGCCCGCGCCGATCAAAAATCTCACCGTTCGCGGTCAAGCGGCCATGGAACTGTGCGCCATACCAGGAAGCCACGCCCTGCGCATCATAGGTAAAGTCTTCTTGGGGGTAATACCAGTTGCCTTTGATTTGATAGGGCTTGCCCACCTGATAGCGCCCCTTAGAGGGACCGACGTCCGGTTCCGGCGCCCGGGACAAAGACGGGAAGGAGGACAAAGAAGGCAAGGCGCACCCGGTCATCACCAACGAAACCAGGACCAACATAAGGGAGATGCGGGACGGGCGGGGGATACGGACTGGAAAGAATAGTCTTTGCACGATCATAGAACCTTTATAAGATTGCTTTTATATCACGAAAAACACCAAAAAATTGTGTATTACGCATTTCCCCGGCAAACCCTCGGCTTATCCACAGAAAACCCATCAAAATCCCCTAAATCGACACCTCAGCCGCTTCAGCATCCCGCAAAAACGCCGCCAGCCCCTTGTCTGTGAGAGGATGAACGAAGAGCTGGGCCAAAACCGCCGGCGGCAAAGTCACCACGTGCGCGCCCGCCTTGGCCACCGCCACAACGTGCCCGGGTGAGCGGATCGAGGCCGCCAGCACCTGGGTTTTTAGCTCGGGGTAATGGGCGTAGACCGCAACGATATCGGCCACCAAGGCAACCCCGTCATGGCCAATATCATCCAAGCGTCCCATAAACGGTGAGACGTAAGTCGCGCCCGCCTTGGCCGCCAAGAGAGCCTGAGCCACCGAAAAGCACAAGGTCACATTGGTTTGAATGCCTTTATCCGTAAGATGCGCACAGGCCTGAATCCCCGCCGGTGTCAGGGGCAATTTGATGACCACGTTATCGGCAATCTTCGCCAAAATCTCGGCCTGGGCGATCATCCCGTCGGCGTCCTCGCTGGTAACCTCGGCACTGACCGGGCCATCGGTGATCTTGCAAATATCGGCAATCAACTGGGCAAAGGGCACACCCTGTTTGGCAACCAGAGAGGGGTTGGTCGTCACCCCATCCAAGAGGCCCGAACGCGCCCATTGCTTAATCTCTTGTGTGTTGCCCGTATCGATAAAAAACTTCATGGTTGTTTTCCGTAGGTTAGGGATCAAGACGAGGGCCTGATGCGTTGATCTTCGACGTATCAATACCCGTGAGACCATCTTCGTCGGTCTTTGAGTATCATGACCTTAGACCCATGACCTTAGACACGGGTCTATCGCTCATAAGGATTGTTAGTGTATGGGGCAAACAAGCCACCAGCAACCGCGTATTACTGTCGCTGTGCGCGCGCCGTGGACATCACTGTTGACCTATACCGTCCCGACCGCCGCACCTCCCCTCGGCACAATCGTCCAAGTGCCCTTGGGCAAGACCCAAACCGTGGGCATCGTCTGGGACACGCCCGCCCAAAAAAACGCCCCCCAAAAAGACTCCCCCCAAAAGTCCCCTCTCCAAGAGTCCTCCCCTCAAGAAGACAAGATAAACCTGCGCGAGATCGGCGCAATGCTGGATATACCACCCGTAAGCGCGGGCTTTCGACGGTTCTTAGCCCAAGCGAGCGACTGGACCATGACCCCGCTGGGCGGGATTATCGGCGCAGTGCTGCCCCGGGACGTGTGGGCCCGCCCGCCCAAGCACCCCCGTCAACGCAAAAAACCAGACGACGAGGCGGTGATACCGCCCTCCCCGCAAGCCGTCCATACTCTGACCCCCGCCCAGCGCGCCGGGGTGGCAACGCTGGCCGCCGCCGCCCGCGCCAAGACCTACCGCGCTTTTGCCCTGACCGGCGCGCCCGGGGCGGGCAAGACCGACGTGTATTTCGGTGCCCTTGCCGCCTGCCTGGCGCAAGGCCAGCAAGGCCTCGTGCTCATGCCCGAGATCAGCCTCACCAGCCAGTGGATCGATCGCTTTACCGCCCACTTCGGCTTTGCACCGTGCGTCTGGCATTCCTCGCTCACCCCCGCCAAACGCCGCGAGGCCTTTCGAGCAAGCACCACCGGCGAGGCGGCGGTCATCATCGGTGCGCGCTCGGCCCTCTTCCTGCCTCTGGCGCGCCCAGGGCTGATTATCGTCGATGAAGAGCACGACAGCGCCTACAAACAAGAAGACACCATGACCTACCACGCCCGGGACCTGGCAGTGGCACGCGCCTTGGGCGAGAACATCCCGGTCATCTTGACCTCAGCCACGCCGTCGATAGAGACCGTGGTGAACCTGCGCCAGGGACGGTATCACGCGGTACATCTGCCCAGCCGCCCCTTAGGCCGGGCGCCGCCTAAGCTGCATATCATAGACCAGCGTCCCCACCGTGGCGCGATCATCAGTCCGCCCTTGCGTGCCGCCATCGACCGCGCCATCGGGGCGGGAACCCAAGCCCTGTTGTTTATCAATCGCCGGGGCTATGCCCCGGTAACCCTGTGCCAGGCCTGCGGGCACCGGCTGGAATGCCAACGCTGTGATGCGCGGCTGATTCATCACAAGGCCGAGGGGCAACTGCGCTGTCATCTGTGCGGCTATCACTGCCCGCTGCCGCTGGCATGCCCCTCTTGCGGGACAAGCGGCGACCTGATCCCCTACGGTCTGGGGGTCGAACGAGTCGCCGCCGCCGCGCGCCAGATGTTCCCCAGCGCGCGCCTTATGGCCCTGTCCTCGGACCTGCTGTCCGCCCGAAACGAGACCCTGAAGGCGATCACCGACGGGCAGGTCGATCTGATCATCGGCACCCAACTGCTCGCCAAGGGGCATAACTTTCCTTTGCTGGCTGTGGTGGGGATCATCGACGGCGACGCTGGGCTGGATACGGCAGACTTTCGCGGGATGGAGCGAGCCTTCCAGCTGCTCGGTCAGGTCGCCGGGCGCGCCGGCCGCAACGAGACAATCGGCCACGCCTTCGTCCAGACCTACCAACCAGACCACCCGGTCATCCGCGCCCTGGTGAGCGACGCGCCAAAAGCCTTCATCGACCAACAGATTACCGAGCGCGAAAAGGCAGGGCTTCCGCCCTTTGCGCGCTTGGCGACGATCACCATCGCGGGCCGCCAGGAAGGTCCCGTCCGCACCTTTTGCGAGAAGTTGGTGCGCACCAAACCGGCCGCCAAAGGCATGAACAAGGGCATCAAGGTGTTTGGCCCCGCGCCCACCCCGCGGACTCGGATCGGGGGCTGGATTCGCTGGCGCTTTTTGCTCCAGACCGCGCGCCAAGGCCGCCTCCAGCCCTATATCCGGCAGTGGCTGCCGCCACGCCCGCCGGCGCAACTGCGGCTGCGGGTCGATATCGATCCCTATAGCTTTTTGTAAGATCACACTGGCGGTGAAGAGTTACCTGCTGGACGGTTTTTCCCACGCCCAATGCCAGACGATCATGCGCGGGGCAAGGGCCGACAGGCCACCCACAGGCCGCGCCGCCGCTTGGGCGAATTGCTCGAGCCGTCCACCGTGCTGGTCATAGCAAGCCATCAGACGCTGTTGCCCCGCCAGGGTCACCGCATGGGCCACCAACCGCCCCCCGGAACGTAGGCTCGTCATGGCGGTCTCGATCACCCCATCGAGGGCCACCCCGCCACCAACGAACACGGCATCCGGCGGCGGCAAGCCCTTAAGGGCGGCGGGCGCGGGCGCAGCGATGATTTCTACCCCATCACCCACCAGCGCATCGATATTAGCCTTAATCATGGCCCGGCGGTCAGCGCGGGGTTCGATCGCCACCGCTGCTGCCGTCGCCCCGAGCGTGCCCGCGCCGCGCACAAGGCGGCACCATTCCACCGCCACCGACCCACAACCCGCCCCGATGTCCCACAGCACGGTGCCCGGCAAGGGGGCAAGCCGCGCCAGGGCCACCGCGCGCATTGCCTGCTTGGTCATGGTGCCATCGTGAACAAACGCCTCATCCGGCAGCCCGCCGGTCATCCCCAGGATCGGCGGCAGAGACACCCGAGAAGCACGGGCGGGGCGGTCGTCCCGGCGGCACTCGATGGCCATGGTGTTGAGGGGGCTGATCTTAGGGGCGGGCTTTTTTTGCGCCCACGTTTGGGCACGACCGCGAACCGCCCGCTCTTTGGCAGTGCCCAAATCATTCCAAACCACAAGGCGACTCGCCCCATAGCCCGCGGCGATGAGATGGCCGGCCACCTGCGCCGGGGTCGTTGCGTCCCGTGTGAGGGCTATGATCTGTCGTCCAGGGGCCAGCACCGGGATAATCCGCGCCGGATTGCCGTGATGCAGACTGAGGGAAACGGTGTGCGCCAAAGGCCAGGCCATCCGCGCCGCCACTAACGAGAAAGCGCCGACCGCCGGGATAATGCGCAAGGCGTGCGCCGGCACCTGCTGGACCAGCTGCACACCGATACCGTAGGAGAGCGGGTCGCCCGAGGCCAACACCCCAACCTTGCTCCCGGCGCGCGCCAAGATGTGGCGAATCGATTCCTGGATGGGTCGCCGCCAGACCTCGGTGATCGCTTGCAAGGCCGGCGGTAAACTCGCCCGCAAGCGCGCTGAGGTAAACAGCCGCTCACACCGGGCAAGGCCCTGCTGATCGCGCGTCGATAGACTCGCAAACCCATCGGCGCCGACCCCATAGATAAACAACCACGGATTGATTTTTTTTCGTTTATTAACCACTATAAGTCATCATCTTTTGTTTTTGCGTCCTTTATTTTCTCCGGAGCGTTCGCCATGTCCACCGCCGCCCGCCTGGGCGATCAGGTCCTCCAGGATGGCCCCCATTGTCATGCGCCGATCCATCCGCCCGCTTTGGTGCCGACGCCGGTGCCCCATCCGCCCTTGCCGCTCACCATCATCGCCGGCACCCCCAACGTCCTGATCGGAGGCGCGCCGGCGGCCACGGCCACCAAGATGACCACCCCGTGCCTGTTGCCCGGGTGCGTGCCAGGTGGACCGGGGATGATTACCCTGGGCTCGGCGACCGTGCTGGTGGGCAACCTGCCTGCTGCCCGGGTCGGGGATATGACCATGCACCCGGCTTGCGTGGCACCGATCCCGGCGCCAACCGGTCGTATCCTACCGCCTGGATGCCCCACCGTCATCATCGGCGGCTAGGGTATCAACGTTGAGAGGGTATGAGCAATGACAGGGCCAGGGCGCCAGCAGAAATCTGAGGGTTATGCGCCTTACGCACCTTAAGGCCTTTGCGCCAATATGCCTACAGTGCCGCAGCGAGAGCCACACGGTCCCCCTCCGGCTCGCCCCCGGAGCTCAACGCGCCAAGGGTGAGAACGATGTCATCATCGACGGCGCTTTGGTCTGCCATGATTGCAACGCCCGCTACCCGATCATCGATCGGATTCCCTTTCTCTTAACCGACCCGGCGCAAGGACTGCGCGATAACCTGGCGGCGATCACCCGGCGAGATGATCTTTCCCCCGCCAACACCGCCGCCCTTAACGAGGCCGCCGTGAAGGCTGACCCGGCGCGCCAAGCCGAGCGGCTTTACGAGAGTTGTTATGGCTGGGACAGCTATGGCCGGACGCGCGGCGGACGCCACAATGAGCCCTTTGCCCCCTTTGCCCCTGGCTGTGCCGCCGGGTGTATCGCCCGCGCCGAAACCTTGCGCGGGAGACCCTTGCGCGGGGCCATCCTGGAGCTGGGCTGTGCCGCCGGCGGCGCATGTTTCGCCCTAGCCCGCCACCAGCGGGACCATCCACGAGACCTTGTGCTGGGTATCGATCTGCGCTTTCACCTGCTGCGCATCGCCCACCAGGCTCTTGCGAACACCCATGTGACCTTTCCCCTGCGCCGGGAAGGCCATCACTACGAGCCTTACCGCGCCGCCGCACCGCGCGGCGCCTACACGCGCCGAGTGGACTTTTGGTTGGCCGATGCCCTCGCCCTGCCCTTTGCCCAGAAAACCGCGCGCCACGTGGTTGCCCTTAATCTATTGGAATGTGTGCCTGATCCGGCGGGCCTGCTAGCGTCCATGCGCACGGTCGCCAGCGAGAGTGGTATCATCGCCAGCCCCTATGACTGGAGCGAGCACGTCAACCCCCCCGAGGCTTGGCTGGTATCCATCCAATCACCCAGCACACCGGGCACCACACCAGAGACCATACCAGGGACCATACCGAGCAAGACCCTTACAGCGCAGCTGCGCGCCGCAGGCTGGACGGTCATTGCCGAAGATCGGGACGTACCTTGGCAGACGCGCCTTTATGATCGTGGCACAATGGCTTATCGAACCCACGTGATCGTGGCACACTGATCGGGCGTTTTTCATAAACCCCCGAAAGTTCTATGACCTTGCGTCTTATTCTTGGCTTGCTCGCCCTTGCGGGTATCTTGCTTTTAATCATCACCGCGCGCGGTGGGCAGGAGGCCGCGCCTGTATGGCTGCGCCGCGGATTGATCGCCGGGGTGGGCGGGCTCATGATCGCGTTGCTTGCCCTGGCGCTTTTTAACGATCAATCGCCCGCAGGAAGCACCTATGTGCCCGCGCACTTTGAGGACGGGACGTTTGTTCCAGCCAGGATGATCCCGCCGCAAGACCCATGAGATGGCTTTCGTGAGATCGACCGACTCCCTGCGGCTCGATCCGCGCTTGACGTGGATCGCGCGTGCCCGCCCTTTATTGCGCCGCTTGGCCGCGCACGCGGGCACACACCCTGACCCGGTACGCTTTATCGGCGGCTGTGTGCGTAACGCGCTGATCGATCAGCCGGTGCAGGACGTGGACATCGCCACCATCTTGCCCCCCCAAGAGGTCCTGGCGGTCGGCGAGGCCATGGGGATAAAAACCCACCCGATTGGCCTGGCGCACGGCACGGTCACCGTCGTGCTGGATGGCACCAACTATGAGGTCACGACTCTGCGCCGGGACATCGCGACCGATGGCCGCCATGCCCAGGTCGCCTTTACCGATGACTGGCAGGAAGACGCCCGTCGAAGGGACTTCACCTTTAATGCCCTGAGTGCCAATGATCGCGGTGCGGTCTTCGATCCCTTCGATGGGATCGCGGACTTGCGCGCGGGCATCGTGCGCTTTATCGGCGACCCAAAGCAGCGCATCGAGGAAGATTACCTGCGGATGTTGCGATTTTTTCGCTTTCTCGCGCTGTTCGGCCAAGTCCCGCCCGACCCGAAGGTGCTCACGATCATCCGCCGCGCCGCATCCAACCTGGCGCGGCTCGCGCCCGAGCGGGTGGCCTATGAGTTGCTGCGGCTGCTGGCGGCGCCGGACCCGGTGCCCGCCCTGATCGCCGCGCAAGAGACCGGCCTTGATGTGCTCGGCTTTGCCGGCGATCACGCTAGCCTGGCGCGGCTTATCGCCCTGCCGCACGAGCCCGATCCCTTGCTACGGTTGGGCGCATTGCTCCCGGTCCGCGAGGCCGAAAGCCACGATCCCGGTATGATGGCCGAGACCTTGGCCAGCCGGTTGCGGCTCTCGCGCCGCCAGACCGGGCGACTCCGAACACTTGCCTTTTATAAGACCATGACCTGGCAGGCCCAGGAAATCCAAGGACTGTTGCTCAATGAAGGACGAACGGCGGCCATCGATGCCGCCGCCATGGCCGGCGCGCGCGGCGGCCCGCGCGACCTACTCACGCTCGCACAAGATGCCCCCGCACCCCCTTTTCCCTTGAGCGGCGATGACCTCACCGACCTCGGGCTCTTGCCAGGACCCATCATCGGCCAGGTCTTAGACCAGGTGCGCGAATGGTGGACGCAAGAAGGCGGGAGCCCTGATCACGCCGCCTGCCTAAACCACGCACGGGCGTTGATCGGCGATGAGCCGGACCTATGACCGGCGTTCTTTATGGTATCGGGGTGGGGCCGGGGGCCGCTGACCTTCTGACCGTGCGCGCGGTCAACACGCTGCGCACCTGCCAGGTGGTGTTTTATCCCACCGGCGCCGGTGGCGAGAGCCGCGCGCGCGCCGCTGCCGCGCCCTACCTTGCAGACCATGCGCGCGAGTATCCCTTTAAGCTCGAACTCCATGACCCTGACGCCATGGCCGCAACCTACGACCAGGTGGCCACCGACGCGCAAGCCGCGGTGCAGACGGGCGCACGGGTTGCAATCCTGTGTTTAGGCGATCCTCTGCTTTATGGCTCCCTGGCGGAGATCATCCCGCGCCTTGCGGTGCCGATTGACCTCCAACCGGGGATCAGTGCCTATAGCGCCGCCGCCACGATGATTCCGGCGGCGCTGGCTTGCCGGGACCAACCGCTTATGGTGGTGCCAGCCACGCGCCCGGACCTGGCCGATTGGCTGGTCCGCGAGGGGGGAATGGTGCTGGTCAAGCCGGGCAAGGATCTGGCACGCCTGGTGCGCTTGATCCAGCAAGCCGGCCGATTGGAGCAGGCCGTGCTGGTGGGTGATCTGAGCCTATCCCCACCACCGATCATACCGCTGGCGGACGCGGCCAAAGCCAAAGGCGCGTATTTTTCCATGATCGTCATCCCGGCAACCCGTCATCTCGGATCGGGCGCGTCTTCATGACGCCCGCACCTCTCACGCCGCCCGTGGCGCCCGCCATCGTCATCCTCCATCGACCAGGGATTGACCTCGCGCGCCGGATCACCGCCCATGATGATCGTCTGGCTGGAGCAATGATTTACGCTCCGCGCGCCCTGGCCGGTGATGATCCGAGTCTGATCGCCTATGAGGATTTGCGGGGCTTGCTAGAACAGTTGTTCTTAACGGGCCAGCCCATCGTGGGGCTGTGTGCGGCCGGCATCCTTATTCGGTTGATCGCGCCGTTGTTGCGCGACAAGCATCACGAACCGCCGGTGATCGCCGTGGCCGAAGGAACAGGGATCGCAAGGACGGGCGCCGTCGTGCCGTTGTTGGGCAGCCACCACGGCGGCACGGCCCTGGCCCGCCAGATCGCTCAGGCCTTGGCGGCGACGCTCATCACCACCGGCGCCGGGGAAGGACATCTGGGGCTGGCCTTGGATGACCCACCGCCGGGCTGGCGGCTGGCCAACCCGGATGACCTTAAAGCGTTTACGGGCCGTCTGCTTGATACCATCTCGCCTGAGGGCGGGCCCAGCAGGCTGCTCGGGCGACGGGCCGCAGGGTTTGCCCGGACCGCCCCGCCGGCCAGGCAGGCTGCCTTTATGCTGCGCGGTAGTCTGCGGCCCCAGGCGGGCTCGAATCGTTGTCTTGTATATCACCCGGCCAAGCTTGCGCTGGGGGTCGGCTGTGTTCGCGGCGCTGACCCCGGCGCCATTGCGGACCTGGTGATGCAAACCTTAGTCTCGGCTGATCTCAGTGCGAAGGCCGTCGGGGTGGTCGCCACCATCGATCTCAAACAGGACGAACCGGCCCTCATCCAGCTTGCCAAAACCTTGGATGTGCCGATCCATCTGTTTGCGGCGGCACACTTGGATGCCCAGCCCGTAGGGGATTCTTCCGCTGTGGTTAAGCAGGCAGTCGGCAGCGGCTCAGTCGCCGAAGCGGCGGCTTTGGCCGCCGCTTGCCCTAAGGGCCGGCGAGGGAGATTACTCCGGGGAAGATTACTCCTGGGCAAGCACAAGAACGCCCACGGCACCTGCGCGGTAGCGTTGGCGCACCAGCCCGGGGTCTTTGCGGGTCGCCCGCCGGGCTGTTTGTTTGTCGTCAGCCTGGGGCCCGGCGATCCGGCCATGAGAACCCTGGCAGCCGCGCGGACGCTCGTCCAGGTGACCGATCTCGTCGGCTATCACGGATATCTGGCGCAAATTCCCGGTCGTCCAGGCATCACGCGCCATGGGTTTGCGTTGGGAGAGGAAGACGCGCGGGTGATGTGCGCCCTTGACCTTGCCGCGCGCGGGCGGCAGGTCGCCTTGGTGTGTTCAGGCGATGCCGGGATTTACGCCATGGCCAGCCCGGTCTTTGCCCAGATCGAGCGCACACCGGCTTGGCAACGGGTGCGGGTGCAGGTCTTGCCCGGGGTGTCCGCCAGCCAGGCCGCCGCAAGCCGGGTCGGCGGTTTTCTGGGTCATGATTTTTGTGTGCTGTCCTTATCGGATTTACTCACCCCGCGCGATGTGATCCTGCAACGGCTCCAGGCGGCCTTGGCCGGGGATTTTATCATCGCGCTGTATAATCCCACTTCGCGCAAGCGGGGCGACTTGTTTCGCGCGGCCCTTGAGCAGATTGGCCAAGACCGGGCGCCGTCCACGCCGGTGGTCATTGCTCGGCAGGTGACGCGCGCCCAAGAACGGGTCGAGGTCATCACGGTGGCAGAACTCAATAACCACAGGGAGAGGATCGACATGCACACGGTGATCCTGATTGGCGCAACAAGATCGCGAGCTTTTGCCCATTTAGGCGGGATGGCGGGCGGGATGGGCAGCAGGATGGCGGCCTATACCCCGCGCGGGTATGAGGAAAAATCATGACGGTTTATTTCATCGGCGCAGGGCCGGGGGCGGCGGACTTGCTGACCATTCGCGGGCGGCGGTTGATCCGCCGCTGTGGCGTGTGTTTGTATGCAGGCTCCTTGATCCCGGATGTGGTGGTGGCCGAGGCCCGCGCCCGCGGACATGAGGTGATCGATACCGCACCTATGACGCTGGAGGCGATCATCGAGCGGATCGTGAGCGCTGATCGCGCAGGGATGGACGTGGCGCGGGTCCATAGCGGTGATCCGGCCCTTTATAGCGCGGTGGGCGAGCAGGCGCGCGCCTTGGCAGACCACGGCATTGCTTATGAGATTGTGCCGGGGGTGCCGAGTTATGCGGCGGCGGCCGCCGCCGCCGGGTGCGAACTGACCTTGCCTGACGTGTGCCAAACGGTGGTGCTCACGCGCATGACCATGACGGCGGGGATGGCCCTGTCGCACGATCAGCTGGCAGATTTGGCGCGACAAGACGCCTGTTTGGCGATTCATCTCTCCATTCGTGATCTACGCCGGATTGTCGCGAGCTTGATCCCGGTGTGGGGTGAGGATTGTCCGATTTTGGTGGCGGTGCGGGTGAGTTGGCCGGATGAGAAGCTGATTTGGGGACGTTTGGCGGATATTGCGCAAACGGTGCGGCGGGAGAAGATCACGCGCACGGCGCTGATTATGGTGGGCCCGAGCTTGCGCGCGGCAACCTTTGCGCGCAGTAAGCTCTATGATGGAACGCGCGCGCATCTGCTCCGCCCCGTCCCCAACAAGGCTTAGCCTTGACAAGGCGCGGCCTTGACCGGTTGTTCATCATGCTTTTGTTCTTGTTAGGTACGCCGTGCGTATCTTTGCATGCATTGGGACTTGTGACTCCTGGATTCCCGCCTGCGCGGGAATGACAAGGTGCGGCTTTGCCATCGGACACGTGGCTTACT
This sequence comes from Pseudomonadota bacterium, assembly GCA_039028835.1. Lineage (GTDB taxonomy): Bacteria > Pseudomonadota > Alphaproteobacteria > JBCCHK01 > JBCCHK01 > JBCCHK01. The sequence goes on from JBCCHK010000003.1 coordinate 35,874, forward strand.
CGGGACCAGGCGTTGATGGCCGCAATCACAGATACCTGCGGAATCAAACCCCTGTGGGGCTGCCTTCGCAGGAATGACGGGATGGGGCAAAACCGCGTATTGTATGACTGGGGACCGGACGTTGGTCGTCACAAGAACAGATATCGGCGGAATATTGCCCCTCCGGCTAGGAGCTAGGAGAAGTGATCGAAGAGTTGGGCGATGTGGGTATCGAAGGTGGCACGGTCTTGGTCATTGAGCAGGTAGTGGTCTGCCAGGGCGATGGGCCAGCCTTTTTGTAGCTGCTGGAGTTCGGCAAAGTCTCGATCTTTGGCTTGGTTGGCGTCCAGCGGGCGGTCTTTGCGCACGCCTAGGCGTTGGTGGCGCAAGGCGCGGGGGGCGACGACGGCCACGAGGGTGACCTGGTATCGTTTGGTGAGTTCTTCGTACTCGGCGTAGCTATAAAGGCCATCGATGACGATGAGGGGTTGGTTTTGGAATTCCTTATCGATGTTTTCGGCGGTGAGGATGGCCATGGCACCCATGCCGAGTTTTTCACGTAGTTCTTCACGGGCTTTGCGCTCGTTTTCGGGGTTGATATCGATGCCTTGGCCGGCGAGGTAGGCCAGCACTTGCCCACCGAAATAGACGACGGGCCAATCGCGCACAAGAGCGGCCTCGGCGATACAGGACTTGCCTGATCCTGCCATGCCGACAATGGCCAGGACACGTTTTTGAGCCGGCGGGTCGTCTTGGGGCATAATGGTTCCTTGAGGTGTTTTATGTAAGTTTTTTGGGGGCGTCTTTTTGCCAGCGTGTGCTGGGATACAAGGTTAGCATGCCATTGCCTTAAGGGTAGACAAAGCCTCTGTTCACAGGCCGACAAGTCCTGCTGCGCCAGATCGGAAGGGACAGAGGAGAGAGGGGATCGCAAAAATCTCTGGCTTTGGGCGGTATGGATGTGCTAAGAAAAAACCTCGGGGGAGCCGGTCATACGCGCACACGTTTTTCGTGCTCGTTGCTTTTTATCGTTTTCCTTACTTTTCTATCACTGGGCTTTTCGCTGATGAGCCCGGATGAGAGTCCCGCCGTTGCGGTGTTGGATTTTTGTTTTCTATATTTGAGAGGATACACGTCATGAAAAGATTTTTACTTGCAAGTTTTGCCTTGTTGATTGCCGCAAGCCCTGCGCTCGCGGAACGTTATGTGATGATTACCCATACCCAAGGCACGGACCCATTCTGGCCAGTGGTAGAAAAAGGTGGCCGGGATGCCGCCGAGGCGGTGGGCGCAGAGTTCGAATATAACTATGCCCCGTCTGGTGATATGGCAGACATGGCCAAGCTGATCGAAGCGGCGAGCGCGACCCAACCTGATGGGCTGATCGTTTCTTTGCCGGACGCCGATGCGCTGGGTGGCGCGATTCGCACGGCGGTCGATGCTGGGATTCCGGTGGTGACCATCAACTCTGGGCTGGAGTCTTCTAAGGACGTGGGCGCATTGATGCACGTGGGTCAGCCCGAGCGGCTTGCCGGCGAGGCCGCCGGGGCGCGGGCGATGGCTGAAGGGGTCACCAAGGGTTTGTGCCTGAACCAAGAAGCCTTTAACACCGCCTTGGTGGATCGTTGCACGGGCTATTTTGATGCCATGGGCGCAGAACTTAATCAGATCGACGTCTCTAACGATGTGGCGCAGATCAAAACCCGCACCGCCGCGGCCTTGCAAGCGGATGCCGCCATCGACGGCTTGCTTGCGATTGGCCCGCACGTTTGTGAAGCCGCCGCTGAGGCTGTTGATGAGGTCGGCGCCGATGTGCATCTGGCGTGTTTTGATATGACCCCCGGGGTGATTAGCCTGATTAAATCAGGCAAAGCGCAATACACGATCGACCAGCAACAACGCTTGCAAGGCTATATGCCGGTCATCGTGCTGCATTTGTATAACAGCAATGCGGGCATGCTGCCGGGCGCGAACATTCCCTCTGGTCCTGGGTTTGTGGATGCGTCTAACGCGGCGGATGTGGAAGCCCAAGCGGGTGTTAACCGCTAAGAGATGAGGCCGGGGGCTTGCGGGCCCCCGGCCCACAAGAGGTCGAATCAAGGGGAGAGACATCATGAACGACCGGACAGAATCCGACAGGCTCCAGCAGGAATCCACTGTGATGTGGTTGGTGCGACGACCAGAAGCGGGATCTTTTTTGGTGATGATGGTGGTCATCATCTTGATTGCGCTGGCCTCTAACGGTCAGGCTCTCAATGCGCTAGGGATTAAAAACAACCTATCGATCATCGCGCAGTTTGGCATTATTGCCACCGGTGCGGCCCTCTTGATGATTGCCGGGGAGTTCGATCTCTCGATTGGGTCTATGATCGGCTTTGCGGGCATGTCCATGGCGATGATGCTCAAGTGGGGCTTGCCCTTTGGCTTGGGGGAGGCCACGCCCGCGGCGGCGTTTTTTCTCACGCTTATCATGACCCTTGGTTGGGGGTGGCTGATTGGCACAATCGTTGTGCGCTCGGGGTTATCGAGTTTTATTGTCAGTCTGGCGTTTTTGTTTTTCTTGCGCGGTTTGACCGAAGTGTGTTTTCGCCTGATTAACAAGTCCACGCAAATCTCTGGGTTGCCGGATTTCAAACAAGAAAGCTGGTTTGCAAGCCTTTTTGGCGGCGAGAGTTTTGGTTGGTTTTATGATCTGGCGTTTACCCTTGGCTTTAATCTTAACCGCAAGGGCGAGCAGTGGGTGAGCGGTCTTGATGCGCGGATGGTGTGGTGGCTGGTGATCGCCTTGGGTGCTTATATTGTGATGAGTCGCACGCCGCTGGGGAACTGGATATACGCGACAGGCGATAATAAGCAAAGTGCCCGCGCCAATGGTGTACCGGTCGATCGCGTGAAGATTGGGCTTTTTATGTTCACCGCGTTTTGCGCAACGGTTTTTGCTGCTTGTCAGGTTTTCGATACCAACACCGCGGATGCGGCTAAGGGTAATCTTAAGGAACTGGAGGCCATTGCGATTGCGGTGGTGGGCGGCACCTTGATGACCGGCGGCTTTGGCAGCGTGATTGGTGTTGCTTTTGGTGCTGTGACTTTTGGCTTGGTGGCCAATGCGGTTTTCTATATTCCGTGGATCGATGGGTCTTTCTATCGCGTGTTTGTTGGGCTTGTGTTGTTGGCGGCGGTGTTCGGCAACGAGCGCATCCGCAAACGGATTACCGGGGGGATTTGAGTCATGAGCGAGCCGTTAATCCGCGTTGAGAGTCTGGTTAAGAGGTTTGGCCCTTTTGTTGCGCTTAACGGCGTGAATCTACAGGTGTATGCGGGCGAGGTGCATGCCCTTTTGGGGGATAATGGCGCGGGTAAATCGACCTTGATTAAAGTTCTCTCTGGGGTTCATGAGCCCAGCGAGGGGCAGATCATCATCGAGGGGACGCCGGTGCAGTTTCGCTCGCCGCGGGATTCTTCTTCTGCCGGCATCGGCACTGTTTATCAGGACCTTGCGCTTAACCCGCTTCTTAGCATTACTCGGAACTTTTTTATGGGGCGGGAGCTTCGGACCGGTTATGGGTTTTTGCGCATGAAAGAGATGAATCACATTGCGCACGAGGAGATGCTCAAGATTGGGATCGATTTTTCTGACCCTACCCAGGCAGTGGGTACCATGTCCGGCGGCCAGCGTCAGACCTTAGCGATTGCGCGGGCGATTTACTTTGGCGCGAAGGTGCTGATTTTGGACGAGCCGACCTCGGCGCTGGGGCAAAAGCAGCAGATGGGAGTCCTTAAGACCATCAAGCGGGTGCGGGCGCGGGGGGATATCGCGATTATCTTTATCACCCATAACGAGATTCACGCCCAGCTGGTTGCGGATCGTTATACGTTTTTGGCGCTCGGGCAGGTGATTGGCGCGGGCACAAAGAGCGAGCTCGGTCATCAGGACATTCGCCAGTTAATGGCGGGCGGCGCGGACATTGCGGACCTAGAGCAAGAGCTCGCGGCAATTTAGTCCGTCGTACGTGTCTTTGCGTACACCCCTCACCTTGTCATTCCCGCGTAGGCGGGAATCCATCTCACATTGGTTACAACCCTCTTGCTGGTTGCGCCATCTCCTGGATTCCTGCTTTCACAGGAATGACATGGTGGAACTTTAGCAACACCCACGACGCTTACTCGGGACAGGGCCTTTGTCGACCACAAGCGCAGATACAGGCGGAATCAAACCCCCGTGGGGTACTTTTTAGCAACTGGCCCAGTGCTTACTCGGGACCGTGCCCCTATCAGCCACAATCACAGATATAGACGTCAATCGAACCCCCGCGGGGTGGTGGGCACGGCTGGGATTGAACCAGCGACCCCTACGATGTCAACGTAGTGCTCTCCCACTGAGCTACGCGCCCCATGTCCTCACATTGATGTCTTCACGCTTACCATTGACGGCCATCGCGGCGCAAGTCAAGAAACCAATCTCGAGCGAAAAATTGCGCGGGAGGCATTGCGTGGACTGGCCGCTTGTCCTAATGATGAAAGACCCTCACGAGGAAACCCTCACGAGCGATCTTTCTTACGTTACTGACCTTATGACTGCTGAATCGAAAAACGATTATCGCGATACGGTTTTCTTGCCCACCACGGACTTTCCGATGCGCGGCAACCTACCCAAGCGCGAACCGGACATTTTGGCGATGTGGGAGGACACAAACCTTTTTCAGCGTCTGCGCAAGGACTCCCAGGGGCGGGAGCGGTATATCCTCCATGACGGCCCGCCCTATGCGAATGGCGCACTGCATTTGGGCACGGCCCTAAACAAAACCCTTAAGGACATGATTAACCGCGCACATCAGATGAGCGGGTATGATGCGCATTACGTGCCGGGCTGGGATTGTCATGGATTGCCGATCGAGTGGGAGGTCGAAAAACAGATCCGCGCCGAGGGCAAGAATAAGGACGATCTCTCGCCTTTGGAGATTCGCAAACGGTGTCGCGCGTTTGCCGAGCATTGGATCGATATTCAGCGCAATGACTTTAAGCGGCTGGGGGTGATGGGCCGGTGGGAGGACCCCTATCTGACCATGGCGCCGGCCTCAGAAGCGCGTATCGTGAGAGAGATTCACACCTTCGCGCAAAACGGCGGGCTGTATCGGGGCTTGAAGTCTGTGATGTGGTCGGTGGTGGAGGAAACGGCCCTTGCCGAGGCGGAAGTAGAGTATCAAGAACACGTCTCGACCCAGGTGTGGGTGCGCTTTCCTGTACGACGGAGCAAGGCTCTACCGAAGAATGCCAGCGTGGTGATTTGGACCACGACCCCGTGGACGTTACCGGCAAATAAGGCGTTAGCTGTAAATCCAGAAACAGACTATGCGGTGGTGACGGTTGCGCACGACAGGGCGGGCGCGAAAAAGGGCGATGTGCTGGTGTTTGCGGCGGATTGTTTGGGTCATGCGACGGCGGCATTGGGAGTGGATTTGCCGGTGCGCACCCGCCTGCGCGGGCAAGAACTGGTGGGCACGGTGTGCGCGCACCCGCTCGCAGAGCAAGGGTTTGACCATGAGGTGCCAATCTTGCCAGGGGATTTTGTGACCACCGAGCAAGGCAGCGGGATTGTTCATATTGCCCCGGCCCACGGCGCAGATGACTTTGCCTTAGGCAAGACATACGACTTGCCGCAGGAGTCGTTGGTGGCAGGGGATGGGGTCTATACTCAGGCGGCCCACGGATTTGCCGGGCTGCATATCTTTAAGGCGGCGGATCCGGTGTGTGACGCGTTGGGCGCGCACTTGCTCAGCCGCGCGCCCTTTGCGCACAGCTATCCCCATTCCTGGCGATCAAAAGCGCCGTTGATTTACATGACCTCGCCCCAATGGTTTATCTCGATGGAGACGAACGACTTGCGGGACAAGGCTCTGGCAGCATTAGCGCAGGTGACCTTCACGCCGCGTACGGGACGAGAGCGTCTGAGTGCGATGATTCGCACCCGCCCGGACTGGTGCATCAGCCGCCAGCGTACCTGGGGCGTGCCAATCGCACTGTTTGTCCATAAGGACAGCGGCGAGATTCTCACCGACCCAGATGTGCTTAAGCGGATTCAGGGTATCATCGCAGATGAGGGCTCTGATGCGTGGTTTGCCCGGCCTGCCCAGGACTTCCTAGGCGACGGTCGGCGCGCGCAGGACTTTGAGCAGGTGATGGATATTGTCGATGTGTGGTTTGAGAGCGGCTCGTCCCACGCCTTTGTCTTAGAAGATGATCCGAAGATGACCTGGCCGGCGGATCTGTACCTAGAAGGCTCGGATCAGCATCGCGGCTGGTTTCATAGCTCGCTTTTAGAGGCGAGTGGCACGCGCGGGAAGGCTCCCTTTAAGGGCGTGCTGACCCATGGATTCGTGGTGGATGCCCAGGGCCGTAAGATGTCCAAATCGTTGCGCAACAATGTCTCGCCCTATAAAATCATCGATCGTTACGGCGCGGATATTCTTCGTTTGTGGGTGGTGGCGTCGGACCATTATGAAGACCTGCGGGTCAGTGAGCAGATTTTTGGGGCCCAGGCTGATGCCTATCGCCGTATTCGCAATACCTTGCGTTATCTTCTCGGCGCGGCGGGGGATGTGACGGATCGTACGGTGCCCGAAGACCTGCCGCAGCTCGAGCGATATCTCATCCATCGGCTCAGCGAGATGGATGAGATGGTGCGCAGCCAAACCGCCGCCTTAAACTTTCATCAGCTCTATACAGAAATCTATAACTTTTGCGTCAATGATCTTTCCGCGCTTTATCTGGAGGTGCGCAAGGACTTGATTTATTGCGGCGCGCCAGACGACCCAGCGCGCATCGCGGCGCGGGCAATGATGGCCCAGGCGATGGAATGTGTGCTGTGCTGGCTTGCGCCGATCCTGCCTTTTACCTGTGAGGACGCCTGGCAATCCTGGCCCCATAAGCCCCATGAGAGCATTCATGAGGCGTTGTTTCCGACCATCGATGAGGCTTGGCGCGATCCCGCGCTGGCGGACCGCTGGCACCACATCCGCCAGGTGCGCCGGGTCATCACCGGCGCACTGGAAGTCGCGCGGAAAGACAAACGCCTGGGCTCCTCCTTGCAAGCAGCCCCGATCATCTATCTTTCTAGGCCGAGGGCGGTGGCGATGGAGGGAGTGGCGGATCTTGATTGGGCCGAGCTTGCGATTACCTCCGCCGCGCAGGTAGAGATCATCGACCCGTGGGTTCCACCAGAGGGAGCCTTTGTCTTGCCCGATACGAGCGAGGTGGCCGTTCGGTGCGAGATGGCTCAGGGCAACAAGTGTGGCCGGTGCTGGAAGGTCAACGCGCAGGTCGGCCAACACCAAGACCCGAATCTGTGCACCCGCTGCGCGGGTGTCGTGGGGGCATGATAGACCGCGGCAATGGTTGGTGGCTGGCGGTGGCGGGGATCGTCTTTGTCTTGGACCAGGTCAGCAAGGCTTGGGCGATGGGGTTTTTGCAGGCCTGCCCGATCTGCGGACAGGGCCTGACGCCTTTTTTTAACCTGACTTTGGTGTCGAACTACGGCATCAGTTTTGGGCTCTTGGCCTCAAAGGCTGATGCGTGGCTTTTTTCACTGATCGTCATCGTGCTAACAGGGGTGCTCATCTGGTGGACGTGGCGTACGACCCATGGCCGCTTGTTTTTAGGGGCCGTGATCGGAGGCGCGATCGGCAACCTGATGGATCGGCTCCGTTTGGGGTATGTGGTGGATTTTTTAGATTTTCATCTGGCCGGGTGGCATTGGCCCGCTTTTAATGTTGCGGATATGGCAATAGTTGGCGGGGTGATTGGTTATGTGCTATTCGATGGGATGCGCGTACGACGAGGCCAGGCTTAAGCTACACCTCGGCGATTGTGATTGATTTTTGGTATGGATTTATGGGTTTTCTTTTTAAGCATCGGGCGGGCTTGATCGCGCTGATCGCGTTTGGCCTTGCGGGCTGCACCTCGAGCAATCAGATTGGCTTTACCCGGCAAACCCCGGACGAGTTTGCCGTCACGACGCGCAAGCCGCTGGAATTACCGCCGGACTTTACTTTGGTACCGCCGAGCGCGGCGTTGCCTTCTGAGGATGGCCGGCCTTCTATTCGCCAAATTCTGCAAGACGATGATGGCGGCGAAGACCTGCAAGGGGCGGTGTTTATCACCGATGAGGATTCCGCCGATGCGCTTTTTTTGGTTGAGCTGGGCGTTGACCAGGTCCTGCCGGACATTCGCCAGACGGTGAACCGAGAATCGACCGAGTTGACCTTGGACCGGGAAAACTTTGTCGACCAGATCGTGTTTTGGCAAGATACTCCTGAGGGCGATGCTTTGGATGCGGCTGGGGAAGCCCAGCGCATTCGTCAGGCGTTGGACCAAGACGCGCCCTTGACCACAGGCACCTCGCCGATCATTCGTTGGCGGCGGCAAGCACCCTTAGAAGGACTTTTTAGGCCTTAGGTCGCCCGCTCTTGCGGCGTATCGGTCTGGCCATCAAGGGTGGGGGCCTGCTCCTCATTGGCGGGACTATTTTCCTGAAGGCCTTCATCAAAAAGCAGTCCCTCTTGCTCATCTAAGATGATCGATTCGACCATGTTGCCCTGGTCGGTGAAGGCTCCTGCGCTGCTCTCCAGCACCCAATCGTCCATGCTGCCAAACAGGTCTTCGCTAAGCAGGGTCTCTTGATAGATATCGGTTTCTTGTAGGGTGCGGCGGATATCCTCAAGGCCAACCCGGTCTTGGGAAAAGGGTAAGTCCGTGGCCACCGAAAAAGGTGATGAAAAGGGCGTGAGCGCCATAGACGGACCGTAGGAAATCGCAAGATCGTTGAGCGTTTCGCGATCATCCGCAAGGGATAGGGCCACCGCATAGCGTGTCAGCATCTCGGCTTGGTCATCAGGCAGAGGCTCTCCCAGCGCAGGCGGCGGCGGGATTTCCAGCTGAAGCAGGCGAGCGAGTTCGGGCCAGTTATTTTGCTCCCGGGCGATCCGTTGGCGAATCTCTTGCGCGATGGGCGCATCGTTTCCCGCCAGGGCCGCCAGGGCTTGCTCGTAGTTTCCTTGATCGGTGTAGGCACTGGCGCGTAGCGCTTGCCGCCATAGGAGCACATCGGGGCTGATATCATCGAGCTCGACGGCCGTGTCTTCTAAGGCCAGCAGGGCTTCTTGGGGATCGTCCTGCAAGAGCGAGAGTTGACTGATGCGGGCGCCGATCAAAGCTCGGCGGTTGGGATCGGGCTGGGCTTGCGCCAGTTCGGCGAGCAGATTGACCGACAAATCAAAGTGCCCTTTTTCTGAAAGGATCGCCGCCAGGCGCGCCATAATCCGTAAGCGCGTGGCGTGGGAGTCCAGGATATCGTTGTGAATCTGAAAAGCTTCATAGGAGGCCACGGGATCGATGGTTGCCGGCGCATCATCGGCGGTGAAAAAGGTGGTGAACTTGTCTTGCAATTGGGCTTCCAGTTCTTGGGCGGGACGGTAGTCTGAAAACTCGTCCACCGCTTGTTCCCAAACGTCCATCATCTGGTTGCCTTGGCCGACTTGCCAAAGCAGCTCACCAAAGCGACGCATGACCTCGAACTCGATAAAGTCGCCACGCCAACGATAGCGTAGGCGATCAAATCGGTCCACGGCCATCTGAGTGTCGATCACGCCGGTTTGATAGTCGGATTCTATAATCGCCATTTGCGCCATCAGCTTGATGTATTCGCTGGCGTTGGCGATCGAATCGCCAAAGGCGTCCCGGGCGTTATCCTGCAGGCCGTAATGGATGTCTAAAAGCCCCTGGAAGTAGGCAATCCCCGAGGCAATTTCATCGTTATCGACGGCCATTTCCCGCAGCAATTCCATATAGGGCACGTTGATCTGGTCGTAGTTTTGTGTATTGACGGCAGCCTGCAAGGACAGCATGGCAAACTCGCTCGCAAGAGGCCGGGGATAGCGGACCGCAAAGTCTCCTGCTTGGCGAAAATAGGCATGAGCTTCACGCCAGAGTCCTTGCCTTGCGGCGGTGATCGCCCGCCACAGGGCGCCTTCTTGGGACGAGAGATTGCGCACACTTTGCATGAGCCTAAGGCCGGGCTCGTAATTGCCGGAGAGGATTTCTGCGGCCGCCAGCATCATCTTGAACTCAGGGTTATCCAGCAAGAAGGGATTCTCGTCCCGCGCCACATGCAAGACGCCCACCGCATCGGGATACAGACCATAGCTGATATAAAAACGCGCAAGGTCTTGCCGGGCCGTGCCCTTGGTGGTGGAGGTCAGAGCCGCACGCCGCTGGAGCCGCGCCCAATTACCGGCAAAGGTTTCGGCGTCCAGTTCCACCGGCACAACCGTTCGAAAAAGCACACTGCCCTTGTCCCGCTGGGCAAAAACGGACGTGAGCAGCCCCTGGGGATGGGCGATCATCACGCTGTTGTCTTGGGCTTGGATTTCCAGGCTATCGACCATCGGCACAATCGCCACCCCGTGGGTCGTTGGGAGTGTGCGAAAAGAGGGAAAGCTACGCTCCGGTTGCACGGTGGGGTTAGGGTTGTAGCTGGGGAAGACCATGATTCCCTCCACACTCACCATGGGGCCAGGCTCTAAGCCTTCGAACTGGATGCAGTGCGGAACGGGACAGATATTAAAATCTAAGACACCCAGGGTGCTGTTGATCTGGCGGCTGTTGGTGACCTCTTGGAGAAACCAGGATCCCTCTTCTAAGGTGCCAAAGAGCAAAGCATCAGGGTGGCCTTTGCGCAGGCGCACGGCGATGCCTTGCGCCGTGCGGACCTGACGGGCGTCATCAAAAACACGCAAAAAATCCTCAAACAGATCGCTTTCTAAGGGCGTTTCTCGGGCAAACACCACCAGATACTCGGGACCCCGGTTAACCACCGCCAGGGCAAAAGGGTCATCTTGCTCGAAGAGAATGCGCACGGAACGGCTGGTCGGGGTATCACCAAAACTCTCATCCAAAGGATCGTTCTCGTCTTGCAGGGGATCGACGATGGTGCTTTGCCCCAGGGCGATTTCTCGGATGTCCTCTGAGTCGATGAGCTCTAGGGTAACCACGTCCCCGCCAACGTAAGAGCGAGTGAGAAACGCCCCTTTGGGCATGATGATAAAGTCCGTGGTGCCGTCCATCTCGCCCCTTGCAGCGGTGATGGCGCTAATCCGGTCATAATCGCGCCCCCTTACGGCGGTGAGATCCACCCCATTGACGTAGCCGAAGGTCATGCGGATTTCCTCTCCGAGCTGGCGTAGCAGGTGGGGGGTTGGCTGATTCCATTCAAAATCTATCCGGGTGCGGTCTTCCAGCTCGGTGATTCTCATGGCCTCGAAGTTCAGGCCTTCGATCTCGCCCAGGACTTCTCCGTATTCTACGGGGACCTCCTCTTGCTGGGCTTGCTCTTGCTGGGCTTGCTCTTGCTGGGCTTGCTCTTGAGCCTCCTCTTGCCCCGGTTGACCTGAAGCGACGCCGGGCGAGGCGGTGGGCGCCGTGACCGGCGCATCGGTCTCCGGCTCCAGCCCCAGCGTGTCGATGAGGCTCGCTATGTCTTGCCGTGAGGCGTTCTCCGTCGCGCTCGCAGCCGTGCTTGTCATCTCACTTTGTGGGGCCCTGTTTTGAGTGTGCACGTTTTGCACGGGGTCAGACGAGGATCCTTGCGAGGCCGTGGTGAGGACCTGGGTGACCTCATCTTCAAGCGAGGCTTGTTCTGGTGAGGCTTGTTCTAGTGAGGCTTGGTTTTGCGCGGGGCGGACTTGGGTTAAAGGCGCCGCATTCGAGATCCGGGATATCACCGCCGAGCCCATCTCGGTCTCGGCCGTAAGCGACCGCTGGGATGGGGATTGGGGTGCAGCTTGGGGTGTCGTTTGAGATGCAGCTTGGGATGAGACCACCGGTTGTGCCGTATCCTGCGCCAACGACCCCACCGCGCCTACCGCTTGGGCACCGGTTTGTACAACCCCTTGCGGCGCGGCCTGCACGGTCGGTTGGCTGGCTGCTTGAGATGCCGCCTGGGCAAGGGCCTCGGCGCCCTCAGGCGTTTGGGCTGTGGTTTGGGTTGGGGCTTGGGTTGTGGTTTGCGCGGCGTCCCCCCCAGAGGATGGTGGCGACGCCTGCGGGATCACCTGCTGGGTAAACGGGGTCTGGCCAGGTTGCGCTGAAACGTCCCTGACAGCACCGCTGGCGTCATTGGTTTCGCTGGCGGCGGGGGCCTCACTGGTCTGGACAGAAGGTACCGGGCTCGGGGCTGGTTGTGCCGGCGGGACGGGTTCGGCCAGTTCCGGCGATGCTTGGGTCTGGCGAAAATCGAAAACCTTGCGCCCAGGCAAGTCCAACGTCTGCACCGCCAAACCATCGGCTAAGGTCAAGACCAACCGCCGCCGCTCGGCTCCCAAATCATAGGCCGTAATATAGCGCGAGAGTCGCCGCTGGGGTGAGGACAACGTTCCCGGCATGGGCGCGGCAAAAGAAATCACCACCTGGACAGGCTGACTGGCCTGGTCGCTCTGGCCGGCCGTGCCGCCGATCACCTCATAGCGTGTCGTCTGGGCGCCGGGCCAATCGAACACCAAACGGCCATAGTCGCCGTGATCCCAACCACGAACGCTGACTGCCACAGCATCCCCTGCTGCCAGCCCGATTCCTACCAAGATCAAAAAGAATCCTAGGCGAGAAGATCGCCCCATCACCCGCACCATGCGTATCATGCGTGCCCTGTGCTCCAAGGTCTCCAGACCTCCTGATCGCCACCCGCAAAGCCATACTACACCCAGATGCCGCCCGCGTCATGACTTTTCTTAGCGCACCTCGTCGTGCCCCACGCAACCCCACGTCACTTCATGCAGCGGCGAGCCCTTCATCGTCCCCGAGCCCCTTTGCAAGGTTGGCGTGGGTAAAAAATGTTCAGAAACCTGGCCCGTTCGCAATTGACCAATGCCCTAAGGCAAGGTATATCGGACATCAACCACGTTGCTTGAGGCATGCGACCTGCGCACGCCCGCCGCTCTGTGGGGAGGTCTTATGAGGATCCCATGCAGATTTGCATGGGGATTTTGCATGCGTATCTACCCCCCTGCGAGCATCACACGAGGCGTGCTGAGCAAAGGAACGCGCCCAATGACAAGGACGGAGTCCTCCTGAAAAAAGGGGTGATCCTCCCTTGGCCGCCCGCATCAACCAGCAACATGGGCTCACGCCCGGTCTGGGAACCACCCCGATCCGGGACCGAACTGCGCTTGAGACTCCCGTTTCAACGCGCCGCTGACAAGAGCCCCCGGGCTCATATCACAACTGTCCGCCAGCGGTATCCCCTAAGGGGCAACCAGGACAGCATTTGGAGTAACCACGATTATGAACAAGAGCGATCTTGCTGCCAGCATCGCTGACGCTGTTGGCCTTTCTAAAACCCAAGCTAAAGACACGGTCGACGCCGTCTTCGATGCCATCACGCAATCTCTGGCCAGTGGCCAAGAAGTGCGCCTGGTTGGCTTTGGCACCTTCACCACAACCCGCCGGGCGGCCACCAAAGGACGCAACCCCCAAACCGGTGCTGTCATCAACATCCCCGCCTCGACCCAACCCAAGTTCCGGGCGGCCAAAGTCCTTAAGAGCGCCGTTAACTAACACCCGTTCTTAGCCTCGAACGTTCAATCACCTCAGGGGCCTGTCCTAAAGACGCCCCCGAGGGATTGATGTTCTGGGGTCGACGTTCTGGGATTGACGCTTTGGGATTGACAGGCCTTCTAAGCAATCCACCGCAGTCACGCATAGGGGCCATCTTGAGATCCGCGCAGGCTCATCTCGTAGTGCCCACCGACACACCCTGTCAATCCCGTCATGACGCGCCCGGGCGATTAGCTCAGTTGGGAGAGCATCTCGTTTACACCGAGAGGGTCAGTGGTTCGAGTCCGCTATCGCCCACCACAAGGCACGGCCTTGACCGATTGTTCATCAGACGTTGACACAGGTTAAAACCCGCCTTGCGGGTCTTTGCTTGTATCATGTGAGAATAAACCCAAACACTGTCATTCCTGCACAATACAGGCAAAGCCGCGCCTTGCCCCACAGGGGGTTGACTCCGTCTATATCTGAGCCTGTGGCACCTTATGCCCGGTCCCGAGTAAGCGACGTTTCCGATGGCAAAGCCGCACCTTGCCGCGAGGCGGTTTGATTCCGTCCATATCTGTGCTTGTGGTAACCATCGCGCGGTCCCGAGTAAATGCCACGCCTGTTGCCAAGACAGTGCCATGGATTCCCGCCTTCGCGGGAATGACGAGGTGAGGGATGTAAGAAAAGACACGCGTGGCGTTTACTCGGGATCGCACCCAGATCGGCAACAAGCACCCCTATAGACGGAATGCTGCCCGTCTGGCTAAGACCCCCTAACCGGTGATATCCTGGAGCTATGTCCACCACCGCACCCACCGCACCCATCACTGCGCCCATCACGCCGACCCCCCTCATCGATCCCTTCGGGCGCGCCATTACCTACCTGCGCGTCAGTGTCACAGACCGTTGTGATTTCCGCTGTGTGTATTGCATGGCCGAGACCATGACCTTCCTGCCTAAGGCCGATCTTTTAAGCCTGGAAGAACTAGCCGAACTCTGCCAAACCTTCATCGAGCTCGGGGTGCGTAAAATCCGCCTCACCGGCGGCGAGCCCCTCGTGCGCCGCAACATTCTGAAGCTGTTCGAAACCCTGGGTCGATCGCTCGCCAAAGGCACCCTAGAGGAGCTCACCCTCACCACCAATGGCAGCCAACTCAGCCGCTACGCCGACGAGCTCAAAGCCTTCGGCGTGAAGCGCGTGAACATCTCCCTAGACACCCTAAATCCCGATACGTTCACCAGACTCACCCGCTGGGGGCGGTTTGATCGCGTCATGGACGGCATCAAGGCCGCTCAGCGCGCCGGATTGGCCGTGAAAATCAACACCGTCGCCCTGGGGGGCGCCGACGGTAATCAAGACGAATTCGATCACCTGATCGCCTGGTGCGGCGAGAATGGCTACGATATGACCCTGATCGAGGTTATGCCCATGGGCGATATTGGCGGCGAGGAACGCCTTAACCAATACCTCCCGCTCGCGCAGGTCGAAAAAGACCTCGCGCGGCGCTGGACCCTTACCCCCCTGGCCGATCAAACCGGCGGCCCCGCCCGCTACGTCCGGGTTGAGGAAACCGGCGGACGACTGGGGTTCATCACTCCCCTGACCCACAACTTCTGCGAAGGGTGCAACCGGGTGCGCGTCACCTGCACCGGCCAATTGTTCATGTGCCTGGGGCAAAACGACCAAGCGGACCTGCGCGCCGCCCTGCGCGCCGGCACCCTGCGCGAGGCGATCAGGCAAGCCATTGGACGCAAACCCAAAGGCCATGACTTTGTCATCGACCGCGCCGCGCCCAATGTCGCTGTGCCGCGCTACATGAGCACCACCGGGGGGTAACCCTTGTCCCGCCTTGCTCAGTTGCGCGAGAAAATCAACGCGCTGGATGCCCGCCTGCACGACACTTTGATGGCGCGCGCGGCCTGCGTGAGCGAGATCGCCCGCATCAAAAACGAAACCGGCATCCCCGGCGCGAGCTACCAACCCGATCGGGAATGGGCCATCTTTCAAATCCTACGGGACCGCCACCACGGTGAGCTTAATCCGCGTGACCTTCTGGATCTCTGGCGGCATCTCATGGCCGCCACCAAAGACCTGCAAACACCCCCGACAGTCCTGACCCCGCCCGAGCTTATGCCTCTGGCCCGCGCGGTCCTTGGCCGCAAGACCACGCTGATCGCCAGCACCCTGCGCTGGCATAGCCCTGCCGATTTCATCGTTCTGCCCTGGCCGTGGGACGAACAGCGCAGCAAAACATCTCCTTGGTGGTGCACCCTGAACCCAAACGATTGGCGAGTTTGCGCCGCCCTGCCCGCCTGGCAGGATCACAATGAGCCCCCCCGGGCCCTCCTTGCCAGGCGGACCACCGCCGATAAAACCCAACAAAACCCGCAAGATCGCCAGGCGACAGACGAAACACCCTCGCCTGAACGTTATTATCTGGTACGCACAAAGGCAGAAGATCCCCGCGCCCGCTGGCGACATGAGGCGCACGGCCTGATTCTCACGGCCAAACGGGATGACCGAGATGACCGGGATGACACGGTCCTCGGCAGTTACATCCCGCCACTACGCTTGGCGCTGACCACGTAGTTGATCCGCAAATCGTGCGGGTCCAGCACCCAGCGGCGCGTCAGGGGGCGATAGACAAACCCGCAGGTATCCATCACCTGTAAGCCAGAAGACTCCATCAAGCCCACCAACTCGTGGGGTTTGATAAAGCGCTTGAATTCATGAATCCCCGGCGGAAGCCACCCCAGCACCCGCTCGGCGATAAAGATCGCGCCAATCCGGCTGGCAAGGCTACGGTTAAGAGTCGAGATCACCAACCGCCCGCCGGGCTTAACCAGTTGCGCCATCTGCATAACAAACCCCCGAGCGTCGTCCACGTGCTCGATCACCTCCAGCGCGATGACCGCATCATACCGCTGCCGGCCCGAAGGAGCACGGGCATGATAGATCAGCCGTTTTTGATCGATCCCCCGCGCCTTGGCGTGCGCCCGAGCAATCTCGATCACCGCCGAATCCTCATCAAAGCCATCGACTCGCGCACCTTGGACGGCCAGGGCCTCACTCAGCAGGCCGCCGCCACAGCCCACATCGGCCAGCCGGCATCCCTTGATGTCTCCCAACTGCCCGCGCAGGTAGGCAAGACGCACAGGATTAAGCGCATGCAGGGCGCGAAAAGGGCCCCGCTCGTCCCACCAGTCCGCCAGGCTATAGGCGGAAAAGGCGCCCCCGTTATCAGCCGCCATCGTTTGCTAAATCCCGATGCGAAATCAGCACCTCGCGCCCGCTGACTTTCCGCAGCCACCGCCCTATCTGCCTGGCCATAAAGACCGAGCGATGCCGTCCGCCTGTGCAGCCAAAGGCAATCGTCAGGTAACTCTTGCCCTCGGCCTCGTAGCCGTCGATCAGCGGTGCGAGCAAGGCCTTGAGTCGTCGCTGGAAACCGGCAAACTGCTCGTCCGCGCGAATCATCTGCGCCACCGGTCGATCCAATCCCGTAAGCGGACGCAAGGCGGGCACCCAATGGGGGTTTTGTAAAAAACGCACGTCGATCACCACATCGGCCGTCGGCGGTAGACCCTTTTGATAGGAAAAGGATCGCACCATCAAGGTCAGACTCGTCTGCCCCACCCAGCCAAAGCGATCACGCATCAGCTGGCGCAGGTCTCCCACCCCCAGATCAGTCGTGTCGATCACATGGGTGGCCGCATCATGCAGGGGCTCTAAAAACGCCGCTTGGCGAGCAATACCCGCTTGCAAGGGGCCGTCCTGCGCCAGCGGATGACGCCGCCGGGTGGCACTAAAGCGACGCACGAGCGCCTCATAACTACAGGTCATGAAGAGTAACTCAGACTCTAGGGATGCTAAGGGCGCGGTTGCCAAGGTCCGCATCAATTGCGTCACCGCCGCCGCGTTGGAGACAATCTCCACCCCGATGGCGCGCGGCTGACCGATGTGGGCTGTCGTTTTAAGATAGGACTCCAGCAACGCTAAGGGCAGATTATCCACCGCCTGGTAATTCAAATCCTCTAAGGCCGCCAACGCCGTGCTCATGCCTGCGCCGGCAAGACCCGTGAGCAAAATGATTCGATCATTGCCGATAGGACCATTGCCAATCAGACCGTCGCCTGTCTTTCGCGCCGAATTGGCCTTGATCTGGGCGGCTTTCGCCGCTTTTGCGGGAGTCTTTTTCGGTGATGTCATCATCAAGCTGGTCGAGTACGAGAAGTCCTCCTGCCCGCCGCCGCCCGCAAGAGGTGGCGAACCCGGCAGGATTCGAACCTGCGACCTCCGCCTCCGGAGGGCGGCGCTCTATCCAGCTGAGCTACGGGTCCCTCACACGCCAAGGTAGCACGGCGTGGATGTGACGACCATGGACAAGACGATATCACGGCGGCGCTGACTCACATCCTGAATCTTTGTTAAGAGTCTTCTTCTCCGCGTCTTGGGCTCCCCCAAGAACCCTCAACATCACCATAAAATAAAACAATCACGAACTAAGGCAGCCCCGCCAGCCGCGGCGGCAAGAAAAGGTGCGCAAAAATGGCGCGAGTGACGGGATTTGAACCCGCGACCTCCGGCGTGACAGGCCGGCGCTCTAACCAGCTGAGCTACACCCGCGCAGATGACTCGCAATAGCCTTCTGCGCGCAGACTGTCAAGTCACCTGCCCGTGTTGGTCTTTTGTGTCGGGACAAGAAAAACTAAACTTTTAGGGGAAAAACTTATATTCTATACCCATATGAAAGAGTCTCTGCGATCTCCTGTTTTCCTGTTCACGCTGGCCGTTATGGGCATGGCTGTGGGTATGATCGCGATGGTCTACGCCGCCAACCAAGTCTCCTGGGCCCATTTGCGTACTGCCGATGGGGCGGGCTGGTTGGCCCTTTGGCTGGTCGGCGCAGCCCTGACCGGCCTTGCAGCGCACAGGGGGCTCACGCTCGTACGAGACACCAAGGGAGAACATCTGTGCGCAGAGCCCCCCGCCTGGCCGCCGATCGTCGATGCCGCCACCCAACAAGGGCAAAAAATCCAAGCCATCGGCCAACTGGCCGGCGGCATCGCCCACGATTTTAATAATTTGTTGACCGCAATCATCGGTTATTGCGATCTGCTCATTGTTCGTTTTGGTCGCGATCATGAGGCCTTCGTGGACCTCATGCATATCTCACAAAATGCGAAACGGGGCATGGACTTGGTGCGCCAGCTGTTAACCTTTGCCCGCCAGGGGGCCCAGGAATTAGAATCCCTAGACTTGAGTGTCGTCGTTGGCGATCTGGCGGCCCTGACCCGGCGACTGGTGGGGGGCGCGATTGCCATCCACGTCAAGCCAAGCAAACACGAAGCCCGCATTCAAGCAGACCCCACGCAAATCCGTCAGGTTATTCTAAATCTGATTATCAATGCGCGCGATGCCATTGAGGCGGTGCCGCAACGAGAAGGTCGCGGGCTCATCACCCTGCGGATCGACCATCAGACGGTCCGTAATCGGCAGACTCTCCCCACAGGCCAGCTTACCCCTGGGCGTTACGTGACCTTGGCCGTCAGCGATAACGGTGTCGGCATCGAAAACAAAGACATCGGGCGGATTTTCGATCCCTTTTTTACCACCAAGCCGGTAGGCAAAGGCACCGGATTAGGGCTCGCGACGACCTTTGGTATTATTCGCCAGAGCGGCGGTCACCTGGCATTGACGACCAAACTCGGGAAGGGCACGACCTTTACCTTGTACCTGCCTGATGCGCCGCACCCGGCATCCAAGCCCACCGCCACAGAGGACAGCGGTCATGCTGTCACGGACATCGCGCCGCGCCACGCCGTTGCCGTCTCAGCGGCCAACCTAGCCTCAGCGCGGCTGCTGCTCGTGGAGGACGAACCGGACGTGCGTACCGTGGCCGCCCGCGCCCTACGCCGCCAAGGGTTTACCGTCATCGAAAGCTCCCAAGGTCGGGATGCGCTGGAAAAATTGGCCGAGGCGAGACCTCATGAGCCCTTTGATCTCGTGATTACCGATCTAATTATGCCGGAGATGGACGGCCACGCGCTCATCGAGCGTGTGCGACGCGACTATCCGGACTTGCCGATCCTGTGCACTTCAGGCTATAGCGAGGATGATCTTACAGACCGCGATGCGGTGCGCCTGTTGCGCAAGCCCTACACTTTGGTACAGCTGGTGCAGGCGGTAGGGGCCTGTCTGTCCACGACGATGACAGAGTCATGAGAAGACATATCATGATCCTCCCGCTAGGGGACTGCGGCGATCAAACACCCCGGTTTCGGCACGTGAGCGGAACGACGCCATCGGCATGACGCCGACGCGAAGCCGCTACGTCTGCTAAGTAGGCTTTTTCTGTTTTTGATTTTCCATAGATTTTATCTTTTATTGTCGGCCAGCAGGGCTAAATCCTCCCGCCAGGCGCGCCCCGCCAGGCGCGCCCGGGCGCGGGCGTACTTCCACCGGGCATAACGATCAAAATCCAGCGGCAAAGTGGACAATCGCGCCTGGCACAAGGTCCATAGGGCAAGCTTATAGTCTGCCAAGGTGCGCAAAACCCGCACCCACGCAAGCGTGTCCTCATCCGCCAAAGGATCATAGGCGAGGATCGCAGCGCGCTCTTGCGCAGGACGCGCGTTGATCTCGCCTAAAAAAACCGCCAGGTCATACCAGCGATCGTTGTTGCCCGCATACTCCAGATCAACAATACACATCGCCGGCCCCTTGACCAAAAAATTGGTCGTCATGGGATCATTCCAACAAGCCGCCAAAGACAGCCCCCGGCGCATCATGACCCGCCGGGCACGGTGATAAGCCTCCTCAAGGGCGGAAAAATCGCGCAAGCCCCCGGTCTGATAAACCTCCCGCACGATCCGTAACCGCGCATCAATGAGATCAAAGATGGTCGCGCGATGTCCCCATAAGGGACCCTTATGGAGTGCGCGCAACACGCGCGCAACCTGCCCCAAACGCAAGGCCAAGGCAGGCTTTTCTATATGCCCCCAATCAGCCCGGTAAGCGGTGATCTCAATGCCTGAGGGCGATATAACATCCACCACCGCCGGCGCAAGACCTAAGCGCGCGGCGCGGCGCGAGGCACGTGCCGCCACCGCCCGATCGATAAAGGGCCCACTGCCCGACCCGGGAATCTTAACAACGAAGGCTTTAGGGCCCACCGCTACGCACCAGGTCGCATTACTCACCCCGTTGGTCAGAGGACGATAGCGGATGGATGGTCTGGGCTTGCCAGAACCTCCCGTCCAGGGCGGATAGCTTTTAAGAAACGCTTCTAAGGCTTGGCGATGGAGGTCGGCGCACCGCTCCCCCGGCACAAACCAAGCACTCATCAAGAGCGCTACTCGCGCGGCAGGCGCGGGTCTAAGACCAGAGTACCGGTGGCCCGGGCGCGCAAGACATGGTCGGCCAAAACACAAGCCATCATCGCCTCACCCACGGGCACGGCGCGGATACCCACGCACGGGTCATGCCGGCCCTTGGTCTGCACGGTGGTGTTGCGCCCCTGGCGGTTGATCGTATCGCGGGTGGTGGGCACACTGCTGGTCGGCTTGACAGCCATGCGCACGATCAGGTCTTGTCCGGTGGAAATGCCGCCTAAGACGCCGCCAGCGTGATTGCTGGTGAACACCGGTTTTTCTCCAGCCTCGCCACGCATCAGATCGACGCCGTCCTCGCCGTACCGGCTCGCGGCGGTAAAGCCATCGCCAATCTCCACGCCTTTGACAGCGTTAATCGTCATCATGGCGCGCGCCAAGTCGCTATCTAACTTGTCATAAATCGGTTCGCCCAAGCCTGCGGGCATGCCTAAAGCGCGCACCTCGACGACCGCGCCGACGCTCGAACCTTTTTTACGAATATCCTCTAGGTAGGCCTGCCAGGTTTTGGCGGTGTCTGCATCGGGACAAAACAGCGGGTTTTGATCGATGGCCGCCTCGTCCCACGATCCCCCTGGCAAGCCCTCGGTGCCGATTTGCACCACTGCACCACGAATGGTGATCGACGTGAACGCGCCTAAGATCGCCTTGGCCACGGCGCCAGCAGCGACCCGGCTGGCGGTTTCCCGCGCTGAGGACCGCCCGCCGCCGCGAACATCGGCAATGCCGTACTTCATCCAATAGCTATAGTCGGCATGGCCCGGGCGAAAGGTCTGCGCGAGATTATCGTAATCCTTGGATCGGGCGTCTTGGTTGGCAATCTGCAGGTGGATCGGCGTGCCGGTAGTCTGATCTTCAAGCACACCTGATAGAATCATGACCTGATCGGGCTCGCGCCGTTGGCTGACCAGGCGGGAGGTGCCGGGGCGGCGGCGATCTAAGTCGCGCTGAATGTCCTCGCGCGTGAGGGTCAGGCGCGGCGGCACCCCGTCAACGACGCACCCAATGGCCGCGCCATGACTCTCGCCCCAGGTGGTGAAGCGAAACAGCCGCCCAAAGCTGTTGCCAGCCATAAAGGACCGTTAGCGCCGCTCGCCAATAAAACGCATCAAGAGAACAAACAAATTGATGAAGTTCAAATATAGGCTCAGGGCATCAAACACAGCGGATATCTCCAGCTGACCTGTCCTGGCATGCTCATAATAGCTACGACGAATGCGCTGGGTGTCATAAGCGATGAGGCCTGCGAAAATCAGCACGCCGATCACCGACACCGCAAAGGCGATCATCGAGGATTGGACGAAGAAGTTGACCAGTGAGGCGATGATGATACCGATCAGACCGACCATCAAGAACTGCCCCCAACCGGACAGGTTGCGCTTGGTCGTGTAGCCAAACAGGCTTAGCCCCGCAAAGGCGCCGGCGGTGACCAGCAGGGTGCGGACGATGCTCATGCCTGTGTAGACGATAAACAGCTGGGCCAGGGAAATCCCCATCAGGGCGGTAAACCCCAGGTACATATACATAGCCTTGCGCGGATTGCCGTCTTTAACAAGACCCGGGCCGATAAAGATGATCGCCAAGGGGGCCAAAATCGCCACCCAGCCCAGCAGGGTCGGAGATGCAACGTACCCGGCGGGGGTTTGCGTGACAGCGAAGAACAAAACCTGCAAAGGTTCAAAGAAGGCGACGGCCCAGGCGGTGACCGCACTCACAAGCAAGCCTGTGGTCATGTAGTTGTAGATTTTCAGAAAATGACGGCGCAGACCCTCATCCATAGCCGCTTGGCTCGCCGGGCTGGCTTGAGAGGTCGGCGCGGTTGTGCCCCACGGGGCGGTTTTGTTTGGGGAAGAGTCCACCATGGTATCTCCTGATTACCTCCTGGATGTAAGGGTTTACGTGTTTGCCTACTCTTAATATAAGGCCCACCGGGGTCAGATACAAGGCTTAGCCTTGACCATTTGTTCATCGGACGTCGGCACGTTACGACCGCGCCGTGCATGTCTTTGCCTGCATCGTGATAGACCTAACCCAAGCCAATGCGCACCCCCTTTCTCCATTCCTACCTCATCCCGTCATTCCCGCGAAGGCAGCCCCACAGGGGCGGGATTCCGCCGATATCTGTTCTTGTGACGACCGACGTCCGGTCCCCAGTCATACAATACGCGGTTTTGCCTCATCCCGTCATTCCTGCGTAGGCAGGAATCCAGGAGATGGCGCAACCAGACTGATATAGGACTGGGGACCGCGTGGACGATGCCACAGACGTGGATGGTGGCGAAATCGAACCGCCTCGCGGTCCCCTAGCCAGCGGCGTGCCGGCACGTTATTTTGATGCGGTAGGGCCCATCGCGGCGCTTTCTTTCCTCAAATTTTTTCATGGAGGCGTTCATGGCCAACTCTGCAAGGTCAACGATCGGCCATTTGATCAACGGCGAATCGTTGACGCCTAAGGACGGTGCTTTTCTCGATGTCTTTAATCCCGCCACGGGCGAGGTGTCCTCGCGCCTGGCGGTGGCCGATACGCCGACCTTAGACCGCGCCATTCGCGCCGCCCAGGACGCTTTGCCCGGGTGGGCGGCGACCCCGCCGATTACCCGCGCGCGAATCATGCAACAGTTTTTGAATCTGCTGCACGCCCATCGCGATGACATCGCGGCACTGGTGACCGCCGAGCACGGCAAGACCCTGCCTGATGCTGGCGGCTCGCTCCAGCGGGGCATCGAAAATGTCGAGTTCGCCTGTGGCGTGCCTTACCTGTTGCGCGGCGACTTCCATGAAAATGTCGGCAGCCACATCGACTGCTACAACATGCGCCAACCGGTCGGCGTGTGTGCCGGCATCACGCCCTTTAACTTTCCAGCCATGGTGCCCTTGTGGATGTATCCTCTGGCCATTGCCTGCGGCAACACGTTTATCCTCAAGCCCTCGGAAAAAGACCCCTCCTCCGCGCTGTTTATCGCCAACCTTTTGCACGAGGCCGGCCTGCCCAAGGGCGTGCTCAACGTTGTCAATGGCGATAAGGACGTGGTGCAGGGCCTGTTGACCGACCCGCGCATCCAGGCCATCAGCTTTGTCGGCTCTACCGCCGTGGGCAAACAGATCTACACCACCGGCAGCGCGCACGGCAAGCGGGTGCAGGCCATGTGCGGGGCGAAAAACCACCTGGTGGTCATGCCCGATGCGGACATCACCGCCGCGACCAATGCCTTGATGGGGGCAGCGTTTGGCTCGGCGGGCGAGCGGTGCATGGCCATTTCTATTGCGGTCGCGATAGGGGACGAGGTCGGCGATAAGCTGGTCGCCGCCCTCACGCCCCAGATCAAGGCCCTCAAGGTCGGCGACGGCACCAAGCCGGGCATGGATATGGGTCCGCTCATCACCCGCGAGCACCTGGCGAAGGTCACCGGCTATCTTGAAAAAGGCGAGGCTGAAGGTGCAACCTTGGTCATCGATGGCCGCACCCTCGCTCCCCAAGGGAATGGTTTTTTCATCGGCGGCTCGCTGTTCGATCACCTAAAACCAGAGATGAGCGTCTACCAAGAGGAGATTTTCGGCCCTGTCCTGGGAATCATCCGGGTGCCCTCCTTCGCCGCCGCCCTAGAGTTGGTCAATGCCCATCCTTACGGCAACGGCGCGTCGATCTTCACCAACAACGGCCAAGCGGCACGTACCTTTACCAGCCTTTGCAACATCGGGATGGTTGGCATTAACGTGCCGATCCCGGTGCCCATGGCGTTTCATAGCTTTGGCGGCTGGAAACAGTCCGCCTTCGGCGATCACGCCATCTACGGCATGGAGGGTCTGCATTTCTATACCAAACTCAAAACCATTACCGCCCGCTGGAAACCTGCCGATGCGGCCGAGTTCACCATGCCGGTGCTTCGCTAGCCCCTCCCTATCCCCAACCCAAGCGTGAGATGATGAACACAATACGCGGCCACCTACTGATCGAGGACTCCTTTGTCGATGGCGAGATCACCTTTGGCAAGACGATTGAAAAGATCACCCCGGGACCGGTCAACGCCGATGCGCCCTACGTGATCCCCGGCTTTATCGACCTGCACATTCATGGGAGTGCCGGGTTTGATATGACCACCGGCAACCCCGAGGATACCATCGGCACGGGGACTTTTTTACCGACCTGTGGGGTGACCACCTTTATGCCGACGACCTTATCGGCAACGCCGGAGGAGTCCGTGCGGATCATCAAGGGGATGACCGAAGGGATGAGGGCGCTCCCCTCTTGTGCCGCCGATGCCCCTGGATTGCACCTGGAGGGACCGTTCCTGCACCCGGATATGATGGGGGCACAACCGGATTTTCCCCATCCGGCGGATCGCGCCGTGCTTGAGGCCTTGCTCGATGCCGGGCCGGTTAAAATCATGACCCTCGCGCCGGAGATCGATCCTGAGGGCATCTTACTGGAGGGCTTGCGCGCGGGCGGGGTGCGCCATCAGATCGCACACTCAGCGGCGACCACCGCCCAGGCGAAAAAAGCGATCATCCAGGACGGCTATGGCATCACTCACCTTTATAACGCCATGACCGGCACCCACCACCGGGACGAGAATGGCAAACAAGCCGGCGTCATCGGCGCGGCTCTCGCCTACGCCGAAGAGGCCGAGATTATCGCTGACGGGGTGCACCTGTCCGCCGAGGCTCTTCTGACCGCGGTGCGGGCGATTCCGAAACTCTACATCGTGACCGATGCGTCGGCAGGCGCAGGCGCACCGGAGGGGACCTACACCCTAGGCGGCCAGACGATCACCAAAAAGCATGACCGCACCCTCAAACCCGATGGGGGCCTGGCGGCCAGTGCACTGAGGATGGATGATGCTTTGGTCTGGCTGGTCAGCCTGGGCATCGATCTGGCCAAGGCCGCCGTGCTGACCTCTGGCCATGCCGCGCAGGTCATGGGCTGGGATGATCGGGGGCGGCTGGCGGTTGGCACCCGCGGTGATCTTTTGACCTGTGATGGGGCGGGTCACCTCCAAGCCGTTTACCTCGCCGGGCAAGAAATCGCCCCGCGCGGACGATAGCGGCTGGGTCGATGCCGCTGCTTGATAAGCTCGCGCCGGGGGTGCGCCCCAATCACCGGCATATCTATCACGGTGATTGCATCGAGATCATGGCAACATGGCCCGATCATTGTGTCGATTGCGTCTTTGCCGACCCGCCTTATAACCTGCAACTGCGCAAGGGCCTTACCCGGCCCGAGGGCACCCCCGCAAACGGGGTGAGTGACGGGTGGGATCGCTTTGCCGACTTTGCCGCCTATGATGACTTTACCCGCCAGTGGCTGGGGCAGGTCCAGCGTCTGCTCAAGCCGCGCGGCAGTGTGTGGGTCATCGGCAGCTATCACAACATCTTTCGCATTGGTACCTGCTTACAGGACTTAGGCTTTTGGCTTTTGAACGATGTCATCTGGCTCAAACCCAATCCCATGCCGAACTTTAAGGGCACCCGCCTGACCAACGCCCACGAGACCTTGATCTGGGCCGCGCCTTCGGGGACAAGCCGGCCCCAGTTTCATTACTGGGAGATGAAAAATCTCAACGGCGGGCGACAGATGCGCAGTGACTGGCGGTTGCCTGAGGGGGATGCGTGGGACATTCCCCTATGCACGAGGGGCGAGCGACTCACTGATGAGGATGGGCGTAAGGTCCACGCCACGCAAAAGCCTGCCGCTTTACTTTATCGGGTGATTCAGGCCGCGACGACACCGGGTCAGGTCATCCTCGATCCATTTTTTGGCACGGGCACCACCGGTTTTGTGGCCGAGGCCTTGGGGCGACGTTGGATCGGCATCGAGCGCGAGCAAACCTACCTGACCGCCGCCCTCGCCCGCCTTAAGCAGGCGCCGCCCACCCCAGCAGCGGATTGGATTGCGCCGACGCAAACCCGCAAGCCGCCCCGGGTGCCGATCGGCGTGCTGGTAGAAGGCGGCTGGCTTGGGATTGGCCAGACGCTGTTTGATCGCAGTGGCCAGCCGCGCGCGCGGCTGTGTAGCGATGGCACCGTGCAAACCGGACCCACGCCGCAAACCAAGCAGAAGGAAGGTCGGCGATCACCAGTCCCGGTGATTCGCGGCTCGATTCACGCGGTCGGCGCGCGCTTGCAAAACCATGAGACCTGTAACGGCTGGACCTTTTGGCAGGTCCAGGACCCGCGCGCGCCGGGACGGCTGGTTTCCCTTGCCACCGTGCGGGCGCGTTTTCTACGCCAGACTCACCCCGAACATCCGGAAAACCTGGCTGAACCAACCCTACCCTTTGATGAGGTCGATCTTTTTCGGCCCAATGGCTAATCGCCGCTATAATCGCGCTATACTGATCGGGTGTTCGTCCTAGACCCTGCTTATCACATTGCCTTTTTTAGCGTTGTGACGGTCCTCGCGCTGGTGGCCTTCGCACGGGAGGCGAGTCCCATCGAGCTCAGTGCCGGTGGCTTGCTCGCAGCGATGCTGGTGTGGACTGGGGTGTTTATCACCGATGAGGGGCCTCTTTTAAGCCCCGCAGATATTCTCGCGGGCCTGGCAAATCCCACCGTCATCGCGGTGGTGGCGCTGATGATTATGGGCGAGGGCATCGCCCGTACCCACGCCCTTGATCCGATCATCAATCTGTTTTCTCCCCTGGCGCGTCGTCACTGGCTGCTCGGGATCGTCAGCGCGTTGTTGACCGTGGCGCTGGTCAGTGCGGTCATCAACAACACCCCGACGGTTATTATTTTCATCCCCATCATCCAGGCCCTTGCCAGCGGCGCGCGCTATACGGACCACGAACTGCTCATGCCCCTGAGTTTCGGCGCGATCTTAGGCGGTATGACCACCTTGATGGGCTCTAGCACTAACTTGCTCGTGGCCGGGGTCGTCATCGCCCAGGGTTATCCGGCGATCGACTTTTTTGCCATGACACCGCTGGGGGGGCTCATGGCCGCGGTTGGTTTTGTCTATATCGTGTTTGTCTTGCCGCGGGTCCTCTCGCGCACGCGACCAACCCCGTCCCGGCCTGATACCCGCGATGATATCCCGGCCTTTGCCACCGAGGTTGCGATCGGTCCGGACAGCGGTTTGCTGGGCAAAACGGTGAGCGGCCGGCGGCTGCAAGATGAGGAGGACCTCCAGGTTATCGCCCTACGCCGGGGGCGGGACTTGCTGGTGCTGGGCCAACCCCAGACCCTTGAACTCGGTGACCGGGTGGTGTTGCGTAGCCCGGCGGGCCCTTTGGATGATCGACTGGTGCGTCTCATCAGCCAAGAACAAGTGACCGGTGCGCGCCCCGCCCCGTCCAAGGACACCGGCGAGCAGGAGACTATCATCGCCCAGATGATGGTAACCCCCAACTCACGGCTGGTAGGCTTGCCGATTGCCTTTAGCGGCATCACCGCGCGCTTTGGTCTGAAGGTGCTGGCGGTGGCGCTGCATCGCGGAGCTGGGCAAACCCGGCCCATGACGACACCGCTGACGGCGGGGGATGTGTTGCTGGTGGCAGGCCAGCGCGAGCAAATCCATACCATGGCGTACGATCCTAACCTGCTTTTGTTGGCGCGGCCGACTCGCCCGATGGCCCGCCCGGGCCGGGCGCCTATTGCGATTGGCATCTTTGGCTTGATCTTTGCCCTGGCTGCTGGCGGTTGGTTGCCGCTGGCAGTGCTGGCCCCGGCGGGCGCGGTGGTGATGATTGTGATGGGCTGTCTGACCGTCGCGCAGGCCCTGCGAGCGATCAACCGGCCCTTGATCTTTATCGTCGCCGCCGCGCTTAGTTTGGCGGCGGGGCTAGAAACCAGCGGTGCGCTTGATCTGCTCGCGCGCCATTTTACCGTGTTTGCGGCGGACGGCTCACCGTGGCTGATTTTGGTGGCGTTGTTTGGTCTGGTGGCCCTGGCCACCAATCTTCTTAGCAACAACGCAACAGCGGTGTTGTTCACCCCGCTTGCGCTAAGCATCGCGCCGGTGGCCGGCATCGATCCAAGCGCGGCGGCCCTTACTGTGCTTTTGGCTGCAAACTGTTCGTTTGCCACGCCGATGAGTTACCACACCAACATGATCGTCTCGGTGGCGGGGAAGTATCGCTTTGCTGATTTTCTGATTGGCGGGATTCCTTTGTTAATTTTACTGTGGATCACCTTCGCGCTTTTTATGCCGTTTTTGCTAGACTATCGTCTTTAATTCTCTGGCGCATTTTTCTATCTTATGCTTATTGTTCCCGCCACCAGCAATCTTCCTTTGGCCACCAGTATTTGCGAGATTTTGGGGGTCCACCCGATTGCCACAGATTATCGCCGTTTTCCTGATTCGGAAATCTTTGTTCGTATTTTAGAAAACGTGCGTGGCTCCGATGTCTTTGTGATTCAATCCATCTCGACCCCCGCCAACGACCATCTGATGGAGCTGCTGATTACCGTGGATGCGTTGCGGCGCGGCTCGGCGGCTAAGGTCACGGCGGTCATGCCCTATTTCGGCTACGCCCGTCAAGATAGAAAAAACGAACCACGCACCCCGATCACCGCCAAGCTGGTGGCCAACCTCATCACCCGCGCAGGGGTTGATCGGGTCTTGACGGTCGACCTGCACGCCAGTCAGATCCAAGGTTTTTTCGATATCCCGGTGGATAATCTGTATGCCCGCAAGGTGTTTCAAGAAGACATTCGCAGCGTCCATCGCGGCGGCAAGCACCTGACGATTGTCGCCCCGGACGTGGGCGGCGTGGCGCGCGCCCGCGCGCTGGCCTCGCGCCTGGAGGCGGGCCTGGCGATCGTCGATAAACGTCGGCCTGCACCGGGCCAGTCCGAGGTCATGAACATCATCGGCGACGTGAAAGAGCAACGCTGCATTCTGGTCGATGACATTGCCGATAGTGCCGGCACCTTGTGTAATGCTGCAGATGCCTTGCTGACCCACGGCGCAAAATCCGTCAGTGCCTATGCCGCGCACGGGGTGCTCTCCAAACCGGCGCGGGACAATATAGAAAAATCCCGCATCGATGAGCTGATTACCACCAATACCATCAAACAACCGAACGATATTGCCTCGTGCACCCGCTATCGCCAGCTTTCGGTCGCGCCGATGATTGCCGAGGCCATCGCCCGTATCTCCCGCCGAGAGTCGGTCTCTCGATTGTTTGACTAAGCCCATGGTGCGGCCTGGATCAGGGAAAAGCGTCACCGTAGCCAAAACTCTGCGCGGCAAAAAAACCGATCAAGCCGAGCAAAAATTAGGCGCATCACACTCAGACCCTCGTGCCTCAGACCCTCGTGCGCAAACACCCCTCGAGCCTTCGCTGATCGAACCAGCACAACAAACAAAGCAAAACAAACAAACAAAGGGACAAAAAGCCTGCGATCAAAACGCGCCCCCTTCCTCGCCGATGATGGCGCAGTACTGGCGGGCCAAACATGCTCATCCCGATTGCCTGATTTTTTTTCGCATGGGCGATTTCTTCGAATTGTTTTTCGAGGATGCCCAAATCGCCGCCAAACAACTAGACCTCACCCTCACCAAGCGGGGCCAGCACCAAGGACAAGACATCCCCATGGCGGGCGTCCCCGTTCACAGCCACCAGACCTACCTCGCGCGCCTAATCGCCCGTGGCCATCGTGTGGCTTTGTGCGACCAAACCGAACCGGCGGATAAAAATCGCAAGGGCCTGGTGCCGCGCGAAGTGGTGCGGATCGTCACCCCCGGCACCGCCATCGATGAGGGCATGAGCGAAGCACGGCACCATACCTACCTGCTTGCCGCCACCTGTCAGCGCAAGGCCGGTAAGGCCGGTGAAACCGACTGGGGCGTGGCCTATACCGATGTGTCCACGGGCGATCTATGGGCCGAATCCTGCGCTAATCCCGCCGCATTGCGCGATATCCTTACCCGCCTGCAACCACGAGAGATTTTGCTCTCCCCCACCATCCTGCACCAACCCGATCTTTTTGAGCTCCTGGCGGCCTATAAGGCCGCCATCACCAAACCCAGCCAAGACCCGTTCTCGCCCGCCCGCGCGGACGAGCAATTATGCGCACTTTATCAGGTGCGCGATCTGACCGGCTTTGGTGATTTCACAGCCTCCCAGATCGAAGCCCTGGGGGCCGTGGCCAGCTATGTGACCGCCACCATGGGCAGCACCCGCCAGCTCCGCCCGCCCAAACAGGTGCATCCTGCCGCCGCCCTGCGTATGGACGGCGCCACCCGCACAAGTCTGGAGATCAGCCAAACCACCAACGGTACCTATCAAGGCAGTTTGCTTCATCATATCGACCGTTGTCGGACGGCGATGGGGAGCCGCTGTCTGGCACGCTGGCTTACGGCTCCTTCTACCGATCCGGTGACCATCAATACTCGGTTGGATCGGGTGAGCTTTTTTATCGGCGGTGTGAGCGCGAAGATGCACGCGGCGATAAACAAAGCGTTGGACGCATGCCCGGATATCCAGCGCGCAGGCGTGCGCCTGGTGGCAGGGCGAGGACGAACCCAGGACCTGGGCGCCGTGCGTGATGGCCTTACGTGCGCGAGCATCCTTGCCAAGACTCTCAAAGATGATAGCCCGGTACAGTTTCGCGCGTTTTCTGCCAGCCTGCAGGACCTGCATGACGCTTTGAGCAAGGCCCTTACCAACCCGCTCAACATCGAGCCCGGTCATCAAATTGCCAAAGGGTATAACACGCCCCTGGACGAGCAACGAGAAACCCGGGGCAAGGCGATGGATGAGATTATCAAACTGCAACAGACCTATGCCGCGCAAACCGGCATTCCCTCGATCAAGATTCGCCAAAACAACCTGCTCGGCTACTTCATCGAAGTCCCGGCCCAACACGTCACTCGCCTGGAAAAAACCGCCCTATATGCAGACCTGCAACGCCGCCAGTCTCTCGCCAACGTTAGCCGCTATACCAGTGCCGCGCTGGCCGGCATCGTGCGCCGCGCCGTTGCCGCCAGCGACCTGGCGATTGAGACCGAGGCGGCGCTGATTGCGGACCTCATCAGCCGAGTTGTGGCCTTACAGCGGGATCTGTTGGCCTGTACGCAAGCCATTGCGGTGACCGATGTGGCCGCAGGTTTAGCCGAACTCGCCGCCCGTCAACGCTGGTGCCGGCCTGACGTGACCATGGATGATGATCTGCATATCACCGGCGGCCGCCACCCGATCGTCCAAGCGCACGTCAAGACCTACGTGGCCAACGACTGTAAGGTGGATGCGCAGGAGCGACTGTGGCTGGTGACCGGGCCAAACATGGCAGGCAAGTCGACGTTTTTGCGGGCGGCGGCCTTGATCGTCGTGCTCGCCCAAGCCGGCGCGTTTGTCCCGGCCAAAGCCGCTAAGATCGGGGTGGTGGATCAGCTGTTCTCCCGTGTGGGGGCTTCTGACGACCTGGCGCGCGGGCACTCCACTTTTATGACCGAAATGCTGGAAACCGCCTATATCCTGCATAACGCCACCCCACGCTCGTTTCTGATTTTAGACGAGATTGGCCGGGGCACCTCCACCTATGACGGATTGGCGATTGCCTGGGCGGTGTGCGAGCATGTCCATGACCAGCTGCGCGCGCGCTGTTTGTTCGCCACCCACTACCGGGAGATGACCCAGCTGGCGGCTGGGCTTGCGCGCCTCGCGTGCTACACGATCCGGGTCAAACAGTGGGGCGATGAGATCGTCTTCTTGCACGAGGTCACCCCCGGGGTGGCCGACCGTTCCTATGGGGTACAGGTGGGCAAACTCGCCGGCCTGCCGCTTCGTGTCGTTCGTCGCGCGAGGGCGGTGCTCGCCCACCTAGAGGCAGGACACACGGGGGACTTGCCGTTGTTTGCCATGCCGCCTGCTAGTGGGCAAGACCCGGCATTAGAAGAACAAGAAGCTAAAGATATGGCCGATCTGGAAGCCTTCGCGAAGATCAGGGAGCAGCTGGCACACTGGGATATCGATCAGCTGACCCCGCGCCAGGCGTTGGACGCCCTTTATGAGCTTAAAGGGTTGCTGAACTCCCCTGATGCCGCCAAAGAGTCCCCTGTTGATCCGCCCGATGCGCCGCGCGGTTAGCGGAACAGCACCTCATCAGGCAGATCCAAGTCAGCATACAGCGAGGCCACGTAAGGCCCATAGCCGTTATAAATCTGTGTATCGATGCGCTCATCCAGCCCCAGCGGGCGTTCGGTGGCTTGGGACCAACGCGGATGGGGCACATCGGGATTCACGTTCGCCCAAAAGCCGTATTCGCGCCCTTGCACCTCTTGCCAAAAGGTCTTGGGTTGCTCTCGGGTGAAGGTCAGACGCACGAGGGACTTCACCGACTTAAAACCGTACTTCCAGGGCACCACCAGGCGCAAAGGCGCACCGTTTTGTGGTGGCAAGCCCTCAAGGCCGTACATGCCAGTGGCGATAAAGGCCAACTCATTGGTGGCCTCGGCCATGGTCAAACCCTCCAGGTAAGGCCAAGGATACCAGAGTTGGCGAAACCCGGGGGCGGCGAAGTGTTCTTCATCAAAGGTCTGCATGGCCAGATAGCGCGCGGCGGCGGTTGGCCGGGCAAAATCCACCAAAGCCGCAAGGGGAAACCCGGTCCACGGGATCACCGCCGACCACGCCTCGACACAGCGCAACCGATAGATACGCTCCTCATAGGGCATCCGGCGGCGCAGGTCTTCATAGTCCAGGGTTTGTGGGCTTTCGACCTCACCGTCGATGACCACCTGCCAGGGTGAGACAGGCAGGCTCTGGGCGGCCTCGGCGATACCCTTGTGGGAGCCAAACTCGTAAAAATTGTTGTAGGTCTGGGCAATTTCGGGATCGGTGATGGGGCGGTGGGGCGGATCAGTCCAGCGGGCCCCTTGCGCCTGCGCCGTGCGCCCACCGCCGATCGCCCCCAAAGCGCCCATCGTGAGACCCACCCCCGCCGCGCCCTTAAGAAAGCGCCGGCGGTTATAATAGACTTGCGGGTCGGTGACGCGGGACTCAGGCAACGCCCATGGCCGTGCTTGGGGGCGGGGGATGCGCCCTCGGGTGAGGGTCTTGGTACGGCCCTTAGCGCGGGGCGGGTCATCAGAAAAAGGGATCGGCATAGGGGGCTCGCTTTATGCTCTCTTTAGGGGGTCGCTTGTCGCCCATAAGGATAACATACAGGCCCGTATCCTGTCCTCATGCCCTGATGACCCACACCGCTGTTGCTAGATGATGATCGGCGAAGATCCAGAGGGATCGTCCACATAGACCGCGACGGGCGCGGCCTGGTCAAGGTTGGCGACGACGAACTCCTGATCTTGGGCACTGCCGCCAGAGGGATCGACCCAGACTTGGGTGGAGCCATCTTCACCTGAGCGAACATCGACATAGTCATCGATATTCTCTTCGGTGACCGCCAAATCCCCCAGCAAACCTGAGAGATCGAGAACCGTGCCGGGGCTGGCATCATCGGAGGTCGCCAGATCGAAATTGGTGAGATCCCCTTCGGCCATTGGATCGCCGATGGGTTCTTGACCCATGTCTTGGGCAGCGGCTTGACTCGCTTCGGGCGGGGACGATGACTCAGGGACCTGTTCTGGTGTCGTCTGTTCGGGAGCAGGCTGGGCGTCGACCGTCGATGTCGCGCCTTCGCTTGCCTGCTCACCTGATCCGTCACTTGTTTGGGGATTCCCGCCGAGGCCCTCGCCGCCGGTCATACCCTCGGCCATACCCTCGGTCATACCCTCGGTCATACCCTCTTGGGCGAACGGTTGTTCGGGCACGAAGGTCTCTTCTGGCGTTGCTTGTGAGCCCTGCTCTGAGCCCATCTCTGGGATAACCCCATCCTTATCGAGAAGGGCCATATCATCAGGATCGCCCACCACATCACCGGCCAGGCTGCTCGCAGCCGGCGAGTCAGTCATCCCTTCGTCCAATGTTGGGACAGTTGGGGCATCGGCAAGTGGGTTTTCCTGCACCGTGTCTTCTTGCAGGGTTTCTTCTTGTGCCGTTTCTTGCACTGATTCTTGCCCCGGCTCTGAGCCCATCTCTGGGATAACCCCATCCTTATCGAGAAGGGTTAGACCCTCAGAATCACCCAGCGCTTGTGCCACTTCTTGTACTGACTCTTGCCCCGGCTCTGAGCCCATCTCTGGGATAACCCCATCCTTATCGAGAAGGGCTAGGTCCTCAGGATCACCCATCACATCGTCGGCCGGGTCGGCCCCGTTGGGGGCGTCCGGGGTTGTTTCATCCGTTGCGCCAGCCCCCTCAAGTGGATTGAGGGTCTGATCCGCAGACTCCTCAACGAGCCCTTGATCGGTTTCGCCGCCAAACTCGCCGCCAAACTCATCGCCAAGCTCGGCAATCTCTTCGCCTGGGAACTGCTCTGAGTTTCCCTGCTGGCCAGCCTCTTGCTCTGGCGTGAGGGGTGGCACGATGTCCGGCTCGGTTACACCCGGCTCGGTTACACCCGGCTCTTGGATGAACCCGCCGCTGTTGCCTTCCTCACCGATCATGTTGTAATCGATGTCCTCGAGTCCCCCGGGATTAATATCGACCTCCTCCTCTTCTTGCTGGTTGTTGGGGACCGGTTCCTGCTCTTGGAGTTCCTGCTCTTGGGGTTCCTGCTCTTGGACGGAGTCTTGAGGTCCCTCTTGAGGTTCTTCTTGCGCTACCGGTTGCGAGGACGCCGCGGAGTTCGTGGGTGTCGAGCTTGCGGGACTGGCGGGGTTAATCACCACGCTGGAGCCGCCGGACACCTGTGCTACCGAGGCGGTCGCGCCACCGGTGGCCACCTGACCGTCGCCTAACAACGATTCCCGGCCCGCGCTTTGCTCGCCGCCACCGCTGCGGTTCAGCTCTGCTGCGACCGTGCTGGGCCGACCAGCCGCGCCGGCCGCGCCAGCTGTGCCCGCCGCCGCGGCGGTATCAGCCGGGCCCGCTGCCGGTGCGATGTCTTGATAAGCCTGGTCCACCGCCTGGGCAAAGGTTTCGATCGGCACCACCGTCTCTCCGCCGACAGTCACCGTTGGCGGCGTGCCTTGATCAACCAAATCAAAAAAGCCCTGAAGGGTGATCTGACCGCCGTTGGGGTAATGCACCTGCAAATCGCCATCGGAGCGCTCAAACACCCCACTGCTAAAAACGCTCTGATCGAAATTAAGGGGATGGTCTTGGTTGACCACATAGGTGATCTCCAAGCCGTCGGGTGGGGAGTCCATAATGTGGGTGGTGGGGGCTGTGTCTCCCGGTTGTCCTGTGGCCATGATGGGTATTCCTGTAAAATAGAGAGGTTGCCAAAAAGAAATACAATTAAAGATTGTGTTTTTATCCTACTGCCAAAAATGTTAATAAGGAGTTGACCCAAAGCGCGTCTCTCGATTTTTCTTGGATTTTTTGCGCTTCTTTTGGACCTTTTTGAGACGTTATGACCTCATCCCATTCCCGCTACTCCCGCTTTGCCATTCTCCTGCATTGGCTCATGGCGGTGACCATCATCGGCCTGTTTGCCTCTGGGATAATTTCTCATGAGCTGGATCGTGCCACGGCCAAGCCTGTGATTGGGATGCACAAGTCCTTCGGAGTGACCGTCTGGCTACTGGTGTGGGTGCGTTTGGGGTGGCGATTTTACCATCCGCCACCACCACCGCTCGGCCGCGGCCTCATCACCCGTGCCGCAAGCCTTGCCCACGGCCTTCTTTATGGCTTGATGATGCTGGTGCCGGTGGCGGGATACATCATGACCGCGACGAACCCCTTTCAGATACCGACCTATCTTTTTAACGTTATTCCCTTAACCTACCTTGGTCTGCCTGCGGATCGAGCTCTCGCCCAGCTGTTCGGCACCTTCCATGAGATCGGCGCTAAGGTGCTGATGGCCCTCGTGCTGGTTCACAGCGCGGGCGCCTTGTTTCATCATTTCATCCTCAAGGATGACACCTTAAGGCGGATGATAAAGAGTAGCCTATGACCCTCATGCCCTTTTTAACCATCCCTTCTTTTTTGCCCTTGTCAGCACGGGCTCCGTCCTTGGGGGTCACGACCCGCCTTGTTTTGCTAATCGGTCTCGTGGTGCTGATGATCGCCCCGGCCGCCTTGGGCCAAGCCAACACCCCCGAGACGGGCGAGGACGCCAGCGCACCCGAGTGGATCGTCCAGGCTGATCGCTCGGCCATTACCTTCACTTTCGAAGAGCAGGGGCGCACGGTCGACGGCTCGCTGGCGTACTTCGATGCGGTGATTGCCTTTGATCCCTCCCATCTCGATCTCAGCCAAGCCGAGGTATCCGTGCCCATCGCCGCCATCGATGCGAATGATCGCCAGCGCAATGAGATTTTGCGCGGCCCTCTGTGGTTCGATGCCGTCAACTATCCTGAAGTGACCTACAGCGTCACCCGTTTTGATCTGGACGATCAGGGCACCTTCTTTGCCTATGGCGATCTGATGATTCGCGAGACCCGCCGCCCGGTGACCTTGACCTTTGAATTGACGCTCAAAGGCGATACTGCCCAGATGGTCGGCCAGGCCCAGATTTCTCGCAAAGCCTTCGGCTTGGGCACCGGGGAATGGGCGGACGAGTCCCTCGTCGGCGATCAGGTCGATATCCACGTCACCATGCATGCCAAACGACAAGCCGCGCCAGCCAGCTAAACCATGACCGACTCTGGCAAAACCTCTGACAATATTTCTAGCAACAATACCAGCAACACTTCTGATAATGTTTCTAGCAATAATTCTGGCAACATTATTAGCAATACTCATAACAATGCTCTACAACCCGCCACTAAACTCACTCACGATGCGCGTGGACGGGACCTAACCTTTGGGTTTGTCAATCCGCCGACCATTGGCGGCTCTTCGGTCTTGTTTGAGACGATCCAAGACCTGGAGGAAACCCCGTGGTCTTTGCGTTATGGGACTCACGGCACCCCGGCCACCCGAGCATTGGGACGGGCGGTGGCGGACCTGGAAGGCGGCTTTGATGCCTTGACCACCTGCTCGGGCTTATCGGCCCTCACCGTTGCCGTCCTGGCTTTCGTGCACAGCGGCGATCACGTGCTGATCCCAAGCCAGGCCTATCACCCCCTGCGCACCTTTGCCAAAACCTTCCTTGCCCGTATGGGCATTCAAACCACGTTTTATGACCCTCTGATCGGCGGGGATATCACCCGCGAGATTCGCGCAAATACCCGCCTGATCTGTATGGAATCCCCTTGCTCTGACACCATGGAGATGCAGGACGTACGCGCCATCGTCGCCGCCGCCAAAAACGCTTCTATCACGACCATAATCGATAACACCTGGGGCGGGCCGCTCCATCACCGGCCCCTCACCTTCGGGGTGGATGTCAGCGTGCTGGCGGCCACCAAATACATTGGCGGCCATGGGGACCTGCTGGCGGGGATGATGATCGCCCGGGACGAACCAACCTTTGAGACCGTGCGCGAAACCTACCGCCGACTTGGCCAATGCCCCGGCAGTCAAGAAGTGTCCCTCGCCCTGCGCGGCTTGCGCACCTTACCTTTGCGCCTGACGGCGCACGAACGCAACGCCCGGACGCTCATCGACTGGCTCCTGACCCAACCGGTGGTGGATAAGGTGCTCTACCCGCCCCACCCGGACGATCCGGGCCATGCCCTTTGGGCACGGGACTTTACTGGCGGCTGTGGGTTGTTTTCCGTGCTGTTTAAGCCGCCCATCGATAAAGACGCCCTGCACCAGATGATCGATCGGCTCACTCTTTTTCACCTTGGCTACAGCTGGGGCGCCTACACCAGCCTGGTGCGTCATGCGCTCGATGAACAGCCCCTGGTGCGTTTTCATGCAGGCCTGGAGGACCCGGTGGACCTGATTGCCGATCTGGCGCGGGCCTTTGAGGAGCTGCCCCAAGCCAAAGCCGTGCGATGATCGCCCCATGATGACCCCATGATGACCCTATGATGACCCCATGATGACCCTATGACCGTCCTACATTCCCTCAAACATTCGCCGAAAATTCGGGCGGTTGTTCTTGGTCTTGCACTGACCTTGTTCAGTGCCGCCAGCCAAGCGCAGATCATCGTCTTTGCCGCCGCCTCTATGGCTGACGCCATCAGCGAGGCCGCCCGCACCTACAGCGAGGCGACCGATCAAGAAATCATGGTGGCCGCCGCCGCCTCTTCCACCCTGGCGCGGCAAATCGAACACGGCAGCGGCGTGGACATCTTTATCTCGGCCAGCAGCGATTGGATCGAATACCTAGACAACCGTAGGCTCATCGACCGCTATGGGACCGACACCTTGGCCTATAACCAGCTGGTGTTGATCGCCGCCGAGCCGCTGGGCTATCTGGGCACGATTGGCGGGGACTTAACCCTGGAGGCGATCCTGCCCTATCTCGGCGTTGACCAACGATTTGCCCTGGGAGACCCGACCCACGTGCCTGCCGGCAAGTATGCCAAGCAGGTGCTGGATACGGTGTATTGGTGGTCTGCCATCGAACCCTACATCGCCCCCACGGGCACCGTGCGCGCGGCGTTGGCGATGGTAGATACGGGCAACGCCCCCCTCGGCATGGTCTATGCCACCGATGCGATGATCTCCCCCAACGTGCATATCATCGCCGATGTCGATCCCCAGGTACATCCTGCCATCCTCTATCCGATTGCTCTGCTGCCCGAAGCCCAGCCAGCGGCGCAGGGCTTTTATCGTTTTCTGCTGAGTGCCCAAGGCGCGGATATCCTCAGCCGCTATGGCTTTATTCCGGCGCGAGACCAAGGGGTACACCGTCATGGGTAAAGCATAAGTGGGCTTATCCTCGGTCGAGACCCTCGCTCTGATGCTAAGCCTCAAGGTCGCAAGCTGGAGCGTGGTGGTCAGCCTGCCGCTCGGGATCGCCACCGCGTGGCTGCTGGAGCGCCGGGATTTTTATGGCCGGACGATCTTTAATGCCCTTGTGCACGTGCCCCTCGTGGTGCCGCCGATCGTCGTCGGCTATCTTCTGTTGATTGCTTTTGGTCGCCAAGCGCCGCTCGGTCGGTGGCTGTCGGACACCTTTGGGATGAGCCTCTCGTTCGATTGGAAGGGCGCGGCCCTCGCTGCCGGGGTCATGGGTTTTCCCTTGATGGTGCGGGCAATCCGTCAGTCCCTTGCGGCCACGGACCTGCGCATGGAATCGGTCGCGGCGACCTTAGGGGCCAGCCGTTGGCGTATTTGGTGGACGATCTCTTTACCTCTCGCGTTACCCGGGGTGATTGCCGGTTGCATCCTGGCCTTTGCCCGCGCCTTGGGCGAGTTTGGCGCAACCATTACCTTTGTTGCGAACATTCCTGGGCGGACCCAAACCTTGCCGTTGGCCTTGTTTTCTGCCCTCCAGCAACCGGGCGGCGAGGCTTTGGCGGCGCGCTTTGCGGTCCTCTCGCTGGTGCTGGCGGTGGCTGCGATTGCCGCCTCGGAGGTGTTGATTCGCGCCTTTCAAACCCGCGTACGCATCGATTAGCCGCTCGGGCTGGCCATTGATCGGTCATCGTGGGGCGATGGCGGGTCGATCCACCGCGCGCCATTGTCGGTTACTTCCTTTTTCCACATGGGCACTTCGGTCTTAAGGTAATCCATGATCGCCATCGCGGCGGCGAAGGCATCCGCGCGATGGGCACTTCCCGCGCCCACCCAGACAATGACCTCGCCTGGCTTAAGGCGACCGATTCGATGGATCACCGCCACCTGACGCAAAGACCAGGTGGCCTGAACCCGATCCACGATGCGCTGGAGGTGGGCATACGCCATGGACTGATAGCACTCGATCTCCATAAAGCGCACGGCCTGGCCTTTGCCGTCGCGCCCGCGCAGGCGGCCTGAGAATTGCACGACCGCGCCCGTCTCATGGGCGTCATCCTTGCCCCCAGCGCGCCCCGTCAAAGCATGAAGAGTAGCGAGGGCGGTAGCCTCATCGATGGGGGTTGTTTGAATCGTCACCGGCACCGCCGCGTCCTTTTTTCTCGCATTTTTTCGGCCCCCTAGCTAAACATGTGTCTGACCATGATACCTTTTTTCACGCCGACGCGCCCGTGCTTGACAAGTCCCCGATACTTTGGCAACCAAGCTAAAGACCGGTGATCGGCGGCAGGTGACGACCGCCGGCCGGCGGCCGGAGGGGTGGCCGAGTGGTTAAAGGCAGCAGACTGTAAATCTGCCCGCGTATGCGTACGCTGGTTCGAATCCAGCCCCCTCCACCAAGCCCTTTCGCGTCATTTGTCCTCTTACACGCCCCCCGTCCCCCGCTGTTATGGTTTCCTTCACCATGATAGGGGGTTGCTTATAGAGTGTTGTTCTCTCGCGTTATCCCGTTTCGGGGATTCTCCTGTGGGCTTGGCTTGATATTCTCATCGTCTTACATCGGTCTCTTGTGTTGATCATCAGCATGATCGTTACACCCGCCGAAACCGCTCTTTCATCAATTGCGCGTTAAAAAGATAGAGCAAAACCACCACATAGTTTGTGACCTCAAAAACAAAACTTTGATAGCGATCATCTCGAGTCATGAAATCAAAGGTCTGAATAAAACACATCGTGGTAAGACAAGCATAGATCACCAGTTTAGCGTTTGGCGTATACCGCCACCGATAACCATAGCCCAAGAGAAAAACGGTTCCCGATAATGTAATCAAGACCCAATGAATGAATTGCGTCCCGGCGGGGAAGTTTGGATTTTGCAGCGGAATCACAACCGTGACACCAAACAGATACTCGGTAAATCCTGCCAGCCCCCACGCGGTCATGCCAATCGAGACCAAAATCAAAAGATAGGAATAATAAAGCGATAGTTTTTTCATCATGACGGCGCCACCTTGAACGAAGTCCCGACCAGTTTTTCTGAGAGATCCCACAACCGTCTGGCCACGTCTTGGTTTTGTGAGTAGGTCGATCGTTTGGCCACACCAGGAGGACCTTTCATCTCCATAAGGCCGGTGGGGCCATAATAATCTCCGCCCCTTGCCTGAGGATCCAGCGCGGCTTTAAGAACAGGCCTTGCCGCACTCTCGGTCGAGTGTAGAAAAACAGGCACGAAGGTATAACGTAATATCGTCACGAGAATAGGCGACATATTTTCAAACAACCCTGAATCTGTTCCGCCTGGGTGAGCGCAAAGCGAGAGGGTTTTTTTGCCCGCGGCCTGAAGCCGTCTGTTGAGTTCATTAGCGAAGATCAGACAGGCCAGCTTGGACTGGGCATAGGGCGCATCCCACTTGGTTTGCGACTCGCAATTGATGTCATCGAACAATATCGTTGCGTTCTTGTGTGCCACACTGCTTAAGGATATGACCCGGGCGTCTTGCGAATCCGGCATCCGTTCGAGCAGTTGCGAGGTCAGCAAAAAATGCCCCAGATGATTGGTGGCAAATTGCATCTCGATGCCTGCGTTGTTTTTCTTCAGCTTGTTAAAAAGCACGCCGGCGTTATTGACCAAAAGGTGCAAGCGCCCAAAGGTCGTTTTGAATGTTTGGGCAAAGGCGTTAACCGAATCAAAGTCAGAGAGATCGATAGCCATCACCTCAAGCCTTCCGGTGGGGTGCTCGTTTAACAACTGTGCCTTGGCACGGTTTGCTTTGTCTTCGTTTCTTGCCGTCATCACCACGTGATAGCCTTTTGCTAACAAACCTTTGGTAATGTGATAGCCAACACCGCCACCGCCGCCGGTCACGATGGCCACCTTGATATCTTTGTCCACAGGGGTCTCCTTGCGATAGGATGAGCGATAGGGCCTTCCTTAAGTTACACTGATAAGTGTATTTTAAGGAAGAACGAAGATCAAGCTTAATAACACCCATCCGTGCACTTTAATTTTAATTCCTTGGTATGGCTAGAAAAAAAAGAGATACCAGCGGCAAGCATCAAGCCCTGCTCAAGGCCGCCATTGATGCCTTTATCGAGTTTGGCTTTGAGAAAACGAGCATGGATCAGATTGCCGGACGGGCGAACGCCTCAAAACGCACCCTTTATAATCACTTCGCCAGCAAAGAGGCCCTCATCGAAGAAGCCTTTAAGATGTTTCTTGCGGATGCGTCACAGGGCAAAAACATCGACTACGACCCTGATCAACCCATCGAAGACCAGCTCAGTGCGTTTGCCGATTCGAAAATGCAACTCACCCAAGACCCCAAACAGCTGGGGCTGATGCGGGTGATCTTAAGCGCGTTCATAAGCCACCCGCAAATGGCGCACAGGGCTGTCTTGTTTTCCGATTCGCTGGATGATGGGTTGATCCCATGGCTACAAAAAGCCAACCAAGATGGCCGTCTGACCGTGCCCGACGCGACACTTGCCGCCCGGGTGTTTTGGTCATTGTTTGCCGGGACGTTTTTTTGGCCACCCCTCGTCCGAGGGCCCGTTAAAAAAGCCGAAGGGCAGAAACTAAAAACCGAGTTTATCAAGCTCTTTTTAGCACGATACCAAGAGGGTTCAGGCTAGACAGGGCCGCCCTTGGCCGCTATGCATGGGGCACGACAAGAGTACGACGTCAACAACACGCGGGTGTAGCTCAGGGGTAGAGCAACAGCCTTCCAAGCTGAAGACGAGGGTTCGATTCCCTTCACCCGCACCACCCACGCTCCGCGCACCAAAAACAGCGCAAACCTAAGCACGCGCAAAGGAGTCTTGCAAGAAAACCGAGAGAAAACCCGGGCAAGAAAAAACTTATAAAGCAAAACCCTGCAAAGTGAACCCTTGCAAAAAGAGCCTGGGCAGAAAAACCCACCTGCGCCCGATATCAGATCGGCGGCAGGCCGATGTTGTTGTA
Source organism: Pseudomonadota bacterium (assembly GCA_039028835.1). Classification (GTDB taxonomy): domain Bacteria; phylum Pseudomonadota; class Alphaproteobacteria; order JBCCHK01; family JBCCHK01; genus JBCCHK01. Next base: position 79,539 of record JBCCHK010000003.1, read on the forward strand.
AATCTCGTCCATAAAATCAGAGAGAAGCCCGTACATGAACGGCGAGAGGATCAAGATCGCGATAAAAAGCACAAACAGCTTTGGCACAAAGGTCAGGGTCATTTCCTGAATCTGGGTGAGAGCCTGCACCAGTGCAATTGCCACCCCCACCAACAACGCCAGAAACATCAGCGGCCCACTAACCAGCATCATGATGTAAAGGGCTTGGCGGGAAATCTCCGTGACATCGATGGGCGACATTGGGGCTCTATCGGGGGTTCTGGGGTTAGATCGGCATCCGCATGATGTCTTGGTAGGACTGGACGACCTTATCGCGCACCGCCACAACCGTCTGCAAGGTCAACTCGGCACTGGTGACCGCAAGCACAACCTGGTTGATATCGGCTTGCCCCGCGATGGCCTGGGCGGTGAGTTCTTCGGCCTGTTTGCCTTGCGCCACACCGTCTTTGGCGACCTTGCTGATGACCTCGGCAAAGGTACGGCCCGGCGCAGGCGCCGCCGTGCCCGCGAAAGACTCGGTGATTGTGCCGCTAAGACTGGGGGCAGGGGATGTAAGATTGGTTACCATTGGATGATGTCCCTTCCAGATCGTTCTCTACAAATCGTCCCTTATAAGATCGTCCCTTATAAGGCTTTTGTAACAAGAGCGCATAAAACGGCGGCCTACCGGTTTTAAGTGTATCCGATCTCGCCTCATAAAGCCAACTAGCGAAGCATATCAATGGTGCGGGTGAGCATCGCGCGGGAGTTTTCCATCACGTTCACATTGGCCTCATAACTGCGCGAGGCTTCGCGCATATCCATCAGCTCGATCAGGGTGTGCACGTTGGGCAGGCGCACAAAGCCTTGCGCATCGGCAGCTGGATGGTTGGGTTGGTATTCTCGGCGAAACTCGGACGGGTCTTCGGTGATCTTTTTGACGATCACCCGGTTGGCGTCCATGGCCTTGTCGTGCTCATCGGCAAAGATCGTGAGCTGCCGGCGGAAGGGGGCTTGGTTGGGGTTATCGCCGATGGAGTCTGCGTTGGCGAGGTTTTCGGCCACGATGCGCAGGCGGGTGCCTTGGGCCTTCATGCCCGAGGCGGCGATGTTAATGCTATGATAAAGATCCATGATCGAGAGTCCTTATGAATGGCCTTAAGCGCCCGTGGGTCGGCCAATCGCAAGCCGCAGCATGGTGACGTGCTTGTTATACAGATTGGTCGTCAGGCGATGGGCGCTTGAGTTGGCCGCCAACTTGATGAGCTGTTCGTCTAACTGGACTTCGTTCCCGTCTTGGGAGATTTCGTAAGTCGTGCGCTGGGCGTCAGCTTTCGGGTCCGGGGCGTTGCGGTAGGTAAAGTGCCCGTGATGGGTGCCGGTTTGCTCGAGTTTATTCTTGCGCGGGAGGCCCGAATAGTGGACAAAGTCCTTAAAGTCGGTGGGGCGATAGTGGGGCGTATCCGTATTGGCAATGTTTTGCGAGAGCAACTTTTGCCGCTGGTCTACGTAATCCAGGTGCCGCCCGGCGAGCGAGAGAACGCTGAGATTTGAATAAAGCATGATGGGTTTCCTTTCCCGCCGCGGCCTTTGTATGGCCGTGACGTCCTTATGGGATAAATCCATGCAAAAATTAGGCCAATTTCATGAGACCTTCCGCCTCTAGCTGGCATCTGGCCCGTCGCCTTTATCGCGATGACCTGCGCCCCTATCTCGGCCTTCTTGCCCTTGGGGTTGGTCTCATGGCGATCACAGCGGCCTGTACCGCCGCCCTGGCCTGGTCGCTAGAGCCTTTGTTTAACGGCCTGGTAAGCGATGGCGCGCGCATCTCTCATGCCCTGTTGGCCACCTTTAGCCTCATGATCTTCGGGCTTTTTTTATTGCGTGGCCTTGCCACCTACGGCCAGGCGGTGCTGGTCTCCCACGTCGGCCGGCGGGTCGTCGCGAACATTCAAACCCGCATGTTTGCCTCCCTTATCAATGCTGATCTGGGGGACCTGGAGCAACAAAATCAAGGGGTGGGTCGCCGCGTGTCCTTGTTTACCTATGATGTCCAGCAACTCTACGGCGTGGCCGCCCATACCCTCACGGGCCTGGGAAAAGACGGCCTGACCATCGTGTTTTTGCTCGCCAACATGTTCTGGCAAGAGCCCCTTTTATCCCTGATTTCCCTCGTGCTGATCCCCTCGTGCACGATTCCCATCGTCTATTTTGGCAAACGTATGCGCCGGGTTGCCACGAACGCCCAAGAACACATGGGACAGTTAACCACCCACGTAAGCCAAAGTTTCCACGGCCTGCGTCATATTAAGGCCGCCGGAGCGGAAGATATCGAAATCACCCGCGGCCAATCTCTCATGGAGCGCGCCGCAGATCTGATGCTACGCGCCACCAAGGTGCGCTCAGCCTCCCATCCCTTTATGGAGATTCTCGCCGGGCTTGCGGTCGCATGCGTCATCGGCTTTGGCGCAGTGCGTATCTTCGCTGGCGAGAGCACCCCCGGCTCACTCGTGTCCTTCATCAGCTCGCTGTTGTTGGTCTACGAGCCCATGAAACGTCTCGCGCACCTCAATGCCAACCTCCAGCAAGGACTCGCCGCCGCCCAGCGCGTCTTTGAGGCGATCGATCAGAGCCCGAGCCTCAAGGACCCAGCAAGCCCGGTCACGCCAACATCCCTGACCGGCGCCATCGCCTTTGAGGGGGTCTGCTTTCACTATCCACAAAGCCAGCGCGCAGACGTTGAGGGCATCAACCTGATGATCCCAGAAGGCAGCAGCCTGGCGTTGGTCGGTCCCTCCGGGGCGGGCAAAAGCACCCTTTTAGACCTGATCCTGCGCTTTTATGACGTGCGCGCCGGGCGTATCACCATAGACGGGATTGACCTGCGTGAGATGCGGACTGACTTTTTGCGCGCCAACATCGCCCTGGTCAGCCAGGATACTTTTTTGTTCGACGGCACGATTGCGGAAAACATCGCCTACGGCAACCCTCACGCCCGTACCCAAGACATCCAGCGCGCCGCCGAGGATGCCGCGGTCACCGATTTTACCGCGCAACTACCCCAAGGGCTGGCCACCGTTTTGCACGATAACGGCCACCAACTATCCGGTGGCCAACGGCAACGTATCTCCATCGCGCGCGCCTTGATGAAAAAAGCCCCGATCTTACTGCTGGATGAAGCCACCTCGGCACTGGATTCCAAGTCCGAGCAACGGATTTATCAAACCCTTGCCGATATCATGACCCGGTGTACCACCATCGCCATCGCCCATCGCCTGTCCACCGTGGCCACCATGGATCAAATCTGCGTGTTAGAGGACGGACGCATGATCGAGCGCGGCAAGCATCAGGACTTGCTAGAGGCCCAGGGGCTCTACCACCGCTTGTGGATGCTGCAAACGATTCAAGAAGGCCGCACCCCATAACCGGCGGGCACGATCCGCGCCGGGGCGTAAATCGTCATCGCCTGATAGGTCTGGCCCATCCCATGGACCAACCGCCGCGCGCCGTGCGTCAGGGCTGCCGCCGTGTCTGCGGACTGGCCTTGAATCAGCCGCGTCAGGCGGGCAAAAAGGCCAAGGTTTTGTAAAAACTGTGCTTGGCTGACCGGCCCGCAAACCTGCGCACCGCGGCGGGTGGCAACCCAACCCAAGGCGCCAAAAGCCACCCCGGCGGAAAGATCCGCATCGCCATCCCGGACCGCCTGCCAGCGCACCAGACGATGGTTGCGAATCGCGCGCAAGCTATCGCCGCCGCCCCGCCCCGCCCCTTGGTAATCGACGATGACCATCGCCCCGCCCTGCCGGACGATCCGCCGCGCCAGGTGAGAAACCGCCGCCAAGGACGGCACCGAGACCTCGATGGGCGGGGCGGCATCTTGCGGGGGGGCGGGAAAACGATAAGGCCACGGTCCCGGCGCACTCCAACCCAGCTGACCGGTCTTCGCGCCAATCAACCGTCGCTGCCAGCCTGTCTTGCCGTTTTGATCAGATACGCCGCGCACGCCGACTTGGTAACGCCATTGGTCGATCGCCAGGGCATCAAAAAACTCGTTGGCGAGAACGATCAGCGGCCCTTTGTTCGGTAAGGCCGAGACTCGCGGGTAAAACCCAGGATTATAGGCAGCTAACGCAGCCCTCGCCAAGTCACGAAAATGCGGGTTGATCTCCACCAAGGCGAGACTCATCGCCTGGCGAAACTGAGGCGGGGCGACGCGCAGGGCATCGGCCATTAAGGTGCCGCGCCCGGGGCCGAGCTCGGCGAGCACAAAAGAGGCGGGCTGCCCCAACTGTCCCCAGATATCGACCGCCGCCGCGCCCAAAAGCTCCCCGAAAATCTGGCTGATTTCCGGCGCGGTGATAAAATCACCCGCTGCCCCCAAGCGATCTTTTTCGCGATAATAACTCCCCGCCGCGCCAGCGTTTTGCCGATGCATCCAAACACAAAGCGGCTCAAAAGACTCCCCCAAAGATGTCGTGGTCATGAGCCGTGCGCACGGCGCCAAATGATCAACCCCGCCCCGAGTGCGATCATCGGCACACACAGCCATTGCCCCAAGGTCAGCTGCCCCAACAAAAGCCCGAGGTGGACATCCGGGGCGCGAAAAAACTCCACCCCGCCGCGCAAAACCCCATAACCGAGCAAAAACGCGCCGGTCAGCACCCCCGGAGCATGCCCTACCCTGGGGTACAGAAGATATAAAATCGCAAAAAGCAGCGCGCCCTCCCCCGCCGCCTGATAAAGTTGGCTGGGGTGTCGCGGCAGCCCGTCAGCGAAGATCACCGCCCAAGGCACACCGGTAACACGTCCATAGAGTTCTTGATTGGCAAAGTTCGCCAGCCGGCCAAACATCAGCCCCAAGGGCACGACCAACGCCACCAGGTCCGCCAGCGGCCAGAAAGGACGCCGGCTGCGCCAGGCAAAAAGCCCCAACGCGATGATAAACCCGAGCAAGCCGCCATGAAAAGACATGCCCCCTTGTCCCAAGGCGAAGACCTCAATCGGATGAGCCAGGTAATAGCCCGGTTGGTAAATCAAGGTATAGCCCAAACGACCGCCGAGCACACCGCCGAGCAACGACCAGAGAAAAAAACGTTCGATATCCGCCGGAGTGATGGATGGCGTGTCCTGGGCTGCGCGCACCTTCTGCGCTCCCTGCACCCCCTGCACCCCCTGCGCCCCCTGCGCCCGCCGCGCCAGAGACTTGGCCAGCTGCCAGCAGACAAGATACCCGGCCGCATAGGCTAAGCCATACCAATAAACGTCCAAAGGCCCCAGCGAGAAGGCGACGGGATCGATAAAGCTGGGAAAGGCAATGGCCATCATGGCGCGTTAACGCCGTTTACGCGGTTTCTTGGATTGTTTTTTTTGAGCTTTTTTCTCGGCTTTGGTCATTTTTTCTTTTTTCTCGTCCTGCACCCCCTGCGCGTCTTGCTCGGCTTTCCTGGTTTTCCTGGTTTTCTTGGTAGGCGGCGCATCGCTAACCTGGGAGGCGGGCGCGGGCGCTGTGACCGTCATCGCCTGCACCTGGCGCATAATGACCATTTGCTGGGCGATGGAAAGCAGATTGTTCCACGTCCAATAAATCACCAGCCCAGCGGGAAAACTGGCCAGCAAAAAGGTGAAGAAAATCGGCAAGAAGGTGAAAATCTTTTGTTGAATCGGGTCGGCCGGCGGGGGATTGAGTTTTTGCTGGATAAACATGCTCGCGCCCATCAATATCGGCCACACCCCGATCATCAAAAAGGTGGGCGGGGTCCAAGGGATCAGGCCAAAAGCATTAAAAAGTGTGGTCGGATCAGGCGCAGAAAGGTCCTGAATCCAGCCGAAAAAGGGCGCATGGCGCATCTCAATCGTGACAAACAGCACCTTATAAAGGGCAAAAAACACCGGTATCTGTAGCACAATGGGCAAACAACCCGAGACGGGATTCGCTTTCTCCCGCTTATACAAGGCCATCATCTCCTGATTGAGTTTGGCGCGATCCTGACCAAACCGCTCCCGCAACTCAAGGATTTGCGGTTGCAACAACTTCATCTTGGACATGGAGCGATAGGATTTGTTGGCCAGCGGAAACAGCACCAGCTTGATCGCCACGGTGAAGATCAAAATCGCCAGGCCAAAATTGCCCACCAGCTTATTGAGCCAATCCAGCGCATAGAAAAACGGCTTGGTGAGAAAGAAAAACCAACCAAAATCGATGGCCCGATCAAATCCGGTCATAAGCTCAGCATAGGTGTTAATCAGCGCAACCTGCTTAGCGCCGGCAAAGACCTTGAGGGTGACCGACTGGCGATCGCCCGGGGCCACGTCTAAAGGCGCGTTGGTCTGTAACAGCGCGAGGTAGCGATCGGTATAGGTCGCGTCCTCTCGGTGAATGAATTGGTTTTTCGTTTCGATGGTTTGCGCAGCAGCCAGAGCTACCAGCCAATACTTGTCGGTAAAGCCAAGCCAGCCACCGGTGCTGGTTTGGCTGATTGGCTCATCTTGCAGATCGTCGTAGCTGTACTCGGTCAAGGTGTCATCAAAAACACCGTAGGGACCCTCGTGCAAAATAAAATAGCCCAACGTGTCCGGTGTGCGATATCGCGAGATACGCCCATAGGGGGTGAGACTGATCGGCCGCGTGCCCTGGTTTTGCACAGAAAGATCGACGGTAAACAGGTAATGCTCGTCTAAGACGATCCGCGCCTGGTAGAGGGCCCCCTCGCCTTGCCATTGCCAGGTGACCGGCACCCCAGGGCGCAGACCTGCCGGGTTGTTGAGGGCCTCCCATAGGGCTTGTGGACCCGGTACCGTGATCGACTCATCACGGCTGACCCAGCCGAAGTCCACGAAATAGGGATTAAGATCCCCTTGCGGGGCAAGCAGACGGATGGGATCACTGGAAGGACTCGTGGTCTCACGGTAAGCCGCGAGGACCAGGTCCTCAAGGCGCAAACCTCGGGCTGACATGCTGCCATGGACTTGGGCATTGTCGATAGAAAGACGCGGGGCGGGCGTTTGCGCCGTTTGTACCGTGCCGCTGGCGGGGTTCGCGGGATTCGTGGGTTGATCCGCTCCGCCTTGTGCTTGCTCTTGGCTTTGCAGGAGTGCGGCAGCATCGGTGGCGGACGCCGGGTTTTGGCTGCTCACCGAGACGGCCGGATCAAGGTCAGCCTGAGGCGGCGGCAGGAAAAACAGATACCAAACCAATAGGATCACCCCCGAAAGAACAAAGGCGAGAAGCAGGTTGCGTTGTTCGTTCATCGCGGCGTCTTGGGCTCAGGCACCGGGTCTAATCCGCCCGGATGAAAGGGATGACACCGCCCCACCCGCAGCGCCGCCAGACCAAGCCCGCGCAAGCCATGGCGTTTGATCGCGGTGACCGCATAGGCCGAACAGGTCGGCTCAAACCGGCAAGAGACAGGCAAGATTGGCGAGAGTACAAGGCGATAGACCGTCACCGCGGCCAAGGCCAGGCCCGTAACGACCGTCTCTAAGACCTTTGCGGAGAACAAAAGACCGCGTAAACAAGAGACCCCCAGGCCGCGCAACAAGATCATCATAAAAGTCTTAAACAATTCGATGGGAACAATTCGATGAGAACAACTCGATTGAGGCAACTCAGCTCATACAAAAAACCGGATGAGCTTCATTCAATCATCAGTCTTTGCGCGCGGGCCTTTTACCACGCGCATGGGCAACCATACCCACCGCCGCAAGGCCCGTGCGTAGATCCTGGCAGACTTGCGCAAAGGTGAGGTGAGCCATCGCAGGCCGCGCGATGAGTACCACGTTGCCTTGCTGAGGGGAGGCGGTCAAGGTGCGGATCGCCGCCCGCAAGCGCCTTTTGATTCGGTTGCGCCGCACCGCGCCACCGTGCCGGCGCGACACTGTGAGGCCAACTTGGGTGTCGGCCCCCTTGGGCTGTGATGGAGACGCTGGGGACGCACGAACAATGATCCCACGACCAACCCATCGCCGGCCGGTTTTTTCCAAAGCTAAAAAGTCTGATCGCCGTCGCAGGCGAGCCCAAGCCATCGCACACGTTCACATCCCGCCCTAGGCGCTGAGACGCCGACGACCCTTCGTGCGCCGCCGCCGCAAGACTTGGCGACCGGCCCTATGCGCGGCGCGGGCCCGATAGCCGTGCCGACGCTTGCGTTTGGTGGTGCTGGGCTGGAACGTTCGCTTCACGTTACTCTCCTGAATGATCCGCTCGTGAATGATGGGCAATGATGGGTGAGGATGACGGACGAGCATACCCTACCTGCGGGAACTTGTCAGTCTTTTCTGTGGAGATTGTGCGTGACGTTTGTGCGTGACGTTTTTAAGGGTGGTTTGCGATCCTGCGCCTTCGCATGGTTAAGCCGACTGATCTCCTTCACCTTCTGCGCCGCCGCCCGTCGCGACAGCCTCGGCCGCCTGACGCGCCAGTCCATCCACCCGTTCGTTTTCCGTGTGCCCCTGGTGGCCACGCACCCACTGCCACTGGATGGTCCCAGCGGCGGCTTGATGGCGATGAACCTGGGCATCGAGCGCTTGCCACAGGTCTTGGTTAAGCACTGGCTTGCGCGCGGCGGTGCGCCAACCACGCCGCTTCCAGTTTTCGATCCATTGTGTGATGCCGCGCTGGACGTATTGACTGTCGGTGGTGATGCAAATCTCAACCCCCGGGGTGATCGCCGCCAGGGCCTGAATCACGGCGGATAACTCCATGCGGTTGTTGGTTGTCTGCGGTGCGCTCCCGGTCAACGCGCGCTCGTGCGTCCCCCAGCGCAACAAGGCGGCCCAGCCGCCAGGACCCGGATTATCAAGACAAGCCCCATCGGTAAAAACGGACACAATGTTTTTGGCGGGCAAGGCGGGCGAAGGAGGCGAGAGGGGCGAGGGGGGCGAGGGCGACATCAGCAGACCTTATCAACAATCAACACCGCAAGAACATCATGAAAAACATCACGATGACAAGACAAAGACACGATCAAAAAGACACGATCAAGATGTGACCAAACCATGATCCAACGCGCCCCCATAACAACCCGCTCTTCATAATCCGCTTTTGCGCCGTACCCGGATCATTTGCGCGGCAACAGTCTTTACGTTTATACTTTTGGGGATTTGGGGGCGATACTGTATTCTTGCCGACACTGGTGTTCTCAAACTGGAGTTCGAGTCATAAGCTCGAGTCGTGGGTTTGAGGTCGCAGGCTCGAATCGCGGGCTGGTTTATGTTGGCGCGGGTTCGTATGGGTCTTGTCTTATACCCATTTTGCCTTATAACCGGTTTGTTTGGGATGATCTGATCTCCCTTTTTACCTGGCGGATCGACGCCAAAATCTTTGGATTTTTTATATGTTTGATGTGGTTCTTGGTCTTCATATCGTGATCTGCGTTGTTATGGTCGGACTCATTTTGTTACAACGCAACGAAGGGGGCGGCTTGGGTATGGGCGGACCGTCCTCGGGCGGCATGCTCAATGTGCGCGGCCAGGCCAATTTTTTAACCCGCTTGACAGCTCTGTGCGCCGCGGCTTTTATGCTGACCTCTATTGGCCTTGCGTTCTTAGCCGGCCAGGCCGATGCCCCGGTGATTATAGACCCTGGCGCGCCGTTTACTGATGTTCCGCTTAATTAACGGCTGCCGCGCTTGATGGCCCCGCGTTTTCTATTCATCACCGGCGGGGTCGTTTCCTCCTTAGGCAAAGGCCTTGCCGCCTCTACCATCGGCACCTTGCTTAAGTCCCGCGGCTTTAAGGTTCGCCTGCGCAAACTGGATCCCTATCTGAATATCGATCCTGGCACCATGAGCCCCCACGAACACGGGGAGGTCTTTGTCACCGACGACGGTGCGGAAACCGATCTGGATCTCGGCCATTACGAACGCTTTACCGATCAGCCCGCCGCCCGCGGCGATAACGTTACGGCCGGGCAACTCTATTTGGATATCCTCAACCGTGAACGCCAGGGCGATTTTGGCGGCAAGACCGTGCAGGTCATCCCCCACGTCACCGACGCGATCAAGGCCAGCGTAACAAACAACTTAGTGGATGAGGATTTCGTCGTGTGCGAGATTGGCGGCACCGTCGGTGATATAGAAAGTTTGCCGTTTTTAGAAGCCATCCGGCAGTTTTCTAACCAGTCACCGGCGCGCTGTATGTTTATTCACGTGACCTTGGTGCCGCAATTGCGCACAACCAAAGAAATTAAAACCAAGCCGACTCAGCATTCGGTGAAAGAGCTCCTCAGCGCTGGCATTCAACCGGCAATTTTACTCTGTCGCGGGGAAGACCCTCTGGCTGATAGCGCGCGCGAGAAAATTTCGCTGTTTTGTAACATTCCTATGGCCCGAGTCATCTCTGCGCCGGATATCGATATTATATACGAGGCCCCGGCGATCTATCACCAAGGCGGCCTTGACGATGAAATCCTTAGCTATTTCGGTATCAAAAACGCGCCTGCGCCAGATTTGCGCGCGTGGCAGAAGGTGGTGGACATTATGCGCCACCCCGAAGACGAGGTGGTCATCGGTGTTGTTGGCAAGTATCTGGATAACCTGGATAGCTATAAGAGTCTGGATGAGGCCCTCACCCATGGCGGCATCGCTAACCACGTGAGGATCAAACGTCGCTGGATCGATGCCCAGAAACTTTGTGAAGACAATGGCGAGCGGTTGCTCGATGCGCTGGATGGCGTGTTGGTGCCTGGCGGCTTTGGCGAGCGCGGTGCGCAAGGCAAGACCCGCGCCATTACCTGGGCGCGCACCCAGCGGGTGCCTTGTTTTGGCATCTGCTTTGGTATGCAGCTCGCCGTGATTGAGACCGCCCGGCAACTCGCGGGTCTGACCCACGCCAACTCCGATGAGTTTGGCGAAAGTGAGAGCGCGATCGTCGGCTACCTGTCCTCTTGGGTCAAAAATGGCCGCAAGATCACCCGCAAACAAAACGCGCAAATCGGTGGCACCATGCGCCTGGGCTCCTATCCTGCCACCCTTGATAAAAACAGCCGCGTGTTTGATATCTACGGCACCGAGACGATCAACGAGCGTCACCGCCATCGTTATGAAATTAACTTGCGTTACATCGATGACCTGGCGCGTGCAGGCATGCAGGTGACCGGCCGCTCGCCTGATGGCCAACTGCCGGAAATCGTCGAGCGGCCCGATCATCCCTGGTTTATCGGCGTGCAGTTTCACCCGGAACTCAAGTCACGCCCCCTTGCGCCCCATCCGTTGTTCATCTCTTTCATCGCCGCGGCGATCGAACACCGCCGCCTGGTTTAGGATCATGACATCACCCCAGAGCGTTGTGATCGGCGCGGTGCACTTTGCAAACAATCGGCCGCTGGCCTTGTTTGCAGGCCCTTGCGTTTTAGAATCCCGCGCCCACGCCCTGGAGGTCAGTGCCGCGGTCAAGGATATCTGCGCTGCGTGCACCATCGGGGTTGTCTATAAAACCTCTTTCGATAAGGCCAACCGTACCGCCGGGAACAGCCCACGCGGGGTGGGTCTTGCCGCTGGGATTGAGATTCTCGCCGAGGTCAAGCAAACAACCGGGCTGCCGATCCTGACCGACGTGCACCTGCCCGAGCAATGCGCGCCCATCGCCGAGGTCGCCGATGTGTTGCAAATCCCCGCTTTCCTATGCCGTCAGACCGATCTGTTGGTCGCCGCGGCAAAGACCGGCAAGCCGGTTAAGGTCAAAAAAGGCCAGTTCCTTGCCCCGTGGGACATGCCGCCAGTGATCGATAAGCTCACCGGGGCGGGTTGTGGGCAGATTCTTCTCACTGAGCGGGGCACCAGCTTTGGCTACAACACCCTTGTGTGCGACATGCGGGGCCTTACGATCATGGCGCAGACCGGCTGGCCCGTGATCTTCGATGCCACCCACAGCGTCCAGCAGCCCGGCGGGCGCGGCACGTCCTCCGGTGGTCAACGCGAGTTCGTGCCGACCTTGGCGCGCGCCGCGGTTGCCGTCGGGATCGCCGGGGTGTTTATCGAAACCCATCCTGACCCCGATCACGCCCCCAGCGATGGCGCGACCATGATTGCCCTTAAAGACCTGCCTGCCTTGATTGAGTCCCTTCAGCGCATCGATCACACGGTTAAATCGGCGTAAGGCTTAGCCTTGACCGGGGGCTCATCGTGCTTTTGCCCTTGTTAGGTACGCCGTGCGTATCTTTGCATGCATTGGGACTTGTGACTCCTGGATTCCCGCCTGCGCGGGAATGACAAGGTGCGGCTTTGCCATCGGACACGTGGCTTACTCGGGACCGGGCGTTGATGGCCGCAATCACAGATACCTGCGGAATCAAACCCCTGTGGGGCTGCCTTCGCAGGAGTGACGAAAGAGTGGGCAAAGCCGCGCGTTGTATGACTGGGGACAGGACCTTTGTCGATCACAATCACAGATATCTGCGGAATCAAACCCCTGTGGGGCTGCCTTCGCAGGAATGACGAGAGTAGCAACACCACACGGCATAAGACTGGGGACATTTGATGAGCAAAGCTCATCATCCCATACGGTCTTCACAAGAACAGATACAGACGGAGTCAAACCCCCGCGGGGCTAAGACTTAAGGCCTAGGTGACCTTGCAGGGTTTTGGCGGCTTTCATCACCGCGGTGATGGTGCGCGGATCAGGATAGACGGCCGCCAACGATGTCGTGCTTGGCGCGCCGATCTGGGCGATGAGCTCATCGAGGCCTTCCTGCGCCTCGCTTACGTCTTCAAAAAGCTCGCGCGTGCCGCGCGCTAAAATTTTCTCCAGCTGGCTGATCTGCTTATCGCCCGTCCGCCGCGCCGGGACCTCGATGGGCTTGGCAAAGAGGGTCTGCGCGATCTTGAGCTCGCCGATTATTTTGCCGTGCTTGGCAAACAGGCTCTCCATCGCCGCCGCCGCGCGGCTGGTGATCTGATCGATCTGGGCCGCGGTATCCTCAGGCTTACGCCGCTGGGCTTGCACCCGGGCCAACACGTCGCGCTGGAGTTTGTCGATATTCTTGAGAAACACGAGTTTTTTTTCCAGCTCGCACAGGATGACGAGGGTCTTGGCCACCTGCTTGGGGTTTTTGAGCTCGATCTCCTGCGTATCATCGTCTGAGGCGAACTCCTGCGCCCAGGTCTTGAGTTGGTTTTGCGCCGCATCCAGACAATCCTGCCAGGTTTCTTGTAGCTCCTTTTGTGCCTTGGCCTGGTTGCTGGGATTTTTCTCCAGACGGGCGCGCCACTGTTGGCCCCGGGCATAGAAAATCGCAAAATCACGCTGTAGCGCGCGAAGCAAATTGCGCTTAATATCTGCTGCGGTGAGTTTACTTGTGGTGAGTTGAAACTTTTGCCGCAGGGTATGCTTTTTGAAAATGATCTTTTGCCGGGTAAGATAGTCTAAAATTTTACGCTGGGAGGTCGTGCGCAACACGTCCGGGTGAAGCTGGATAGAAACATCAATCACGCGCGCCATAGGAAACCCTGAAGATGAAACAAACCCGTTATCAAAACCAACAACCAAAAGCATCCCGAATATCGGTCGATGCGCTCTATAAGCTATACGTAATTCTTGTATAAATTGCAAAAAAATTAGAGAAAGCTACTTAAAATCGTGACTCAACTCAGCATCAACCTCAATAAAGTCGCTCTGTTGCGCAACCAGCGCGATATTGGTTACCCCGACGTGCTTGAGGCCGGGCGCACGATCTTAAAGGCTGGGGCGGATGGCTTGACCGTCCATCCGCGCCCGGACGAGCGGCACACCCGTCGCGCAGACGTGCTGGCCCTGGCGCAGATGATACGCCAGGAGGCGCCCGATAAGGAGCTCAATGTGGAGGGCTACCCCAGCCCGGACTTTATCGATCTCATCGCTAAGGCGCGCCCCGATCAAATCACGCTGGTGCCCGATCCGCCCGATGCTCGCACGTCTGATACGGGCTGGGATGTGATCGGCGAGGGGGCCTTTTTATCCCTCGTCATTGCCAAAATTAAGACCAGCGGCGGCCGGGTCAGTTTGTTTATCGAGGCCGATCCGCGTTTAGCCGCCGCCGCCGCGAGCACAGGGACGGATCGAATCGAGCTTTATACCGGACCTTACGCCTTCGCGCGCCAGGCCGGCGAGCCTGATGGGCTGAAACGCTATGCTCAGGCCGCCCAAACCTTTGCCGAGGCGGGGCTTGGGGTCAACGCCGGGCATGACTTGAATCTGACCAACCTGACCGATTTTTGTGCGGCGGTGCGGCCCCTTAATGAGGTGTCGATCGGCCACGCCTTCACCGCTGATGCCCTCGCGCGCGGCTGGGTTGCGACGGTGCACGCCTACCGGGAGGCTCTCGCTTCTTGAGCCTCCCGGTTTTGTAGACCTGCCCTTAGCGCAAAGCGGTTAGAACACCTTAAGGCTGATCGGTTTGGGATCCGCCTGGCAGTGGGAATCCATCACCACCACGCTATCCGTGCGGGCGCAGACGACCGAACGGATCTGCGGGCCCTGCTTGGAAGGATCAAATGAGAGGACCGGTCTGGCACGATTTTCTGTCGTGCTGTCCCCCAGTTCGCCGCGGCCGTTATACCCCCAACACTGGACTGTCCTGTCCTCCATCAAGGCGCAGGTATGGTGATACTCTGCTGTTAGCCCCACAACATTCTCCAGACCTGAGACGGGGGCAGGGCGGGTACGGCGCGTGGTGGTGCCATCCCCCAGCTCGCCGTTGCCGTTATACCCCCAACACTGGAGTGTCCTGTCCTCCATCAAGGCGCAGGTGTGGTGAGCCGCTAATGCTATATCCACGACGTTCTCCAGACCTGGGACAGGGGCAGGGCGGGCGCGGTTCGTGGTGGTGCCATCCCCTAGCTGGCCGTGGCCGTTATTCCCCCAACACTGGAGTGTCCTGTCCTCCATCAAGGCGCAGGCGTGGACATACCCTGCTGCTAGCCCCACGACGTTCTCCAGACCTGAGACGGGGGCGGGGCGGGCGCGGTTCGTGGTGGTGCCGTCCCCCAGCTGGCCATAGCGGTTATGCCCCCAACACTGGACCGTCCCGCCGTCCATCAAGGCGCAGGTGTGGTGATATCCTGCTGCTAGCCCCACGACGTTCTCCAGACCTGAGACGGGGGCGGGGCGGGCGCGGTTCGTGGTGGTGCCATCCCCCAGCTGGCCAGAGTGGTTACGCCCCCAACACTGGAGTGTCCTGTCCTCCATCAAGGCGCAGGTGTGGTGATAGTCTGCTGCTAGCCCCACGACGTTCTCCAGGCCTGGGACAAGAGTAGGACGGGTGCGGCTCGTGGTGGTGCCATCCCCCAGCTCGCCGAAGCCGTTATGCCCCCAACACTGGACCGTCCTGTCCTCCACCAAAGCGCAGATGTGGTGAGATCCTGCTACTAGCCTCACAACGTTCTCCAGACCTGAGACGGGGGTGGGGCGGGTGCGATCTGTGGTGGTGCCATCCCCCAGTTCGCCGTATTCGTTACGCCCCCAGCATTGGACTGTGCCGCTCTCAAGCAGCACGCAGGTAAAGTGGGGGCCCGCGACCACGTCTCGTACCACCGGCACTTCCCACGGGCCTACCTGCCAAGTAAAGGCCTTTGTTTTTGAGATCGCCACTCCAGAATGCTCTGGACTCGCCTGCTTAAAAAGCAAAAAATCCTCTGCTACCAGGAGCTTGCTCGCGCCCAAAGTGAGCAAGACAAGACCCGCTACGGGAATAACCCTAAGACAGGCTAAGATGCGATGGACTCGTAAAGTAGAAAGATTGTACATATTTTGTTCCTTTTATTAGTCGCGATGATCGCCCTTCTTGCTTTGCCAACAAGCGTGATCCTCACTTCAAAATGTTTCTCGAAAATGTTTCTTGAAAAGGAGGGATAGTATGCTCCCTCTTTGTTCTTTATTGCATACTTTTCTTTAATATACAAGAATTATTTACTAAAAAGAATTATTTGATAACCCGCTGGCACAAAAGCCCTGTGCTCCCCAGGGAATCACCCAAAAAGCAAGCACCGAAGATGACAACGACGCACACCAGCCAAAAGAAATAAGATAAAGACCTTAAATAAAGACCCTAAACAGACTCGCCGCTGATGCCCTCGCACGCGGCTGGGTTGCGACGGTGCACGCCTACCGGTAGGCCCTCGCGAGCCTCCCGGTTTTGTAGACCTGCCCTTAGCGCAAAGTGGTTAGAACATCTCAAGGCTGATCGGTTTGGGATCCGCCTGGCAATAAGACTCCGCCACCAGCATCCCATCCGCGCGGGCGCAGACGACCGAACGGACCTGCGGGCCCTGCTTGGAAGGATCAAAGGAGAGGACCGGTCTGGCACGATCTTCTGTCGTGCTGTCCCCTAGCTGGCCATGGACGTTACGCCCCCAACACTGGACCGTCCCGCCGTCCATCAAGGCGCAGGTGTGGTGAGCCTCTGCTGCTAGCCCCACGACGTTCTCCAGACCTAGGACCGGGGTGGGGCGGGTGCGGTTCGTGGTGGTGCCGTCCCCCAACTCGCCGAGGCGGTTATGCCCCCAACACTGGACCGTTCCGCCGTCCATCAAGGCGCAGGTGTGGTAAGTCGCTTCTGCTAGCCCCACAACGTTCTCCAGACCTGAGACGGGGGTGGGGCGAGTGCGGCGCGTGGTGGTGCCATCCCCCAGCTGGCCTTCGTTGTTATGCCCCCAACACTGGACCGTCCTATCCTCTATCAAGGCGCAGGTGTGGTGATATCCTGCTGCTATCCCCACAACGTTCCCCAGACCTGGGACCGGGGCGGGGCGGGTGCGGTTCGTGGTGGTGCCATCCCCCAGCTCGCCATAGCCGTTACGCCCCCAGCATCGGACTGTGCCGCTCTCAAGCAGCACGCAGGTAAAGTGGTGGCCCGCAGTCACGTCTCGTACCACCGGCACTTCCCACGGGCCCGCCTGCCAAGTAAAGGCCTTTGTTTTTGAGATCGCCACCCCAGAATGCTCTGGACTCGCCTCCTTAAAAAGCAAAAAATCCTCTGCTACCAGGGGCTTGCTCGCGCCCAAAGCGAGCAAGCCAAGACCCGCTACGGGCATAGCCCTAAGACACGCTAAGATGCGATGGGCTTGTAAAGTAGAAAGTTTGTACATATTTTGTTCCTTTTGTTGATCGCGATGATCGCTCTTCTTGCTTTACCAACAAGCGTGATCCTCACTTCAAAATGTTTCTCGAAAATGTTTCTTGAAAAGGAGGGATGGTATGCTCCCTCTTTGTTCTTTATTGTATACTTTTCTTTAATATACAAGAATTATTTACTAAAAAGAATTATTTGGTAACACGCTGGCACAAAAAACCCTGTGCTCCCCAAGGAATCACTAAAAAAATCACCCTGATAAGGAATCCCCGAGGATGACGATCGACAATCCTCACCTGAGATGAGGACGCCGGGCACAACCCAACAAAGATAAAAACCTTAACCAGTCTCACCGCTGAGAATCTTACGCGCCACCGACCCCGCCAGCGCAAAGTCCATCTCGTGGGGATGGGCCGCGCGCAAGGCCGCCATCACCTTGCCCATGTCCTTCAAACTGGACGCCTCCAGCGTCTTGACCGCTTGTTTGACCACCTTTTGGGTGTCGGTCTTAGACATCTGCTTGGGCAAAAACCTCTCTATAACATCGATTTCCTGTTGTTCGCGCTCGGCCAAGTCCACCCGGCCCCCCTTACGGTAAGCCTCGATGCTTTCCCGTCGCTGCTTGACCATAGTGACGAGAATCTTGCGGATATCATCATCGCTCAAGCTGGCCTGTTCGCCCGCCGTGCGCCGGGCAATGTCCCCGTCTTTAATCGCCGCCCGCATCAAGCGCAAGGTGGCTGTGGCCACAGTATCTCCCCCCTTGAGGGTTTGTTTGAGCAAATCGCTGATCTCGTCTCGTAGCATGAATCCATCGCAAGGTTGTATGAGGACGTTGTGTGAGCCGGTTGTGTGAGCCGGTTGCGCGAGGAAAAACCATCCCTTGGTGCATCACCCCTCACCGCAGCAAGGGGGCAAGACCCAACCTATCACCGGGCGCGGTGTATGGTCGAATAATTGCGCCGCAGTTGCAAGCATCTTAAAACTCTTTTGCCAAAACTCTTTCGTGAAGACTCTTTCGCATTTGGGCGCACCTTGATCTGTGTGCTACACTCGGCCTTTGGAAGGTCGCCACCTCATACCAGCAAACCGCTACCCCTTTGGCGGGATCGGCCCCCATGGACCCCCTGATTTCCCAGCTGTCCACCCTCACGCCCCTTTCGGTCAACGGCACCGTCACCGGCGTGTCGGGCCTGATTATCCGCGCGAGGGGCATCAACACCTTTTTGACCATCGGCGCGCGTTGCGCCGTGCGCACCCGCCACGGTAGCTCCTGTTTGTGCGAGGTGGTCGGTTTCGAGGACACCGCCGCGCTGCTCATGCCTTTTGAGCCGATTCACGGCATCGGTCCGGGCTGTGAGGTCACTCTGCAAGAGGAGGGCACCATCGTCGCCCCGCACGAGTCCTGGCTCGGGCGGCTGGTGAGCGGGGTCGGGATGACAGCGGATGATGGCCCGCCGCTGATCGCCGGAGATACAGCCATAGGCCTGCACAACGCCCCGCCGCGCGCCAACCGACGCGGCAAGGTCATGGGCAAGATCGAGCTCGGGGTGCGCTCGATCAACACCTTCGTGACCTGCTGTCATGGCCAGAGATTGGGGATCTTCTCCGGCTCAGGGGTTGGCAAGTCGTTGCTGATCTCGATGCTGGCACGCTTTACCAAGGCGGACGTGAACGTCATCGGCCTGATCGGCGAGCGGGGCCGGGAGGTCACCGAGTTCATCAACGAAACCCTCGGCGTTGAGGGCATGCGCAACAGCGTGGTGGTGGTCGCCACCGCCGATCAAACCCCGCTGATGCGCCGTCAGGCGGCCTATATGACTCTGGCCATTGCCGAGTATTTCCGGGACCAGGGCCGGCAAGTCCTGTGCGTGATCGACAGCCTCACCCGCTTTGCCATGGCGCAACGGGAAATCGGTCTTTCCGCCGGCGAGCCGCCGACCTCTAAAGGTTACCCCCCTTCGGCCTTTACTGAGCTGGCGGGGCTTTTGGAGCGGGCCGGGCCCGGCGAGGTTGCCCCCGATGGCACCTATGGATCGATCACCGGCCTGTTTTCCGTGCTAGTAGAGGGCGATGACTTTAACGAGCCGATTGCCGATGCCGTGCGCAGCATCGTCGACGGCCATGTGGTGTTGCGCCGGGAAATCGCCCATCGGGGCCGCTATCCGTCGGTCGATGTCCTGCAATCGGTCTCGCGCACCCTGCCTGACTGCAACACCGCCCAAGAAAATGCACTGATTGCCCAAGCCCGGCAGTACCTGACGGACTATGAGAATATGGCCGAGCTCATTCGTTTGGGCGCCTACCGCAAGGGCTCAGACCCGCGCATCGATAAGGCGATCAAACTCTACGAGCCGTTGGAAGCCTTTCTCGCCCAGGCCAAGGATCAGCCCTCTACCTTACAAGAAGGCTATCAACAACTCGCCGAGATTTTAGCCGCCGCCGATACGCCCGCGGCGGCCGCACCTTCCCCGCCTGAGTCCCCGCCCGAAACCCCATGAATGAGACCTTATGAAGTCCCTGACCTCACTGCACCGGCTACGCCAGTGGGAGGTGGATGAAATCCGCCGAGAACTGGGCCGGCTCATGACTGCCCAGCAAAACCTGGAAGATCAACAAGAAAAGCTCCGCCAGGAGATTCGCCGCGAGCAGCAGGTGGTCGATCAAGACCATGACCGTATGCTCCTGAGCCACAACGAATATTTCGATCAGGCCGAGGAACGACGCAAAGCGTTGCGCGCCGGTATCGAGGAGCTCCGCGGACACATCGATGGCCAGCGACGCATCTTAGAGCAGCAGTACCGGGCCCTTAAGACCGCCGAGCTGTTGCTGGAAGAGCACAAAAAGCGCACCGATAAGGCGCGATTGGACGCCGAAAACCGAGTCTTAGATGAGGTCGGCGGGCGACAACACGCGCGGCAAGAGGCGCAGACCCGTAAGCGTTCCTCCCGCAAACCGCTTTAGCCCCTTGCGCAACCCTCTTGTTTAATCCTCTTGTTTAATCCTCTTGCCAACCGCCCACGACGGCCACAAAATATCCTCATCAATCCTCGCGCCTCACCGTTTCTCCCGCCCGTCACCCAAGCCCAAAAAAAACACCATGCCCACCCTCAGCGATAAAATCTGGGACGCCCACCACATCGGCCAGGATAACAGCGGCCGAGATTTGCTTTATATCGACCGCCACCTGATCCACGAAGTCACCAGCCCGCAAGCCTTTGAGGGATTGCGGATGAGTGGCCGGACGGTACGCCGGCCTGATTTGACCCTCGCGGTGGTCGACCACAACGTGCCGACCACCGACCGGGAGGGCGGCATCGACGATGAAACCAGCCGCATCCAAAGCGAGACCTTGGCAAACAACTGTGCCGAGTTCGGCATTCAATTTTTCGATATGTTTGATCGCCGTCAGGGCATCGTGCACGTCATCGGCCCCGAGCAAGGCTTTACCCAACCAGGCAGCGTGATTGTCTGCGGTGATTCGCACACCTCGACTCACGGGGCCTTCGGCGCGATTGCCTTTGGCATCGGCACCTCGGAGGTCGAGCACACCCTGGCGACGCAAACCTTAGCGCAACAAAGACCCAAAAATATGCGGATCACCGCCCAAGGCGCGATGCCCCCGGGCACCGATGCTAAGGACCTGATCCTGGCAATCATCGGCAAGATCGGCACCGCCGGCGGCACCGGCTACATCATCGAATACGCCGGCGAGGCCGTGCGCAACCTATCGATGGAAGGACGGATGACCGTATGCAACATGTCCATCGAGGCCGGCGCGCGCGCAGGCCTGATTGCCCCGGATGAGAAAACCTTCGCCTATCTTAAGGACCGCCCCCTCTCACCGCGCGGGGCGACATGGGAAGCGGCCACAGACTACTGGCGGACGCTGGCCTCGGATTCTGATGCCACCTTTGATGCGGAAGTCACCCTAGATTGTCGCCAGGTGACCCCCATGGTGACCTGGGGCACCAGCCCCCAGGACGTCGTGCCGATCACCGGGGTGGTGCCGGACCCGGCGGACATGGCCGATGAAAACCGCGCCCAGGCGGCCCGCCGGGCCCTGGATTATATGGCTCTGCGCCCCGGCACCGCCGTGGCCGATATTACCATCGACCGCGTTTTTATCGGCTCCTGCACCAATGGCCGGATCGAGGACCTGCGCGCCATTGCCCAGATCGTTAAAAACAAAAAAGTCGCCAGCACCGTCCATGCGATGATCGTGCCCGGCTCAGGTCTGGTGCGCGAACAGGCCGAGCGCGAGGGATTGGATCGTCTGTTTACACAGGCCGGCTTTGAATGGCGGCTGCCCGGTTGTTCTATGTGTTTGGGGATGAACCCTGATCGCTTGGACCCGGGCGAGCGGTGCGCGTCCACCTCCAACCGCAACTTTGAAGGCCGCCAGGGCCGCGGCGGGCGCACCCACCTCATGTCCCCGCAAATGGCCGCCTGCGCTGCGCTGACCGGTCGGCTCACCGACGTGCGCACCTTTGCCTAAACGCCCCTTTAACACGCCCCACAAGAAAGACCAGCATGATTACCATTTACGGCCGCACCACCTCCAGCAACGTTCATAAGGTCCTGTGGTGTTGCCACGATCTTAAGATCGAGCACAAACAAGTCGATATCGGCGGCCCCTTCGGCGGCACCGACACCCAGGCCTTTGGCCAAATGAATCCCAACCGCACCGTGCCGGTGATGGACCACGACGGCTTTACCTTGTGGGAGTCCAACGCGATCATGCGTTACCTTGCCAGCCAGTTCGGCAACGGCGCACTCTATCCCGCCGACCCGCAAGCCCGCGCCCGGGTTGACCAGTGGCTGGATTGGTCTATGGGCGCGGTGCAGATTCCGATCATCCCTGTGTTCTTGACCCTTTATCGTACGCCCGAGCCCGAGCGGGACATGGATGCCGTGAACCGCGGCCTCGCCGCCGTCTCCGACGCCTGGCGTTTGCTGGAGGATCACTTTGCCGGTGGCGGTGATGGAAGCCAAGCTGGAAGCCGCGCTGGAAGCCGAGCTTTTATTTGTGGTGAGGCCTTGTCTTTAGCGGACATTGCCCTTTCGACCTGGGTTTATCGCTGGCATGAGATGGACATCGACCGTCCGGACTTGCCGCACTTGCGCGCCTGGCGCGATCGCCTGGCGACATATGACGCCTATCAAACGTATATCAATCACCCGATTGTTTAAGACAACCGGCCAACCGGCTCACCGCCGTTCAACCGCTGTTTATTGGAGTTTTATCATGCCTGCCCTGCAGCCTCCTGCTTGTGATTTTGGCTGGCGCGCGCCGCCCTTTTCGCTGCTGTCCGTCGATGGCAAGACCTATGACCTTGAATCCGTGCGCGGGACCGCCGGCACGGTGATTATGTTTATCTGCAATCACTGTCCCTATGTGCAGACGGCGATTGATCGGATCATCACGGACATGAAGGCCCTACAAGCGGCGGATATCGGCGTGGCGGCGATCATGTCCAATGACACCGACGCCTATCCGCAAGACGGGTTTGAGCCGATGAAAGCGTTTGCCGCCAGCAATGGCTTTACCTTTCCCTACCTTTTGGATGAGACCCAAGAGGTCGCGCGGGCTTATGATGCCGTGTGCACCCCGGATTTCTTCGGTTTTGATAAGGACTTGGGGTTACAGTACCGCGGACGTCTGGATGCGGGTACACCTGGGCGAATCGATCCCGACGCGCCGCGGGAGCTGCACGATGCAATGAGGCAAGTCGCGCAGACAGGCCAGGGGCCCCAGGACCAGATGGCCTCTATTGGCTGTTCGATTAAGTGGCGCGGCTAAGCAAGCGATCCAAACAAACGGCACACCACCGGCGACTCTCTTTTCAACTCCCCCAACGCCCCTTGAGCCAGGCACTGAGTTTGTGGCGCCAGCGCGACTTGGCCACCGCTCGTCTGTCCGTCACCCAATTAAGCTGGATCGACTGGCGCGGCCCCGAAAAGGGCTTGTGTCCGTGATAGGCGGTCGGGCCATTTAAGAACGCCACCAAGGTGCCGCCGGTCGGCGGTGCTTCCACCGCATAATCATCCATATCATCTGCGCTGTGTAATAGCCGCAGCCGTCCGCCTTGCGATTGCCAGTCCCCTTCATTCAAATACAACAGCACCGTAATCAGCTTATCCTTGCTATCGGCATGAATCTGGCCATCCTTATCCCGGGTGTGCCCGCGCACGGTCAAGGTGATTGGCCGATCGGCAAGGTCGATGGCAAACAACCGCGCACAATGCTCGCGCATGGTCTCGGACTTTAAGTCCTCGATCAGGGCCTTAAAGCCAGGTCCGCCCTGCACATGATCCAGCGGATAACTGCCGCCGCCCTTGATTTTGGGAAAATCACGCAGGATATCGGGCAATGCCGCCGGACGAACAAAGGCCGGCATAATGACGTGCGGGAAGGGCTTGGCTTGGGCGGTTTGCGCGGCAAAACCGTCCCAATCGATGACGTTGGTCTCGTTCATGAAAGACAATTTTTCTCCTTAAGACGCGGATCTAATGTGTCCCAAAGCCTTCAGCGCGCGCCCGAGTCAGCCGCACCTTCCCGCACGGCGAGCGCACGGGTGAGGGCCTCTCGGGTCATCGGCGTTGCGTCCTGCTCTGCCAGCCAGCGTTGGGCGGCCTTGATGAGGTGATCCGCAACCTCTTGGCGAATCTCGGCAATGGCGCGGGTCCGCTCACCCTCAATCAGGTCTTTGGTGAGGGCCTCGCGCCGCTTAATGGCTTGTTTGATGTCTTCTTTGGCGCGGGTTTTGTAGGACCGCATATCCTTGCGCGCCGCGGCGGTTTCCGCATCGATCTGGTCGTCTAATTGGTCATAGGTCGTCTGGGCCCTGCCTAGCCGCTCTTGCGCTTCGGTGAGAAGGTCTTGCGCCTCATCTAAGCTGGCCCGAATCGCCGCAATGCGACCATCAAGGCCTTGGATGATCACAGGCCGCCCGCGCCAGACGATCAGCCCCAAGACAACGACCAGAACAACCGCGAGAATCAAGAGTTCCATGATGCTAGGCGCGGCCCGATTGGTCAAATTGGCCCGAGCCCTGGCCGAGCGCGCGCGTGAGCCGCGCCGGGTCGTGGATTAGGGTCTTGCCAGGGTCTAGGTGCGCGAGCACCCCAGCCAGGAGTTGCGGGGCGTCTTTGGCAAGATGGTCGAGGGCGTCGGCCTTGGCATGAGCAATGGCCTGGTGAGCCTCATTGATCTGGCTTTTGAGTCGTTTGTCCGCTTGGGCGCGTTGCTCGGCCTCGAACTTGGCGATATCCTCACGGGCCTTTTCTGCTGCCTGGCGAACCTTATCCCGCGCGACGGCATGGCGTTGTTCACACTCCTGCACGAGAGCCTCGGCCCGCTCGTTTAAGGTCTGCGCCTCATCTAAATAAGAGGCGATGCGCGTCGCCCGCGCTTCGATCACCTGACCCAACCGCGGCAACACCCATCGCCAACACACCAAATAGGTTAGGCCAAAGGTAATTGCTAGCCAAAAAATCTGCCCAGCAAAGGTCTCAAGGGCAAACTGCGGCATCGCTTAGCCAAACAGGACGATCAAGCCGACGATCAACGCGAAAAGGGCAATCGCCTCGGTCACCGCAAAGCCGATCCAAATGCTGGCGCCAATGTCGTCCTTAGCGGCTGGATTGCGACCGATGGCCGTGATGTAGCTGGCCCAAACGTTACCGACGCCGATCCCGGCGCCAATCATGCCAATGGCCGCAAGACCTGCGCCCACCATACGTGCTGCATCGATTTCCATGAAACTTGATCTCCTAAAAGCAAATGTAGAATTAAAACGTAAAAAGCGCCTCTACCTTAATGCAAAGACAGGGCATCGTGAAGATAAATACAGGTCAAGATCGCAAAGATATAGGCCTGCAAGACCGCAACAAAAAGCTCGAGAACCGTCAGCGCAAGCAAAAACGCCACCGGAAAAATCCCCAGCACCCCCATCACCACGGCAAACCCGGCGATCACTTTAAGCAGCACATGACCCACCGTCATGTTGGCAAACAAACGCACCGAAAGGCTGATCGGGCGGGAAAGATACGAGACGATCTCCACCGGGATGAGAATAAACCCCGTCCACCACGGCGCCCCGTGGGGCATAAACATGCGCAAATAGCCAAGCCCGTGCTGGACAAAGCCGATGATCGTCACGCCGATAAAAATAAAGGCGGCCAGCGCAAAAGTCACGGCAATGTGGCTGGTGACGGTAAACCACCCGGGAATCATGCCAGTAACATTGCTGATGAGCAAAAAGACAAACAGGCTAAAGACGAAAGGAAAATAAGGCATGCCCTTCTTGCCGGCATTGGTGCGCACCATCCCCGCGATCATCTCGTAAATCGTCTCAGCAATCACCTGCCGCCGATCCGGGATCAGCCGCACCCGGGAGGTTGTCAAGGCGAACACGCCGACCAACAACACAAGGTTTAAGACCATAAACACCGTCGCGTTGGTCACCGAAAGGTCTAAACCAAACACCGGCGGAAGGTCCATCACGGTGTAGACGTTAAACTGCTCCATCGGAGAGGCGGCCATAGGAATCCCACATGAACTGACAACGGAAAGAACAACGAAAAAACAACGGGCAAAACATTTGCGATCTAAGAGGAACGAGACTCCCGCTCCCAGCGGCGCGCCGTGCGCACAACGCCAAAAAGACCCGCTGTGAAACCCATAACAAAAAATACCAGTAAAAGCCAGGGGGCTGTCTGGAAATGACGATCGAGCCCCCAACCAATCCAACCGCCTACAGCGATCGGCGCAAACAGCTCGACGAGAACTTGGACCCCCAGATGGATCCCGCGCGGGATGGACTTTTTCTCGCGCGGGATTTGGCGGGCCTTGGCAATGCGTTCACTCAAAGATGCCTTGGGTTGTTCGATGGTTTGCCTAGGTAACGGCTTATCCGTCAGGTCTTTGGTGTCGTGTTTCTTTGGCATACCCTTATTTTATCATAGGTTTTTTTGATCTTAGCGCGTCTGGTGTTCTGTTTAGGATTGTCCCAAGTATCCATAATATTTTTAAGAAAAAGGATGGTTGGGGTAGTTGGGGTGGGGAGATTGGGGATTGTTTATCGCTATCAAAGGGCTGCTTGGGGATAAGCCCGTGGTAACAAGGTCCTTGCTCTGTTGTGACTCCTTGAGGGACCTTGAGAAAACCGCACACCATGCGCACACCATCATGGCATAACTGTCATCGACCTGGATGGGGGACAAAACATCGCGGCTTGGTGATAAGATGGGCATAAGACGGACGAGCGTGGGGACAAAAAGGCACGGGATGAAAGCGAGCATCGGGGCGATATAGAAAACGGATCAATCATCACCTTGTTTTTGTGCGCGTTATGGGCCGGTTATCCACAGAGCGAGGACGCCCTTAGACGATCAACTGATGATCCATGAAGAAAAGAGCCATGACGTGGTAAGAAAGAGCAACAGGCAAAAAGCGCCAAACCTTGAGAGCTTGCGCAATCTTAGCTTGGCAAACCCGCAGGCGACTGCTTTGATCGCCGGGGTCGATGAAAAGGGTGCGGCGGTGAGCATGACGGCGATTCGCGAGGTGCCGCTGACCTTGTTTGTGAACGACCGGGAGGTTGTGACCATGATGACGATCGGTGACCTGCCCAGAGAGCTCGCGGTCGGCTACCTGCTCAACCAAAGCCTGATCCGTACCCCGCACGAGATTGTCGGCATCGATGTGGATGAAGAGATTCACACGGTTGTTGTCCGCACCAAAACCCCCACACCTTTTGAGAAGCGGCGCGCAGCGCTCACCTCCGGCTGTGCCCAGGGCACCCAGTTTCTCGATATGATGGAAGACCTAACGGCCAAGCGATTGCCTGCCTCGCCCCCTTATCGCGCGAGCAGTCTGATTACGCTGGGGAAAGCGATTCTGGCCGCGCCGAGTTTGTATCAACAAGCCGGCGCGATTCATGGCTGTGTGCTCGCGCACGGAGCGAGGGCACTTATCTATATCGAAGACATTGGCCGGCATAACGCAGTAGATAAAATCGCCGGTTACATGGCCCTGAATGCCATATCTGCGCTCGATAAGGTTTTCTATACCACGGGTCGTCTCACCAGCGAGATGGTCATCAAAACTGTGCAGATGGGGCTGCCGATACTCATCTCCCGCTCGGGTTATACGGCCTGGGCGGTGAGTCTCGCGCGTCAGGCCAACCTTACGCTGATCGCCCGGTTGCGCGGCAAACGGTTTTACGTGTTATCAGGGCGCGAACGGGTTATCTTTGATGAACCCGAGAGGCCCGATTTGCCCGATCCGATCAGCGAGCAGAAAAACGCACAACACCCAAAAAATACGTCAGCAGAAAAAGGAACACACCATGGCAAACGCGGATGATTATCCGACCGATCCGATGCCGGGGCCCTGGGCCACTCAGACCCTTGCGCCGCTCAAGGTGGTCAGTGACTTTGCCCTAGCAGGCGACCAGCCCCAAGCGGTGCGCGCACTCACCCAAGAGATTCAAAACGGCAAATCTGAGCAAGTCCTTTTAGGGGTCACCGGCTCAGGCAAGACCTTTACCATTGCCCATGTGATCGAACACCTGGCGCGTCCGACCCTGGTGCTCGCGCCCAACAAGACCCTCGCCGCGCAGCTGTATGGGGAGTTCAAAGCCTTCTTTCCTGATAACGCTGTCTCCTATTTTGTGTCCTACTACGACTACTACCAACCCGAAGCCTACGTGCCGCGTTCGGATACCTACATCGCCAAAGAATCCACCATCAACGAAACCATCGATCGCCTACGCCACGAAGCGACCCGTAATCTTCTTGAACGGCGCGATACGATCATTATCGCTTCGGTTTCGTGCATCTATGGCATCGGCAGCGTGGAGAGCTATAACCAGATGACCAAAACCATTGCTACAGGCGAGCATCATCCACGGCAAAAACTCCTCGCTGATTTGGTGGAATTACAATACAAGCGCAACGATATCGGCTTTACCCGCGGTAGCTTTCGAGTCTCGGGGGATGTGCTGGAGATTTTCCCTGCGCACTTTGAGGACCGGGCTTGGCGGCTGTCCTTCTTTGGCGATGAGGTCGAGGACATTCACGAGATCGATCCGCTCACGGGCAAGATTTGCGGCGTGAAAGACGCCGTGCGCATCTTTGCCAATTCTCACTACGTCACCCCCAAGCCCACCTTGCTGCAAGCCATTCGGGGTATAGAAAAAGAGCTGAACGAACGCCTGGCAACCTTGAACGACAGTGGCCAGCTCTTAGAAGCTCAGCGGCTGGAAATGCGCACCCGGCAGGACTTAGAAATGCTCCATGCAACGGGCACCTGCCCCGGCATCGAGAACTATTCTCGTTACCTCTCTGGTTATGAAGCCGGGCAGGCACCGCCGACCTTGTTTGATTATCTGCCCGAAGATGCCTTATTGGTGGTGGACGAGTCCCATGCCATGATCCCGCAATTGCGCGCCATGTATCGCGGGGATCGCTCACGCAAGAAAGTCCTTTCTGATTATGGGTTTCGGCTACCCTCGTGCATGGATAATCGTCCGCTCAAGTTCGAAGAATGGGACGAACGCAAACCCCAGACGATCTATGTGTCGGCCACCCCAGGAGAATTTGAGATCGATCGCAGTGACGGCGTGGTCGTAGAGCAGGTCGTCCGTCCCACGGGCCTGATGGACCCGCACCTCATTATCCGCCCGGTTACCCACCAGGTGGATGATGTCATGGCCGAAGTTCGGGCATGTGTGGCGCAGGATCAGCGGGTGCTCATTACCACCTTGACCAAGAAAATGGCCGAGGGCTTAACCGAGTACCTGGATGAGGCGGGAATCAAATGCCGCTACGTGCATTCTGATGTGGACACCTTAGAGCGCATCGAGATCATCCGGGACTTGCGCACGGGGGTGTTTGATGTGTTGGTGGGGATCAACCTGCTGCGCGAGGGGTTGGATATTCCTGAGTGCAGCTTGGTGGCGATTCTCGATGCGGATAAAGAGGGCTACCTGCGTTCACGCACCTCGCTGATTCAAACGGTCGGGCGCGCCGCGCGCCATGTGGAGGGCCGTGCCATTTTGTACGCTGACCAACAAACCCGGTCTATCGCGCAAACCATCGCGGAGACCACCCGGCGGCGCGAGAAACAACAGGCTTACAACCTTAAGCACGGGATCACGCCCGAGTCCATCCGCAAGCAGATTCACGACATTATGGATAGCGTTTATGAGCGGGGAGACCGGGTCGATATCACCCGCACCGAAACGCCGCAGATCGAGGACCTGGCCGGACATTTGGCCAAGCTTAAGGCCCAGATGATCCAAGCGGCCGATAATCTAGAGTTTGAAGAAGCCGCCCAGTTGCGCGATGAGTTGCTGCGCCTGGAGGCCGGGGATGTGGGTTTGGTCGTCTCCTATGATTCGCCCCATGATTCATCTCCCGGCGCTCCTCGCGCCTCATTCCCCGCGCGCGGCAAAAAACCCAGACAAAAAGCCCCTCGGCGTAAGTCTTCTGCCGCTTAGGCTTGTCTGCGAAGGTTTGAGGCTTTGATCGAAAATCAAAGCTTGCGTGTCGGAGGCTCTGGGGTTAGGGCTGTCATCCCCATCCAGGGGGTATCACCAGCAAGGCCTTAGGCCTTGCTGGAGAGGGCCCGGGCAAGGCTCACCACCCGCTGGCGGACCTGGGGGTCTTTGATCTGGTAGTAAAGCTCGGTGAGGTCTAAGACATCATCGGGTATGTCCTGGTGATTCGGGACATCGCTTACAGGCGGCGCCTGCTCAAAAAAGTAAGAGACAGGCACCTCGAGCACTTTGCTTAAGATATAGAGTTTGCTTGCGCAAATACGGTTGGTGCCGCGCTCGTACTTTTGCACTTGCTGAAAGGAAATGCCAAAAACTTGGGCGATGCGCTCTTGGGAGAGCCCCAGCTCTTTGCGCCGGGTGCGGAGGTTTTGGCCAACATGCACGTCGATCGGGTCAGGGCCATCGGCAGCGACGGTGGTGCGTGGGGTCACGAGACTATCCTTTATGAAAGGTTAACAGAAACCCACAAATGTAGAAGGTATCTATGGTTTGTCAACGATAACAAGAAATCGCGCGGTCCGACCAGCCAAAAAAAAGGGTGTTATGACGCTCGTTCGGCCAAGTTTTACGGGGTTTGTTAGGGTTACTGCCTACGCGGCCCGCCGCCCGCCGCCCGCCGCCCTCATCGGGCAGGCGCGGGGTAAGCGAGGGTCTCAAAGCCGAGCATGAGTCGCTTGCGCGCAGTGCCACTGGCATACCCCCCCAGGCCGCCGCCGGTGCGGATAATCCGGTGACAGGGCACGAACAGCGCGATGGGATTACGGCCAATGGCCATGCTGCCGGTGGCGCGCTCGGCGCCGGGGTAGCCTGCGGCGATGGCGATTTCCCGGTAGGTGGATAAGGTCCCCGCCGGCACCCTGAGCAAGGCTTGCCAGACCGCGACCTGGAAGGCGGAGCCGAGCAAGAGCAGACGCACCGGCTCGCCCTCGCCGCGCAGTTGGGTGGTTAGGGCGGTCAGCGCGTCGTTGCTGATTGGCTCAAAACGGGCGGCAGGCCAGTTTTGTTGATAGCGCGCGAGCAAGTCCCTATCCGAGGTGCTGATGAAGTCAAATCCGCACAGCCCCAACTCTGTGAGCAACACCAAGGCCTCGCCAAACAGGGTCGGCAGGGTGCCATAGCGAACGACGAGGCCCTGGCCGCGATTTTTATAGGTGCCGGGGGTCATCGCTTCATAGGTGATGAACAGATCGTGCAACCGGCCCGTGCCCGACAGACCCACATCCAAGCTGGTCTGTAGCGTCGAGCGCGGTTTGCGCAGCAGAGTCTTCGCGTGGGCAAGGGTGAGGGATTGCAGGAATTGCTTGGGGCTGATGCCCAGCTCTTGGGTAAAGCGTTTTTGTAAGT
The DNA here is from genome assembly GCA_039028835.1 of Pseudomonadota bacterium. Taxonomy (GTDB): domain Bacteria; phylum Pseudomonadota; class Alphaproteobacteria; order JBCCHK01; family JBCCHK01; genus JBCCHK01. The sequence continues at coordinate 110,472 of JBCCHK010000003.1, forward strand.
GATGGGGGCTGAGGCCAACGTGGGCGGCGAGGTCCTCCAGGTTGGGTTGATCTTGGAGGTGGTTTCTAAGAAAGGCCATGGCGTCACGCACCCGGGGATCGGCGCCCAAAAGTGCGGGATGGGTCAGGGTATGAAGTGGCGCCATCGAAGGCTGAGACATGGATTGAGGCATGGATTGAGACATGGATTGAGGCACGGGGTGAATCATGGGCGAACTGTGAGCAAAGGATGATCGGGGATCAAGGCCTAGGATGCCGGGCTGGGCAGAAAAAACGACCCGAATCTTGCGCTCGTCATTTTTTCTCGATGTTTTTCTCGATGTTTTTCTCGATATTTCCCCAACTTTTCTTCGGGATGGTGTACAAGCCCCTCGCCCGCCTGCTCACGCCCGGCACCCACGCCCTGAGATCGGGCGCGGGGGCGACGCCGCAGAAGGACAGGCGGGAGAGTGGGCGTTCCCGCTAACCGCCCGCGGCGAGCAGTTGATCGGCGGCAGCGCGCGCCTGGTCGGTGATGTGGGTACCTGCGAGCAGGCGGGCGATTTCCTCTCGGCGCATCTCGCCGGTGACCGCTTGAATGCCGATCACGTAGTCGGCGCGATTTTTTACCAGCCGCCAGTGATGCGCACCACAGGCGGCGACCTGTGGCGAGTGGGTGACCGCCAGGGTCTGGCGAACCTCGCCCAGACGCTCCAGGCGCCTACCGACGGCGGCGGCGGTCGCGCCACTGACTCCGGCATCGAGCTCGTCAAACACCAAGCTGGCCACAGCTTCGGCGGACGAGGTCCCCACGCCGCAAGCAAGCTGTAGGGCGAGAAACAAGCGCGCGGTCTCCCCGCCTGAGGCCACTTTGTGCAAGGGCGCGAGATCTATACCCGGGTTCATCGACACGTCAAAGCGCACAGCCTCGACACCCGCCGCCGACCACTCGGCCTCGTCAAGGGGCACCAAGGTGGCGGCAAAGCGCGCATCGGGCAGGTCCAGCCCCTTGAGTTCTTCGGCCATTTTTTGACCAAGCCAGGCACTGCGGGCGGCGCGAAAGGCGGTGAGGTCTTCGGCGGCAGCCATGTAGGCTGCCTTGGCGGTTTGCCAACGGCGATGGCTCTCGCGCAGGGTCTCATCAAAGACCTGCAAACGGTCCCGCTCGGCGATCAGGGTTTCGGCCAGCGCCGGTAGCCCGTCCTCGCTCACCTCGTAGGTGCGGGCCGCCTGGCGCAGGGCATGCAGACGATCATCCACCGCCTCTAGCGACTGCTCACCGGTCTCGGCGGCGAGGTGGTCTAAGGCGGTGAGGACAGTTTGCATCCCTTCGGATTGGCGATCCATCTCCCCCATCGAGGTCTCAAGGTCGGTGTAGGATTCGATCCGCGCAAGGGCCCGTTGCGCCCGGCCCAGGTGTTCCAAAGCCTCGCCTAAGGATTCGCGCGCTTCGTCCGCGGCACCGATGATCCGCACCTTGTGGATGAGCCTATGACGCTGGTCTTCCAGACGGCTGATTTCCCCGGGCTGGGGATTGAGCGCCGTGAGCCTATCGATGGCCTGGGCGAGCCGCTCCAGGTCTGCGGTCAGGCTTTCCTGTTGTGCGCGGCAGTCCAAAAAGGCCTGGCGCGCAGCGGCGAGGTCCTGCCAACAACGGGCGACCTGGATAGACGGGTGGTCCCGTTGGGGTCCTTCCGGCATCGGCCCTTGATCGAGCATGGCCCGATGATAACGCGGATCAAGTAGCCGGTGGCTGGCGAACTGACCATGAATGTCGATCAAGCGACGGCCCATTTCACGCAGCAGGGCAATGGTCACCGGCTGGTCGTTGATAAAGGCGCGGCTGCGACCGTTGCGATTCATATCCCTTCGGACCACCAGCTGATCCTCCACCTCGATCCCGAGGTTTTTGAGGTGATCGATAAGGGGGGGCGGCGCGATGAACTCGGCGCCGACTTGGGCGCGGGCGCAGCCCTGGCGGATCATCCGTGTCTCAGCGCGGTGCCCGAGGACAAACCCTAAGGAATCGATGAGCACGGATTTGCCGGCCCCAGTCTCGCCGGTGATGATGGTCAGGCCCGGCCCCGGCTCGAAGCACAGGTGCTCGATCAAGACCACATCGCGGGCAACCAAACTCGTGAGCATCAGCGTGCCATCCCTTTGCCAAAGTCTTTGTGGTCCCTCTCGGCGTGGTCCCTCTCGGCGCATCTTAGGCCAAGGCTTTGGGCCGCCGCCAGAAAATCAGCACGGCCAAGGCCGACAGATTTAAGACCACCATGAGATATAGTAACGGCGGCGCATGGTCCATGACCAGGCGACTGGCCAGAGTCATTAACAGCCCGCCGCCGGTAAATTGCAAAAATCCGCTCAGGCCGCTGGCGGTGCCGGCATGCTCAGGGGCACCACTGACCACCGAGCCCATCAAAGCAGGCAGGGCAATGCCGTTGCCGACCCCCACGAAGACCATCGCGCCAAAGATGATCTCAATCGTCAGGCCGCTGGGCGCAAGGATGCTGCCGCCGGCCACGCCAATCATTGAGATCAACAGTCCTGTGGTGATCGTCCGCTCGAGCCCCCAGTGCGGAATACGTCGAGAGGCGATGAAATTGCCGAAGATGTAGCCTGTACCTGAGGCGATAAAGTAAGTGCCGAAGGCTTGTTCGCTATAGCCCAGCAGAGTTATCACCGCATGGGGGGCGGCGGCGATGAAGGAAAAAAAGATGCCCGAGGTGAGGGTCAGCAGCAAAGCATAACGCCAAAAACTCGCCTGCCCCAGCACATGGGTGTAGTCGCGCGCAAGAGCCGAGAAGGAAAACCGATGACCGGTGTGGGTCTCCCGCCCCCACCGCCAGACACAGAGAAACACCCCGACGGCGGCCAGTGTGATGAGATGAAAGGTCATCCGCCAATCAAAAAAACCGACGATAAAGCCGCTCATGAGCGGGGTGATGATCGGGATTATCACCATGGTCATGGTGATGATGGCGATCATGCTGCCGGTCTTTTCGGGGCCATAGCAATCGCGAACGATCGCCCTGACCAGCACCATGCCAGCGCCCATGCCGGCCCCCTGGCCGATCCGGGCAAGCAACACCATCTCGTAACTGGTGGCCACGCTGGCAAGCCCCGAGGCGATGACCGCGAGCCCCAAGCCAAAGAGCAAAACGCGCTGGCGGCCAAAGGTATCCGAGAGGGGGCCATAAACCAGCGGGCTTAGGCCGTTGACGACCATGAACCCGCTAAGCAGCACACTGGTTTGCGCGTAGCTCACCGAAAGGGCGGCTGCGATATCAGGCAGCCCGGCGATGATCGCATTAAAGCTGAAGGGCATGAGGGCCACGGCCAGCACAAGAAGCCAAAAGGGTGGCGCGAGAGGAGCCATAGAATCCTTCAAAAAACAAGGTATAGAAAATGCGGCAGAACTCTGCGAACGCATCCACCGGACGACCCCTCATCGCACGATGATGAGGACGCCCACCCCGTTGCCAGTGAACCGGAGAACGCTTTATCCGTCCAGTGATTTTTGCCGGCCCGGGGCGTTTGTGTGTCGCCAAAGCTGTGTTGATCGGCGTGTGCTGATCCACGCGAGGCACTCAAAAGCGATGGTGTAGAAAAGGGCTCGATAGAAAAGCACGCAATGGAAAAAGGCTTGATTCCACCGACTCATAAATTGACCGGCGTAAGGGCGTCAGCTACCATCAAGTTATGGGTCTTGCCATGTTCTCATGGCAACGCGCTCATCATGCATTGTCGGGCGCGGCGCTTGCCGCCGCCATCAGCAAAATGCATACAAAGCGCGCCACAATGGCGCAATAGAAAATCATATCGGGAGGATACCATGATTAGACGCACCTTACTTAAACTTGGCATGCTCAGCGGTGCCGTTGCGGCCTCGGGGCTCGCCGCACCAGCCATCGCCCAGGGCAAGCGCACCCTCAAGATGGTCACAACCTGGCCAAAAAACTTTCCCGGTCTCGGCACCGGGGCGCAACGCCTGGCCGATAGCATCGGCGAGATGACCGATGGCCAGATCGACGTCACCTTATACGCCGCAGGCGAGTTGGTGCCGGCCTTTGAGTCCTACGATGCAGTCTCCTCTGGCACGGCCGACATGTACCACGGCGCGGACTATTACTGGCAGGGTAAACACAAGGGCTTTAACTTCTTCACTTCAGTGCCCTTTGGCATGACGGCCGATGAAATCAGTGCCTGGATTCAGTGGGGCGGCGGCCAAGAGCTTTGGAATGAACTCGCCGGACGCTTTAACGTGCGTTCCTATATGGGCGGCAACACCGGTGTGCAGATGGGCGGCTGGTTTAGAAAAGAGATTAACTCCCTGGATGATATGCAGGGCCTTAAAATCCGCATGCCCGGCTTGGGCGGCGAGGTCCTGCGCCGGATCGGCGCAGCGGCGGTCGCCATGCCTGGCGGGGAAATCTTCCCGGCCATGCAGTCAGGCGCGATCGACGCCAGCGAGTGGGTCGGGCCGTGGAACGACTTGGCCTTTGGCTTTTATAAGGTCGCCAAGTACTACTACTATCCTGGTTTCCATGAACCCGGCTCGGTGCTGAGTTGTGGCATGAACCTGGATGTCTTTAACAGTTTGAGTAAGGCGCACCAAGCCGTCTTCCAGGCTGCCTGTCATCAGGAAACCAACCGCATGCTCGCCGAGTTTAACCGCAACAACGGCGATGCCCTCGCCACCTTGATTAACGAGCACGGCGTCGAGCTGCGCCGGGTGCCCAATGAAGTCCTCACCACAATCGGTGAGATTTCAGGGCAGGTGGTCCATGAGGTCAGCCAAGAAGACGATCTGGGTAAAGAGATTTACGAGAGCTTTATCACAAATCGTCGTAACTCGATCGGTTGGTCGCGGTTGTCTGAAGAGTCTTACTTCAGTGCCCGGCGTCTGCCTTTCCCCTACGAGCAATAAGAATCGCTGGGGGGCGGGCGGTCGTTCGCCCCCCAGGGTTTAGACTGATTTGCCGAAGGGATTGTTTGGATGCTTGATCGGATTCTTGCCATCATCGATGGCTTTAATGAAAAACTCGGCCGGACCATTGCGTGGCTGTTGATCGCCATGGTCATCACCCAGTTCGTCGTGGTCTTGTTGCGCTATGCCTTTGGCTATGGGTCGATCCTCATGCAAGAGTCGGTGGTCTATATGCATGGGATGCTGTTTATGCTTGGCGCAGGCTACACCCTTAAGCATGACGAGCATGTGCGCATCGATCTTTTCTATCGCACCGCTTCCAAACGCAACAAAGCCAAGGTTGATTTCTTGGGCGCGTTGGTGCTGCTGATTCCTGTAACGGTGATGATCTTTATCTCGTCCTATAGCTATGTCCAGCATTCCTGGGCGGTGTTTGAAGGCTCACGGGAGACCAGCGGCATCCAGGGGGTTTATTTGCTGAAAACGATGATCTTAATCTTCTGCGTCCTCTTGGCCCTGCAAGGGATCGCCCAAGCGATTCGCGCTGGCCGTCATCTCTTCTCCTCTTCCTCTTCCTCTCCTTCCGCCTAAGTCTTAAGCCTGACTGAAAAGCGCTTTAGATACACACCCTTTGAAAAATACCCCTCGATGGACGATCTCGCGCCCCTGTTTTGCCTTTTGATGCTGATCCCGACCTTTGCCATTCTCATGGCGGGATACCCGGTGGCCTTATCGCTGGGCGGGAGTGCCTTGCTTTTTAGCTTTATCGGCTTGGGGTTAGGCTTTTTCGAGCTGGAGTTTCTGTTTTTCATGCCCCAGCGCGTGTTCGGCACCATGACCAATGAGATTTTGATCGCTGTCCCGCTGTTTGTCTTCATGGGCATTATGCTCGAACGCTCGAAGGTCGCCGAAGAACTGCTGGAGACCATGGGCACCTTGTTTGGCAAGATGCGCGGCGGGATCGGCATCTCGGTGTGTATCGTCGGTGCCCTCTTGGCCGCCTCCACCGGCATCATCGGCGCGACTGTCGTGACCATGGGACTTTTATCCCTGCCGACCATGCTGAAAAAGGGCTATGACCCGAAACTCTCGTGCGGGGTAATTTGCGCCTCGGGGACTTTGGGACAGATTATCCCCCCCTCGATCGTGCTGGTGCTCTTGGGCGATCAAATGTCCAACGCTTATGTCGATGCCCAGCGCGAGGCGGGCAACTGGTCACCCGAGCCCGTCTCGGTCGGTGATTTGTTTGCCGGTGCGCTGATCCCCGGCTTGTGCTTGATTGCCCTTTATATCCTGTACCAGATCATCATCATTTGGTTTCGTCCCAACCTGGTGCCGCCGGTCGAAGAGCCCGATCCAGAGATCGACCGTCGCGCGTTCTTGAGAAAAGTCGTGCGCGCTCTGGTTCCGCCGGTGATTTTGATCGTCTCGGTGCTCGGCTCGATTCTCGGCGGAATCGCGACCCCCACGGAAGCCGCCGCCGTTGGCGCGGTCGGCGCGGTGCTGTTGGCATCCTTTAAGATATGCAGCGGTCGCGATGTGGCCATTTTAATCACGGCGGTGGTGGCCCTGGCGGTCTTGTTTTTCCTGACGACCGTTTTTGATCTGCGCATCACCCGCACCGAGATCGGCGCGGTTGATAAGGCGGCCCTTTGGCTTGCGGGGCTGTGCGTGGTGATTTTGCTCGGCGGCTTGGCCCTTGGCCTGGTGCGTACCTACCAGCAAGGCATCCTCAAGGAGGTCAATCAGTCCGCTCTACGGGTGACCTGCATGATTTTTTTGATTTTAATCGGCGCGGCCATGTTTTCCCTCGTGTTTAAGGGGTTTGGCGGCGATACCTTCATCAAGGAGTTTCTCGCCAGCTTGCCTGGCGGGGTCTGGGGCGCGCTTGCTCTGGTGCTGTTGGTCATGTTCTTGCTCGGGTTTTTCCTAGACTTTATCGAGATTATTTTTGTCGTGGTGCCGATCGTCGCCCCGGCGTTATTCTTGCTCGATCCGGCGATGAGTCCGGTCTGGCTCGGGGTGTTGTTTGCGATGAATCTGCAGACATCTTTTCTCACCCCGCCCTTTGGTTTTGCGTTATTCTATCTGCGTGGGGTTGCCCCGCCGCAGGTCACCACCGGTGATATCTATCGCGGGGTTATACCCTTTATCGGCATCCAGGTTCTTGCCCTGCTGATTTTGATTTTCTTCCCGGCCATGGCCACGTGGCTTCCCACCCAGGTTTTTGGTTAACCGAGTCCCACATGAACATTCACGAATATCAGGCCAAAGAACTCTTGCGGTCCTATGGGATTGTCACCACCGTGGGGGCAACCCTTGATAAGGCCGCCCAGGCGGCCAAGACTGCCGCGCAAATCTCTGGCCCGCCATGGGTCGTTAAGGCGCAGATTCACGCCGGCGGGCGCGGTGCGGGCCATTTCATCGATGCTGGTCCCGAAGGCGGCGGCGTGCACCTGGCCAAGACCGCTGATGAGGCAAGCGAACGCGCGCAACAGATGCTTGGGGCATGCTTGGTCACCAAGCAAACAGGCGCGGCGGGCCGGGCTGTCCATACCGTCCTGATTGAGCAGGGCGCGGACATTAAAAAAGAGCTGTACTTAAGCGTGTTGATTGATCGACGCACGGGCCGGGTGGCCTTTGTGGCCTCCAGCGAGGGCGGCATGGATATCGAAGCGGTGGCGGAAAAAACGCCCGAGAAAATCTGCGTCATGCCTATCGATCCGGTCACCGGGCCTTTGGTCTTTCAACTGCGCCGCATTGCTGATGTGCTCGGCGTACCGGTCAAGCAGGTGGCGGATCTGATTGCTAAACTCTATCGCTTGTTTACACAGAAGGATTGCGCCCTAATTGAGATTAATCCGTTGGTGGTCACGGGGCAGGACACGCTCTTGGCCTTGGATGGCAAAATCAACTTCGATGACAATAGTCTTTATCGGCAAAAGGATATTGAGGCCCTGCGTGACCCGCGCGAGGAAGACCCGGCCGAACGCGAGGCCGAGCAGTGGGGCTTGAGTTACGTGCGCTTGGATGGCGATATTGGCTGTATGGTTAACGGCGCGGGCCTGGCCATGGCCACCTTGGATATTTTAACCCTGCACGGCGGCCAACCCGCGAACTTTTTGGACGTCGGCGGCGGTGCTAGTGCCGAGCAGGTCACCAAAGCCTTTAGCCTGATCGTCAGCGATACCCGGGTGAAGTCGGTCTTGGTCAACATCTTCGGCGGGATCATGCGGTGCGATACCATTGCCGAGGGGATCATCAGCGCCGCACGCACCTTAGAATTACAATTGCCGCTGGTGGTCCGTCTGGCGGGCACCAATGTCGAACTGGGCAAGGCGATGCTCGCTGAATCTGGCCTCGCTATCCAGGCGGCCGACGATTTAGACCAGGCTGCCGCGCTGGCCGCCAAGGCAGGGAGGTAAGCCCATGGCAGTTTTGGTCGATGGCAACACGCGCGTGATTTGCCAGGGTATCACCGGTGCCCAAGGGTCTTTTCACACCCAACAGGCGATCGAGTACGGCACCAAGATGGTCGGCGGGGTCACCCCCGGCAAGGGTGGCACGACTCACTTAGACCTGCCGGTCTTTAACAGTGTGCACGACGCCCGGGACGCAACTCAGGCGACGGCGACGGTGATTTATGTGCCGCCGCCCTTTGCCGCCGATGCAATTTTAGAAGCGGCGGATGCGGGCATGGCGCTGATCGTTGCGATCACGGAAGGCATTCCCGTGCTGGATATGGTCAAGGTGCAGCGCGGGTTGGTGGGCTCGACCTCGCGGCTGATTGGCCCCAACTGTCCAGGGATCATCACCCCCGGTGGCTGTAAGATCGGCATCATGCCCGGGCATATACACACCCCGGGCAGTGTCGGTATCGTCTCGCGTTCGGGCACTTTGACCTATGAAGCGGTGGCGCAAACCACCGCCGTCGGGCTCGGGCAGTCGACCTGTATTGGCATCGGCGGAGATCCGATCATCGGCACCAGTTTCGTCGATGCTCTGAGCCTGTTTGCCGCCGATGAGGACACCAAGATCATCGTGTTGATCGGCGAGATCGGCGGCGATGCGGAAATCCAGGCCGCCCGCATGATCGAGCGCGGCGAGGTGGGCAAGCCGGTTTGTGCCTTTATTGCTGGTCGCACGGCCCCGCCCGGGCGGCGCATGGGCCATGCGGGTGCGGTCATTTCTGGCGGTGATGATACCGCCGACCACAAACTCAAGGTGTTGACCGACGCCGGCGCGCTGGTGACCGATAACCCGGCGAAGATCGGCGCGCTGGTGCGACAGGCCGCACAAACCTTAGGTCTTTAGCCGCCAAGTCTCTTATCCTCAAAGGTTTTGGGTTGTTGTGTTCCGCAGCCCTAAGCGAAGTCTAAGCGAAGCCTGAGCAAACCCTAAGCGTGAGACCTAAGCGCGCGATATCAGCGTTAACCTCGCGTGTCATGGCGCGGCGGCAGACTCGTGACGGTGGTCGGCGGCGGGATAGACCCCCATAATCTTGAGTTGGCGCGAGAAGTGGGTGAGCTCATCAAAGGCGGCAGCAACCCGGGGCTCGTGTGGATGGCCTTCGATCTCGGCGAAGAAACTGGCCTGTTCAAACCCATCCCCGCCGAGATAACTCTCCAGCTTAATCAGATTCACCCCGTTGGTGGCAAAGCCACCTAAGGCCTTATAGAGCGCGGCGGCGACCGAACGCACCTCGAAGAAAAAACTCGTGAGGGTCACCCCTTGCATGGGTGACCACAGGGTCTCGCTCTTACGCGCGTGGCGCATGAGCAAAAAGCGCGTCGTGTTGCGCGGGCGGTCTTGGATGTTGCGTTTGAGAATCTCCAGGGCGTGTAGTTTTGCGGCCGCCGCCGAGCCAATCGCGCCGTGCTGCGGGGTCTCGCGCGCGGCCACCTCCCGTGCGGCGGTGGCGGTGTCCACCGAGATGACCGCCTTCCAGCCCTTCTCATAGATCATCTTGCGGCACTGCCCTAGCGCGTGGATATGACTGTGGACGTGCGTGAGGTCCTTAAGGCGGGTGCCTGGGATGACCAGCAGGTGATGCTCGACCGGCAAAAAGAACTCACCGGTCACGGTCAAGCCGCTGGAGGGCAGGAGGTGATGCACATCGGCGACCCGCCCGGCGATCGAATTATCCACCGGCAACAGGCCGAGCTCGGCGGTGCCGGTGCGCACGGCGTTAATCGTTTCCTGAAAGGAAGGATAGGGCTGGGTCTCTGCGCGGGCATAGATTTTTTGACAGGCATCGTGAGAGTGGGCGCCGGGTTCTCCTTGATAGGCGATGGTGCGCGGCGGGGGCAGGGTCTCAAAGCAGGTCATGGCAGGAGGGACTCATCAAAAAAAGCACCCGAACCCTTAACAGACGAGCGCCCGGGCGCGCTCAAGATCAGCGGGCACATCGACACTCAAGGGCGGGGTATCGGTCACCTGTATACCGATCTTCATGCCCAGGGCCAAGGCGCGCAGCTGTTCGAGCTGTTCGGCTTGCTCGGTTTGGCTAGGCGGAGCGGCGATGAAGCGTGCGAGACTTGCGCGCCGCCAAGCGTAAACGCCGATGTGATGGAACAACCGCCCGCCGCCGTAGGGAATCCGCGCCCGCGAGAAATACAGGGCGCGCCCGGTCTTACCGGTCAACTCCGCCGCCACCTTGACGACTTGCGGCATCTCGGCGGCGGCCATTTCCAGCGGTGTGACCACGGTGGCAAGATCGACCGACGGATCCTGCAAAGGTCTTAGAGTCTCATCGATGACCGAGGGCTCGATGAAGGGCATGTCCCCTTGCAGGTTGATAATGGTCTTGATGCGTCGTTTGGGATCGAACCGCTCGAGAGCCTGAAATACCCGATCCGAGCCCGACGGTAGGTCCGGGTCGGTCAAGAGAGCCTGGCCGCCCGCCTGGGCGATGAGGGTGGCAACCGCCTGGTCATCACATGCCACCAAGGGCGAGGGCATATCCTTGCGGTGAGCGGCGTAAGCCTGGGCACAGCGCCAGACTCGCACGATCATCGGCACCCCGCCGATGTCCGCAAGGGGCTTGTCGGGCAATCGCTGGCTGGCGCGCCGGGCTGGAATCACGATCAAGCAGGAGGTCATAAGCCAAAGACATGTATAAAAAAGCGCATAGACGGGCGGGAAGTCGTCCCGCAGGTCATAATCTATCTTGAGTCTGTATGCCGGTCATGGCAAAAGGAAAGAGTAACCCAAGGGTACAGTGTTTTGCCGAAAAGTTTTGCCGAAAAGTTTTGCCGAAAAAATCTTTGACGAAAGACCTTTGACGAAAGACCTTTGGTGAAAGACTCTGTGAAAGACTATCGACGAGAGAATATCTACGAGAAAATAAATGGACGGTCTTTTCTTTAATAAACTTTTGGCGGGTATTTTGGTTGCGGGCATCATTGCCATGGTGGCGGGCATGGTGGCCCGGGCGATAATCAACCCCGTCGTCCCCGAAGAGCGCGCCTACTACGTCGAAGTTATAGAAGACCCCTCCAGCCTTATCCAAGGCCCGCAGGGCCCCGAGGCGGTGCTCGCGTTACTCTCCGGGGCGGATGTTGCCAATGGCCAGAAGATCGCTCGTACCTGTGCGACCTGTCATACCTTTGGCGCCGGCGAGGCTAACAAGGTCGGCCCCAATCTGTGGCAGATCATCGGCGCCCCCCTCGCCCGCGCCGCAGACTTCAAGTATTCCAAGGGCCTGCTTACGCATAAGGACGAACGGGCCGCTGCGGGTTTTGACGTTTGGGACTATGAGGCCCTCAACCATTTTCTTTTCAAGCCCAAGACTTGGATTCCCGGCACGTCAATGGCCTACGTGGGCCTTAAAAAAGTGCAAGATCGTGCAGATATCATCGCCTACCTGCGCTCCCTGAGTGATAGCCCGGCACCGCTGCCGAGCGCCGAGGCCATTGCCGCCGAGGCGGCTGCCCTTGCCCCGCCTGAAGAGGCGGCGGCCACCGACACTGCTCCTGAGGCCGCCGCCCCCGCCGCGCGCGAATAGTCCCGTCGATTAAGCGTCTAGCAAACAGCGATGTTTGGGAAAGCGCACGGTCATCTCTGTGCCCTTGCCTGGTGTGCTGCGAATATCAAAACGCCCCCCGTGCAGATTGATAAAGGACTGAATAAGTGCGAGCCCCAGGCCCGTGCCGTCATGGCGACGGTTGAGGGTCGAGTCCACCTGGCCAAAGGGCACCAGGGCTTTTTGAATCTGTTCTTCGCTCATGCCGATGCCGGTGTCCTTTACGCTGATGCGGATGCAATTGGCCGAATCAACCCGAGCGTGGACCGTCACGTGCCCTTTGGGGGTGAACTTCACGGCGTTGGACAGCATATTGAGGACAATCTGGCGCACCAGCCGATCATCGGCCTTAAGCCGGGGAATGTTGGCAGCGACTTCTAGCTTGAGAGGCAGGTTGTTTTTGTCCGCCAGGGGCAGAACCTGCCGCACCACCGCACTGAGCGCGGCCCTAACATCCACGCTGGACTCATTGAGGACATACTTGCCGGACTCCACCTTCGACATATCCAGAATATCGTTAATCAAGGCCAGAAGGTGAGTGCCGCTGTTGTTAATGTCCACCGCGTACTCTTTATAGCGGTCCACCCCCATGGGGCCGAAGGCTTCGTTCATCATCAAATCGGAAAAGCCGATGATCGCATTGAGCGGGGTGCGCAACTCGTGGCTCATGCGGGCGAGAAAGTCAGACTTGGTGCGATGAGCATTGATCGCATCTTCCTTATCTTTAATCAGCTCCTCGCGGGCCTGCAAGATGCGCGTGACATCCATCGCCAAGCCCTCCCAGGTGTAGAGTCCTTTCTTGCTATCAAAGGAGCCCAAACACACATAGCGCGCCCAGCGCGGTTTGCCGTCTTTGTGGATGAGTCGTGCGGTGATATCAAAAGACTCGCCCAAGGTGGCGGCGCGGAGCCACTGATCGCGGACGTTGCCCTGCTCTTCGGGATCGATCTGCTCCCACAGCAGCTCCGGGTTTTTGCGGATGGCCGCCACTGTGTGACCGTAGGGATTGTCTTCTCTGCCGTCGATAAAGGCTACGGCAAAGGTGCCGGCCTGACGATCAAGCGTAAGACGGAAGACCAGACCAGGCAACAGTGCCTTAAAACGCACTGGCCAATCATCGCGAGCGGAACTTTTCTTAGGGGGAGGCACGGAAAGCAAGAAAAAGAGACAAACACGCAGTGAGAAGAGAGCTTACACAGTTAGCTTATGATACAAGGGGGTGGGTAAGCAAAGGGTTAATCGCGGGCTATGACGACCGAGATGTTTCTTCATGATCTGCTATCCCACCAGGCGCGCTCGGCCGCCTTGGTGGTCAAATGCAAGGCGCTTTTATCGAAGGTGGCGACGCAAGCCGCCCAGGTTTTGCAAAGTGCGCCCGGTTTAGAGCCTGGCCGGTTGATTTACGTCGGGGCGGGCACCTCAGGTCGGCTCGCGATCCAGGACGCGGTGGAGCTCGCGCCCACCTTCAGCTTTGATCGGGTGGCTTGGTGTCTGGCCGGTGGAAAGGCCGCCCTTACCCGCTCAGTGGAAGGAGCAGAAGACAATCAAGCCCAAGCCCGCCGCGCTATGGCTCGCTTAAAGCCTTTAGCCTCAGACGTGGTGATCGCGATAACAGCCAGCGGACGCACCCCCTATACCTTGGCGGCTCTTAAGCGCGCCTCGGCGGGGCGTCGTCCTGCGGGCCTGACCATCGCGATTACCAACATGCCAGATTCGCCGATCTGCACGGGTCATGCCGATCATCTCATTGTTTTACCCACCGGGCACGAAGTGCTGGCCGGCTCGACGCGCCTGGCGGCGGGCACGGCGCAAAAAATTGTCCTCAATGTCCTCTCCACTCAGATCATGGCCCACCTCGGGCGCGTTTACGATGGGCTGATGGTGGACGTGGTGCCAAGCAACCGCAAGCTGGTTAAACGGGCGATTGCCATGGTCAGCGCGGTGACCGGCGTGTCCCTTGAAAAGGCCGAACAAGCCTGGCAGGAAGCGGGTCAGCAGGTCAAACCTGCGATCCTGATGATTGAAGGTCGCAGCCTTGAGGAGGCGCACGCGCACCTCGTGCGCCATGGCGGTGATCTTAACAAAGCTCGCAAGGCGTGATCCCCGAACAAGACCTCATCAAGACAGGACCTCATTGACCGCTCGAGCGGTTGCCCCTAAAAGTTAACGGGGCATGCCCGCCGGATAACAGCGCCCGCGTGTTCCTCCCAACTCGTCTTTTAGGGAAGGCTCATCATGCACATCACAACGTTCGTCTTTCGCGGGATCGATGTGGTTGAGGTGGAAGTCCAGGTCCAGCTCACGGGCGGTGTGCCAAATCTGCTGATCGTCGGCTTACCGGACAAGGCCGTGGGCGAGAGTCGGGAACGGGTGCGCGCGGCGATTCACGCCTTGGGCCTGTCTCTGCCGCCCAAGCGGGTGACGATCAATCTTGCGCCTGCGGATGTTCTTAAGGAAGGCAGTCACTATGATCTGCCGATTGCGCTGGCGTTACTGTGCGCGTTGGAGGTTATCCCCCTTGCGGCGGTCGCCCGCTATAGCGCTTTGGGGGAGTTGTCCTTGGATGGCACGATTCGCCCGGTGGGCGGGGTGTTACCCGCCGCCGTGGATGCGGCCGGACGGGGCTTGGGTCTCATTTGTCCTGAGGCCTGCGGGAGCGAGGCCGCTTGGGCGATCCGTCACCAAGAGGCGCGGAAAGACTCGCACAACGCCCCCTTCAATGATCCTCTCGCGATCAATATTCTTGCGGCCCCGAGCTTGGGGGCGGTCATCGATCATTTCGCGGGCAAGGCTCTTCTTCTACCGCCAGCGCAAAAAATTGAAACCGACCACGTGACAGGTACTGATCTTAAGGACATGCGCGGTCAGGAGGCCGCTAAACGGGTGCTGGAGATCGCCGCCGCGGGCGGCCATCATATGCTCATGCGTGGCCCGCCCGGCGCCGGCAAGTCCTTGCTGGCCATGCGTTTGCCCGGGCTGTTGCCGCCCCTCTCGCCAGATGTGGCTCTCAAGGTGTCGATGATCCATAGCGTGGCGCGGACCCTGCCCGAGGGGGCCATCCTGCGCCACCGGCCCTTTCGTGCGCCCCATCACAATGCCTCCTTGCCGTCGCTCGTGGGTGGTGGCACGCGGGCCGGTCCTGGGGAGATTTCCCTCGCCCACGGTGGTGTGTTGTTTTTGGACGAGTTGCCAGAGTTTTCCCGTGCCGCCCTGGATGGGTTGCGTCAATCGATGGAAACAGGCGAAACGGTCGTGTCTCGCGCCAATGCCCACGTGACCTATCCCTCACGCTATCAGCTGGTGGCGGCGATGAATCCCTGTCGCTGTGGTTATTTCGGCGAGCCTCAGGGTATGTGCTCGCGCGCCCCAGGATGCGCCGAAACTTATCAGGCGCGCATTTCCGGTCCGATCATGGATCGCATCGATCTGTTTATCAATATGAGTGCTGTGCGCCCAGATGTGCTGGCGCAAACCGGGAACGACCATGAGTCCTCGGCAACCGTGCGCGCCCGGGTGATCGCGGCGCGCCAGGTGCAACAAGCCCGCTACGCCGACTCTTCGGCGTGCAATGCGCACGTTGCCGGTGAGGGGCTGGAGGCCGATTTGAGTGATGAAGCGCGCAGCTTGCTCACCAAGGCGGTGGAGTCGTTCCATTTGTCTGCTCGGGGATATTACCGGGCCATCAAGGTCGCCCGCACCATCGCCGATCTTGCGGGCCAGCAGGGGATCGATCATCAAGCCATTGGCGAGGCTCTCGCCTATCGCTGGCATCGCCCCTAGGGAGGCACTGTCGTGCCCGGCCTAGCGCGCCCAAAAGCGGCGGGTCAGCAACGCTAAGAAGGTCAAGAACTCCAACCGGCCAAGCAACATCGCCACACACAAGATCCACTTCGCGCCATCAGGCAACGAGGCATAGGTGCTGGCCGGTCCCACCAGGTCCCCGAGCCCCGGGCCCACGTTCGCCAAGGCCGAGGCCGCGGCAGACAGACAGGTTAAAAAATCCAACCCCATCAGCCCCAAAGCCGCAGCAGTGATGGCCAACGAGGTGGCGAACAGAAAAAAGAACCCCATAACCGAGGCGACCACATCATCGCCAATGGGTCGCCCATCGAACACAGGGACGGCCACCATGCGCGGGCTGCTTACTTTTTTGAGCTGGCAGGTCAGGGTTTGGAACATGACCTGAAGGCGGAAAACTTTAATCCCGCAGGTGGTCGACCCCGCGCACCCTCCCAACAGCATTAAAAAGAAAAACACCGGCACCGCAAACGCCCCCCACGTATCATAGGCTGCACTCGCATAGCCGGTGCCGGTCATCACCGAAACAATGTTAAAAACGATCAGGCGTAGCAAACCAAGGCCTTGCGCATCGACTCCGGTTTGCGAAGGGGGCAATTGGACGAGCATCACCAAACACAAGCCTACACCGCACGCCATGATGAGCAGCATCGTGCGCACCTGACCATCGTGCGCCAGCACTTGCGGGCCTTGCGCAAAGGCGCGGGCGTAGAGCACAAAGGGCAAGGACCCTAAGACCATAAACAGGATCGCCCACCATTCGATGAGGCTGCTGTTAAAGGCGGCCAGAGAGTCATTTTGGGTGGAATAGCCGCCGGTCGACACGGTGGTCAAAGCATGGGCCACAGCATCAAAGGTGCTCATCCCGGCAAGGGCATAGCCGACGATGCACAGGATCGTTAAAAGCAGGTAGACAAGCCCGATGCGTTTAATGATCTGATCTGCCCGGGGCATGATTTTTTCGGACCGGTCCGAGGTCTCCAGGTGAAACAACTGCATGCCGCCGATTTGCAACGCAGGCAGAATGGAGGCGGCCATGATGACAAAGCCAATACCGCCGACCCATTGCAACATCGCGCGCCATAAGAGCAGGCCCTTGGATTGGAACTGGAGGTGTTCGATGACCGTCGCGCCCGTGGTGGTGATCCCCGAGATGCTCTCGAATATGGCATCGACGGGCGAGAGGAACCAAATGCTGAAATAAAAGGGCCCGGCGCCAAAAAAGCCGATACACAGCCACGCCATGACGATGAAAAAGACCGCCTGGCGCGGGCGCAGATCATCCACCGTGGACAGGTTGGTGACCGCTAACGCCACCCCGACAAACAAGCAGATCACCCCAGACGTGGCAAAGGCGCGCCAATTGGGATGTCCAGCAAGCAGATCGACCGTCGCCGGGATGCCCATCATCAGGGCCTGAATCGAAACAAGCAGCCCTAACAGAAAAAGGGGCGCGCGCAGACTCATACTATCGTCGCCCAACTATCGTCGCCAAAGCGGCATATCCGTGATGGCTTGACGGATATGCCGCTCGGGCGGCACCCTTGGCGTTTGTGTCAACCGACTTAGGCATGTGTCCTCATGAATGATCGAATCCTATCGGGTATTCAGCCGACCAGCTCGATGCATATCGGCAATTATCTGGGCGCGGTGCGCCATTGGGTGAGTATGCAAGATCAGTACGATACATACTATTGCATTGTCGATCTTCATGCCCAGACCATCCCGCGCGACCCGGAGGAGATGCGCGCCCGCTCGCTGGAGCTGGTGGCGACCTTGTTAGCGGTGGGGATCGATCCCCAGCGCGCCGCCCTTTTTATTCAATCCCACGTGCCGGCCCACGCTCAGCTGGCCTGGCTTTTGACCTGTCTTACGCCCCTTGGCTGGTTGCGTCGGATGACCCAGTTCAAGGACAAGGCGGGCAGCAAGGCCGATCACGATGCGCTGGCGGGCTTGTTGATGTATCCGGTGCTGATGGCGGCGGATATCTTGCTCTACCGACCCCGGCGAGTGCCGGTGGGGGAGGATCAAAAGCAACACCTAGAGCTCACGCGGGAGATCGCGCAGTCCTTTAATGCCCGTTATAAGGTGGATTTTTTCCCGTTGCCTGAACCGTATATTATCAAGCAGACGGCACGGATCATGAGCTTGCGTGATGGCACCGCGAAAATGAGCAAGTCAGACCAATCGGCGGCAGCGTGTTTGATGCTGCAAGACAGCGACGAGGATTTGCGGCGAAAAATTCGCAAGGCGAAGACTGACTCGGACCTGTTGCCTGAAACGCCCCAAGGTCTTGTAAGGCGCCCCGAGGCGCGTAACCTTTTGACCATGGTGGCGGCCTTACGCGGTCAAACCTTAGAGCATGCGGTGGCAGAGTTTGCGGGTCAGCCCTTTGCGCCCCTTAAGGACGCTCTTGCCCAAGAAGTCATAAGCACCCTTGCGCCGATCCGGGCGCGCATCGAAGCCTTGCTTGCTCAACCCGCACATCTTAAAGCCATTTTGGCCGACGGGGCGATGCGTGCGGACGCCGTGGCCCGCGAGACGTTGCGGCAGGTCGAAGATATAATCGGATTTTTGCCACGCGGCTAAGTGCGTGTGGCTGAGTGCGCGTGGCTAGGTGCGCAGGGCTGGCGCACGGGTTTTCTATCCTGCCCTCGCGCCGTTAACCGAGCGCTTGGGCATGGAGATCGAACCGGTAGGGCCGGGCCGTTTCGGGTAAGTCTTTTTTGATTCGATACTCGGGATCTGACAGCTGTTTTTTAAGGGCGCCGAATACTTCTATAAGGGCGCCGACGATGGTGCGATTGGGCGGCGGCAAATCGTGCCGGATCAGCGCATGGAGGTCAGGTAGGGCATGATAGGGCACCATCGGAAACATGTGATGCTCGATGTGATAGTTCATGTTCCAATAAATAAAGCGGCTGAGCGGATTCATATAGACCGTCCGGCTATTCAGGCGATGGTCGATGACGTTGTCAGCAAGCCCGGTGTGTTGCAACAACCCGGTCACAACGTAGTGCCAGGAGCCATAGAAAATCGGTCCGCCGATCACCATCAGCGGCAAGATCGAACCGAGCCACAAGGCCAAGCCCAGAACACAGGCAAAAATCACAATCCAAAGGCGTGCCACGTGCCCAGGTCTATGCCATTGTGTTTTTGGCACATAGGTTTTCTCCTCGGCGTTCAGTCCGGTGGTGGCATAGCGAAACATCTTGAAAAAACTTTGCACCGAATCCCAGCCAACAAATAGAAAAAAGACTTTAATCATATCAGGCGGGCGCATGGTGATGATCTCCGGGTCGCGACCGACGATGATCGTGTCGATATGATGTCGGGTGTGACTCCAACGCCACAAGATCGGATTGCGCAAGAGACAAAAACAAGCGATGTGATAGACAAGTTTGTTCATCCAGCGCGTCTTAAAGGCGGTGCCGTGGCCGCATTCGTGCCAACGGCTATCCGCCCCAGAGGCATAGAAAACGCCATAGATGAGCCAAAGAGGCGCCGACCACCACGACGGCCAGAGGGCGATCGCCGCCGTGACGCTGGCGAGCATCACGCCGTAATAAAGGGCGGTATCACGAAGCGCAGGACCATCGCGGCGGCCCATCAGGGCTTTCATGTCCTTGCGGGAAAGCTCGGTGTGGTACCACGCCGCGGTCGTAAGGCCGATCTCAATGGCGCGCTTCGCGCTTTCTCCGGTAAGGCTGTAGTCTCGTTTGGTGTCCATGTCCTCATCGAGAAGACCAAAGGCCTGTCCCGTTGCTGTTGCGTGACGAGGGCCAGTCTGACCCAGCCAAAGCAAGCAGGTCAAGCAAGCCCCTCACGCCTGTTCACGCTCGGCACCGATCAGGATGATCGGTGCCGAAGGGCTTCATCCGGGTGATCGGTGATGACCCCCCATAGGCGATGCGCGGCGATGGGGTGGCGAAGGCACCGGGCGATATCGTCGCGCCGATCCAGCCCCCAGACCACCCATCGGCGCCCGTGATCCTCACGCCGCGCAAGGGCAGACACAAGGTCCCAGTGAATCCCCATCAGCGGCGTGGTGATGGTATCGGGAATGGCGTCTTTCACCAGGCGCATGGTGGGCCAAGACGTCAGCGCCGCGAAGGCATCCAAAAGGTCGGGCGCAAAACTGGAGATGAGCGGCGGCGGGGATACGGGGTTTGCATGAGCCCTGATGATCGCCACACAGCGGCGGGCAAAGGCAGCCGGGGTGAGGGGATCGCTCGCTTTGATTTCTATATTAAGGCGAAGGTCAAGGCGCGTCGCCAGCTCTACGACCTCTCGCAACGACGGCACCGCCTCGCCCGCAAAGGCCGGGTTAAACCAAGCCCCAGCATCTAAACCGGCCAAAACCTGGGGGCCGGTATCCGCGATGGCGCCTGCGCCGTTCGTGGTACGCTCTAAGGTTGGGTCATGTAAGAGATAAGGGTCCCCCGAGCGGCAGGCCCGCACATCACACTCGATTCCTGTTGCCCCCAGGGCCTTGGCGTGGGCAAAGCTGGTGAGCGTGTTTTCAGGCCGGGCGGCAGGCGCGCCGCGGTGGCCGATGATCTGGATCAAGCGCAGGCCCGGTCGATCGCCGCCACGGTGCGGGTTAGACCAATCAGGCTGTAGGTATCTGTCGTCAGGGTCGAGCGGGTCGAGCGGCCAACCACGGTCATGTTGGTGCCGCGTTTCATCGCCTCGAGCATGCCATCGTTGCCTTGTTGATCGCGGGTGTGGGAAATCTCGCCGCGGACCTGCAGAGTGAACTCTTGGTTGCCGATAGAGGCCTGGACGACGCTGCCATTGAGGTGGGTATAGCCAGCGACAATGGTAATCCGCCGGGGAAAGCTGCCGGTGGTGGGCCGGGAGGTAACAAACAGCCGCACGTTGCCCCGGCGGGTGTAGTTGCCTTTTTCCTCGATGGGGGTGGTGATCGCATAGCAAACCGGGCCTTCCTCTTGGGTCTCGTATTTATAGGCAGCCCATACACCATGCTTGGCGAGGGGAATAGGCACGATATCTTGGCCGGCGGCGGGGCGCGAGACGGTGAGAAAGAGTGCAAAGGCCAGCGCGAAGGCCAGCGCGGGGAGAGATGTTGCGCAACGCAGAAAAATACAATGAAGATAAGTCATAAAGTCAAGATACGCCTGAGGGAAACGGTCTCTTGTCCCATTTATATCATCCTGGTATCGATTGTGATGCCGCAGATGAGGGGCACGAGAGGGTGTATCCTGGATGAGCGTCCTTGGTTTTTGTCCCGTAAGCCGGGGTCTCGGTAACGATCTCGGCAATGCCTTTGTGCCGGCGTTTTTAGACCCTGCGGTGACCTTGCGTCGATCCTGTGCATGGCTTCGACTTGGTTTCGCCGCTTGGTTTCGCCGCTTTGGCGCGGGACTTGTGGTGACCTCCACACTTGGAGTTTAGCCGGTTTGAGACCTTGTTGTCAAGGGTTGGATGGTTTTATGGTGTGGGTATGTGCTTTTTGTATGACCTTCTGGCGCGAGTCTTTGGGCAAGTTTTGGGTCGCGTTTTGGGACAGGCGCTCGTGTCTTTTGCTATGGCGGCGATTGTGACTCTTAGCACCCCCGCGCTTGCCCGGCCCTATAGCGAACAGGCTTTTGCCAGCTGGCTTAATCAGATGCGAGAGCAGGCCCTAGTCATGCAGATCCGTCCCTCGCTCGTCGATGATTTCTTTGACTCAATCCGCTACTTGCCCAAGGTGGTGCGCGCCGACCGCCGCCAGCCGCAACAGACCATCGATGTGCTCAGCTACCTTGAGCGTACCGTGCCGCCCTCGCGCCAGGCGCGCGCGCGCGCGCGGTATGCGCAATATCAAGACCTGCTGGGGGCCGTGCAAACAGACAGCAGCATCCCCGCCCCGGTGATCGTGGCTCTGTGGGGGGTGGAAAGCGATTTTGGCCGGATCACCGGGTCAACGCCGGTGGCCAGTGCCCTTGCGACTCTGGCGTTTGAGGGGCGGCGAGAACGGTTTTTCACCCAAGAGCTGTTCACCCTTTTGCGGCTGATCGATACCGGGCAGATCCCAGCTCTGGGACCGGAAGGGGCGTTGCAAGGATCGTGGGCTGGGGCCATGGGGCAGAGCCAGTTCATGCCCAGCACCCTAGCGGCCTATGGGGTAGACGCCGATGGCGATGGCCGGGTCGATCTCTGGTCTTCTTTGCCTGATGTCTTTGCCTCCATCGCGAATTTTCTGCGTCAGGAGGGTTGGGATTCTGCGCAGCCTTGGGGCTATGGTGTGACCATACCCGATGCCTTTGATTGGGCGGTGGTGGGCGCGACCCGTCCCTGGTCATTTTGGGCAGGGGTCGGGGTGCGTCTTGATCCGGCGATGCCGTCACCGCCGGCAGACTTAGCGTTGACCTTAACCGCGCCGGCAGGCCACCACGGCCCGGCCTTTCTTACCAGCGGCAATTTTGAACGCATTCTGCGTTGGAATCGCTCGACCTTTTTTGCCCTAAGCGTCGGGCTGCTCAGCGATCACATCGCGGCGCGGCCCGTGCCCGACTACAGCCAAGCCGACGCCCCCCGTCCCCTCACGCGAGACCAGGTGCGCCAGCTACAACAAGCCCTACACCGCTGGGGATTCGATCCTGGTGAGATCGATGGCCGGGTTGGAGCGCGCACCCGCGCGGCCATTCGTGCGGCGCAAAAACGATGGCACCTGCCTCCCGATGGGTTTGCTGATCTGGGTTTGTTGGAGCGCCTAGCAAATCCGCCTTAGGGGGTTTTTTGGCGCGGGGTGAGGATGAGGTCATCCCGATGAATCAACTCTTCTTGGCGGCGATAGCCCAAGATGGAGGGGACGTCGCGGCTGTGATGGCCGGCCAGGCGAGTCATCTCCTCATGGCTGTAGGCGGCAAGACCGCGGCCCAACACGTGGCCGTCCGGGTCTTTGATTTCCACACAATCGCCGCGGTCGAAGGGTCCTTCGGCGCGTATGAGGCCTGCCGGCAAGAGGCTTTTGCCTTCGCTTAGGGCGCGGGAGGCACCGGCATCCACCACCAAGGTGCCCGCCAGCTCAATCAAGCCCGCAAGCCAACGTTTGCGGGCATTTTTCGGTGTGGTTTGGGAGATAAACCAGGTCATCCGCTCCGGTGTTTTCTCAATAAAGGGACGCAAGGGGCGCTCCTTGCGGCCATCTTTAATCACCATATGGCATCCGGCGTCCAGACAGATTTGCGCGGCGAGCAGTTTGGTGGCCATACCACCGCGGGAAAAGCCTGGCCGGGGTGGCGCGGCCATGGCGCTAATCTCTGGGGTGAGGGCACGAACCTTAGGCAGATGCTGACCTGGGTTGGGGCCGTTCGGATCGCTGGTGTAAAGACCATCCACATCGCTAAGGATGATGAGGGCGTCGGCGGGAATGATTTGGGTGACCATGGCGGCCAGGCGATCGTTATCGCCGTAGCGAATCTCTTGGGTGGTGACGGTATCGTTTTCGTTGATGATCGGCACCGCGCCGATGGCCATCAAGGCCCCTAGGGTTGCCCGGGCATTGAGGTGGGCGCGCCGTTGCTGGGTGTCCGCGAGGGTGAGCAGCACTTGCCCGACGGTGAGGCTTGCCTGGCTGAAAGCCGCTTGGTAGGCGGCAATCAAGGGGGCTTGCCCCAGCGCGGCGGCGGCCTGTTTGTCTTCCACGCGATCAGTCTTGCGCGGCAACAGCCCGTTGCCTAAGGCCACCGCGCCCGAGGTCACGATAGAAAGCTTGACCCCCTGCGCACTCAGTGCGGCCACATCTTGGGCGAGACTGGTCAGCCATGCGGCACGTAACATGCCATCGGGCGTAACGAGCAGGCTGGTGCCGATCTTGACCACCAGGTGGTTGAGGTTTTGGGGGTGGCTCATGGTGCCGGGTAGTCCTGCGCGTCTTTTGTTGCGGGAGGGACGATGGTTTCTTGCGGGATGTTGATGTGCGCAATGAGGCGCGCCCGCAGCGCCTCAAGGCCTGCGCCGCTGTGGGCGCTGACGGGGAGGATATCGGCGTGGCCGACTACGTCGCGCAGGTCGGTAACTTGTGTATCCACTTGCGCCAGCAGATCGATTTTCGTGAGCACCACCAGGGCGGGTTTGGTTGCCAGGACGGGGTTATAGGCACGGATCTCATGGTTGAGGGTCTGCCAGGCTTGGCGGGGGGCATCATCGGCACTCAGGACGTAAAGCAAGAGCCCGCAACGTTCGATATGGCGCAAGAAACGATGCCCGAGCCCGCGCCCGGTGTGGGCCCCGGCGATCAAACCGGGCACATCGGCAATGCGCATGCGCCCCTGCGCTCCATCGTCGTCCGCTAGCGCGCCGAGATTCGGCGTGGTGGTCGTAAAAGGATAATCGCCGATTTTCGGGCTCGCGCGGGTCAAGCGGGAGAGCAACGTGGACTTACCCGCGTTGGGCAAACCCACGAGTCCCACGTCGGCGAGCAGCTTGAGATGCAAGCGGATTTGCATTTCCTGGCCTGGTGCGCCCGCCTCGGCGCGGCGCGGCGCGCGGTTGCCGGCGGACTTAAAGTGTAAGTTGCCGTAGCCACCGCGGCCGCCGGTCAAAATCTGTTCGCTTTGGTCTAGTTGCGTTAAATCGGCCAGCTGAATCTGGCTGGCGGCATCGATGATCTCGGTGCCCAGGGGCAGGTGCAGGATTCGATCCTTGCCCGCCCCGCCGTGGCGCGCGCGTCCTTGCCCAGGCTTTCCGTTGCCCGCGATTTGATGGGGGTGGTAGCGATAATCTTGCAAAGTTTCGGCGCGGCGGTGGGTGGTGGCAATGACATGACCGCCGCGGCCGCCGTTGCCGCCGTCGGGGCCGCCGAAGGGTCGGGATCGCTCTCTTAGAAAACTCACGCAGCCCTGGCCGCCGCGTCCACTGCGAATGGTGATCAACGCCTCATCGACGAAGGTCATAACATCGCGCAGGGATTAAGATTTGATCGAGACGTACTGCCGGGTTCTGGTGCGGTGGAACTGCACCTGACCGTCGGTCAGGGCGAAGAGGGTATGATCTGTGCCCATACCGACGCCTTCGCCAGGGTGAAACCGGGTGCCCCGTTGGCGCACGATGATCGTTCCTGGGGTGACGGCTTGGCCGCCGAAGCGTTTGACGCCCAGGCGTTGGCCGGGGGAGTCGCGTCCATTGCGGGAGGAGCCGCCTGCTTTTTTATGGGCCATAGGGAATCTCCGTTATTTAGGCGGCCTTGATGGCAAGCACTTTAAGGCGGGTGTGGGCTTGCCGGTGGCCATAGGTGCGGCGGTATTTTTTCCGTCGCTTTTTCTTAAAGACCAGGATTTTGCTCGCCCGCCGTTGGGCGATAATTTCGCACGAGACCTTGGCTTTTTTCGCCGCCTCGCCGATTTTGGGGGTCTTATCGCCGACCATCAGCACGTCGGTAAGATCGACCGTCTCGCCGACCTCACCGCGCAGCCGTTCGACGTCGATAACATCGCCGTCTTGGACTCGGTATTGTTTTCCGCCGGTGGTGATGATGGCAAACATGGTGTGCTTATTCGCTGCGGGTTGGACTAGGGGTGTTGTAAGGGTCTTTGGACTGGTTTGTCAATATAAACCAGACCTTAGCGGTAGAAATCTTGCCAGCGATCAATGGCCTCATCGAAAAAGGTCACGCCGATCGTGCCGCGCAGATCCGCCAGCAAAATCTGGTGGAGGTCCGCGCGAAAGCCGTTTTGAATCTGGTCACGGGTTTCGGTGTTCAGGTTGTTGGCGGTGGGTAGGTGACGGTCTTGCACCTGCACCAGGCGTACGCCCTCCTCATCGCTGATGGTCAGTGTTTGCGGCGGGGTGGCGGCAAAGATTCGGGTGCGGTCCTCTTGGCTAAGGGACTCCTCCTGGCGGGTGATGGTCTGGGGCGCGGTGGCGCGGGTCAGCAACGGGTCCTCGGGCGGCGAGGTGTTGGGTTGCCAACGCTCGGCAAAATCTTGCGCGGCCTCGCGGGCGAGGCGGCGGCGTTCGCTGTCTTGCCAATCTTGGCTGAGAGTCTCGCGGATTTGGGAGAGTTCGGCCGGGGCGGCGGGAATCACGTCGCGAAAGGCGGCGACAAAAAAGGTGCCATCGTCGGTCTGTTCCACCAGGGTTGTATCCCCCGGCCCATCGAGGGCAAAAATCGCTTGGACGATGGTGCTGTCGATGGGCGTGCCTTGGGCGTTGCGACCATCTAAGTAAATCTGCTGGACCTGAGGGGTTAATCCGAAGGATTGCGCGGCGTTGCTAAGTGGCGTGTCCCGCAAGAGCATGTCTTCCACCTCCCCAACCACGTCAAAAAGGCGATCTAGCGCACGCTCGAGGCGGATTTCTTGCTCGACGTAAGCCGTGATCTGCGCCGGGTCTGGGGTGCGGGCGGGGATGATGTCCTCGATTCGCAGGACCGTCCAGCCAAAGAGAGTCTCGATCGGTTCGCTGATCGCGCCTTTGGCCAACGCGAAAGCGGGTGCAGCAGTCTCCGGCAAAAGGGCTTCGGCATCGACGGGGCCGAGCTCGGTAATTTCGTCCGGTTCGGTGCCCGCACGCCAGGCGCTGGCGAGGGCCTGGGCGGTTTCCTGGTCTGGGGCGAGGGCTTGTTGCAGGCGGCGGGTTTCCGGCTCGCTCAACAGCGCGGTGGCGGCACGCACCAAGTCCGCCTGCTCATCGGGATCGATGGCGTCTAAAATCTCGTCGGCAAAGTCTTCTTGGCGCAAGGTAAGGAGCTCGACGATGCGTCCTTCTTGCTGGGCGTAGCGCTCTGATCGCTCGTCTAGGAATCTCGCCAACTGGGCGTCGGTGGGGGTCCCGGGATCAAAAGCTTCATAGGGCACGGTGACCTGGGCGATTGTGCGGGTCTCACCCTCAAACTGCGCTAATGCGTCCAGTAAGGGAGCGGGCGGCGTAAGGTCTGGCGCACTCAACGCCAGGACAGTTTGCTCGAGCAAAGTCTGGCGGTATTCTTCGATCAGGTCACTCGGGTTAAAGCCCAGGCGCGCGGCGGTCTGGTTAAAAATGGCGCCGTTGTAGCGGCCTGTGACGCTGTCGGTGAAGGCTGGCTGGGCGGCGATGAACGCGCCCGTCCGTGCCAGAGAAGGTTGTAGGTCTAACGCTTGGCCGGCGCGGGCAAGCAGGGTGCGGGTCGTCGCCTGCTCCACCGCGACCAGCCCCAGCCCCATCGACATGGCGGCCGCGCCATCCAGGCCAAAGACCTGGCCGAATCGTTGAACCAACTGCTCAAACTGCAGGCTGGCTTGCGCGGACGAGATGTCTGTCTCGCCGACCTGCGCCACAACCGGGGCGTGGTCATCGCCGAGAAAAATATCGCCCAATCCCCAGGCGGCAAAACTGAGAATGAGAAGAGCCAGCAGGCCTTTGATAATCCACGAGCCAGAGCGGGCTCGAATGCTACGCAACATGGTGTGATCCTGGTATCTTGAATTGATGAGCTCATCATAGGCGTCCCGTTAAGGGGGGACAAGCATGATGTTGGTTGTCGGGGCCGGGGGCCGGTGGCCGGTGGATGTCATCCGGTGAAGACCTAAGAGAGACATAAAACGAGAGAGACATAAAACGAGCATTAGGGATTTTTTATGGGCAAAACAGTCACCATGGCCGAAGAGATGCAAGCAGCGGCGCAGGAATCGCGCGCGGGGCATGCGATCCAGACCTTTCGGGCGCGCATCCCTGGACTTGGGGTGATTGCTGGGCTGGACGTGGGTCGCCGCCGGGTCGGTGTGGCGGTAAGCGATGTGGCCCGCCGGCTGGCGGTGGCTGCCCTGGTCTGTCCCCGGGTTGGCGATCATCAGGTTTTGCGCGAGGCCTTGCATGCCCGTGATGTGGCGGGTCTGGTGATCGGCTGGCCGCTCCATATGAATGGCAAGACCTCTGCTCGCTGCCAAAGCGTCCGGCGTTTCGTCGGTGATCTCAAGGGCCATCACCCCTGGCCCGTGTTGCTGTGGGACGAACGGCTGACCAGCCGAGGGGCACAACGGGGTCAGGATGCGCCGGTGACCGATGCTCAGGTGGCGGCGATGATCTTACAAAGTGCGCTGGATCGCTTGAGTCTCGTTTCGTTTGAAAAAAAGTCATGACCGCGCCCCACGCCGCCCCGCCGCCGTTCGAGCGCGCCTGGGCTGCCGTGCGCGAGACCATCGAGTCAGGCGCGCTGTGCGGCGGTGTCTTGGGCGTTTGGCCTGGCAATGCGGCCAGCCCGCAGCTGGCCGCTGCGGGCTATACCGATGACACGCAAAAAAAGGCCATCACCCCTGAGGCGTGGTTTGACCTGGCGAGCCTCACCAAGGTTTTATTGACAACCCCGTGGGTGCTGCGCTTCATCCACGAAGGGCGGTTCGCGCTGGACACCCCTTTGGGGGATGTCTTGCCGGACCTGCGGCAAGTTTATGCGCAAGAAAAGCACGCACAAGAAAAGCACGCACAAGAGAACGACCCCCGCCGGGCCTTAACCATCGAACAATTGTTATCTCATCAAAGTGGGTTGCCCGCTTGGTTTCCCCTTTATACCTATGGGGCGGACCCGGCGCGATTGCGCGCCTTTATCTTGCAACGGGCTTGGCCCTTGGGCGAGGCGGTCTATTCGGATGTGAACTTTATGGTGCTGGGCATCCTGATCGAGCGTATGCGCGGCGCGATGATGGCTGACGATAAGGGGTTATGGGACGTGCTCCCGGCCGGCTTGGCCGCGTCGCCACCCGACGAGGTGCCCATCGCTGCCACCGAGCTGTGTCCCTGGCGCGGACGATGCCTGCGCGGCGACGTGCATGATGAAAATGCTTATGCGTTGGGTGGTTTGGCTGGTCATGCCGGCGCTTTTGGTTGTGCGATGGGGGTGCTGTCTGCGGCGCGTGCCTTGCTTGCTGGGCAAAGTCTGCCCGCGCCGGTGGTGGCCACCATGATGACGCCGCGCCCGGCCGGCTTCGCCCTTGGCTGGCGGGTGTCAGAACCTTGGGTCTTTCACACCGGTTTTACCGGTACGTCCGTGCATATGGACCCGGTCCGCGGTGATGTGTGGTGCTTGCTGAGCAATCGTATCCATCCCTCGCGTCATCGCGCGATGGCCTTACAGGACCTGCGTAGCCAGGTGGCGGCGGTCCTTGCCGGTGCGTCATCGTGATGAGCCCTGCGTTCAGGCCCCTAAGGCGGGGCGGTGTCATGGGTTTGTGGGCGAGGCTGCAAGTAGGTTTGCAAGTGGGTTTGCAAGTGGGTTTGTTTATAAGTCTTGTTGCCGTGCTGCTCCTGTCCCAGGGGTCATTTGCGCAACAGCCGCTGGCGCAAATGGCGCAAAACCCTGTGAGCCAAGACGGTGCCTGGCAAACGACACACCAAACGACACACCAAACCCCATGGCACACCGTCCCGATAGACCCTAGGGGCCATGCCGATGACGTTCTGCGCGCCAAGGTGATCGTAACGGGTCCGGTGCCGGGCTGTGGCGGGCCTGGCTGCGGGGCCTTGGCGTTGGACCTGCCCGAAGGGTGGAAGATTTATTGGCGCACCCCCGGCGCAGGCGGCGCGCCGCCGCGTCTTGATTGGTCACCCTCGCACGGAGTTGGTGCCGTGCGCACGGCCTGGCCGCCGCCGCAAACCTATCGCCTTGCCGGGCTCGATATGGCGGGCTATGGGGGCATGGTGCGCCTGCCCCTGGTGCTTGCGGGGCCGATCACCCGCGAGGGCGCGGCGGCGGGCGCGGTCTTGGCAGGTGATTTGTTGATCTATGTCTGTAAGGAGATTTGCCTGCCGGTCCCCGTCTCGGTGACTCTGCCCTTAGATGGTCAATTTTTCGGGCGCGTGCCGGACGCAGGAACTATGACGGACGCCCAAAAGATCGACCAAGAGATCGACCAAGGGGCCGCCCAGGTAACCGCCAGCTTTGCCGCCCTGGCCAACCAGGGGGAGGGCGGGGGGCTCACCCTGCGCGAGGTCGCATGGGCCGGCAAGCGACAGTTGCAGATCAGCGGTCAAAGCGAGACGCCGCTGGGCATGCTGGATCTGTTCATCGAGGGCGTGACGAACCCCGCGCAGATGCGCACCGATCCGCCCGAGATTACCCTTACGCCGGACCGGCGCGACTTTACCGCAATGATCCCCCTCGCCCGCAGTGATCCGGCGATTCTCGTCACTGTGGTGGATCGCGATGCCACCACGGGCGCGGTGCGGGCGTGGGAGATTCGGCGCACGATCACCGGTGGCGGGCTGATCGGGGTGTTGCTTGCGGCTTTACTCGGCGGGTTGATCCTCAATCTGACCCCCTGCGGGTTGCCGATTTTAGCCCTCAAGCTCACGGTCCGCCCCGCCGCCCGATCGATCGCTCTCTCGTTGGTGGGGGTGTTTACCGTGCTCGCGGTGGTGTTTACCGGCGTGCAGAGTCTCATAGGGCCGGGCTTTTGGGGCAGTCAGTTCCAGCAGCCCTTATTCGTTGCCGCTCTGTTGGGGATGATGGTGATGTTGATCGGGGTGGCCATGGGTTGGATTGCCGTTCCGGGTGCGGATTTTTTACCTGGCACAGTGGCGGGGTTGCTCGCTGGCGCCTGTCTTGCGCCCTATACCGTGGTGGCCCTGGGGGCGTCTTTGGCGGCGGGGCCTTGGGTGACGGGGCTGGTGGTATTGATGATCGGGGTGGGGCTCGCTTTGCCCTATGGGCTTGCGGCCTTGTCCCCGAGGTTGGCGGCCTTGCTCGTGCCGCGCCCGGGCCGCTGGACCTTGTTTATCACCGTCACTTTGTTCATCAGTTTGGCGGGTTTGACCGGTTGGCTGGTGTGGGTTTATGAGGGACTGGTGGGGATCGTCCCCACCGGGCTCGTCCTTTTGGTCTTTGCCGGTGTGCTGCTCATCTGGCGCGCCGGCACGGCGCCGGCGCGCCTTTTCTCCCGTGGGGCGTGGCTTGCCCTGCCGCTGGTGTTGCTGGTCACTGCCCTTTGGCCGCGCCCCTCGCCTTCCCAAGATTTTACCCTGGCCCAGCTGGATGGGCTGGTGGCGGACGAGGCGCCGGTGTTGGTGGTGGTGGGCGCGCGCTGGTGTCTCACCTGTACTTGGAACGAGGCGTTGTTGGCTGAGGATGAGATTCAGCAGGCTTTGACCAACGTTCAAACCCTTTATCTGGATTGGACCGTGCCCCAGGCCGGGATCGAGGCTCTGCTGCGTCGTCATGGCCAAGCGGGCATCCCCTTTACGGCTCTTTATCGACCTGAGGGGGTGACGATTCTGTCGCCGATTCTCACCAAGGCCGAGGTTTTGGCCGCCCTTGGTATGATCGAGCCTGTCTCGTGACCGACACGATCTTTGCCCTGGCGACGGCTGCCGGCGCGGCACCCTTGGCAGTGGTGCGTGTCTCGGGCTCCCGGGCTGGCGAGTCTCTCATGGCGTTGACGGATCGTCCCCTGCCGCCGCCGCGCCAGGCGGTGCGGCGCACCCTTAGGGCCGACGGGGAGGTGCTGGATCAGGCCTTATGTCTGTGGTTCGCACCGCCTGCCAGCTACACCGGCGAGGGGCTTGCGGAGTTTCACATTCACGGCAGCCAGGCGGTTATCGAGGCGGTGTGCGCCGCCCTCACCTCTTATGCTCGCGCCGCCGAGCCCGGCGAGTTTACCCGTCGCGCGGTGCTCAATGGTAAGATGACTCTCACCCAGGCGGAGGGCTTGGCGGACCTGATTACGACAGAAAGTGCTGGCCAGCGACGTCTCGCGCTCAGCCAGCTCCACCCTGCGTCCACCGCCGCCTATCAAGCCTGGAGTGAAACCTTAACAGGCTTGCTCGCGCAAGCCGAGGCGGTGTTGGACTTTCCTGACGATGAGGTGGTCCTCTTGACCGGGGTGATGGCGGATCGGTTGGATCGTCTAAGGGATCAGATCGAGGCGTTTCTCGCACACAGCATCGATGGCGAGCGTTGGCGTGCGCCGCTCACCGCTGCCGTGCTCGGGGCGCCAAACGTCGGCAAGTCGAGCTTGGTTAATCGCCTGGCGGCGCGTCCGGTCGCGATCATCAGCGACCAGCCGGGCACCACCCGCGACAGCTTGGAAGCCCGCCTGGATATCGCCGGCTATCCGGTGCGTTTGATCGATACCGCCGGCTTGCGCGACACCGACCAGCCCATCGAACGGGCCGGGGTGGCGCGGGCGCGCCAGTGGCAGGCCGATAGCGACCTGCGCTTATGGGTCTACAGCGCAGACCAGCCGCCCCCTTCCTCTGCGGCCACCGCAAGGCTAAAGCAGTCCCAAGGGACAGACCTTTTTATCGTCAATAAGATCGATATCGCCGCGGCGGGGTCGCTTGCCGCCTGGCCTGAGGGTTTCATCGAGGTGAGTGCTTACACCGGGGCGGGCCTGAAAGAGCTTACAAGGGCCCTCGATAGGATCATCACCCGGGCCGCCCCCCTCGCGGGGACGGCGGTCATCGCCCGCGCCCGTCATCGGGCCGCCCTTACCCGCACGTGCGAGCATCTGGCGGCGGCTAAGGCGGCGGTGGATGCGGTCTTGTGCGCCGAAGAGCTCCGCGCCGCCAACCGCGCGATGGGGCACATGACCGGCCAGGTGGATATCGAGGCGGTGCTCGATGAGGTGTTTGCCAGCTTTTGTATTGGTAAGTAACAGGGTCGGCAGGGAATAGGGTGGCGCGGGCGGCAGGGTATGGTATACGAATAGCAACAGAGTGCCGCAGGAGAGATGCTGGTGTTTTTTCGTTACCTGGCCGTGATCGCGCTGTTGGCCGCGGCCTCGATTGCGACCATGGCGTATTTCGCCCGGGACGTGCCCAGCTTTTTTTCCGAAGACTTGGTCACAGAGCAAGATGAGCTACGCACGTTGCTCAACCCGTTAGACGACACGACCGACACGCCAGCAGAAGGCGCCGGCGAGAGCACCCAGAGCAGCCAGCGTGAACTGACCGGGCCAGACCAAACCACCGAACAAGAAACGGCTCCTGCCGTTCCTGCCGCTCCCGACACCACCACCGCACCCGGTCCGTCGTCCCACGCCACCCAAGCAGAAGTCCAGGCTGAGGGCGTGACTGATTCTGCCCCCGCGCCCCTCATCAAGGACGCGGCGGCGGTCTTCGATGTGGTGCGCGTGGGTGAGGGCAACCAGGCTTTTTTTGCCGGCACGGCGCCGCCGGACGCCCAGGTGGAGATTCTCTCGGACGGTAAGATTTTAGGACAAACCCAAGCGGGGCCGGAGGGAGATTGGGTGTATCTCTCGCCAAGCCCTCTGCCCTCCGGCGTTTACGAGCTCACCCTTGTGGCGCGTTCGGGGGATGAGGTGCACGCTCCGGACGATGTGTTGATTCTGGTTGTGGAAGAACAAGAGACCCTTGCGGTGGTCACCCCGGATGATCCGAACATGCAGGCGGGCTCCAGCCGGTCTTTAACGGACGCACAAGACTTAAGCGCACTGGCCCTTACGATCCGCACGGTGGACATGGACGATCAAGGCCAGGTGACGATCACCGGTCAGTCGGCCACCCCTGGGGTTCTCCAGGCTTATGTCAACAACGAACTGGTAGGGCGTACGCCCCATCCGGGCGGGACGGCCCCTTACCGGATCACCGGCACCTTCGATCTCGCCGCCGGGGAGCATCCAGTGCGGGTCGATCAGGTGACCTCAGACGGCCAGGTGCAAGCCCGCGCCGAGGCGATTATTTACTATGATGCGCCGGTGAGCACGAATGTGACCGTCAGCGAGGTGGAGGTCATCCCGGGCCAGAGCTTGTGGCGAATTTCTCGCGCGGTCTATGGCCAAGGGCGACGTTATATCCTGATTTATGAGGCCAATCGCGAACAGATTGCCGATCCGGACCTCATCTACCCTGGTCAGATTTTTATCATTCCGGACCTTTAAGGGTCGCCAGAAACGGCCAACAATGGGCAAGGACGAGCGTTAAAGGCGGGCTTTATGGTGGGATGGGCGCATGCTTGATGGTTTTTTAAGACGACGGTGTGAGCCGTTGGTTACGCGGCTTGCCCGGCCTTTTGGCCAGATGCCGCCCAATGGCATGACGGCGGTCGGCCTGGGGTTTGCCGTCTTGGCGGCGTTGGCGATTGCCCATGGGGCGTATTTTTGGGGCTTGTTGGCGTTTTTGGCCAACCGTCTGGCGGATGTGCTGGATGGGGCGTTGGCGCGGGCGCAAAACCGGGTCAGCGTGTTTGGCGGCTATGTGGATATTGTCATGGACATGATCGCCTATGGGGCCATCGTCTGGGCTTTTGCTTGGGCCGATCCTGCGCACGCCGTGGCTGCTGCGTGGCTGTTGTTGTCCTATATGGGGACGTGTGCTTCTTACCTGGCGTGGCCTGTGACCGCTGTTGGCGAGCGGCCACCGCGTAGCTTGGCCGAGAGTGTGGAGACGACGATCTATGTTGTGCTGGTGTGTTGCTTGCCGGGTTCTTTTGCTATGGTGAGCTACGGATTTAGCGTTTTGTGTTGGCTGACGGTGATACACCGTCTTATTGCGGCGCGGCGCATGAACACAGAAAGGACGGATCATGGCGGTTGATCGTGAGACGGTACGTCGGGTGGGGGTTCTCTCGCGTTTGGAGATAGGCGCGCAAGAAGAAACTCAAGTGGCTCAAGATATGGATAAAATAATTAACTTTATAGAACAATTACAGAAAATAGACGTGACTGATATCCCCCCCACCGCCTCGGTGGTACCCCACGACCAACCCACCCGCGCCGACACCGCCGACCCTGATGCGCGCCCCGAAGACCTGTTAGACCTCGCCCCTGAGCGGGTCGGCCCCTACTACGCCGTACCCAAGGTGGTGGAATGAGCGCCCTCAATGACATGACCCTGAGTGCCATGCGCAAGGGCCTGACCGACAAAGCGTTTTCTGTCAGCGAACTGATCGACGATCACCTGAAGGCCATCACCGCCGCTGCACCCCTCAACGCCGTGGTCACCGACACCGCCGACCACGCCCGCGCGGCGGCCAAAGCCAGCGAAGTGCGCTACGCGAACGGCACCGACCGTCCGCTGGAGGGCATCCCGATCCTGGTCAAAGACCTCTACTGCACCAAGGGGGTGCGCACCACCGCCGCCAGCAAAATCCTTCAGACCTTCGTCCCACCCTACGAAAGCCACGTCACCCAAAATCTCTGGCAAGCCGGCGCGATCCTGATCGGCAAGACCAACCTGGATGAATTCGCCATGGGCTCATCCAACGAGCACTCGATCTTTGGCGCGGCCATCAACCCCTGGCGCAGCAGCGAAGAGCCGGCCACCCCGCTGGTACCCGGTGGCTCCTCAGGGGGTTCCGCCGCCGCCGTGGCCGCGCGCCTTGCGCCGCTCGCCTTGGGCACCGATACCGGCGGATCGATCCGCCAGCCCGCCAGCCTGTGCGGCATCGTCGGGGTCAAACCCACCTATGGCCGTTGTTCCCGCTGGGGCATCATCGCCTTTGCCTCCTCGCTAGACCAGGCCGGGCCCTTCACCCGCAGCGTCGAAGATGCCGCCATGGCCTTGACCGCTATGGCTGGGTTTGATCCTAAGGACAGCACCAGCGCTGATCGCCCGGTGCCCGCCTGGGAAGAAGAATTATCCAAAGATATCAAAGGGTTACGCGTTGGTCTGATGGACGGCTTGCCCGCCGATACGCCGCCCAAAATCACCGCTCTGCAAGATCAAGGGGTGACCTGGCTGCGCGAGGCCGGCGCAGAAATCGTCCCCATCACCCTGCCCACCTGGTCTATGGGCCTGCCCGCCTACTACGTGCTTGCACCCGCCGAGGCATCCTCTAACCTGGCGCGCTATGACGGCATGCGCTATGGCACCCGGGTGGCTGCACAGGACCTCACCACCACCTACGCCCGCACCCGTAGCCAGGGGTTCGGCGCCGAGGTCAAGCGGCGCATCATGGTCGGCACCTATGTGCTGTCCGCCGGGTATTACGAGGCCTACTACGCCCGCGCCCAGCGGGTGCGCGCCCTGATCGCCCGGGAGTTTACGGCCGCTTTTGAGTCCTGCGATGTCATCCTCATGCCCACCACGCCGCGCACGGCTTTCGGTGTCGGGAGCATGCTCGATCCCATCGATATGTACCTCAATGACCTGTTTACCGTGCCGGCGTCCCTAGCCGGCCTGCCCGCCTTATCGGTGCCGGTCGGGCAAGATCACGTCGGCCTGCCCATGGGCTTACAGCTCATGGCGCCACCCTTCCAAGAAGGGGTGATGCTACGTTGCGCCGCTGCCTTGGAACGCGCCGCAGGCTTTGCAAAGACACCAGAAGTCTGGTGGTAGGCGCCATGAGCACAATGAGCAAAACGGCCACACCGGCGGGCGTTTCGGTGGATGTGGTCGTGGTGGGTGGCGGCCATGCGGGCTGCGAGGCCGCCGCCGCCGCCGCGCGCACCGGCGCCCAAACCCTGCTCATCACCCCCGCTTGGGATAATCTGGGCGCTCTGTCCTGCAATCCGGCCATTGGTGGGGTCGGCAAGGGGCACCTGGTGCGGGAAATCGATGCCCTGGACGGCATCATGGCCAAGGTCGCGGACCGCAGTGCCATTCACTATCGCTTGCTCAATGCCACCAAAGGTGCGGCAGTGCAGGGTCCGCGCGCGCAGATGGATCGTGCCGTCTATCGTAAAGCCATGACCCGCCAGCTGGTGCGCCAGCCGCGCCTGACGCTGCGCTTTGCCACAGTTGCCGACATTGCCCTTGATCGGGGCCGAGTGAGGGCCATCGTTTTGGATGATGGCACCCGGATTTCCTGTGGCGCCGCGGTGATGACCACCGGCACTTTCCTGCGGGGGCGTATTTATCTTGGCGAAGAAAGCTGGCCCGCGGGCCGGGTGGGCGAGGCCGCTACCGTCGCGCTGGCGCGGCGGTTTGGCGAGTTGGGCTTGCCCCTCGGGCGGCTCAAGACGGGCACGCCGCCGCGGCTCGATGGCCGGACGATTGATTTTGCGGCCTGCCAGCCCCAGCCTGGGGATGATACGCCACACTTTTTGTCCTACCTCACGCCCCGGACGGTCTTACCCCAGGTCGCCTGCGCGATCACCGCCACCACGGCGGCAAGCCACCGGATCATCCAGCAAAATCTGAACCGCTCGCCCTTATATAATGGCACCTTAGCGGCCCAGGGGCCGCGCTATTGCCCCTCCATCGAGGACAAGGTGGTCAAGTTTCCTGACAAGGATCATCACCAGATTTTCCTTGAACCTGAGGGCCTTAACGATCATATAGTTTATCCCAATGGCATCTCCACCAGCCTGCCCGAAGAGGTCCAGCGGACGGTCATCAAAACGATCCCCGGCCTTGAGCAGGCGCAGATTGTGCGCCCGGGCTATGCCATCGAGTACGACTATATCGATCCGCGCTGCCTGACCCCGAGCCTGGGCTGTGAGTCGGTGCCGGGGTTGTTTCTTGCCGGCCAGATCAATGGCACCACCGGCTATGAGGAGGCGGCGGCGCAAGGATTGGTCGCCGGCGTCAATGCCGCCTTGACCGCCAGCGGTGCAGGCGCGCAGGGGCGTACCCAGGATTTCGTCATCGATCGCGCCCAGGGCTATACCGGGGTGCTGATCGATGATTTGCGCACCCGGGGCGCACCGGAGCCCTACCGCATGCTGACCGCCCGCGCCGAGTATCGCTTATCATTGCGCGCCGACAATGCGGCAGATCGGCTGACGGCCCTGGGCATCAAGGCGGGCTGTGTCGGACTGGCGCGACGGGGCTGGGAGCGCCGCCGCCGGGAAGCAGACGCGGCGCTGCGCGTGGCTCTGACCGCCCGCCGGTTTACCCCGCGCGAGGCACGTAGGTTGGGTATCGAGGTGAACGACGACGGGGTTCGTCGCAGCGGCTTTGATCTGTTACGCTATCGCGGTGCGAGTTTGGCCGTGTTGCGCGAGGTGTGTGGTTTGCCTGATGTGCCGACGTCGGTGGCCGCCAGCGTGACGGCGGATGCCCGCTATGCGGGGTATCTGCGGCGGCAAGTTCAGGAGGTGGTGTTGTTTCGTAAGGAGCAATCCATGGCCCTGCCTGCAGACTTGGACTATGGCGCGCTGGGGCAGCTATCGCGCGAGGTGCGAGAAACCCTGGCGTCCCATCGGCCGCGCACCTTGGCGGCGGCAGGGCGGCTGCCTGGGGTGACGCCGGCGGCCTTGGTGACGTTGTTTCGTCATATTCAGGCGTGACAGACCAGGTTGGGGATCGCCAGGCCGCCGAACTGGTCTTAGCATCTTTGCAGATCGAGCGCGTGGCTCTGGATAAGTTGGCGGTGTATGCCGATCTTTTGCAGGGTCATCGGTTGGTGGGATTGTCCACCCTTCCGGTTTTGTGGACACGCCATTTTGTGGACAGTGCGCGACTGCTCCCTTTTTGTCAGGGCCGTTCAGGGCCTCTGGTGGATATCGGCAGCGGTGCGGGTTTTCCTGGCATGGTGCTGGCGATTCTTGGTTGCTTGGACGTGCATCTTGTGGAGCCGCGTCGATCTCGGGCGACCTTTTTGGCGAATGTTTCACGTGAAACATCCACCCCCGTGACCATCCACAAGGCCCCCATCGCGCAAATATCACTGGCCGCCGGTTTCGCCCAAGTTATCACCGCCCGCGCCGTGACTAATCTCTCCGCCCTGATTGCCTGGAGCGCACCCTTCTATGCGCCCAGCACCGTCGGTTTGTTTTTTAAGGGCGCGCGCTACGCCGAAGACCTGCGCCAAGCACAACAAAATCATCCCAACTATCGATTTACAATTGTCCGGGAAAACCCCCAACTTGCGCAATATTCCCGTGGCGTCTTAATCCAGGTCGTGGCAAAATAAAACAAGACACTTGTGCCAAGGACACTCGTGCCAAACCGCCTGCGCCATCAAAAGTGCGCTTTTTGTCCCTCTCACGCCTCTCTCGCTCCTGCTTGCCAACCTCCTATGACACCCTTGTTGAGACTTGCCCATGGCTGATCTGCCCCAAACCCTGCAACGCACTGTCATCGCGGTGGCCAACCAAAAAGGCGGCGTCGGCAAAACCACCACCGCGATCAACCTCGCCACGGCCCTGGCCGCCATCGGCCGCCGGGTTCTCATCATCGATATGGACCCCCAAGGCAACGCCAGCACGGGCCTGGCGATTCCCCAAAGCAAGCGAGACCAGGGCACCTATCAATGGCTCGCCGGACAAGACATCACCCCCCTTAACACCGACGTCCCAAACCTGTCCATCATCCCCGCCGGGCAAGACCTGCTCGGCGCCGAGATTGAGCTCTCCGACGTTGACCAACGCGAATACATCGCCCGTACCGCCCTCGATCGCCTGAAGGACCCCTTTGACTTCATTTTTCTGGATTGTCCGCCCGCCTTGGGCCTGCTCACCCTTAATGCTTTGGCCGCTGCCAACCAGGTGCTGGTGCCCCTGCAATGTGAGTTTTTTGCCCTGGAGGGCCTGAGCCAACTGTCCAAAACCGTCGACCGAGTCCGCCGCCGGATCAATCCCACCCTGCAGATGAAGGGCATCGTCCTGACTATGCTCGACCGACGCAACAACCTCTCGCAAATGGTCGAAAGTGACGTCCGCCAGCACCTAGGCGATCAGGTCTTCACCACCGTGATCCCGCGCAACATTCGCCTGGCTGAAGCGCCCTCCCATGGCAAGCCCAGCCTGATTTACGATATCGACTGCCCCGGCTCGCAAGCCTATATCGCCCTCGCCCGGGAGTTCCTCACCCGCGCCGCCGCGCCGCCCGCATCCCCCGCCGCCGCCTAATCGCGTATGAGCCTGCGATGAAACCATGAAGGTATGACGATGAACACGCCGCCCAAAACGCCGCCGCCCGCGCCCCCCACGCCGCCCACGCCGCCTAAATCGCGCCGCGCCGCCTATAGGTTAGGGCGCGGCCTGGATGCCCTGTTTGCGGATGCCGTCACCTCGGCCGCTAGCGATTTGCCCCCCTCCTCCCGCCCCCCTTCTGCGGTTGCAGGGACCGGGGTGAAGGAGCCCACTCGCCGCCTACCACTCGCGAACATTCACCCCAATCCCTACCAACCCCGACGGCAATACCCGAAAGAATCCCTGCAAGAACTCGCCCAATCCCTCAACAGCCAAGGACTCCTCCAGCCAATTTTAGTGCGCCCCCAAGGCGAGGACAGCTATCACATCATCGCCGGCCAACGCCGCTGGAACGCCGCCAAAATGGCCGGCTGGCACGAGATCGAGGCGATCGTCCGCCCCCTCCGTGACGACCAAATTTTGCAAGCGGCTTTAGTAGAAAATATCCAGCGCGAAGACCTTGCGCCGATGGACGAAGCCCTGGCCTATCAAAAACTCAGCGAGCTCCATAGCCACGACGTGATCGCCCGTGCCGTGGGTAAGTCCCGCAGTCACATCACCAACACCCTGCGTCTTTTGACCTTGCCTGCTGAGGTGCAGGCCATGCTAGAACAGGGCGCTCTAAGCGCAGGCCACGCCCGCGCTTTGATCGGCACCGAGGACCCCCTTGCCCTTGCGCGCCAGGCGGTGGCCGAAAACCAAAGCGTCCGCGTCCTAGAACAGCGCAGCAAACAACAACGCGCAAAACCCCGTGCGCCCAAGACTGCAAGCCAGACCGATCCCGATATTCGTGATTTGGAGACCAGTTTATCAGACGGGCTAGGGATGCCGGTGCGCCTACGCACCCAGGGGCGGGGGGAAAACGCTGGCAAGAGCGGCCAGCTGACGATACGCTTTGCCTCGCTGGCGCAACTGGATGAGCTATGCAAACGCCTGCGTCAACGTTGAGATTTTCTATCTTTTCTTGAGTATCTTAAATATAGAAAATTATTTTTTCTATAAAAAATAATAAAAATATCAAAAAGCAATCACTGCGCCTAGCGGCGTGCGATCATCGCGATCTGGGTAAAGGCACCCTGCCCCATGTCATCGATCGGCCGGCCGCCGCCGCGTCGCAACTCACCCGCCAGATACTCTAAGAATCGCGACACCCGTATCAGGTCATGAGCACTCCAAGACTCCAGGGCGCGAGTGAAGAGTGGCAGGCGGGCAAAAAACACCCGCTCGGCGGCCAGCGCCGCTTGTGCGCTCATGCCGCTGGTTTGCCGAGCCAGCACCCGCCGCAACCGCTCCACATAACGGGTCAAGACCTCGATCATCGCCGGCGGCGGCATCCCGCCATCCCGGCAGGCCGCATAGCCGCGCCGTGTGGCCGCGATATCGCCGGTCAAGGCGGCCAACGCCAGCTCGTCCATTGCTTGCCCTGCCGGGTCGGCCACCACCGCAAGAATGTCCTCTTGGCTAAGGGGGCTCTCAAGCAGGGCGAGTTTTTCTATCTCCCGTTCGATCAACCCCATTTCCATCGGCAGCAGCGCGAGCAAGCTCGCAAGAGCATCCTCGTCAAGGGTCACTCGATGCGCCGCCAAACGACGGCGCACCATGGTGCGATGGTTTTGCGCTGTCAACCGATAGCACGGGATCACCGCCACCGCATCGTGCGCCTCGCAGGTCTTGCGTAGCTTGGCCGACGGCGCGAGCGCGCCTGCGGTGAGAATCACCGTCGTGCCTTGCAAACAGGCCAGATGATCGATCAAGGGCGCGAGATCAGCCCCGACCTTATCGGCCCGCACCACCCGCGTCTCGCCCGTTAAAGGAATCTGCGCCGCTTGGGTGAGAATCTCATTGGGGGTGTGAGTATCGGCCGCCAGGTGGGTATAGACAAACGGATCCGGCTGGGCACCAGCCAGGCGGGTGACCAAGCCGCGCGCCCGGGTGGTGATGAGATCCTCATCATGCCCGTAAAGCAAAATCACGGGCTTGTCTGGCCGAGATAGAAAAGACGACGGGTCGCGAATCTTCATCGGTCAAACACGGGTTTTGCTTCCGCCGGGGGCGGCGCAGGTGTCACACTTGGCGAGTCCCCATCGGCGGATGCAGGATCGTCCTGACGCGCAAAAAAGGCGACCAGCCGGGTAACGATCAAATGGCTGGTGAGTTCTAACTTACGCCGGGTTTCCAATTCTTGCGCTGCGTTAGCGACGAAGGCATCGCCGACCTGTGTTGTCCGGGTGACCGCGTTGACGCGGCCTTGATAGATCACCTGCCCGGTGGATTTTTCCCTAAGAGAAAAGTGGCCGCTTTGGCCCGCGATCAGGGTATAGCGGGTCGGCGAGCGGGGGCGCAGGGCGCGCTCGAGATTATGCCGCAGCATCTGACCGCTATAGTCGTCGATCCGCGCCACTTCAATCGATCCGAGCTGTTGGCGCGCAACCGGATTGTCCAACGCGCGCGTCATGGTGCACGCGGACAACAGGCAGGCGAAGGCCAAGAGCGCAATCAAGCCATAAGTCCGGCTCATTGAACAAAGCTCACGACTTTGCCGGGCTTATAAATCACCCGGCGCGGCTCTTGTGCAAGGTAGCCCGCGACCAAGGCCCGCGCTTGGGCAACGGCCTCATCCTCGCTGCAGTCGCTCGCTACAGTTAAGGTGCCACGCAGCCGGCCATTGACCTGGACAGCCAGGGTCTGGGTTGTTTGCCCCAGCAAAGTCTCGTCCGCCTGGGGCCAGGGGGCGGTACTCACGCTCGGGGCCTGTCCCAAGTGCTCCCACAGCGTTTCCGCCAGGTGTGGGGTGATCGGCGCGAGCATAATCGCCAACGCCTTCGCGCCCTCGTAACGGGCAGCGTGCGCGACGGGATCGCTTGCCTGGTCGTCGGCCCGGGTGAGCAGGTTGGATAATTCGCGCAATCCGGCGATGGCGCGGTTCAGGCGCACAGCCTGATAATCGGCACTGATATCGGCGATCAGCCGGTGAATCTCCTGCCGCAGAGGGGAGTCCTGTGGCGGCTTTTGCTTGGATGGCTGTTTGTTCGCGCCCTTGGGCAGGTCTTGCATGAAGCGATAGAGCCGCTTGAGATAACGAAACACGCTTTTAAGGCCGGCCGCGGACCATTCCAGGTCGCGCTCAGGCGGGCTGTCGGACAGCAAAAACAACCGCGCACAATCGGCACCATACTGCGCAACGATGGACTCCAGCCCGACGACGTTCTTTTTCGACTTGCTCATCTTTTCGCGCTTGCCGCACTGCACTTTTTTACCGCTCGTGCGGACAACCCAGCCGCCCTCGCGCTTGACAACCTCATCGGGGGTGCGCCATTTGCCGTCTTCATCGCGGAAGGTTTCGTGCACCACCATGCCTTGTGTCAGCATGTGGGCAAAGGGCTCGGTGATGGTCATGTGGCCGACCTCGCCCAGGGCACGCATGAAAAAGCGCGAATATAAAAGATGCAAAATTGCATGCTCGACCCCGCCGATATAATGATCGACAGGCATCCAGCGGGCCACCGCCTCGCGATCCAAGGGACGATCATCCGCCAAGCCGCAAAAACGACAAAAATACCAAGAGCTTTCCACAAAGGTGTCGAAGGTATCGGTATCGCGCCGTGCTGTCCCGCCGCAAGTCGGGCAGGTCGTCTGCTTCCACGTGGGATGATGATCCAGCGGATTGCCCGGCGTATCGAACTGCACGTCTTCAGGTAAGGTGACCGGCAGCTGATCCCGCGGCACGGGCACCGTCCCACATTGATCACAGTAGATGATGGGAATCGGGCAGCCCCAGTAACGCTGGCGAGAAATCAGCCAATCATGGAGACGGAACAGGGTCTTGCGGGTATAGGTACCCGGCAACCGCGCGATGATTTTTTCCTTGGCCTCGGCGGTGGTGCAGAGGGTTGTCTGGCCGTCATCCAAATCATAAGCGTAGGTGGCGGCAGTCTCATTAAAGCAGGTCTCGGCCACATAGAAATGCCTGGCCTTCGCATCGACCGGATTATCCCGTAGCCGTTCTTGCT
The DNA here is from genome assembly GCA_039028835.1 of Pseudomonadota bacterium. Lineage (GTDB taxonomy): Bacteria > Pseudomonadota > Alphaproteobacteria > JBCCHK01 > JBCCHK01 > JBCCHK01. The sequence continues at coordinate 153,953 of JBCCHK010000003.1, forward strand.
GCGCTTTCGGTAGCGCCGCAAAGTCCGCATCACTCAGGCGTTTAAGATCGGATGGCCAGAGAGCTGGGCGTACCGGCAGGTCGTACTTGCGCGCAAAGTCCAGGTCGCGTTGGTCGTGGGCGGGACAGCCAAAGACGGCGCCCTCGCCGTAGCTCATCAAAACGAAGTTCGCGATATACACCGGCAAGGTGCGCGAGGGATGGAGCGGATGGTGGACCCGCAGGCCCGTATCGATGCCTTTTTTCTCAGCGGTCTCGATGGCGGCTTCGCTGACTCCGAGCGATTGGCATTCACGGATAAAAGCGGCGAGGGCGGGTTGATCTTGGGCGCGCTGTTTGGCCAGCGGATGATCGGGCGAGAGGGCAAAAAAGCTTGCCCCTGCGAGCGTATCGATTCGGGTGGTAAAGCAGGGTACAACCTCGTCCTGCCCCTCGATCTGAAAGGGCAGGGTGATTCCTTCGGACTTGCCGATCCACCTCTCTTGCATGATCCGCACCTTGGAAGGCCAGTGCGCCAAGGTTTCAAGGCTCGCGCGCAGGTCTTCAGCATAGCGGGTGATGGCAAAAAACCACTGGGGTAGCTCGCGTCGCTCGACCGGCACCCCCGAACGCCAGCCGCGCCCGTCGATCACCTGCTCGTTCGCGAGGACCGTTTGCTCGCTCGGGTCCCAGTTCACAAAGGCTTTCTTGCGATACGCCAGGCCCGCCTCGTACAGGTCTAAAAACAAACTCTGTTCATGGCCATAGTAATCCGGGTGACAGGTGGTGAGCTCCCGATCCCAATCATAAGAAAATCCCAGCATGTCCAGCTGGGATTTCATGATCTCAATGTTGTTATAGGTCCAGGTGGCCGGGTGGGCGTTCTTCTCCCGCGCGGCGTTTTCTGCTGGCAGACCAAAGGCATCCCAGCCCATGGGATGCAAAACATCATCGCCCCGCGCACGGTAGTAGCGCGCGAGCGCGTCACCAATCGCGTAGTTGCGAACATGGCCCACATGCAGATGCCCCGAAGGATAGGGAAACATCTCTAAAACGTAACGCTTGGGCTTACCAGGATCGCGCCCGGCAGCAAACAGGTTGTGGGTCTTCCAGTAAGTCTGCCATCGTTTTTCTATGGCAGAAAAATCATAGAGATCAGTCATTTACGGAGCATAGGTGATCAAACGCAGATCCCTCGCACGAGTCAGAATGACATCTTCGATAGACTGAGCAGCTCCCTCAGGCAAGGGCACCGTAACCCAGCGACCGTCCGCCTCGCGCCGTTGCTTGAACACGGTGACCTTAAGATTGGGGGTGCGCAAGTCCTGGCCGCGGATAAACAGGTTGATCTTGTGACGCACGTCCGGATGTTCGGCCATGGCATGCCAATCGGTTAGAATCACCCCGCCGAACGGATCCACGAGGGAAATCGGCATGGTCTCCAGGGTGTCCAGCGAGGCGCGCCAGAGATAGCCATTAACACCGATGCCGCTGGTGTTGGTGGTGGTGCGGCTTTGGTTGAGGACAAAGCCGCCTTCGCCGCCCAACAGGCTTCCTTGGATTTGGCGTCCATCGCTATCCCGGCTACTGATTTCTTGGGACTGTTCGATGTTGTTATTGCAACCAACGAGCACCAGCACAGACATAACAACAAGGCTTTTCCAGACGGTCATGGGATATCTTTCCTATCTTTCCCCAATGAATGACGAGTCACGACTCGAGCACGCGGGGCGTTCCCCCCAGCGCACTGATTTTATCTTCCGCTTCTTGGCAGGCTTTTGCAAGACTGTCCGCCTCGCGGCTGGTGAGCACCACATCGACCTGCAGGATATCGCCGGCGGGGTCTTTGGGGTAGCTACCGATCGTCACAGCAGGCCAGTGGTCATCGATCTGCGCAAGAGCCGCAGCGATGACGCTTTCGGGCAAATCACAACGCACCGTGATGGAGCGCGGCGGCGCGCCTGCGGGCAGATACGGGATGACACCCTCCAGCATCGCCTGCATGATCGAAGGGACCCCCGCCAGAGCAATGACATTGCCAATCTTAAATCCTGGCGCGATGGTCAGAGGGTTGGTAATCAGACTGGCCCCCTCGGGCACAGTGGCCATCTTGCGCCGCCCTTCGTTGAGGTCCTGCCCGCGGCTTTCATAATAGGCCTGCATTGCGGCGAGGGCCTCATCGTGCTCGATCAAAGGCTGGCTAAAAGCCTGGGCGATCGAAGCGGCGGTGCGATCGTCGTGAGTGGGGCCAATCCCGCCTGTGCAGATCACAAGGTCAGCCCGGGCGCGTAACCCATTGACGGTGTCTTTAATGGTTTTGGTATGATCGGGGATGATCCGCACTTCGATAAGGTCAAGGCCGTGGGTACGCAGGAACTTTGCAAGCACGGCGATGTTTTGATCTTTTGTGCGGCCACTGAGGATCTCATCGCCGATGACCAAAACGGCCGCCGTTGCAGGGATCGGGGAAGAAGCCGGGGTGTCAGGTGAGGGGACGGATGTGGTCATGCAGTTTCCTATAAAGCCCTGTTTGTTCGGGGATGACAATACCTCACGGCGCAAGGTGCGGTCTTCGCAACACTCACGACGTTTACTCAGGACCACACCCAGCACAGCCAAAATCGCAGATATAGGCGGAATCAAATCCCTGTGGGGCTGCCTGCGCGGGAATGACAAGGTGCGGCTTTGCCATTGGACACGTCGCTTACTCGGGACCGCGCGGTGATCGCTACAATCACAGATACCTGCGGAATCAAACCCCTGTGGGGCTGCCTTCGCAGGAATGGCGAAAGGGGCCTGTCATTCCTGCGGAAGAAGGAATCCATGGCGAGTCCTTGACAACACTCACGACGTTTACTCGGGACTGCGCGGTGGGAGCCACAAGCACGGATATAGATGGAATCAAACCCCTGAGGAGTTTCATGCTAAAAGTAGCTGTAACACCAGGTATGAGGATTTTAATGATGGATCAACCGGCCCGCCTAGAAGAAGGTGTCATTCTAAAGCGCTACAAACGCTTTTTCCTGGATGTGCGTCTTAAAGATGGGCGCGAGGTCACTGCCCACTGTCCCAATCCGGGCGCGTTACCCGGTTTGTGCGATCCGGGCTTGCCGGTGTTTCTCGCGCCAGCCACCGGCGGCAAGCTCGCCTGGCGCTGGGAGTTGGTGCGCCCGCCTCAAGGGCTGGTGGCGATCAATACCATGCGCCCGAACGGTATCGTCCATGAGGCGATCACCGCTGGTCGCATCGCCGAGCTGGCGGGCTATGACTCGATACGCCGGGAGGTGCGCTATGGGGAGCGTAGCCGGATCGATTTGTTGCTGGAATCGCCAGATCGCCCACCCTGCTATCTAGAGGTCAAGAACGTGAACTTTCGCCGTCCGCCTGATCCGTCGTTGTGGTTTCCCGATTGCGTGAGCGCACGCGCGGCCAAGCATATGGCCCAGTTGGCGCAAGAGGTACGCGCGGGCCATCGTGCGGTGGTGTTGTTTTTAGCCCAGCGGATGGATGGCCAGGATTTTCGCGTGGCACGGGACATCGACCCGGCTTACGGCGAGGCTTTTGATGCGGCGCGGGCGGCGGGGGTGGAAGCGCTGTGCTATGATTGCCACGTAACGCTGGCGGCGACCACGGTGCGCGGCCCGGTGCCGGTGCGTGAGTCAGTGGGCTCTTAAGTCAAGGATCACTCATGGCAAAAATCCATTCAGACAAGGACGTGATTTATGTTGAGGGGAAACTCTATACGCAAGACGTGCGTTTTTTTTCCCAAGAGCTTAATCGAACGACTGGGAAAAAGTTCTATAAGGACATCACCTTGGACTTTTCTGTCTGCGAGAGTCTCTTTCCGTCTTTTATGCTGCCGTCCATTGCGCTGTGCCGGAAAGCGCGGGCAGACCATAAGGACCTAGATTTTACCATCGTCCATCCTGACGAGGCGAATTTGCGTAGGCTGTTTCACAATGCCAATTGGGCACATCTCATCAACGACCAGGAGTATCAGGAAACGACTTATGCAGGGGGAGATCATGTCCCGGCGGTTTCATTTAAGGATGGCGACACGCAAGATCAGGTAACCGACAAAATTATGGATACGATCATGGGGCGTTTGGCGACATCAGAGCGCAAAGCTCTGCATACCCTTGAATGGTCTATCAATGAGATCATGGCCAATGTGCTGACTCATGCCAACAGTTCTTTGGGAGGGCTTGCTCAGGCATCCGTCTATCCGAGTAACAACAGCGTCGAGTTCACAGTCGCGGATGCCGGGATCGGGATCAGAAGATCTTTGGGAGAAAAAGACGACGCGCAAGCCTTAGAGAAGGCCATTCAAGAAGGGGTAACCCGAGACCCGGAAGCAGGACAAGGCAACGGGCTCTATGGCACGTACCGGGCGGCGACTCTCACGCAAGGGATGTTTGAGATTGTGTCCTATCATGGGCATTTGTTATGCAAGGGTGACGAGGTAAAACCACTTAACCTTGCTGATCATGCTTTTTTTCCCGGCACGTCTGTCACCGTGAAAATTGGTTGCGATGACCCGGAAGCCCTCACCAAGGCCTTGCAATTCAGTGGCAAAATCCATGAGATGGGGCACGACTACATAGAGAAACGGTACGGCACCGATCAAGAGGGACTCTATCGTTTTGTGATGAAGGATGAGAGTTCATTTTTTGGCAATCGCGAGTCGGGCAAAGAAATCTATCACAAACTCTATACGCTCATGAAGGCCGAAAAAGGTTCTATCATTGAGGTGGATTTTGAGGGGATCGGCATTATCTCCAGCAGCTTCGCCGACGAGGCCTTCGGCAAGTTGTTTCGTGACTGTGGGCCGATGGTTTTTATGGGGCGCATTAAATTCAAAAACATCGACCACACAATCCAGGGTCTCATCGACCGGGCCATCACCCAACGATTTCAGCGCAACGGACTTGTGAACGGTAGCGATTCGTCAGCGACATAGAAGCCAAAACTAGCAAAGATAGAAAAAAACCAAAATCAATCGGCTTTGGTGTCTGTTATTTTGCAAATATGCCGCCATTGCGCGGCGGTCACCGGCTGCACCGACAGCCGGGAATGCGTGACCAGCGCCATGTCCGACAGCTTCGGATCGGCCTTGATGTGTTTGAGCGTAAGGGGCCGCCCAAGCGGGTACAGCGCGCGAAAATCGACACACTGCCAGCGCGAATCTTCTGTGGTGGAGTCCTGGTGCGCAGCGGTGGCCACCTCAAGAACACCGACGATCTCAAGTCCGATCTGTGAATGATAGAAAAACGCGCACTCGCCAACCTTCATGGCCAGCATATTATTGCGTGCTTGATAGTTGCGCACCCCATCCCATTCAGCAACGCCGTCGCGTACATGGTCTTGCCACGACCATTTGTTCGGTTCGGACTTCACCAGCCAATAGGCCATCGCGTATTCCTTAATTTATGAAGAGAGACCTTATAGAAAATACTTAATGAAAACGATCAGGATTTTTTCTGCTGGTTGATGATCGGCTCGTGATAGGTCGGGACAATGTCCCAGGGAAAATCGATCCAGGTATCCTGGCTGACCTCCATAATATAGGTATCGACCAACGGCTTGCCCGCAGGCTTGGCATAAACAGTCGCAAAATGTGCTTTGGGCAACATCTGGCGAATGACCCGCGCGGTCGCGCCCGTGTCCACCAAATCGTCCACCACCAGCCAACCCGTACCGTCCCCCCTAACGCCTTTGAGCACATCAGGCTCGCGCTTGCTTTGATGATCGTAGGAGGACACGCACACGGTATCGATCAAACGCACGCCCAGCTCGCGCGCGAGGATCGCCGCTGGTACCATGCCGCCGCGGGTGATGGCAATGATCCCAACCCACGGCCCCAACTCAGCCAGCCGCCACGCCAGCGCTCGCACATGACGGTGAAGTTCATCCCAGGTGATGGGAAAGTTTTTATCCATCGTCAGCGGGCGGCCTCGAACAACTCGGCGACATACTCCCAATTCACCAGATGATCTAAAAAGGTCTCCAGGTACTTGGGCCGGGCGTTGCGATAATCGATGTAGTAGGCATGCTCCCACACGTCGCATCCTAAAAGTGCGGTGCGGCCATGAGCGGGCGGATTTTCCCCGTTCGGCGTCTTCATCACCTCAAGGTGACCGTCATGCCAGATCAGCCACGCCCAGCCTGAGCCAAATTGAGTTTTGCCGGCATCGATGAAGGCGCTTTTGAAGGTGTCCAGGCTCCCGAAATCGCTGTCGATTTGGTTGGCTAAGGCGCCGGGGAGTTTATCCCCACCGCCGCCGGGCGTCATCCAACGCCAGAAATGATTGTGGTTCCAGGCTTGGCTGGCGTTATTAAACACGCTGGGCTCTTTGCCAAAACTTTTAACAACGATGGACTCCAGGTCCTGCCCCGCAAACCCGCCATCTTTAATCAGGTCATTAAGGGTGACAACGTAGGTATTGTGATGCTTGTCGTGATGAAACTCTAGGGTTTCGGCGGACATATACGGCGCCAGCGCATCATACGCATAGGGCAGATCAGGCAAGGTGATGGTCATAAAAGGGCTCCCAAAACAAAGGTATTAAGTCAGGCAGAAGGCTTATCCGCCATCATACGGGATAACAGCTGGGTAAGGGAAGGTTCCATCCGTTCTAGGATTTCTGCTATCCCTTGGGCGTTGGGATGAATACCGTCGGTTTGGTTAAGAGGGCCCACGCCCGCCACGCCCTCTAATAAAAAGGGATAGAAAACCGCGTCATACTGCTCGGCCATCGCGCGATAGGTGCCAACAAAACGCCGGACATAGGCCGCACCATAGTTATCCGGTGCGCGCATGCCAGCGAGCAAGACCGGAATCTCCCGCTCGGTCAGAGTCGTCATGATGCTTGTCAGCGGCGGCGCAAGACCCTCGGCGGGCAACGCGCGCAGCATATCGTTCGCGCCGGTGGCGACGATGGCGCCGTCGATCTGGGGCTGGCCGTCTAACACCCACGCCAGGCGATCTGCCAGCCCGCCTGCGGTCTCCCCGGCGACGCTCGCGCCGATGACCCGAACCGGCAAGCCTGCGCTGGTCAGCCGGTCTTGGAGCTGAGCAACAAACCCGTCCGCACGTGGCAATCCATAGCCTGAGGTCAAACTATCGCCCAAAACGATCAGGGTTTTTTCTTCCGCCGCCAGGCCAGGGAGCGCAGCCAGCATCATCGCGAGAATAAAAACACCACCGTGCGCCAAACCTGTTGCCCAGGCCGTGACCTTACGCAAATCCGCAGCCGTCCTAAAGGGTATACGTGATATCGGTGTCATAACTTTCATTTTTTTGTAAGGTGGCAGTAAGGTGAGCCCTATTTTTTTATCAGGCGCATCGTATGATAGCAAAAGATCGATCCCAAAGCGGCCCCAAAGCGATCCCAAAACAATTGTGAACAATTAAGAACAAAGACCTCACCATGATAAACGACCCCGCGTCCGATCATACGCTTGATCACGCCCATGACATGATTAGAGCCGAGAGCCTAAGTCTGGATTATCCCACCCGGCAAGGCTCGATCTCGGTTCTGCGGTCACTGGATTTTACCATGCCCAAAGGCCAGACGGTGGGATTGGTGGGGCCCTCTGGCTCGGGTAAGACCTCTTTGATGATGGTGATCGCCGGGCTGGAACGCCCCACCGGCGGCGCTCTTGCGGTCGGCGGGGTCGATCTCATTGGTCGCAGTGAGGAGAATCTGACCGCTTTTCGTCGGCGTACCCTGGGGATCGTCTTTCAACATTTTTATCTGATTCCCACCATGACCGCGCGGGAAAATGTGGCAGTGCCGGCCGAGTTGGCCGGCGAAGACAACCCTCTTGATCGTGCCACCGAGGCCCTGGCGCAGGTGGGCTTGCGCGAGAGGGCTGACCATTATCCCGGTCAGCTTTCCGGCGGCGAGCAGCAGCGCACGGCCCTTGCCCGAGCGCTGATTATGCGCCCGCCGCTGTTGATGGCCGATGAGCCGACGGGCAACCTGGATGGGGCGACGGGCCGCGCGATGGCGGACTTGTTGTTCGACTTGCCCAGTAAGATGGGGGCGAGCTTGCTGTTGATTACCCACGACCAAGACCTTGCCGGCCGTTGTAAGCGGATCGTGCATCTGCGCGAAGGTCGCATCGAAGAGGGCGCGTCCGCGAAAGCGTAAAACCGCCGTGCGGGTCTTTGTCTGTATCGCACGAGCGTAGACAAAACACCGTCATTCCTGCGCAAGCAGCCCCCGCGGGGGTTCGGTTCCGCCGATATCTGTGGTTGCGGCCATCAACGCGCGGTCCCGAGTAAGCACTGTGCCGGTTGCTAAAAAGGAATGTAAGCAAAGACGCGCACAGCGGTCTTAACAAGGGCAAAAGCATGATGAACTATCGGTTAAGGCCGTGCCTTGCTGGTTGCGCGCCCTTCAATGACGGGATACAACACCACCACACGGCCTAAGACGGGGGACATTTGATGAGCGACGCTCATCATCCCGTGGGTTATCACCATCACAGATGATGGCGGAATCGAGTCCCGGTGAGGGGGAATCCTGCCTCTCGCGGCGAGTGAGCCCCTGCGGGGCTAGGAGATGAGATCTGACATGTCGCCTTTTCCCAATACTGTGATGATCGATGACGTCCTGATGCTCCGTGACCTTAAGGACAGCGATCATGTTCCTTTGTTTGAGATCATCCAACACAACAAAGATTTTTTTGCCCATAAGATGAATTGGGTGCGGACCATCACCAACCTGACTGACGCCTACGGCTTTGTTCTTGCCAGTTTGGCGGACATGCGCGCCGGGATTTCCTATACCTATGTGATGCTGGCCGAGCAACAGGTGGTCGGGGTGATTATTATCTATCTTTCCCGTTTGTCGGGAAAAACAGCTCAAGATCATGGGAAGAATCAAGCTGAGTCTCGGTCCGGGCGATTGGGCTACTGGCTCGATCAACGGGCTGGCGGACGCGGGCTCATGACGCGTTGTGTGCAAACTCTGAGCGATACCTTGTTAAACAGCTGCGTCCTAGACCAGGTCGCGATTCACTGCGCGACGGATAACCTTGCCAGCAACAAGGTCGCGCGCGCGGCAGGTTTTACCTATACCCATGATATCAAGCAGGCTGAAGTCATCGGCGTCCGAACGGTCGATCATCACGTGTACGTGCGTGACCCCGCGGGGGTTTGATTCCGCTCGCCGCGAGAGGCAAGATTCCGTCTATATCTGTGATTGTGGCTGATAGGGGCACGGCCCCGAGTAAGCAATGGGCCGGTTGCTAAAAAGGAATGTAAGCCGCGAGGCGGTTTGATTCCGCCGATATCTGTTCTTGTGACGACCAACGTCCGGTCCCCAGTCATACAATACGCGGTTTTGCCCCATCCCGTCATTCCTGCGGAGGCGGGAATCCAGGAGTCACGGGTCCTGACGTAAGCAAAGACCCGCACGACAGGTTTAACACGGGCAGATGTAAGATGAACAATGAAACAATGCTATAAAACCAAAGACCTTCGAGCTCGGTGATGGTAGGCTGATGGTATCAGGGCTTTTTATATTTTCTATAAAGGAATAAAAAACATGACAGGGCTCCCATGGGGATGGCTGGTGATTCGCTTGGCTTGGCGGCAGGTGCGCGGCGGCTGGCGATCGATGGCGTTGATCTTGACCTGTTTGGCGGTCGGGGTCTGGGCTGTCGCCTTTATCCAGTCCCTCGCGGCAGGCATGCAAGAGGGCCTGCGCCGGGACGGCCAAATGATCCTAGGCGGCGATGTGTCCGTACGGCAAATCTATCAACCCCTGAGCACCGAACAGGTGTCCTTTTTGCGCGACTGGGGCGCGGTCTCCACCGTCATCGAGTTCCGCGCGTCGGTGCGTGGCACCGACGACGCCTTTGCCTTGGCCGAGGTCAAGGCGGTCGATGACGCCTACCCGCTTTATGGCACGTTCGGTGCGAGTGCCCCGCTGGCGCGCTTGGCGGACGGGCAGGTGCTGGTGGACCCCGTCATTCTTCAGCAGCTGGGCCTGGCGGTGGGAGAGTCCTTGACCTTAGGCGATGTGCGCTTGCCGATCGCCGGGGTGATTACGGCCGAGCCGGACCTGTTAGCGGCGGCTAATTTTCCCTTAGGTGGGCGGGTGTTGGTTCATCACTCGGCGCTTCGGGACACGGGCCTGCTGACCGAGGGGTCTTTGGCCTACTACCTGTATCGCGTGCGATTCAACCCGAGCGATGCCCCCCTCAACGCGCAGGTGGCGGCGTTCGAGCAAGCCGTCAGCGAGGCTTATCCTGACAACAGTTGGCGGCTGCGCAGCTTTGAGCGCGCCGCACCGCGCGTTCAGCGCGGGCTGGAGCGATTCGCCATTTTTATGACGATCATCGGCCTGACCTCCCTCACCTTAGGCGGGTTGGGGATCGCCAGCGGCGTGCGCGCCCTGGTAGACAGCAGCATCGGCGCGATTGCTGTGCTTAAGTGTGTGGGCGGCACGGGCCGGACCATCTTTTGGACGTATTTTGCCCAGGTCATGATCCTTGGGGTGGTCGGTTGCGGGGTCGGAGTCGGCTTGGGGGTCGCCTGTTCTTATCTAACCGGGGCGTTGCTCGGCCCCTTCTTGCCCTTGCCCTTTGTGACGGGCCTTTATCCTGGCGCACTGGCCACTGCGGCGGGGTATGGGATGCTGACTGTTGCGGCCTTTTCATTGTTGCCGCTTGCGCGGGTGCAGGATGTGCCGGCGCAGGCTTTGTTTCGTCATTTGCTCACCCCGCCCCAGGGACGGATTCGCATGATCCCGCTGGTGAGCACCTTGGCGGTGACCGGGGTGCTCGTCGCCAGTGTGATTATCGGTGCGCCGGATCGAGACTTTGCCGCCTGGTTCGTCGTCGGTGCGGTCCTCAGTTTGCTACTTTTTCGCGCTTTGGCCGGGCTTGTGACCCGTGTGGCGCGTGCTTCCAGCGGCGGCGGCTTTGTCCGGCGGTTGGCGCTCTCGAACATCTATCGTCCGGGCGCGCCCACGGTACCGGTCATCTTATCCTTAGGCTTGGGGTTATCGGTGCTGGTGGCGGTGAGTTTATTGGAGTCCAACCTGCGCTTTAATTTGACAGCCTCCCTGCCCACGGACGCGCCGACCCATATCCTGATGGATGTGCCGCCAGATCGTTTGCCCGCCTTGCAGGACGTGTTGGCCGCCGATGCTGCCCGCAATATCGATACCGTACCGATCATTCGCGGGCGCATCGTGAGCGTGAACGGCGTGCCGACAGACCAAGCCGTGGTCTCCCGCGAGCACGGCTGGGTGACCCGCAGTGACCGGACGGTGACCTTTGCCACCACACCGCCTGCTGAGCCTTTGCTTCAGGGGCGTTGGTGGGACGATGAGGAAACAACGCCGCTGGTGTCGGTCACTATGGAGGTCATCGAGACCTTTGCTATTGGCCTGGGTGATCGTCTGACGGTCAACATTCTCGGGCGTGATATTACCGCCCAGATTGCCAGCATCCGCGAAGTCGAATGGGAGGACATGAACATCGCTTTTGTGATGATTTTTAACCCGGCGGCCTTAGCCGGCGCGCCCTATCGCTATTTGGTGACCTTTCAAGCGGCGGATGCTGAGGGCCAACTGCAAAGCGTTTTGGGTCGCACCGTGCCCGGCGTTGCGGTTATTCGCATTCGCGATGTAATTGCCACCGCTTTGCGGATCGTCGGCCAGCTGGCCGCTGGCGCGCGCTATGTCGCGCTGGTGGCGGTCGTCACGGGCATTTTGGTGCTTATCAGTGCGCTCGTGGTCTCGGGCCGACAGCGGTATCACGACAGCGTGGTGCTTAAGGTCTTGGGGACCTCGCGCTCGATTCTCACCCGGGCTTTTTTGTGGGAGTTTTCCATCGTTGGCCTGGCGGCGGGTTTTTGGGCGGCCCTGGTGGGGAGTGTGGCGGCCTATGGGCTGGTGCGTTTTATGTTTGATATGACCTGGCAGTGGGACGCGCAGGCGGCCTTACTCGCCTTAGGGGTTGGCTTGTTGGTGCTGCTGGTCTTTGGCATGGCCTTTTTGTTGCGCACCTTGCGCCAGCCAGCAGCGGCGGCCTTGCGCAATGAGTGATAGGCCGACGCACGCTAATTTTCGTCGGTTTTTTTGTTTTCGTTGTCTTGCTTGTCTTCTTGCTCGGCAATCTCGGCGAGAATCGCCGCAGGCACCAGGCGGGCATTAAGTTCACGGGTAATCGCCTGCCACTTAAAGCGCATCGAGTTCATGACGATCTGCCCATCGCCTTTCTTAAGGGTGTCGGTGACTGGCGCGTGGCGCACCAGGGCGCGGCAACTTTGCTGAAAAATCTTCTCATCGACGATGTCCCAAGTTGTCTCTTGAGTGATGTCTTGGGCGCGGGCAAGGAAGGCCTCGCGCATCGTCACCAGGTCAGCAGCGCTGATATCGGCGTCGCTCAAAGGCCGGGCGGCGCGATCATAAAGAATGCGCGCCACATGGCTTGCGTCTTGGATCGTCTCTTGGGTTGTTGGGGGTTGGTCTCGGCCCGTCTCGCCCGTCTTGCCTGCCTCGTTTTGTGTGGTGCGGACCAGCTGCGCCGTCACGTATAAGATCAAGTCCGCCAGGGCGGCTTGGATCACCCGGGTGCGCGCCGGACGCAGGGCTTCGGCAAAGGCCGGGTCGCTCATCACATTAAAGTGCTGGAGCCCTGCGCGGGTCCGCAGGTAGCCATAAAGGGTGGTTTGGCTGATGTGGGCGGTGCGGGAAAAGCAAAAATCGCTCAACGCTACCACGCTCGTCAGGGGGGACCGGCGACGCCAAAACAGCACGCCGCGCGCCATGGATGTTAGGTAGTGACGCAACACGAGGATCAGACCTTATTTCTGGGGCAAAACCGGTAGGGCAAGCAGGATAGGAACGTCAACGCATCCCTTAAGGCTTGGCGTAAGACCGACGCGCCCGCCCTGCGGTAACCGATGGATCAAGGAGTGTACCATCCTCGCCGCCACATGCGCAGGTCTTGTGCAGGTCTTGCGGCCGCTCGTGCCTAGATCGAAGGTCTAAGGGGCGGGGTGTGGCACCCCTGCTTTTGTTGTTTTACCAAGGATGCCCGGTGGTTCGGTGGGCAAGGGGGTGTGATGAAAATGTTGACAAGTATGATGATTGCTTAGGACAATGCTTGCACCCCGGCTATAGTGCCGGTGCCTTGCTTGGTCTGATCGTTCGATCATCACCACGACGCTCTTTGACGCTCTTTTGAAGATCATTGTCGAGGATCATTTCTCAAGATCGTTATGATGATTTGGGATGGTTGATCGGAAGCCTGGCAAGTGGGAGGTTTTTTAATCGGATTGGAGGAGTTATGCCTCAAGATCGTCAAAACCACTGGCAGCGAACACGATCACTGACCCTGATCACCCTCGTTGTGTGGTTTTTCTTTGCCTTTTTTGTTCATTGGTTCGGTGCAGAGCTTAACAGCGTTTCGTTCATCGGCTTTCCCTTGGGCTTTTATCTAGCGGCCCAGGGATCTCCTTTGGCGTTCGTGTTGATCTTGCTGTTTTCAACACGTCGTCAGGAAGCCATCGATGCCGAATGTGGCTTTGATCAAGAGGAGGACGCCTGATGCTCAAAGGACGTTTTGTCGATAACCTGGCCAAGGTCTATGGGCTGTATACGGGCGGGTTTATCATCTTTATCGGGCTGATGGCCATTTTAGAGCAGGCGGGGGCCAGCTCTGATGCTATTGGCATCCTGTTTGTGATCTTCACTATTGCGATTTACGCAACCATTGGCTGGCTCTCGCGCACCATGCAGGTGTCCGCCTACTACGTTGCAGGCCGGCAAGTCCCCGCTCTTTATAACGGCATGGCGACCGCTGCGGACTGGATGTCCGGGGCGTCCTTTGTCGCAATGGCGGGAGGGATTTACTTCGGCGGCTATGGTTATCTGGCGTTTATCGTCGGTTGGACCGGCGGTTATGTCCTGGTGAACTCGCTGCTTGCACCTTACTTGCGCAAGTTCGGGTGCTATACCGTGCCGGACTTCATCGGCACCCGCTATGGCGGCAATGCTGCACGCTTTTTCGCCGTGGTTGTGCTGGTGGTGGCCTCGTTCACTTACGTGACCGCACAGATCAACGCGACGGGCACCATTGCCGCGCGCGCTCTGCAGGTTCCTTTTGAGCTCGGCGTGTGGTTTGGCCTGTTGGGTATCTTGCTGTGCTCCATGCTCGGCGGCATGCGTGCGGTGACGTGGACTCAGGTCGCACAGTACATCGTTCTCATCGTCGCTTATTTGGTGCCGGTGTTTTGGATGTCGACCTCTCAAGGGTTTGGTATCTTCCCGCAGCTGTCCTATGGCGGCGCGGTGGACCGCATCACGGAGCTGGAAGCCATCAATCAGGTAGGCATTCTCACTCCGACCGAGTCTTTCGCGGGTCTTGGCGCCTTGACCGTTCCTCATGCCGCGGCTCCGGAAACGGCCATCGGTAGTTGGAAGTTCGTTACCCTGGCTTTCGTGATGATGGCAGGCACGGCCTCCTTGCCGCATATTCTTATGCGGTACTTTACAACCCCGTCGGTGCGTGATGCGCGGCGGTCTGTGGTCTGGTCGTTGTTTTTCATCTTCTTGCTGTACTTCACGGCGCCGGCCCTGGCGACCTTCACCAAGTTGCAGATCATGGATCCCAACTTGGCGACCGGGATCATCGGCAAGGCCATTGCGGACGTACAAGCCCTTGAGTGGATCCAAAAATGGAGCAATGTCGGCTTCCTAGCGATTGCCGATAGCAACGGCGATGGTTTACTTCAGATCAACGAGTTCTTCATGCGCGGCGATATCGTCGTGCTGGCGACGCCAGAGATTGCTGGCTTGCCTTACGTGATCTCAGGTCTGGTGGCCGCAGGTGGGATGGCGGCAGCCATGTCGACGGCGGATGGGCTCTTGCTCGCCATTGCCAACGCCCTGTCTCATGATCTGTATTATAAGATCATCGATCCTCAAGCCGATACGCGCACCCGTTTGATTGTTGCGCGAATCTTGTTGGTCATCATCGGTGCCGGCGGTGCCTTAGTGGCATCGCTTAAGCTGACGGGGATCTTGGGCGCGGTGGCTTGGGCCTTTAGCTTTGCCTGTTCGGGCTTGTTCTTCCCGCTGGTTCTCGGCATTTGGTGGAAACGTGCCAATCGCCAAGGGGCCATTGCGGGTATGGTTTGCGGCTTCTTGGCGGGGACGATCTACCTGTATCTGATCCGCTTTGCGGCGACGCCAATGGAGCCGTGGCTGGGCATCGATCACCTACGCTTTGGTATGGTCGGCATGATCGTCAGTCTGATTGCGATGGTTGTTGTGACCCTCGCAACCGAAGAGCCGAGTGCTGAAATCCAAGCCATGGTTGATGAGGTTCGCGTCCCCACCGGTGAGACAATCCTCAAAGAAGAGGCGTAAGCCTAAACCCATAAAACCCAAAGGGGCGGGAGTAACCTCCCGCCCCTTTTTTTGCTTGCAAAAAAAAGACGGGCGTAAAAAGGCATAAGAAAAGGGTGTAGGAAAAAGAAACGTTAGACATGTTTGCCAATGTTCCCGTGCTCGTGCTTGTTATTGACTACCTGTTGGGGGTGGTCATGTGGACGCTGATTGGTCGCTCGGCGATGAATATCTTTTTGCCGATCGATAGTTCTTTCTTTTTTATGCGGTTTTTTGTCCGCGCGACAGAGCCTTTGTTGACGCTATGGCGGCCGATTACCCCGAAGTTTCTCTTACCGGCGATGGTGCCGTTGTATGTGGCGTGGTTTTTCTATATGGGTCGTTTTTATCTGATGCCCTACCTGTTGGGCTATTCGGTGATGGGCATGTTGTCTTTCCCGCTGGAGAGTGAGATTGCCACGTTGATTTATAGGATTTTTAGCGGCTCTCCTGGTTCTTGACAAGGCGCGTCCTTGACAAGGCATAGCCTTGATCGATAGTTCATCAGACTTGGGTACGTATTAGTCCCGTCGTGTGTGTCTTCGCGTGCATTGTGTGGAAATAACCACACACCACACGGCATAGGACTGGGGACCGCGCTTTTGGGAGTCACAATCACAGATATCGGCGGAATCCTGCCTCTCGCGGCTAGCGAGCGGAATCAAGCCCCTGCGGGGTCGCGGTCATAGCAAACCCCCGTCAATGTTAAGCCCCGTGCTGGCGCAGTCGGTCCCGCCCGGGCGTGATCCCTGCTGGCAAGAACGTGGGCTATATGGTCCGGTGGATACTTACCGCGCCCAATCCCCACCAAGGTGCCGACCATCAGGCGCACCTGGCGATAGAGAAAAGAGCGGGCCATAAAAGACAAGCGAATCACGTTCTCATCTTGTGTGATAGAAAAGTTCTCTAAGGTCTTAATAGGGCTTTTCGCACCACAGCGAGCCGCACGAAAGGCGCTAAAGTCGTGGGTGCCGAGCAATGTTTTTGCGCTTTCGCCCATGATCGCGCAATCGATCTTTTGCGGCACGTGCCAGGCGTAGCGCGATAGAAAAACCGGCGGCGCGGCACGATTGACCAAACGATAATCATAAAACCGGCGGCGAGCAGAAAAGCGTGCGTGAAAATCAGGCGCGGTTTTTTGCGCAGATAAGACACCGATACCCATCCCGCGCAGATGCGCATTGAGGGCCATACAGAGCCGATGGGGAGGTACGTCTTTTTCTATATCGACATGGGCCACCTGTCCGGCGGCGTGGACACCGCTATCGGTGCGGCCACTGCCGTTCACGGTGATCGCAGAGCCAAAAACGCGCGCAAAGGCGGCCTCGATCTCCCCTTGTACCGTGCGTGCGCCCGCTTGCCGTTGCCAGCCGGCAAAATCGGTGCCGTCATAGGCAATCGTCAGCCGATACCGCATGGCGTTAAGACAAGACAGTGCCAGGGGGCAGACGGTAGCCCCGCAAAAATGCCGCCGCGGTCATCGGTGCCCGTCCGGGCCGTTGCAGGGCCTTAAGCTGGATAGACCCGCGTGCACAAGCCACGGTTAGCGCATCATCCAAGACCGTTCCGGGCACCCGATGGGTCGAGGTGTTTTCTATCATATGGGCGTCTACGGCGCAAAGGCGTTCGGTGCCGTGCATAAACCAGGCCCGCGGGGTGAAGGTGCGTATGATGCGATCTGCTTGGGTTGCGTCCTTCCACGTTAGCCGACGATCCGCGCTGGTGATTTTAGGGGCATCGGTGGCCGCCGCGTGGTCTTGCTCGGTAAAGGTGAGAGCCTTAATGCGTGCTAAGGCATCCAGCAGCATCGGCGCGCTTTCTTGGGCAAGGATATCGTGCAAAGCGGGTCCGGTCATGGTTGATTCGATAGCGCGGCGTTGCTGGCAGATGATCGGCCCGGCGTCTTGCGTGTCGGTGAGCCGGATCAGGCTCACCCCGGTATGAGACTCACCCGCGAGCAGGGCGCGTTCGATGGGCGCAGGGCCGCGCCAGTGGGGCAAGAGTGAGGGATGAACGTTCAAGCACCAACCAAGCCGCGGCGCGCTAAGGCAACCCGGTGGTAGCAACACGCCAAAGGCCACGACCACCGCCAGATCGCAATCGGCGAGGTCCACCCGGTCAAGGGCGTCCCCGCGCCCAGCGTGGCTTAGGGGTAGGCCAAGGTCTTGCGCGGTAGAGTCGATCACGCTGGCGCGCAAGGCGCGGCCTCGGCCGGCCGGCTGGGGCGGCTTGGTGTAGACGCGGGTGATTTCGTGGGCGCTTTTGTGCAGGGCGGTAAGGCACGGCTGGGCAAAGGCGGCGGTGCCTAAAAAAGCGATTCGAAGAGGCGCAGACATCAGGGCAAAAGCGCAAGCAAGAGGAAAGAAGGGAGAGGGTTTCCCGGCGGCAATATCGGCAAAGGCGGTCACGACGGCGATGGAGGTCAGTGTGCGCGTCTGCGCGGCCATCTTCAAGAGTGCTCGGTAAGGCAGCGGGGGAGAGGGTAGTATCGCAGGACATAGACGATGAGGTTTGTGGGGGCGTAAAAAAATCAAAAGAAAGATTGTGCTTACGTAAGAAATAACTTACATTATAAATCATCATTAGTGAGAGACGGCTAAACCCGCGGGTCATCGGGTCGCTCACAATCAACCAGGATCACAAACGAGGATCGAATTCTATGGCGGACAATCAGGCCTATCGTCCCCGGCGCGGGGGGCGAAAACTTAGGGCGCATGCGAGGAACACGAAAAACAGCGCAAGCAAAGGGAGATCCCTTGCGATCGTGCTGGTGGGGCTCGTCGCCTTGGGGGTGATGGTGTGTTGCATCCACCCGGCGGCGGCGACAGGAGCGGCGGGACGCGACACGCAGGTGGTCGTTTTCCCGGACACCCCAGGCCTTATCGCCAGGGTGCTGGAGGTGCTGGAGGTGCTGGAGGTGCTGGAGGTGCAGGAGGTGCAGGAGGTGCAGGAGGTGCAGCCGGGACGCCGCCCTGTCTTTTCCTGGCAAAACATAGCGTGGGGGTTTGCGCAGGAGCCGCAGCAGATAAGCGATGTGCCGCCCGTGCTGATGATGACCTTTGCGGATCATACCATCGGCGGCGAGATTCGCCTTTATCACGTGGGGGCGGCCACCTACCAAGGGCGGGGCCCCTCACCTTTTGCCCCCGACGCTGAGGTCGGTCCGCTAGATGCGATGATCCGGATTCATGGGGAGGGCCTTGATGGGCAACCCCTGCACGCGTCTCTGGCGGCACGCTAGATCGATGTTTGCCAAAATGCACGCCCTAAGCGATCCGACCCGTTGGGCTATCCTGCGCCTGGTGCGGGATCGTGAATGTCCAGCCGGAGTCATTGCTGGGCATTTTAAGACCCTCACCCGCCCGGCGGTTTCCCAACACCTGAGAATCCTGAAACACAACGCGCTGTTGGTCGAACGGCGCGAGGGGACCAAACGGCTCTATCGTTTGAATCCCGACGGCATTGAAGAGGTCCGACGTTTTTTATACGGATTCTGGGAGGGGCGACTGGAAGCCCTCAAGCACGCCGCCGAACAGGACGCAAGCGCCGCCACACCAGCACGACGCTCATCCATAACACCATCTCGCATAACGCCATCTCGCAAAGGAAAAAACCATGGCTCTTTCAAAAAACAACGATGAAATCATTCAAGAGATTTTTATCCAAGCAACGCCAGGCATCGTGTTTGCCTATCTCACCGAGCGCGACAAACTCACCCAGTGGTTTGCGCCCCAGGCCGATATCGATCCCGTACCGGGGGGCGACTTTCGCCTGCGGGTCGACGATCAAATCCGCATCGAGGGCACTTATCAAGAAATTATCCCTGATGAGCGGGTGGTCTTTACCTGGGGCGGGGCGATGGGTCTCGCGCCTGGGGCATCTAGGGTCGAGATTTCGCTGACAGCCAAGAAGGGCGGCACCATGGTGCGTCTGCGTCATTACGGTATTGCTGATCCCAAGGCCGCGGCGGGGTTCAATCATGGCTGGCAGGCGCGGGCCCTACCGTTTTTACAGCAGGTTGCGCAAAGCCAAACGCCGTTGTCCGAGTGCTGCTTTACCTAGTGCTTATCTAGCAAACAAAAAAAGATAGAAAACAACGCGCCTCGTGCGTAAGGAGAAGACCGATGAAAAATCCTACGACCACAGAGATCCATACAGATACCCAGTGGACTTCGGCCCGCAGAGCACTACTGAGAGAAGAAAAAGCGTTGACCAAACAACGCGATACCTTGGCTGCGACGGCGCGTGCTCTGCCCTGGCGTGCGGTGGGCAAACTCTATACTTTTATAAGCGCAGACGGACCCCTTGGGTTAGATGATCTTTTTGGTGGGTACGACCAACTCATCATCTATCATTTTATGTTTGCCGCCGATTGGGATGAGGGCTGTAAGTCCTGTGCGTATGTCATGGATCACCTGGTGCCGTCGGTGGTGCATATTCAAAATCGCGGTGTGGCCTTTGCTGCGGTTTCTCTCGCGCCCATCGACAAACTCCAGACCTTTGCGCGGCAGATGGGCTGGCCGATCATGTGGGTTTCTAGCGGTGGGTGTGACTTTAATCTCGATTTTCACGTCACGCCACCGAAAAAAGAACCGTTTATCTATAATGGTGCCGTCACCAAAACCGTCCATGAAATGCCCGGTCTTAGCGTGTTTGCCAAGGACGAAAAGGGGCAGGTTTTCCATACCTACTCGACCTATGGTCGTGGGCTTGAGTCTTTTATCGGCGCCTACCGCCTGCTGGATATCGTCCCGCGCGGGCGAGGCGAGCAGGGCCTCACCTTCCCTATGGACTGGGTCCGCCTGCATGACGGGTACGAGAAATAGAAAACTTTTCTATTGCTCATACCCGTTCATGCGTGCGGATACCAAAGCGGACTACGTCAGGGCTTGATCGATATCCGCGATGATGTCGGCGATATCCTCCAGCCCCACGGACAGACGCACCACCTCCGCCCCCGCGCCGCTCGCCTCACGGTCTTCGGGGGCAAGCTGGGAGTGGGTTGTGGAGGCGGGATGAATAACCAAACTGCGCGAATCGCCGATGTTCGCTACATGGGAGAGAAGCTGAACCCGATCGACAAAAGACACGCCAGCGTCGTAACCGCCTTTAAGGCGGAAGGTAAAGACCGCGCCCGGTCCTTTCGGCGTGTATTTTTTTGCTAAGTCATGATCGGGCGCGGTAGGCAGACCTGCGTAATCCACCGCACGGACGGCCGGGTGTTTGGCAAGGTGCTCGGCGACGGCTTGCGCGTTTTGTACATGCCGATCCATGCGCAGGCCCAAGGTCTCCAGACCCAGCAAGGTCAAAAAGGCGTTAAAGGGTTGTTGGTTAACCCCTAAATCGCGCAAGCCCACCGCGTGACCGTGGAAAGTCATAGCCATCTCGCCAAAGGTTTGATGAAACTCGAGCCCGTGATAGCCCGCATCGGGTTTGGCAAGAGCCGGGTAGCGATCCCCTTCGCCCGCCCAATCGAACTTACCAGAGTCAATCACCACCCCGCCGGTGGAGGTGCCGTTGCCTGAGATAAACTTAGTGGTGGAGTGAATCACAATGTCCGCCCCGAACTCGATGGGCCGGCACAGGTAGGGGGTGGCCATCGTGTTATCGACAATCAGCGGCACGCCGGCTTTTTTGGCAATTGCGGCAATGGCCGCGATATCGGTGACGCCCCCGCCTGGGTTGGCGATGCTCTCGATGAAGATGGCGCGGGTCTTGTCGGTGATCGCTGCGGCGATGTTGGCCGGATCGCGATCATCCACAAAGATCGTCCGCCAGCCATAGCAGCGCGGGAAGGTGGTGCTGAGCTGGTTGATCGTTCCCCCATACAAGCGTTTGGCGGCGATGATCTCGCAATCTGGTTGCAACAGCGCGGAAAAAACCATCAGCTGCGCGGCATGACCTGAGGCGGTGGCGGTCGCCCCGGCCCCGCCCTCTAGGGCGGCGAGCCGTTCTTCTAAGGCGCTAATGGTGGGGTTGGTTAGGCGTGAATAAATAAAGCCCAACTCTTTGAGCCCAAAGAGTTTAGCCGCATGCTCTTGGTTCTTGAACACGTAGGAGGTGGTTTGAAAAATCGGCGTTTGCCGCGCACCCGTTTGCGCTTCAGGTGGCGTACCGGCGTGCAGGCATTGAGTGGCAAATCCAGGCGAAGAGGTGTTCTTAGTCATGAAAACAATCCTTTATATGAAGTTCAAGGGTTATAGAAATAGAAAATTATAAAAAAAAGGGCGATCACGCGGGGCGGCGGGCTCTGATGAGGCCCGAATTAAGACCAACATACCCGAGCTCCCCTGTATGACGCGCCCACTCTTGTTTAAGACATCGATCCATCACCACCGTAAGACCGGCGGCCCGGGCCCGGGCGGCTGCGCGATCATGGCGGACGCCGAATTGCATCCAGATCAGCTTGGGCGGCGGACTTAAGGCCAGGGCTTCCTCCACCACCTGCCCCGCGGCATCCGAGGCGCGAAAGATGATGATACCGTAAAGGGCCTGGGGGATGGCGGCCAAGGACGGATAAACCTTTTGGCCGAGAATCTCACCGCCCTTGGGGTTGACGGGGTATACCTGAAAGTCACGGGCCAAAAGGTAGGACAGCACGAAATAACTGGCCTTGGTGGTCTTGTGACTCGCGCCCACCATCGCCCAAGGCTGTGTCGGCACAATGAGATCGATCAAAGATGTCACGGCAGGCTACCTGGGTGGGGCGCAAGAAAACATGAGGCCAAAGCTTCTGGCGGGGGGAGAGGAGGGAGTGTAGTGGGAATGTTTTAATATAACGGATGCATTCTAATATAGTGAACAGGCCGCGTCAACGAAAAAGCATCAAGGGAATCATCCCATCGATCGCATCGTTCAGATCGGGGCACGGGTGGCTGCTTGCATCAGGACGATTTTACCGCTTTTATGAGGTCATGAAGGATCGTTCCTCCCCCCCATCGCCGCCGCTCCGCCCATCCCGTTCATCGCCGTCGTTGCCTGGGTTATTTCCTGGGTCATCGTCTGGGTCTTCGTCTGCGAGGTCATCCGCGATGGTGTTTGATCGCGATTTGGTTTTTGCCCATCGTCGCCGTGCCCTGCGTGCGCCGCGGATGGGGCCGGTGATTCGCTACCTGCATGAGCATCTTCGCGCCCGTCGCAGTCTCATCGCCCGCCGATTTGAGCGTATCGGTCAAATCGGCGGCGTGGTCCCGGTGCTGGAGGGCACGGGCTGCCTATTGGATAACGCTGCCCCTGCTACTTCCCTAATATCGGGTGAGGCCCCGCGGCCATGGGTTGTGGCGGATGAAGAATATCTGCCTTTTGCCGCCCAGGCGTTCGATCTTCTGATCGGCTGTGGACACCTGCATAACGTCAACGACGTGCCGGGGGTGCTCTTACAATTATCGCACGCCCTGCGCCCGGACGGCGCACTCCTGGGCGCGGTTGTCGGCCAGGGCAGCCTACCGGAGTTGCGTGCCGCCATGCAGGACTGTGATACCCGCTTGCTCGGCGGCGGGGCGGCCCGTCTCGCGCCGATGATCGATGTGCGCACCATGGGGATGCTGCTCTTGCGGGCCGGTTTTGCCTTGCCGGTCACCGACGTGGAGACCGTCGTGATGGCCTATCGCGATGTTCCGGCGTTGCTCGCCGATCTGCGCGCCAGTGGTCTTTCTGCGAGCCACCGGTTGCGCGATTCGCGCCCCCTATCGCGGGCCTATCGGCAAGAGCTCGAGCGAGTCTATTGCGCCAACTTCGCCGATTCCCAAGGTCGAGTGCAGGCAACCTATCAGGTGGTCTGGTACTTGGGTTGGGCGCCGAGTGAAGACCAGCCTAAGCCGTTGCGCCCGGGGGCCGGGGCGGTGTCCTTGGTGGACGCGCTGGCGGCAATCCAGCCGCCCCCTAAGACTCGCGACCCGTCGTAAAACACGGCGCCTTGTCCTGGCGCGACCCCCATCGCCGGGGTGTTCAGTTCGATGTGCGCCTGGCCCTCGCCTCGCGCCGTCACGAGCCCATCCAGTGGCGGGCCGGCCGCCCTGATCTTGATCTGAACCGGGGTTTTTGGCGGCAAGGGTGGTGAGGGCGGTGAGGACGGCGAGGTCAGCCAGGTGACCTCGCGCACGTCAATATGATCCCGTGCCAAGGCGGTGCGGGGCCCCACGATCACCCGGCGGCTGGCGGCATCGACATTAACAACATAGAGCGGCTCGGACTCCCGTTCTAAGGCCAAGCCGCGCCGCTGGCCTATGGTGAAATGGGCGATCCCCGGGTGGCGACCCAACGCCCGCCCGTCGATGTGATAGATATCCCCGGGCTTAAGCGCACGGGGCTGACGTTCGCCGACCACCTTGGTGTAGGAGCCCTGCGGAACAAAGCAGATATCCTGGCTATCGGGTTTGTCCGCTAGGGCAAGCCCCAAGGCGCGCGCCAGCGCGCGAGTCTCGCTCTTGTGTAAGTTGCCCAAGGGAAAGCGCAGGTAGGCGAGCTGTTCGGGGGTGGTGGTAAATAAAAAATAGCTTTGGTCCCGCCCAGTATCCTGCGCTTTATGCAGCTCAGGTCCCGCCGCGCCGTGCTTCCGGCGCACGTAATGGCCTGTTGCCAAACAGTCAGCACCAAGGTCCTGGGCGGTGGCCAACAGGTCGCGAAACTTGACTTTTTGGTTACAGCGCACACAGGGGATCGGTGTTTGTCCCGCCGCATAGCTGGCGGCAAAATCGTCGATCACGTCCCGCTCGAATCGCGCCTGATAATCCAGCACATAATGGGGAAATCCGGCGCGGGCGGCCACCGACCGGGCATCAGCAATATCCGCCCCAGCGCAACAGGCCTTGCTCTTGCCGATCATCGCGCCGTGATCGTAGAGCTGGAGGGTCAGGCCGATCACCCGGTAGCCCAGCCGCGCGAGCCACGCCGCCACCACCGCGCTATCGACGCCACCGGACATGGCGACGGCCACCAGGGTTTGCGCCGGGGGCTTACCTGCCACCAGCGGCGACAGG
This sequence comes from Pseudomonadota bacterium, assembly GCA_039028835.1. GTDB lineage: Bacteria > Pseudomonadota > Alphaproteobacteria > JBCCHK01 > JBCCHK01 > JBCCHK01. The sequence continues at coordinate 178,325 of JBCCHK010000003.1, forward strand.
GGCGGGAGGGACGGCAGATCAGACGGCAGATCAGACATTGTCATGGGGTCATCCGTTATCGGTTATCCGGGTCGTTCTTGTGCGAGGGTCTAAAAAAACCGATAGTACCCCTAATCTGCGTTTTGCCCACCCCAAACGCGCACCCAACAAACTAAAACCAAGAGAGAGGCTGATGATGGCTTACGATCGGGATAATATCTTTGCCAAAATCCTACGCGGCGCGTTGCCCTGTGAGACAGTTTTTGAAAACGAGCACGTGCTCGCCTTTCGTGACATCCAGCCGCGCAAACCCGTCCATGTGCTGGTGATCCCGCGCGGCGCGTGGCGCAACGTCGGTGACTTTGCCGCTGGCGCCAGCGAGGCTGAGATTGCCGGTTTTATCCGCGCCATCGGCGAGGTCGCGCAACAGCTGGGCCTTACCGGCCCCGGCTACCGGGTCATCATGAACATCGGCGAGCACGGCGGGCAGGAGGTCGATCACCTGCACGCCCATATCCTAGGCGGCGCGCCGGTGGGCGCGATGGTGGTGTAACATGGCGTAACGTGGCTTAACCCGGCATAGCCGCTAGATATGCAACGGATGTCCCGCCACGGCGAGCGCGGCCTCTTTGAGGGCCTCGTTAAGGGTCGGGTGGGCATGGCAGGTCAGGGCAATGTCCTGCGCGGTGGCGGCGAAGGCCATTGCCAGAGCCGCCTCGGCGATCATGGTGCCCGCATGCGCACCGACGATATGCACCCCTAGGATCTGATCGGTTTTCTCGTCCGCGAGAATCTTGGCAAAGCCGTCGATCTGGCGGCTGGCCCGGGCGCGACCATTGGCACTAAAAGGAAACTTACCAACCTTGTAGGCGACGCCCGCCTCTTGCAGAGCCTGTTCGGTCTGCCCCACGGCGGCAATTTCCGGCTCGGTGTAGACCACGGCGGGGATAATGTCGTGATCCACCTCGGCAACCTGTCCGGCCAGACATTCGGCAAGCGCCACGCCCTCCTCTTCCGCCTTGTGCGCGAGCATCGGTCCGGTGGTGACATCGCCGATGGCGTAGATGCCTTCCACCGTGCTCGCAAAGCGCGCATCGGTCACAATAAAGCCGTGGGAATCGGTCTTAACCCCGACCGTCTCCAGCCCGAGCCCAGCAGTGTGAGGTCGGCGACCGACAGCCACCAGGATGACCTCGGCGGCCAGCTCGAGGGCCTTGCCGCCCGCGACTGGCTCGATGGTGACAGTGCCGCGTTTGGCTTTGGTGACCTTGTGGCCGACCTTAAAGGCGATTTTCTGCTTTTTGAAGGCGCGCGCGGCGGTGGTGGCCAGCTCCTTATCAAGACCCGGCAAGATACGCTCGGCGAACTCGATGACCGTGACCACCGCGCCAAGGCGAGACCAAATGCTCGCCATCTCAAGACCAATATAACCGCCGCCGATCACCGCCATGGTCTTGGGCACTTTAGTAAGCGCAAGAGCCCCGGTAGAGGACACGATGGTTTTCTCGTCCACCTTAACCCCGGCGACATCCGCCGAGTCTGAGCCGGTGGCGATGACAATGTGCTTGGCCTTGTAAGCCTTGCCGTTCACATCGACCGTGCCCGGCGCGGTAATTTTACCGGTGCCTGCCAGGTGGGTGACCTTGTTCTTTTTGAACAGGAAGGATACCCCGGCGGTGTTATCGCTGACGACCTTGTCCTTGTGCGCCATCATGGTCTTAAGATCCAACGAGACCTTACCGCAGGTCACGCCGAAGGCCGCCAGCTCACTGGTGGCCTGGTGATAGTGTTCTGAGGCTGTCAACAAGGCCTTAGACGGAATACAGCCGACCCGCAGGCAGGTGCCGCCCAGCTGCGCCTCGCGCTCGACGCAGGCGACCTTCATCCCCAGTTGGGCGCAGCGGATCGCGCACACATACCCGCCAGGGCCGGCACCGATCACGATCACATCAAAGGGGCCAGCGGAATTAACGGTGGGATCACCGGTGGTCTTGGCGGGATTGTCTGATTTGGTTGTTTTGGCCATGATGGTCTCCTTAGCCGGAGGCTTCTTGACGATGCCCGGGGTCATTCTTGCGCGCGGTTGCCATCGATAGGGTTGCGCCGTCAATCAAGGGACGCATCGATGGTGCGGTATAGATAATGCAGTATAAGAGTGAATTGCTTGCGGTGCTACACCAGCGCGGCTTTATTCATCAATGCACGGACGAGGGCGCGCTGGATCGGTACCTGGCAGGCGGGCGGCGGCGTGGCTATATCGGCTATGACGCGACGGCGGACTGTCTGCATGTCGGGCATCTCATGTGTTTGATGCTCCAGCGGTGGATGGTGGCCACGGGGCACCAGCCGATCATCCTGATGGGCGGCGGTACCACCAAGATCGGCGATCCGTCGGGTAAGGATGAAACGCGCAAGTTGCTGACGCCTGAGACCATTGCCGGCAACATTCAGGCCTTGCGCACGGTGATCGAGCGGTTTGTGCCGCTCGCGGCGGGGGACGATGATACCGGCGCGTTGGTGATGAACAACGCCGATTGGCTGGACGGGTTGAACTATATCGATATGCTGCGCATGGTTGGCCGGCACTTTACGATCAACCGCATGTTGACCTTCGAATCGGTCAAGGGGCGTCTGAGCCGGGAACAGCCCCTGACCTTTTTGGAGTTCAACTATATGATTCTCCAGGCTTACGATTTTTTAGAGCTCTCCCGACGGCAGGATTGCCGCTTGCAGCTGGGGGGCGCGGATCAGTGGGGCAACATTGTCTGCGGGGTGGAATTAGCCCGGCGGATGGACAGCCGAGAGATTTTTGGCTTGACCGTACCGCTGTTGGTGACCGCCAGCGGCGCGAAGATGGGCAAGACCGCCCAGGGCGCCGTGTGGCTCGATCAGGCGCGGCTTTCGGCTTATGACTATTGGCAGTTTTGGCGCAACACCGATGATGAGGACGTGGGCCGGTTTTTAGGCTTTTTTACCGAGCTGCCGATGGATCAGGTGGCGCGGCTTACCGCCCTAAAAGGGCAAGACCTCAACCACGCTAAGCAGATCCTCGCCACCGAAGCCACCGCCATCGCCCATGGCCGCCAGGCCGCGCAAGCCGCCGCGAAAAGTGCCGTAACGACCTTTGCAGGCGGGATGGGGACAGACTTACCCAGCTGGGTCATCCCCAAAGCGCGTTTAAGCGAGCCGGGGGTTTCGGTGATCGATGCGCTCCTGGCTTTGGCGTTTGCGGCCAGTCGCAGTGAGGCGCGGCGGTTGATTCGTGGTGGCGGCGCACGCCTTGACGGGGTGGTGATTACCGACGAGGCGGCGATGATTCCGCCAACGTGGGAGTCATCGACCTTGCGGGTTTCTGCCGGGAAAAAACGGCACGGGATTTTGCGCCAAGAATAGAAAAAATATAGAAAATCTCAATATTATAGAAAATCTTTGCAAGCATACAAAGACCCGCAAATCAACAGTAAACGGGGGCGATGATCGCGCAGCACGGCCTGGCTTGCTGTTTTGGGATCATCCCACTGGCCCAAAACCTCAATCCCCAATGCCCGGGCAGCGGCGGTGATGGCATCACGAGAGTCGCCGACCGCCTCATCCCCGCCGGTATCGAGAATCGCTGCGACCGCCACCCCCGCAAGATAGGGTGCAAGGGGCGCTAAAAACGCCTGCGGGTCTTTGGTTGTGAGCATGCTTATCACCCCATGGGCGCGCGCCGGCTGATCCGCCAGCCAGTCGGCAAGCACCGCACCGGCACTGTCGTTATGGCCACCGTCCAGCCAAATTCCGCCCGGTGGCGACGGTGATTGAGCAAGGGTGATGCGCTGCAGCCGTCCCGGCCACACCGCGCGGGCCAGCCCGTCCGGCCCCGGTGGCGGCGTGAGCCCCGCTGCATGCAGATGATCGACGATCCGCACGGCAGTGGCCGCATTATCCAGTTGGTGGCGCCCGGCGAGCGATGGGGAGGCGAAATCCCGCCGCCTGTGACCGCTCTGAAGTTGCCAGACGCCGGATGTTTTGGAAGCATCCGAGATATCGTCCGGGATATGAATCGACCATTCCTGCCCCGCGCGATCCAGAGGCGCACCGATTTTCTGTCCATAACGAGTCAGGCTTGTGCGCGCACCGGCAAACCGTTGCGGCGCAATCACGCAAGGCACGTCCGGGCGCATGATTCCCGCCTTTTCCCGGGCAATGGCGGTGATCGTCGTCCCCAGATATTCGGTATGGTCGAACGAGATGCAGGTAATCGCCGTGACCGCCGGGCGAGTGACCACGTTGGTGGCATCCAGCCGCCCCCCCAGGCCCGTCTCCAATAAGGTGATATCAGCCCGGTGGCGAGAGAACAGCAAAAACGCCGCGGCGGTGACAATCTCAAAAAATGTGATCGCCCGCCCGCCGTTGACCTCCTGACAGGTGCGCAGAGCATCGATCAGCGCAGACTCCTCGCACGGCGCGCCCGCCAGGCGCAGTCGCTCGGAAAAATGCACCAGGTGCGGCGAGGTATAGGCATGGGCGCGCAGACCGGCGGCACGCAGCAGACCGTCGGTTAAGGCTAAGCTCGAGCCCTTGCCGTTGGTGCCCGCGATGTGCACGACCGGCGGGAGGGCCTCTTGCGGATGCCCAAGACGGGCGAGCAAACCCTTGATCCGGCCAAGAGACAGGTCCACGCGCTTGGGATGAAGCTGGACAAGCTCGTCAAGGACCTGCGCAAGCATCAAACGAGGTTAGGCAGGGGCTGGGGAGATTTTTTCTTTCGGCGTTTTTTTTGTCTCACCAACCAACAAGCGCAACACCCGCGCCAAGGTGGCCGGCAAGTCCGCCCGCGGCGTCACAAGATCGATCATCCCGTGCTCCAAAAGATACTGAGAGGTCTGGAAGGTCGGCGGCAGTTTCTCGCCGATGGTTTCTTCCACCACCCGTCGCCCGGCAAAGCCGATGGTCGCATTGGGCTCGGCCAAATGCAGATCCCCCAGCATTGCAAAGGACGCCGTCACCCCGCCCATGGTCGGATCGCACAACACCACCAGATAGGGTTGGCCGCTGTCCTTAAAATCCTCAATTGCGGCGATGGTGCGCGGCAGCTGCATGAGCGAGAGCGGCCCTTCTTGCATGCGTGCGCCGCCTGAGGCGGTAAAGACGATCAAGGGCGTGTTGGTTTGTGCCGCTTTCTGACACGCAGCAATCAACCCCGAGCCGACCGCCACGCCCATCGATCCGCCCATAAACTCAAAATCCAAAAAAGCCGCGGTGACGGTCAGCCCACCAATCTGGCCTTGACCGACGATAATCGCATCATCGCGCCCGGTTTTTTGTTGCGCCTCGCGTAGGCGATCACTATAGCGTTTAAGGTCACGGAACTTGAGCGGGTCTCGCGCCGTTTTAGCCAGCGACACGGGCGAAAACGTGTCCGGATCAAACAGGTGGTCGATTCGCGCCGCCACCGGCATGCGTAAGTGATGGTTGCAGTGCTGGCAGACGTAAAGATGAGCCACCATGTCCCGGTGAAAAATCATCTGCTCACACTGGG
>JBCCHK010000004.1:0-180360 GCA_039028835.1 Pseudomonadota bacterium
CGCACGGAAGATTCCACTGGCACGGATGGCGGCGGAACCAAACCCCCATTGGGGGCTGCGAAAGCAGGAATCCAGGAAATGGTGTAGCCAGAACGATATAGGACTGGGGATCGCACGGAAGATGCCACTGGCGCGGATGGTGGCGGAACCAAACCCCCATTGGGGGCTGCGAAAGCAGGAATCCAGGAAATGGTTAAACCCGCACAATGTACGCAAAGACACGCACGGCGGTCTTAACCAACACCGCCGCATGATGAGCCCTTGGTCAAGGCTAAGCCTCGTCAAGGCCGCGCCTTGCTGCTTTCCTCCATCTCGCAATAGCGGTATCCTGCCCCTCACGCATGATCCCCGCGAGGGGGATTCTTTTAAGGCAAGTCAAGTTAAGGCACACACAACTAAGACACACACAATGGCCAAGCACGACCAAACTGCTGCGGTTTTAGCCGAAGCTCTGCCCTATATGCGCCGCTATGCCGGGGCAACCTTCGTCGTCAAATGGGGCGGTCATGTCATGGCCGATCCGGTGGCCACCGACCGCTTTGCGGGCGATATCACCCTTCTCAATCAGGTCGGCATCCGCCCGGTGGTGGTGCACGGCGGGGGGCCGCAAATCGGCCAGATGCTCGATAAGCTCCAGGTGCCCAGCCAGTTCATAGGCGGCCTGCGCAAAACCACGCCTGAGGTCATGGATACGGTCGAGATGGTCCTTGCGGGCACCCTCAATAAATCTTTGGTGGCGGCCATCAACCGTCACGGCGGCCAGGCGGTGGGCTTATCAGGTAAGGATGGCACCCTCATTCGTGCGAAACCTGCCACGCGCGCTAAGCCCGCCACCGACTCGAACATCGAACAACATGTCGACATGGGCCGGGTGGGCGAGCCCACCCAGGTCAACGTCGATCTCCTGCGTCACCTTAGTGACGGCGGTTATATCCCGGTTATCGCGCCCGTCGGTTGCCAGGAGGACACCTTTGAGAGCCTGAACATCAACGCCGATACCGTCGCCGGAAGTATTGCTGAGGCCCTCAAGGCTCATCGATTGATTCTGTTGACCGATGTGAATGGGGTGCGTGACGGGGATGGGGCCCGCTTGCCTGAACTCCGTCTTGCGGATATCGATCGCTTGACCAAAGAAGGGATCATCAAGGGCGGCATGATTCCCAAGACCCAGACCTGCTGTGCGGCGATTCAAGGGGGTACGCAAGCGGCGGTGATTATCGACGGTGCGCGGGCACACGCCTTGTTGATCGAGGTGTTCACCGAGTCCGGTTTTGGCACCATCATCCGCCCCTAACCACCCGCCCCAAAGAAAGACAGCCGTGCCGCCCCTCAAGACCCCTTATGAATGCGGCACCTGGTTGGTGGACTTGGATAACACCTTATACGCGCCGGCAACCGGGATTATGACCGAAATCCGCCGCCGGATCGGCCTTGTCATGGGGGAGATTCTCGGCGTATCTGATGAACAGGTTCACCAGATACGCCGCCGCTATGCCCACCGCTACGGCACCTCTCTTAGGGGGTTGATGCACGAGCACGAGGGCGTGGATCCATACGCCTTTTTACAAAAGGTGCATGACTTTGAGCTTGGCTTGAGCCCCGATCCTGCTTTGCGTGCCGCCCTACAGGCCTATCCGGGACGCAAGATCATCTTCACCAACAGTGATCGGGACCATGCGCGCCGGGTGCTCCAGATGCTCGGGATCGAGGACATGTTTGCCGGGATGATCGATATCATCGACCAAAACTTCATTCCCAAGCCGCAGCCGGCAAGCTATCAGCTGGCGATCGATCGCTACGACCTTGATCCCGCCGATACCCTGATGATCGATGATACGCCGGATAACCTTAGGACCGCGGGGACGCTTGGGATGACCACGGTGCTGGCTTATCCCGGCCAAGGCGGTCCGCCCGCCCTGCCCAATTTGCCCGATCCGCCCGATCCGCCCGCCCCCCGCTCGCCTTTCCAGCCTGATTACCTAGCTTACAATCTCACCGCTTGGCTGGAAGACCAGCGCAACGCCTAACCGAAGGAAAAGGTCAGCAAGGGAAAAGGTTGGCAAGGGAAAAGGTTGGCAAGGGAAAAGGTTGGCAAGGGAAAAGGTTGGCAAGCCCGCGCTTTGGCTTTACCCTAGGGTCGGCCGGTACATGTGATCTTATTGTTTTATCCATGCCAGCAAACCCCTCATGATTTTTACAGTGCTGTTTTTTAAGGGGCTCCCATGATGCCGCTGTGGCTTCCCCCGGTGGTCATGGGCTGGCTTGTGCGCGCCGCCACCGTGGTGCTCGGCGCTGGGTTGGTGATTGTGGCTGTTGCCTTGACCGCGTGCTTGGTGACTTACGACTCGGGCGATCCGTCGTTTATGGTGACCACCGATCGCACCGAGGTGGTGAACTGGGGCGGGATCATCGGCTCGCACCTGGCGGATATTCTTTTCGTTGTCTTTGGCCAGGCGGTGTTTTTCCTGCCGCCGTTGGTTGCCGTGTGGGGGGTGTTGTTGTGTGCAGGTCGCTCTTTTTATGGGTTTGGTTATCGCCTGATTCCGCTACCGTTCGCGTTGTTGTTCATCTGTGGTGGTTTCGCCATGCGCGGGGACAACATCCAGCAAGGCAACCAGATGGGTGGCCAGGTGGGTTATCTCGTGCGTCATCTTTCTGATCGCTGGTTGAGTGCTTATGATTGGTGGACCCAAACAAGCCTGTGGGGCGGGGTGTTTATCTTGCTCGGGTTTGGTTTTTGGCTCATGACCAGCAATCTGCGCCGGGCGGACATCAAGCTCGGTGCGCGTGCGGGTCGTTATATCGTCGAGCGGCTGCATCATCCGGCGCCGCCCCTCAGGCCGCAAAAGATTCAATGGGGCAAAGCATCGCCCGTCACATCGCCTGTACCCCCCACCCCAGCAGCACCCGTAGCAACGGGCGGCGGGAAGGGCGGCGGTTTTTCCAAGCTGTCTGCTGCGCAAGCGAAGGCGGGTAGCTCCTCATCGATCTCACCGGCCTCACCGGTCGTCTCCGACATCTCCAGCAAGGCCGAAGGCTCGTCCCTGGCGGCCCTCAAGCAAAAACTACGCGAGAGAAAACAAGCGCGCGAAGAAAAGCGCCAAGAAAAAAACAAAGAAAAACTCGAAGAAAAGCGTGCGCAAAAGCGTGAACAGAAAAAAAACCCACCGCCCATGACCCTCATGCATGACACGCAAGAGGGCGAAGACCTCATGCCCTTACCGCCGATGACTTTGCTACCGGCCCCACCGCGCCGAATCGCGCCGCGCTCGGCCAAAGAATTGGCGAAAATAGGCCAGCAACTGCAGAATGTGCTGTCGGACTTTTCTGTCTCCGGCGAGATCGTCGATTCCACCAGCGGTCCCGTGGTCACGGTGTTTGAGTTCGATCCTGCCCCAGGGGTGAAGATCAGCCGCATTGTCGGCTTGGCCGATGACGTCGCGCGCTCTATGAGTGCGCTGTCTACCCGCATTGCCACGGTACGCGGGCGCAGTGTTTTGGGCATAGAACTGCCCAACCCGCAACGCCAGATGGTCAGCCTGCGCGAGGTGCTGGAGGATGTCCCGGCAGAGCAAGACGGCCTGATCCTCGCCCTTGGCAAAGACATTGCTGGCGCGCCGGTCTATGCCGACCTTGCGCGGATGCCCCACCTGCTGATTGCCGGGACGACCGGCTCGGGTAAGTCCATTGCGATTAACGCGATGATTATGTCCCTGTTGTTTCGTCACCGCCCCGATCAGCTGCGCCTGATCTTGATCGATCCCAAGATGCTCGAGCTTAGCGTTTATGACCACATTCCCCACCTGCTTACTCCTGTGGTTACCAGCCCGAAAAAAGCCGTGGTGGCTTTGAAATGGACAGTTGCGGAAATGGAAAGCCGCTATAAGAAAATGGCCCAGTTAGGTGTGCGCAACATCGATAGCTACAACCGGCAGATCAAAAACACGTCCGATCCGGTGATTACCCGGCGGGTGCAAACCGGTTTTGATCCTGAAACCGGCGCGCCGGTCTTCGAAAGCCAGATGATCGACGCCAACCCCTTGCCTTATATCGTGGTGGTGGTGGATGAGATGGCGGACCTGATGATGGTGGCGGGCAAGGATGTAGAAATCGCGATCCAGCGCCTTGCGCAAATGGCACGCGCCGCTGGTATTCATATCATCATGGCCACCCAACGCCCGTCGGTGGATGTGGTAACCGGCACGATCAAGGCGAATTTTCCCCACCGGATCAGTTTTCAAGTCGCCAGCAAGATAGACTCGCGCACGATCTTAGGGGAGGGCGGCGCAGAACAATTGCTTGGTCGCGGGGATATGCTATATCTGGCGGGTGGCCAGCATGTCACCCGCGTCCATGGGGCATTCATCGATGATGCGGATGTGCTGCGCGTCATCCGTCATCTCAAACAGCAGGGCGATCCCGATTACATCAACGACGTGACCGAAGAACCTGAAGAGGCGATGCTCGGCGAGTCCGAGGGCGGGCAAGATGAGCTCTATACCCAAGCGGTGGAAGTGGTGCTGGATGCGGGCCGCGCCTCTACCAGTTATTTGCAGCGGCGTTTGCAGATTGGCTATAATCGGGCGGCGAATCTGATGGAAATGATGGAAGCGCGCGGCGTGGTCTCCCCTGCGGGCGCGACGGGCAAACGGGAAATTTTACAGCCGCGTTAAATCTCTCGTTGCTAAGTATTTTCTATATTTTATAGAAAAAAATCAAGGGTATAATCTCTAAGAGCGCGGTAAGGGCACGGTCAGCAAGTGATCGCGCAATATCTCATACAAGCGTGCCGAGGCGGCCTGTAGCTCTTGCGTGCTGCCGCTATTTTCTAAAATAAACACAGTGATATAATCGCCATCTAAAAAGATGATTGCTCCAATATTCGCACGGATCACCTCCTTTGCACAGGTCATAACCCCATAGGCGGCGGCGTAGCGATCCCGCCGGGTGCGGTCTTGCCACGAAAGTGGCGCTTTTGCGCCGGGGCAAAGCTGGGTGACGATCCGCCCGGCCATTGTGATCACATGATCGGGATCTGTGTCCGGCGGGCGGGTGCTTTGCAGCACCTGCCCCTTGCCTGGTAGGTCGGTGGCAAAGCGATGGGTGAGGGTAAAGCCCCCCGGCGCCCAGCCGTCATAGCTTTCCAAAAGGGTCACACCCTGACCGCTATTGTATAAAAAATCGCGGATTTCCTGGGCAGGAATCACGCCTGCGCGCGGCAGGGTTGCCGTGCCAGTCCGCGCGCACGCCCGCAGGTGATCCAGGGCGGCAAAGGTGCCGGTCAGGTCGATCGGGATGATGTGGGTGTGCAGCATTACCGCCGCTGTCCGCCCGCGGCGAAAGGGCTCTAAGGCCTGCGCATCAGAAATATCGATCGCGAGGGTATGATCGTCCATGACCCAGCCCGGGCGCGTTTGTAAATCCCCGTCATCGATGATGAGGTCTGCGGCGGCCAGCAGCGCGGGCGGCTCATAAAAAAAGTCTGGCGTGGTGATGATAAGGCTTACCCGGCCGGTGGGATCATACTCGATCACAAGCGTTGGCAAAGGGGTTTGCAAACGGTCTTGCCCAGGCGCGCTTTGCCGGGTTACCGCGCAGCCATGAAACAGCCCACCGTGATCGGTGCGCAGAGCCCCGCCGCGCCAACCTTTAACATCGATCGCTGATGGCGTGATGGGTTGCGCGGTGGCGGCGGAAAAAACAAGGCAAAGATAGAAAAAAACACCAATACAAACATATCCGAGGTAAAAACGCCTGATAGAGAAAAGTCCGTTTTTCATGCCCGGGATGCATGACGGGCTTGGGTGAGTTGCGCGAGGATCGAAAGGGCAATCTCTGCGGGTGATTGAGCACCGATGGCAAGGCCAGCGGGGCCGCAAAGACGCGCGCATTGCGTCGCTGTAAAGCCCTGCTCGGCCAGCCGCGCCAGTCGCGCGGCATGGGTCCGGCGCGAGCCCAGGGCAGCAATATAGAAACTCTCGCTCATAAGTGCAAAGGCAAGGGCTGGATCATCCAGCTTAGGATCGTGGCTAAGACTGACGATGGCGCTGCGAGAATCTGGCGCAAATCGCTGCAAGCCCTCCTGCGGCCAGCAATGCCAAAGGTCTTGATCCGGGTGACGGGTTTGGCTGGCAAAGGTTTGGCGCGGATCGATGATAACAACCTGATAGCCGGCAAGCTGCGCCATGGGCGCGAGCACTTGGGCGATATGCACCGCGCCGATGATCGCAAGCCGCCAGGCGGGACCGATCGGTGTGATAAACACATCCCCGACCATCACCCCGCGGTCTATACGCAGGGCCTCCTCAACCCCCTCACACAAGGCGGGGGTGAGATCAAGATCACCGATGATCCGGCGCGTTTCTCCTGTTTTTGGGCATTCGATGACCGCCTCGCGTGCGCCATCCAGTTCGGTCAGCAAGGCCCCCTGCCCGCCGCGTTCGCGTAAGGATAGAAAAGACTCAAAGACCGCGCGGCGCACCGGACGGCACTCACGTCACCGTGTTAGACGGCTTGCCGGCAACGAAGTTTTCTAGATGGTCGATGACCTGGTCGCACAGGGTAGAAATCGCCTCAAACGACGCCCAGGCCACGTGCGGAGTGAGAATAAAGTTTGATCGCCGCGCGGCCAGTTTCATCAGACGATGATCGGCCGGCGGTGGCTCGGGAGTGGTGACATCGAACGCCGCACCGGCAATCAGGCCCTCATCTAAAGCATGCTCTAAGGCGGCCTCATCCACCAGACCGCCGCGCGCGGTATTCACCAAGAGCGGCTTTTTCTTCATTTGCGCGAACTCGGCCGCGCCGATCAGCCCGCGGGTGCTGTCCAAAAGTGGACAATGCAGGGTTATCACGTCGCTGGTCTCAACAACCTCCTGGAAAGGCGTAAAACCGCCCTCGGGTGCAGGCACGCCGGTCATATCTGCGCGGCCCTTGTGGGCCGCGAACACCACATCCATAGAAAAAGCGCGCCCGAGTTGCGCCACCCGAGAGCCCAAAATGCCCTCGCCAAAAATCCCCAAACGCGAGCCCGCAAGATCGGCAATCGGATGATCGAAGAAGCAAAATTGTCCGGCCTGTTGCCACTTGCCTTGAACCACATCAGCGCTGTAGGGCAGGACGCTGCGGCGCAGGGCGAGAATCAGCGCAAAAGTATGCTCGGGCACGGTGTTGATCGCATAGCCGCGCACGTTCGAGACGACGATGCCCGCCTCACGACAGGCGGCGATATCGATATTGTCATAGCCGGTGGCGGCGATGGCGATCATTTTTAACTTAGGCAGTTGGGCGATCATCTCGCCGGTGATGCGCACCTTGTTGACCACCGCAAGATCGGCCCCCGCGAGACGCTCGACGACCTGCTCAGGGGCTGTGCGCGGATGGTTTGTCCAGGTGTGCTCGAACGACGGGGCGCGGATGGTCAGATGAGCAGGTACGGTATCGCGGTCAAGAAAGACAATATGGCGAGTCATGTCGCTCCTTGGTTTTTTAGGTTAGCAAGGGTGAGGATCGGCCCAACAAGGGCTTGCTAAAGGTGTGATTGTGCTTCCTGGGCTAGGTCCATATAGCTCTTAATATCATAGGTAATATAGTCATAGTCTGCTTGGGTCAAATCGCGCAGTTTGCGTGCCGGCTTACCGGCCCAGACCTCCCCTGAGGGGATGCGCTTGCCGGGCGGGACCAGGGCGCCGGCGGCCACCATCGCATCAGACTCGACCACGGCGCCATCGAGTACGGTCGCGCCGATGCCAATCAGGCTACGTGCTCCGATCTGGCAACCGTGGACACAAGCCTGGTGGCCGATTACCACATCGTGCGCGATGTGTGTCTCGCCGGTCTTGCCGCTCGAGATATGGATCACGGCGCCGTCTTGGATCGTGCAGCGATCACCGATGCGGATGATATTCACGTCCCCGCGCATGACCGCGCCAAACCACACGTTGACATCATCGCCGAGCACGACGTCACCGGTGACAACGCACCCCGGTGCGAGAAACACGCGCGCGCCCAAGGTTGGTGAGACTCCCTTGTAGGGGCGAATGTATGCACAGGTCATGGTTGGGGCTCCTTATCAGGCGTTTCATCAGGCATTTCATCAGGCGTTCGTGGTCGGCGCGGGGCTGGTCACCATCTCCAGCCGCGCTGCGCAGTATTTGAATTCGGGAATCTTGCCGTGGGGATCGAGCTCGGCAATGGTGAGCAGGTTGGCCGCCGCCTCGGCAAAAGCAAAGGGAATAAACAAACAGCCCATCGAGACATGGCGATCGGGCACGGCCGCAAGCTCGATGGTGCCGCGGCGGGTGCGCACCCGCACCGGCGTACCGGCGGTCAATCCCGCGCGCGCTAATTCCCGCGGGTGGAGATAGACCGCCGGGCTGGGTTCGAGTTGGTCTAGCACCTTGGCGCGGCGGGTCATGGCGCCGGTGTGCCAGTGCTCTAGCAGGCGGCCAGTGGATAGAATCAGGGGATAGTCCGGGTCTGGCGGCTCGGCGGGGCCGGACAAGGTAGCCGGCACCAAGGTGCCGCGGCCATCATCGGTGGGGAATCCGTCGGCAAAGATGATCTCCTGGCCAGGATCGTCTTCGTGCTCGACGGGGTAGGTGACGGACCCCTCGCGGCTGACCCGGTCCCACGACAGCCCCTTGATCGATGGCATGGTCTCGCGCATTTCGGCAAAGATATCTGCCACGGTTTCATAGCCCCAATCGAGCCCGAGGCGTTGCGCCATTTGACCAATGATCCACCAGTCGGGCTTGGCCTCGCCTGGCAAGGGCAGGACTTGCCGTCCTCGCTGGACTCGCCGGTCGGTGTTGGTAAAGGTGCCGTCTTTCTCGAAGAAGGATGAGGCGGGCAGGATCACGTCGGCGTAGCTCGCTGTTTCAGTGATAAACAGGTCTTGCACGACGAGATGCTCAAGGCGCGAAAGGCCGGTGCGGGCGTGGGTGAGGTCCGGGTCCGACATGGCCGGATTCTCCCCTTGGATATACATGCCCTTGATCGTGCCATCAAAGGCGGCATTGATGATCTCCACCACGGTCAAGCCGGGGCTTGGGGCCAGTTCGGTCTGCCAGAAATCGGCAAAGTGATCGCGCACCGAGTCCTGGATGACCTTTTGATAGTCCGGCAGCATCATTGGAATGAGGCCGGCATCAGAGGCCCCTTGGACGTTGTTTTGTCCGCGCAGGGGATGCAGGCCCGTGCCCGCCCGGCCAACCTGCCCGGTGATGAGCGCAAGATCGATCAGACAGCGGGCGTTATCGGTGCCGTGGGCGTGTTGGCTGATGCCCATGCCCCAGAAGATCATCGCCGCCTTGGCGCCGCCAAACAGGCGAGCGGCGGCCCTCAGGGTTTCGGCGTCGATCCCGCACAGGGGTGCCATGGCCTCAGGCGAGGTCTGAGCGGTGGCCTTATGCAGGGCGTCGATGCCGTGGGTGTGGGCACGGATGTAGGCCTCATCAGCCAGGCCCTCGCGCAGAATCACGTGGATCATGGCATTGAGCAGGGCCACGTCAGTGCCCGGCTTAAAGCGCATGTCAATGTGTGCGTGACGGCTGAGTTCTTGGCCGCGGGGATCGGCGAGAATCAATTTCGCGCCGCGCTTAAGGGCATTTTTGAGGAAGGTTGCGGCGACCGGGTGATTGACGGTGGGGTTCGCGCCGATCAGCAACATCACATCAGAATCTTTACAGGCGCGTACCGGGGCAGTGACCGCGCCCGAGCCGATAGTCTCCATCAGTGCGGCGACCGAGGCGGCGTGGCACAACCGGGTGCAATGATCCACGTTGTGGGTGCCAAAGCCGGTGCGCACGAGTTTTTGAAACAGGTAGGCTTCTTCGTTCGATCCCTTGGCCGAGCCAAAGCCAGCCAGGGCGTCCGCGCCGTGCGCGGCTTTGATCTGGGCAAGGCCGTTGCCGGCGCGATCCAGCGCCTCCTCCCAGCTGGCCGCGCGAAAGCGGGCGCGGATTTCTTCTGGGTCGCTAGGCAATTCAGGGGTCTTGGGGGCGTCATCTCGGCGAATGAGGGGAGTGGTGAGCCGATCCGGGTGCGCGCCGTAGTCAAAACCAAAGCGCCCTTTAACGCACAGACGGCTTTGGTTGGCCGGGCCGGGCCGGCCTTCGGCGGCGATGATCTGATCGTCCTTGACGTGATAGCGCACCTGGCAGCCCACCCCGCAGTAGGGGCACAGGGTATCGACGTGCCGGTCGGGGGTGGCGGTGCGCTTGTGGGTCGTCTCATCCAGCACACTGGCGGGCATCAGCGCGCCGGTGGGGCAAGCCTGGACACACTCGCCGCAGGCAACGCAGGTGGAGTGCCCCATAGGATCGTCCATGTCAAAAACGATCTTGCTGCCCTGCCCGCGATGGGCCATGCCGATCACGTCGTTGACCTGTTCTTCGCGGCAAGCCCTCACGCACAACCCGCAGTGGATGCAGGCATCCAGTTGCACGGCCATGGCCGGGTGGGAAAAGTCTGGCGCGGGAGGGGCGGGATCGCCACTTATGTTATGGCCGTTATGGCTGGTGCCGCCACTCGCGCTCTTATTTGCGTCATGGTCTGCGCCGTTGGTTTTATGAGCGGCGGGAAAGCGGCTTTCGGTGACGTTGAGTTTGCTTGCGGTGCGTAGAAGTTTGTTGGTGGGATCGTGGGGGGCGCGGGGTTGATCGGCGAGCAGGAGCTCGGCCACCAGTTCGCGGGCGCGGCGCGGGCGGCTTGATTGGGTGTCGATGACCATGCCGGGCGCGGCGGGACGGACGCAGGAGGCAACCAGGGCCCGCTCGCCTTCGATGGCGACCATGCAGATGCGGCAGTTGCCATCGGGGCGGTAGCCGGGTTTGTGGCATAGGTGGGGCAGTTCGTCGCCGGTGCGGCGCACGAGCTCCCAGAGGGTCTCCCCGGGTTGTATAGTGACGGTCTCCCCGTTCAGGGTGAGGGTTTGCTCGGGCGTTTGCGGGGGCGTTTGAGCGTCCGCTTGGGCGTCGTCTGCGGTCTTGTCTTGGGGGGCTGTTTTTTTGGCGGTAGGCATGGCGGGTGGGGTCTTGCGCACGGTGTGGCGGGTTGATGAGTGGTGCTATCTCACAGCTTAGCAAAACCGCCCTTTGGGTGTAAGGGGGCAGATAAAGAGGCGAGGGGCACTTTGCTCTCTCACTCTTAACGTGATCCTGCTTTAAGCAGATTGGGGATCACTGGCAAAAATATGAAATTATGAATCAGAAATTTTATCAATTTTTTCTATGAGGATTTTCTCTATGAGATCAGTATAGAAATTTTGAATATTGCTTAATGATCCCTTCCGAATTTTTACCCTTACGGCTGACCCTTTTACTTTATATTCTTTTTCAAGAAAGTCTATGTCATATTTTGCGAGATTCAAGGATCGTCCGCCGTGAACGATAGCATTTCGTCTGCAATATATCCAGTCGGCGTAGCCGATGACTGAAGTGGGGATAGATTTATCTTGTTTCTTAAACTGTTCCGTAATTACACCTTTGTTGGGATTAACCCGAGATGTCTGATAGATTTTGGGATTAATGTCTAATGACTCGAAAAGTTTCTTAAGTTTTGTGCTATGCCTTTTTCTTAAAACATTGGTACGCAAGGTGTTTTTCAAATTTTCCAAGACTCTCTGCTTTGGATCCTCATCTGAGAGAAAAATTTCATATAGTTGCTTTTCTGAGAGAGTTTCTTTTTCGTGTTTTTGTAAAAGTTCTTCTTGTAAAATCGGTGAGATTTCGACTCTATCGAGAAGAATCTTATCGATGAGATGATCGAAACGATCTACAGCACTTGCGAAAATAAGTTTGGTTATATGAATTCGTTTTTTATCTGGGGAAATACCCTCTACTATACCCGAGGCATCCCCTATATCTTCTTTCAGAAAATTCTTGAATTCCTCAATATGAGAGTTTGTTTCTTTTGGCATGCGAAAAATCGCCCGTGAGTGAGAATCAATTTTTGAACGTATCCCCCAGATATCGAAAGATAGACCCGAATACACGCCCTTTGATAATGTTTGCCATTGTAGCATCCGAGTGACCTGCTTGCTTAGGCACTTTTCCCAAATATCCGGTCACGCGTCGTTTCGCCTGCAAGAAGAATCCTTTGGCAAGAATCTTCGGGACGACTCAAAAAAAGGCTTCAAAAAGCACCCTTAGGGACTCCACATCAGCCCATAGGTCATCTACTGTAACGGGGCCTTGATCGGGGCCTTCGATTAAGGGCTGTTTTCTTCAACCACGAGCCCGAGTCATGACAAACCTCATCGGTCTTGCCTTGATCGTTTTGCTCAGCGTGGGGGGGCTGCACGTGCGCGCCCGCGCCCTTCCGGGAATCACCACCGGCACCCTGACGGCCTACGGGATGGCTCTGACCGTGATCCCCGCGGCCCTCGCTGCAGTGGCCGTCTATGCCCTTGATATCCCTGGGTTTGTCATCATCGCCCTAGCGGCTGTGGGCGGCGCAGCGGCCCTCTTGAGCCTTCCCTCCACCGCCGCGTTGCGCAAACGCATCGACCGCATCGCCATCGTCTTACTCGCCGCCTGTGCTGGGCTTGCCATCATCATCACCCTGGGTATTGTTCTCTCACTGTTGTTTGAGGCTTTGCGCTTTTTTTCCTTTGTTGCGCCGTGGGATTTTTTCTTCGGCACCGTGTGGGACCCGCGCTTTTCTTCCTCGGGGGACATGACCGAGGTCGGCCAGTTTGGCTTGTTGCCGCTCTTGTGGGGGACGCTTTATATCTCGGTGGTGGCCTTGTTGTTGGCCGTGCCGATTGGCCTTTTGTGTGCGCTTTACTTGGCCGAGTACGCCACCTACTGGCAACGGGCAACCCTCAAGCCTGCGCTGGAGGTGCTTGCGGGGATTCCCACCGTGGTCTATGGCTTTTTTGCCCTGGTGGTGGTGGGCCCCGCCATCAGCAATGCAGGCGATGCTCTCTTGGGCATTCAGGCCAGCGCTTCTAATGCCCTGGCCGCCGGGCTGGTGCTCGGGGTCATGCTGATTCCTTTCGTCTCGTCTTTGAGCGATGATATGCTGGTCTCGGTGCCGCGTAGCATGCGCGATGGCGCACTCGCACTAGGGGCCACCCGCGGTGAGGCCTTAAGCCAGGTCATCTTGCCGGCCGCCGCGCCGGGCATTGCCGCAGGGATTTTGCTCGCCGCCTCCCGCGCCGTGGGCGAGACCATGATCGTCGTCATGGCGGCGGGAATCGTTGCGAGCATCGATCTCAATCCCTTTGCGTCTATGACCACGATCACGGTCAAGATCGTCCATCAGCTGACCGGCGATCAGGTCTTTAACAGCCCCCAATCGTTGGTTGCTTTTGCGCTCGGGCTCACCTTGTTTGTCATGACTTTGGCGATGAACGTGATCGCCCTGCAGGTCGTGCGAAAGCATCGGCGCCACCGTGAATAGCCCATCCCCCCCGCCTGCGCCAGCGCAGACCGCAATCACCGCGGCCCAAACGGCGCGCATCGCACAAAAGCGTCATGCGCGCAACACGTGGCTGCGCCGTTGCGGGCTTGCCGGTATTCTCTTGAGCATCTCGTTGATCGTCATCCTGTTCGGCGCGGTGTTGACGATTGGCCTGAGTGCCTTTTGGCAGACGCGCATCTTGCTCGAGCTCGATCTGTCCATCGAGCGCATCGATCCCGATCAGACCGGCGATGCGCAGATCATCAGCAAAGCGAATTATCGCGCCATTGTACAAGAAGCCATCGTCGAGAAGGCGCAGCAGGTCACCGGCGCACTCAGCCGCCAGGACCGGCGGGCGATTCGCGCGCTGGTCTCTAAAATCGCTCCCTACCTCGTGCGTGACCAGGTGCTGGACAATCGCGCGCTCATCGGCACCCGGGCGGCGTTGTGGCTGCCGGCCAACAATGACGTGGATGCGTGGGTCAAGGGCAAGATTCGCCGAGATATAGAAGAATCACGCCGCCCGATCAACGCCCTGCAAGCGCGGGTGATCGACGATTTGATGGCGACGGGACGACTGGATCGCTTTTTCAATACGGACTTTTTTACCCGCGCGGCCTCCAGCTATCCTGAGGTCTCGGGCCTCGCTTCCGCGATGGTTGGCTCGCTGATGATGGTTTTGATCGTAGTGGCCCTCGCCCTGCCGCTGGGGGTTGCCGCGGCAATTTATTTAGAGGAGTTTGCCCGCCCCTCGCGCTGGGTGAGTTTGATAGAAATCAACATCAACAACCTCGCCGCCGTGCCGTCGATTGTCTTTGGTGTCCTAGGTTTGGCGGTGTTTATTAACTGGTTTCACTTGCCGCGCTCTACGCCGATTGTCGGCGGGCTGGTGCTCACGCTGATGACCCTGCCGACGATCATCATCGCCGCGCGCGCGGCCCTGCAGGCTGTGCCTCATTCGATTCGGCAAGCGGCCTTTGGTCTGGGCGCCTCGAAGGTGCAAACCGTGTTCCATCACGTCTTGCCCGTCGCGATCCCCGGAATTATCACCGGGCTGATTATCGGCATCACCCAAGCGGTGGGAGAAACCGCACCGCTGATTATGATCGGCATGGCCGCCTTTATCCCTGAAGCGAGTTTTGACCCCCTCTCGCCGGCCACCGCTTTGCCGGTGCAGGTCTATATGCTGGCCGGATTGCCCGGGCGCGGGTATACCGAACTGGCGGGCGCGACGATTATCTTGTTGCTGGTCTTGGTCTTGAGTCTCAATAGCTTGGCGGCATTCCTGCGTCATCGTTTTCAAAAGAGGCTGTAGATGAACGCCGCTCGATCAAACAACCCCAAAGACGGCATCGTAAAAATGAGCACCCACGACGTGAGTGTTTATTATGGTGACAAGCTCGCCTTGAAAAACGTTTCATTGCTCGTCAAGAATAGCGAAGTGCTGTCTTTAATCGGCCCTTCGGGGTGCGGCAAGTCGACCTTTTTGCGCTGTTTGAATCGGATGAACGACACGATCTTAAGCTGCCGGGTCACCGGGGTTGTGACCTTAGATGGTGAGGATGTTTACCAGCCATCGATGGATATCGTCAACCTGCGCCGCCGGGTGGGCATGGTGTTTCAGCGGCCCAATCCCTTTCCCAAATCTATCTATGACAACGTTGCGTACGGCCCGCGCATTCACGGCATGAGCCGCAACCGCGATGAGCTCGATGGGATTGTCGAGCAAAGCTTGCAATCGGCGGGTTTGTGGGACGAGGTGAGCGATCGCCTGACCGCCCCGGCTACCGATCTATCCGGCGGCCAACAGCAACGGCTGTGCATTGCCCGCGCCATTGCCCCCAACCCTGAGGTCATCTTGATGGATGAGCCGTGCTCGGCGCTCGATCCGATTGCCACTGCGCACGTCGAAAACCTGATAGAAAAACTGCGAGAGACCTATGCGATTGTCATCGTAACCCATAACATGCAACAAGCCGCGCGTGTCAGTCAGCAGACCGCCTTTTTTCATCTGGGTGAGATGGTCGAGTGTCGCAAAACCAGCAATCTGTTTACCACGCCTGAGGATAAACGCACTCAAGGATACATTACAGGCCGTTATGGTTAGCATTTTTTCTATTATCATTTTTCTATTATCATTCTTTCTATTTTTTCTATTTTCTATCATCCCTATAGTATAAGGATATCAACGTTTTGTCTGCCGCTCCCAAAGATCGCCTCAAAAAAGACCACGCTAAGACCAGCCCCCTTGCCAACGCTCTACGCATGCTCAGCGTAGACGCGGTGCAGGCGGCAAACGCCGGCCACCCGGGCATGCCCATGGGCATGGCCGATGTGGCAACCGTATTGTTCGAGCGTTTTCTACGCTTTGACCCGCTTAATCCCACCTGGCCTGATCGAGATCGGTTTATTCTTTCCGCCGGTCATGGCTCGATGCTGCTGTATAGCCTGTTGCACCTGACGGGCTATCAGGCGATCACCCTTGAGGACATCAAAAACTTTCGTCAGCTTGGCTCGATCTGCGCTGGGCATCCCGAATATGACCCTAACGCTGGAATAGAAATCACCACCGGCCCCCTAGGCCAGGGCTTGGCCTCGGCGGTGGGGATGGCCCTCGCCGAGCGCATGCTTCATGCCCGGGTCGGGGATGGATTGGTGGACCATCGCACCTTTGTCATCGCCGGGGACGGGGACTTGATGGAAGGGATCAGCCACGAGGCCGCTTCGCTCGCCGGTCACTTGGGCCTAGGGCGGCTCATCGTGCTATTTGATGATAATCGCATTTCCATCGACGGCGCGACAAACCTTACGGTGAGCGATGACACCCAAGCGCGCATGGCCGCCTATGGCTGGGATGTACAGGCGATCGATGGCCATGACCCGGTAGCCATCGAGCGCGCCATTGCATCGGCTTTGCACGCCCAAAACCGCCCCTCGATCATCTGTTGTCGCACCACCATCGGCTTTGGTGCCGATCAAAAGGCAGGCACCGCCGCGGCCCATGGCGCTCCCTTGGGCGAGGAAGAGGTCGCCGCCGCACGGCGCAACTTGGACTGGCCCCATCCGCCCTTTGTGATCCCGCAAGATATCCGCGATGCGTGGCTTGCCATCGGCCAACGGGGGCAAGCGGCCTATCAGGCCTGGCATAAGCGTTACGCCGCCGCGGACCCCGCGCATAAGGCGTGGCTGGAGGGGCCGGGCGGCGGTGATGACCTGGTCGCAGGGCTGGGCTTGGAAGACTTAGCCCAAGAGATTGCATCCCAGACCATGGCCACCCGCCAGGCCTCAGGGAAGGTGCTGGCCCATGTGAACTTGCCGGCCTTGGTTGGCGGCTCCGCCGATCTCACGCCGTCTAACAACACCCGCCACGCCGATGCAGTGGACGTAACGCGCGATGACTATGCTGGGGATTACGTGCGCTTTGGGGTGCGTGAGCACGCCATGGCTGCCATGGCCAGCGGCCTTGCCTTACACGGCGCGTTCATTCCTTTCGTCGGCACCTTTCTCACCTTCAGCGACTATGCTCGTCCGGCCATTCGCCTGGCCGCGTTGATGCAGGTGCGGGTGATTTACGTCATGACCCACGATGGGATCGGCTTGGGAGAAGACGGCCCCACCCACCAGCCCATCGAGCACTTAGAAAGCCTGCGCCTGATTCCCGGGGTGCGGGTGTTTCGTCCGGCCGATGCCTTTGAGACCATCCAGGCTTGGGCAATGGCCCTGGCCTATCAGGGACCGAGCATCCTCGCGCTTTCGCGCCAGGGATTGCCGCCTCTCCCGCGTCACGATGGGGCGGGCGCACGGCGCGGCGCCTACCTGGTGCGCACGCCGAGCGGGGCAAGCGGGGCGAAGGGAGCGGGCTCGGCGGGAAGCGCGCTCGCGCCACGCCGGGTGACGATTCTGGCCACCGGCTCTGAGGTCGCTCTTGCCCTGGCCGCCGCCGAGACCCTAGAGGCCGAAGGGATCGGCGTAGCGGTCGTATCAGTCCTGTGCCGGGAGGTCTTCGCCGAACAAGAGCCGGCCTATCGCCGCGCAGTGCTGGGCGAGGGGCCGCGCGCCGCGATTGAAGCCGGACGGCCCGAGGGCTGGGCTGGGCTGGTCGGTGAGGACGGTCTTCTTATCGGTATGAATACCTTTGGCGCATCCGCTCCGGCGAAGGCCCTGTATGAGCACTATGGCCTTACGGGTCCGGCCCTGGCGCAACGTTTGCGGACGTGGCTTGGCGAGCTGCGCCGCTGATTGCGCCCCTTGCTTGACTTTGCCGCACCAGGTAGCCTGACGCTCAGAGAAAAAACGTGCCGCTGGGAGGTGGGCGCACTCGCTCGATCATTCATATCTCGATCATTCATATAAGGATTATCCGTCATGCCCACTCGTGTTGCCATCAACGGCTTTGGCCGCATCGGTCGATTGGTGTTACGTGCCGCCGCGAGGCGCGAGGCCATCGAGGTCGTTGCCATTAACGATCTTGCCAGTATCGAGGCGAATGCTCACCTTCTTCGTTATGACAGCGTCCATGGTCGCCTCGCCGCCACGGTGGACACCCAAGGGGATCAGCTGATCTTGGATGGTCATTCGATCAAGGTCTGCCAAGAGTCCGACCCGCGCAAACTGCCGTGGAAGGACCTGAAGATCGATGTGGTGCTGGAATGCTCGGGCCGATTCACCAAGCGCACCGAGGCGATGGCCCACCTGGAGGCGGGTGCGGGCAAGGTATTGATTTCTGCCCCGGCGAGCGATGAGGACCTCACCGTCGTCTACGGCGTCAATCACGACAAAATCACCGCCGCGCATACGATCATCTCTAATGCGTCCTGCACCACCAACTGTCTTGCCCCTGTGGCCCACGTCCTGCACCAGGCGGTGGGGATTACAAGCGGGTTTATGACCACCGTGCATAGCTACACGGGCGATCAACGGATCGTCGATACCATGCATGCGGACCTGGCGCGGGCGCGGGCGGCGGCCTGTTCTATGATTCCGACCTCTACCGGCGCGGCACGCGCGGTCGGCAAGGTTCTGCCCGAGCTCAGCGGCCGCCTCGATGGGGTGGCAATTCGGGTGCCGACGCCCAACGTGTCGATGATCGATTTTTGCTTTGTGGCGGCCAAGACCACCGATGCGGATGAGATCAATCAAGCCATTCGCAGCGCAAGCAAGGGCGCGCTTACAGGTATTTTGGGCTGGTATGATGAACCGTTGGTATCGGTTGATTTTAATGGCGATGCCCGTTCGTCCGTGTTTTCTATAGAAGGCACCAAGGTCATGGATGGCACCTTGGTGCGGGTGTTGAGTTGGTATGATAATGAGTGGGGCTTTTCCAATCGCATGTGCGATACCGCATTGGCGATGAGAGCTGCCAAATAAAACTATAGAAAAATAGAAAGTTTCCAGACAATGCGCCGAAATAAAATACGTGACATATGGAAAAAAGATGGCACTGTCATCAATGGCTGGTTGGGGATTCCGGACTCCTTTGCCGCAGAGGTGATGGCCCAGCAAGGATGGGACTCCCTCACCATCGATACCCAGCATGGCCTGGCCGATCACGGCGATTCCATCGCCATGCTACAAGCAATCTCGACCACCGATACGGTGCCGCTGGCGCGCGCCGCTTGGCTTGATGAGGCGTGGATCATGCGCCTGCTGGATGCTGGATGCTATGGCATCATCTGCCCCATGATTAACGATGGCGCGCAGGCCGAGCGATTCGTCACCAGCTGCCGCTATCCTCCTGGTGGGCGGCGCAGTTTTGGCCCCATCCGTGCGAGTCTCTATGGCGGGGCGGATTACGCAAGCAAGGCAAACGAGGAAATTGTCACCCTTGCGATGGTCGAAACCAGCGGGGCCCTAGACCACATCGATGACATTATGACCACCCCGGGCCTGGATGGGGTGTATGTGGGGCCTGCCGATCTTGCCAATTCACTAGGGGCCACGCCGCAGTTCGATCCCGATGATCCGGTGGTCACCGAGGCGATCGAGATGATCGTCAAAAAAAGCATCGAGCATAAAATTAAAGCCGGTATTCATACCGGTAGCCCGGCCTATGCCAAGAAAATGATCGGTCTTGGCTATCGCTTCGTGACAATCCTTTCCGATGCGCGCTTGCTTGCTATGGGGGCGACCAGCACCCTTGCGGCCATGCGTGAAGGGGTGGTGGCGAGAGGTTCGGACACCTATTGATCTGCACCCCATTGATCCGATGACGAAGATAGAAAACGATGCGCATATCTCGATCCTCGGCGGGATCGATCCCGTTGGCATTGCGCTTATCAAAAAGGCCGGTATCGCTTATGATGTGGTCGACGACCAAGACGAGGCGGCGGTCACTGCGGTGCTGGGCCATACCGATGCGGTCATCTGCCGAGTCGCGCCGTTCGGTGCCGAGCATATTGCCCGTGCGCCGCGTCTTCGGGTCGTGTCCCGCCACGGGGTGGGCTATGACAGTGTCGATGTGGCGGCCCTGACCGCGCGCAAGATTCCCCTCACCATCGTCGGCAACGTGAATGCCTTATCTGTGGCCGAACATGCGTTTATGTTGATGATTGCGCTGGCGCGGCAAATCCGTAACGCCGATCGTGCCGTGCGCGAGAATCGTTGGCGCATTCAAGGCGAGGTCACCACCATCGAGCTTGCGGGCAAGACCTTGCTTTTACTCGGCTTTGGCCGGATCGGCCAGAGGCTCGCGCCGCGCGCAAAAGCCTTTGGCATGACGGTGCAGGCCTATGATCCCTTTGCCGATGAGACGCTCATGCAAAAGGCGGATGTGGCGCGGGTAGAGACCCTAAGCCCGCAGGCCCTCGGCGCGGCGGACGTGATCTCGGTGCATGTTCCCTATACCCAAAAGACCCACCACCTGATCGATGGGGATTTTCTATCCCACATGCATCCGCGGTCTTTTTTAATCTGTACGGCGCGTGGCGGGATCATCGACGAGGCCGCTTTGTGCAAGGCCCTTAAGGCTGGAGGCATTGCCGGGGCAGGCTTAGACGTGTTTGCGCGTGAGCCTTTGCCGCCCGATGATCCCTTGCGTACGCTGGATTCGGTGCTGCTCACCCCCCACCAGGCCAGCCTGACGGTTGAGTGCCTGCAGGCCATGGCGCGGGTCTCGGCGCAGAACTGTTTGGATGCGTTGACGGGGACGCTGGATCCGGCCTTGGTGGTCAACCGCGAGGTCCTGGCCTAAGGCGGGCCCCATGAATCGCATCATCCCATCTCTCTCGCGCCGCCGTTTTCTTCTCGGCGCGACGGCGATGGGGCTGCACCCCTTTACCCTTCATGCCGCCAGCGACCAGGTGCACCTGCGCCTGATCGAAACCACCGATGTGCATGTGCACCTCCTTGCTTACGATTATTATGCCGACCAGCCCGTCGATACGGTGGGCCTGGCGCGCACCGCAAGCCTGATCGAGCAGGTTCGCGCCGAGGCCGGAGGTGGTGAGGGGACCTTGCTCCTTGATGCCGGGGATTTTCTGCAAGGCAGTCCCTTGGGCGATTATGCTGTGCGCGCCGCCCCGCGCGATGCGCCCCATCCGGTCATGGCAGCGATGAATGCGCTGGGGTACGATGCCGCCGCGATTGGCAATCACGAGTTTAATTACGGTTTGGATTTTCTTACCCATGCCCTTGCCGGGGCGCGGTTTCCGGTACTCTGCGCGAATGTGTTGCGTGGCACCATCCCGGCAGCACCGCCCTTGTTTACCCCTTATATTTTGCTGGATCGGCATCTTAGAGATGGCGCGGGGCAAACCCATATCTTGCGCGTTGGGGTGATCGGCTTTGTGCCGCCCCAGATCATGCGATGGGATCACCATCACCTGACGGGCAAGGTCATGGCGATCGATATCCTCGCCGCCGCCGAACGCTACCTGCCGGAGATGCGGGAGCGTGGCGCGGATCTGATTATCGCCCTTGCCCACACGGGCATCGGCTCGGCGCGGGCCCATGCTGGGATGGAGAATGCCGCTGTACCATTAGCGCGGATGCCGCTCATCGATGGGGCGTTATTGGGACACAGCCACCGGGTCTTTCCCGGGCCGGACTATCGCGGTTTTCGCGCAGTGGATATCGATGCCGGCACTGTCAGCGGCACCCCGGCGGTCATGGCCGGCTTTTGGGGATCGCACATGGGCCTGATCGATCTGTTGCTGGGGCGTGATGGTGGGCGGTGGCGGATTCTCGCCAGCGAGAGCGTCGCGCGCCCGATTGCCACGGCGCAAAGACCGTCCCGGGCGTTGGTCCCCAGCGCGCCATCTGTGCGCCGCGCCGTACACAAGGCTCATACAGGCGCCCTTGCCTACCTGCGCCGTCCGGTGGGCACAAGCCAAGCGCCGCTTCATTCCTATTTTGCCCTGGTCGCCCCCAGTACGGCGGTGGCCCTGATTAACCAGGCGCAGGCATGGTCCGTGCGCACCCATCTTGCTGGCACGGCTTGGCAAGATTGGCCGGTGCTCTCCGCTGCGGCGCCGTTTCGGGTCGGCTATGGTGGGCCGGAGAATTACACCGATATCCCTGCAGGTGCGATCACAATGCGCAATCTGGCGGACCTGTATCGCTATCCCAACACCGTTCAGGCCTTAGACATCAATGGTGCGGTGCTGCGGGCTTGGTTGGAGCGTTCGGCGTCGATGTTCGCCCGTTTGATTCCCCGCGAGACCGAACAAACTCTGATTGATCCGAGGTTTCGCGCCTATAATTTCGATGTCATTAGCGGTGTGCGTTATCAGATCGATCTCTCAAAGCCCGCGCGATATCACCCCCGAGGCGGGTTGGTCAATAAAACCGCACGGCGGGACACCGCCCATCGAATTGTAGACCTGCGTTTTGCGGACCGGCCCGTCACCAACGAGGACCGTTTTGTCTTGGCCACCAACAGTTTTCGCGCCAGCGGCGGCGGCCGGTTTCCTGTCGGCGATCATAGGGTCATCCTGCGCACCCCGGAGACCAACCGCCGCGCCATTGAACGCTATGTGCAGGCGCATCAGGGGATCATGGCCACGCACCATGACACGTGGTCTTTGCGGGCGATGCCTGGCACCAGCGCGGTCTTTACAACGGGTCCCGGCGCGGCGCGTTATGCGGCCCGATCGGGTCTTGCCCTCACTGAACTGGGTCTTAATCGCGCAGGGTATCTGCGCTACCGTCTTGATCTATAGGTCCCAGTAGCGCAAGCAGGGGGGATATGCTAAAATCCGCCCACATCGCTCTTGCTTTGCGCTAGAAAACCGCACGAGCACGGGGGGCGAAGCAAACGATAAAAGAAACGACGAAACAAAATAATTTGTTTGTGAGATGAAGCAAACCGTGATGATGGATGACGACCAACAGATCCGCGATGCCCTTGTTGTGGCCATGCTTGGCCATGCGGGCCGTCACGGTTGGGGTGAGTCGGCCCTTGCGATGGCCGAAGAAGAGGTCATAAAAACCCTGCCTGCCCGCGCCCAAGCCATGGTTTTGAGTGCCTTTAGTGGGCGCAGTGAACAGGTCGCAGAACACGTGTTTGACTGGCTCAATCGGGAGATGATCGCCCGGGTGACTCGCGCCCGGGACTTTGCCAAACAGTCTGTGCGGGAGAAAATATCCCGCCTGATCGAGGTCCGCTTTGCGATTCTTGCGGCTCATGACGCGGGTGCTCGAGCCTGGATGCGTTATCTATTGCCGCCGCCGCGTAGCGCGCGCGCCCTTGTCTGTGCGGGGCGTGCGGCTGATGCTATTTGGCGCGCCGCTGGGGATCGCAGCACGGATTCTAATTATTATACCAAGCGCGGGTTGCTCTTGCCGATTTTGGCCGCCTCGGGTGTCTATTGGCTTTCTAATCCCGATTCTGATCATTTGGGGCGTTTTATTCGCCGTGCAGTGAATGCGGCAGCCAAACCGCCACCGCTTCCGCCCTTTTCGCTCATTCGTGACACGATGGAGCGGGCGTTTTTATATGCGGGAGGTATGAAAAACACTTCCGCTAAAACTCGGTAATACAGGCCCCCTATGTCCAAAGAAGAACTCCTCACGATGACCGGCACGGTCATAGAAAAATTACCCTCTGCTACCTTTCGGGTGCGCCTAGAAAATGATCATGAGATCATCGCGCATACCGCCGGGCGGATGCGTAAGAATCGTATCCGCGTCATGGCAGGCGATAAGGTGGATATAGAAATGACACCCTATGACCTGAAAAAAGGTCGGGTTGTCTATCGTCATAAATAAAACCTATACTTTTTATGAATCTCTATCCCTGGGTGCTTTCTTTGCACGTCTTTTCTGCCTTTGCGTGGATGGCGGGCTTGTGGTATTTGCCTCGGCTTTTTGTCTATCACCAACCCACGGCGCACGACCCAAGCGCCGAGCCCTCGCCGACCTTGATGCTGATGGCGCGGCGGTTGTTGCGGGTGATTATGAATCCCGCCGCCCTGGCGGTGTGGGTCTTTGGTTTTATCCTGCTCACCCTTAATCCGGCGATTATGGCGCAGCCCTGGTTTCACCTTAAACTCACGTTGGTGGTGGGAATGAGTGTTTTTCACATGGTGTTGGCACGCCATCGGCGGTTGCTTGCCGAAGGTCGCTCCACGCGCTCGGCGCGATTTTACCGGCTCCTTAATGAGGTGCCGACAGTGCTGCTGCTTGGGATTCTCATCAGCGTGCTGGTGCGGCCCTTTTAAGCGTTGTGGCTGGCGTGGCTGCTGGTCTTTTTCTGCTTTGCGCTGCGACGCAGGATCATGTTGCGCCGCACGGGCGAGAGATAATCGACGAAAAGTTTTCCCTTAAGGTGGTCGATCTCGTGCTGTAGGCAACGAGCGAGCAAGCCTTGCGCGTCGAGCGTACAAGACTCCCCCGCAAGATCAAGATAGCGCACCGAGCAAGAAACGGGCCGGGTGATGTCGGCAAACTGGTCGGGCAAAGACAGACACCCTTCCTGTTTGATATCCATGTCCCCAGAGGTCTGAGTCAATTCAGGATTAATCAGCTTGAGCGGTTCGCCCACCTCATGCTCTAAATGAATCACGATTAATTGTTTGTTGATGCCGATTTGTGGAGCGGCCAGGCCGATGCCGCGGGCGTGATACATGGTGTCCACCATGTCATTGAGCAAGGTGTGTGTTTTTTTATCGATCTTAGCGACTGGTTTTGCTTTGCGGCGCAACGCTTTGTGCGGCGCGATAAGAATAGGATAGAGGGTCATCCGATTTTGCGGGGCGGCTCTTTTGGGGTGATATCTTGTTCGGTGCCTTGCGCGACGGTGATTTGGGGCTGGCGGGTTGTGGTGTCGATAGGGGAAAGGTTAGGCAGGTTTTTTTTCGCAAGGTCTTCAAACTTGCGGACCGCAGGATAAAGATTATGATCGAGCGAACCGATGGCATTATTATAAGAGTCCACCGACTTATCCAATCTCTCGCCCAGTTTCACCAGGTGGCCCGCCATGACCGCCAGGCGGTCATGGACGTTGCGACTTTGTTCGAGGATGTCTTTGATCCGCCCAAGAAAGGCGGTTTGTTTCCAGCTGATTTCTATCGCGCGTAAAATACCGATCAGGGTGGTCGGGGTGGCAAACAGGATGTTTTCCCGGACACCAAGCTCGATCAATTCATGATCGTGCTGCAGGGCGGTAAGATAAAGGCCGTCTGAGGGAATATATAAAACCGTAAAGTCCAGTTCTTGGTCCATACCTTGCCAATAGGCTTTTTTCGCAAGTTCTCGCATCCGTGCGCGCACGTTGCGGGTGAGAAGGTCGATATGATTTTTTTTCTCTTGCGCGTCATCAGTGCGCAGGAAGGCATCATAGGCATCGAACGGTGTTTTGGCATCGACCGCCACCGCGCGATCGCCGGGCATATAGATAATCAGATCAGGCCGGCCAGATGAGAGGGAGGGCTGTGATTCATAGCTGTAGTGTTCGCCCAACCCGGCAATCTCCAGCACCCGCTTGAGGTGCATTTCCCCCCACTTGCCGCCTTCACTGGGGGAGCGTAGGGCGTTTGTCAGGCGTTGGGTTTCTTGCCGTGTTTTTTCTTGTAGGGTGCCCATGTCCTTAAGGCGGTCATTGACGCTGTGGATCGATTCATTGAGATTTTGTAGGGTTTGACCGACGGGGGTGACCATTTTTTCCACGGTTTTTTCTCGCTCAGCCAGCGTATCGCGGGCCCGCTCTAAGTGACGGGTGAGCTCGGATTGCGCCAGGCGCATCAGATTTTGCTGGCTTTGATCTAAAACCTCACCTGCGAGGCTTTTGAAAGAGTCACGCAAGGCGTCATCCTGGCGGCTTTGCTGCGCGAGGCGCTCACGCGCGTCTGTCAGGCGATCCCGCAGGCGCAGGGCATAAAACGCCAAGACAAGACAGCCCCCAAGTGCGCCGATGGCCATAAGACCGACCGCCAAGGGAAAGGCCAGGGACAAGGATTGGACGAGGGAAACCATGGCCGTCATCATAGCATGATATTTTTGCCGCGATTATGGGATATCCCCGAGGATCGGGGCAAAACAGGCAAAACAGGCAAGGGGGGCAAGATATGATACGCTGGTGCGATGAGGACACGCTAAAAAAGCATGATGAATCCCACCCCTCCCCATGAGAGCCCTCTCGATTCTGCGGTGAACCCGCGCGGCGCGATGCGCGCCAGCGTGATGCGGTTGCAAGACCGCGCCCAGGCTCTCACGCCACCGCAGCCGCGCCAGGCGATCACGGCTGCTGAGACTCTCACTGTGGCGCGTTCGCTGGCCCGCGGCCAGCGTCATGAGGCGGTGTTGCATCGTTTGCGCGATCGCTTGGCGGTGGATGAGGGGGCCGGTTTACCGCGCCAGGCCTGGCGTCTTGCGCCGCTGGTGTGGTCTTTGGGCTTGCATGAGGAAGATCAGACGCCGCGCCTTAAGGCGATCCTCGCCAACTACCAGGCGGCGATGGGTGAGGACTTTTTTGCCTATTTGCTCGAATCTTATCTGCTGAGCTACCAGCCTGGCTCCCTGCTGACATCGCAAAGTGCGCGCCTGTTGCAAACCTTCTTGCCGCCGGCAGACAACCCATGGGCGGTACTACAGCGCAAGAGCGGGTTTCTAGAGCCCCTGGCGGGCCATAGAAAAGTCACCCAGGCCCTGTTGCTCACAGGGCTTTCGGTGCCGGAGACTCTCACGCAATTGGCGCACGGCCAAGAGCGTAGCCGCTTTGTTCAGGCCCTCATCAACGATCTGCCGGCGGTGGTGCAGGACCTGCCGTGGAGTCAGGTACGAGCGGAAGGATTGCGCGCCCTTCTTGCTCAAATCACCGATCATGCGGACGTGTGTCGCCTCGCCAGGACATTGCCCCATAGCTTGGTGCGTGGGCGGGGATTGGTGTGGGACCCTTGTGCGCGGGTGGTCTTCGACTTTTTGCTCTATCACTTTGGTGATCCGCGGCGGGATGCTAAGCCTTGGCAAGAAATCGATGTTGCCTTGCCGCTCGGGTTTGCCTGGGCGATGCGGGCGGATATCGACCGGTTTTATGAAGACGGCGACCCGCACGGTTCTTTTTGGCGGACACTGTGGGGACAAGGTCATCTGATGGGGGTGTGGTGCGCGGACTCCGCTGCGCAAACCACGAACACAGCTGGCGCGGATGCGTCTGCTAACCTCGGGGTTGCCCGCTATGATGGAGTCGGCGCGGTATTGCTCATCCAGGTTGGCGAGCGCGTGCTGGCGGATATCGCCGCACAGGGAGTCTTGCGGGTTTGGCCCAAGACCAGCCGCCATGCGCCCCGGTTGTGGCAAGCGGTGTACCAGGCCAAAGACTTAGAGAAAGGACACTGGTGGCAAAGAGGCCGGGGGCGCACGTTTTTACTGGGTGATGCCTACCATCGACGTCGCTTGCGCAAGATTCTCGAGGCTGAATTAAAGACGGAGATTCCCCTCATCGGCGAGGTTGAGGGGATTTTAACCTGAAGGCGTGGGCGATGGCGCGGACGGCGGTTCGGGGGATGATGCGGACGGCGGTTCAGGCGACGGTTCGGGTGATGGTTTGGATCGTGGCGGCGGCAGATTTGGGACGACCTTGCGCACGGCGGCGGCGGCCCGTTGCATATCCAGCAAGGGCGAGTATTTCCAGGTATCGATCGGCACAGTCATGGATCGAGTGATTCCCAAGGTCTTAAGGTGCATGTGAAACCTGCTGAACTTGTTCTCGCTATCGACGCCCCATCGCATGGGCGGGTTGAGAATATAGATGGGTTTGCCAGTAGAAGCCGCTTCGCTCACCATATTGATGCTGTCGGCGGTGACGAAAATGTGCGAAGCCGCCTCTAGAAATCCGAAATAGGGGTTGCGGACGCCATCTTCTTGGCGCGGCGACCAAAACATCCGCGTGGGGATGAGCTTTTTGATCATCTCATCGAGCTCTGGCGGGGTGCGATGGCTGGCGGTAATCAGTAGCGAAAGGCCCACATCAGCAAGCTGTTGGGCGAGCCCCGCGATAAAGTCCCGATCATAGTTATAGACCTTATTAGGGCCGCCGATGAGCACTGCCCCGAACCCGCCTGGCGGTGGCGCGCCTAAGTTGAGCTCGGCAAAGCCCTGCTTGAGACGCTCGGGCGTACAGCGGTGGAGTGCGCCGGTGGTCTTCAGGGTGTTGGTGCCAGAAATATCGTCGTGACTGGGGCAGATAATCAGTGAAAAATCCTTATGACCGCGGCCAGGGTCCTGAATATAGACGAGCTTGGTTTTGCCGGCGCTGAGTTGCCTGATGGATCGCGCAATGGGCACACTTCGCCGGCCCGAGGCAATCAAAAGGTCAGGCCATGGCGGATGGATATTGACGCTCGCAAGGGCCTGCCTTGCAGAGCCATAAGGGGCAACCAGAGACCACGGGAAGGGCAAAACCACCCGCAAAACGTGGGGGACAACCCCCAGAGCGTCCGCCAACCCCAAGCATTGGTTTTCCATGCCAGGCGTGCCGTCGGTGATCACCCAATAGGGCGGAAAAACCTCGGGCGTCTGCGTGTTAGACGGTGCAGGATTGTCAGACACGATCAAGCAAACCTATGAAACGGGATGGATGATGATGCCCAGATGACGATACCCCAGCGGCGTGGGAGAATGATCTATCATATTTTTGACATCATGGGACATAAGGAGTGTATACAGCCAAAAGAGAACATAGAAAAGTCTTAAAAAAGAATGCGCAAAGGTCTAGCAAAGATCAAAACGGGTGAGAGTCTTTGTTTGTCTAGCCTGCAGGGCGTCCTCATCGTGGTCTTCGATCATCTCGTTAAAGAGCTTATACCAGTTGATCTTGGCCGCAAGATGGATAAAGACCGACCCCAGCCCCAAGGCGGCCCGATCCATAAAAACAAACTCGCCGGGTGGTTTGACACCGCCGTGTTTGCGCAGTTCTATGTGGACTTTTTGCGCTTCGGCACGGCCATAAACCTCGCCGCCGCGAGGATCGATGAGACGACGCCGGTTATCGAGCACGGGACCAAAGATAAAGCGCGCCCAAATATCCAGCGTGCCGATCAGCTCTTTGTTCAGGTCGCGAAATCCCCACATCTCATAGGCTTCGGCGGTCATTTTGGCGTCATCGGTTTGCAAGGCACGGTATAAGGTAATCACCCCGGAAACCAACTTCGGCGGGAAAATACGCACACAACCAAAGTCCAGCAGGTTGAGCGTCCCCTCAGGCGCATGGGTATCGGGGTTTGTCTGTTTGCTGATGACGCTGTAGTTGCCTGCGTGGGGATCACCGTGCAAGACGCCATAGCGATACAAAGGCACGTACCAGGCTTGGAAGATGTTATAGGCAACCTGATCGCGCAGCTTTTGCGGCATGTCCTTAAGGGTCATAACATGTTGTCCCTCAAGCCAAGTGGCGGTCATGAGCCGGTCAGTGGACAGGGCCTCTAGGGGCTGAGGGATACGCACGCCTTCAAGGTCCGCAAACATATGGCGATAGAGGGCCATGTGTTGTCGTTCGCGCTGGTAGTCCAATTCTTCCCACAGCCGCCCGGCGATCTCGTCAAAAATCTCATCGGTGGCAATGGCCTTATCATAACGCTCGAAAATATTGAGTAAGAGCTTAAGGTTGCGCAGGTCCGCATCGACCGCTGTAGCCATGTCGGGGTATTGCAGCTTGCAGGCCACCAGGTGGCCCTCTTGGGTGCGGGCTTTGTGGACTTGCCCAAGGGAGGCGGCAGCGGTGGCTTGTCGGGGAAACTCGGCAAACAAGGATTGCCAGTCCTGGCCCAGCTCGAAAGCCATGCGCCGCTTCACAAAGGGCCAGCCCATGGGCGGGGCGTTGGATTGAAGGTCGCCAAAGGCCTGGGCGTATTCAGTGGGCACCGCATGGGGAATCATCGCCAGGATTTGGGCAACCTTCATGATCGGGCCCTTAAGCTCGCCTAAGATGGTTTTGATCTCGTCGGCGTGGGCCGTGCGGTCGATATCGATGCCAAAATAGCGCATGCCAGCGAGTTTGGTAGCAAGGCTGCCGACCGAGGAGCCGACTTTGGCATAGCGCTTAACCCGGCCCGAAAGGGCGCTCGTCCGCGATGACGGGGCCAGGTTATCTGGGGTCATAAAAGCGCGGCCGCGAGAATCAGCAACACAACGCCGGTCAAAATCGTGCATACAGTGCCGATCCGTAGCAAGGTACGCCCAATATGAAGGCGTCCATCCAGCATGGATTGATACAGCTTGTCTTGGTCTTTTGAGGCCCGGGCCATACAGCGATTATCCTTGGAGTTCGTGTGAAGGGACGGCTCTATCCTAGCGTGTTTTGCCGGACTTGTTGAGGGGGATCGGATTATTTTGCCGATGGGTGGGATTTATCAAATCCCGCCGCCAGGGCTTGGGTGAGCGCATCGGCCAAGGTGCTGGTTAACGTGGCAAGCACCGCTCTAAGGTCCTCGCGTCCGTCGTGTAGGTCCGCAGCGGCGGCATGAAGGGCCGGAGCATCTATATGCTGGTCGATCTCCTGGTGTAGCCGCCAGGCCAGCCAAGGGACAAGGCGGCGGCGGCGGCGCGCGTCCAGCGCGCCACTTTGGCGGCGCGCGTCCAGCCAGGCGATCAAGGCCTGTGAAAAGTCCTTACAGCCCTCACCGGTCAGGCTGGAGACCAACCACACCCGCTGCCTGTCTTCGGGCGTGCGGCTGTGTTGAAAATCTTGCGCGGCTTGCCGGGCATAGTCCAATAAATCGCCGTCGGCCTTGTTAACCAAGACAAAGTCAGCGCGATCATTCAGCCCGCGCTTGAGGGCTTGCAGTCCGTCGCCACTGCCTGGCTGGCCCAGCAACAACAGGGCATCACACAGGGAACTTGCGATGTCTTCTGCCTGGCCGGCCCCTAAGGTCTCGATGATGATCCAGTCATAGCCTGCGCCCTCGAACAGCTCGATGACCTCACGGGTGGCGTGGGCGATGCCGCCGGACGCGCCTGCGCTGGTGGCCGGGCGGACGAAAGCATCCTCGTGGGTTGCCAGGCGGGTCATGCGGGTTTTGTCAGCCAAAATCGCGCCCCGCGCGTCCACTTGGGTGAGGGCGCCAGGATCGATCGCCAGGACCGCGACGCGCCCGGGGTGAGCAAGCAGGTGTTGGCCTAAAGCTTCGATGAACGTGGACTTGCCCACGCCTGCGGGGCCGGTAATGGCCAGCCGAAAGGTGGGTTTGGGCTTGCTGTGGGTGCGCAGGTGCGCCAGCAGCGCTTGCGCGGTGCGGTGATCGGGCGGATGGCCTGATTCTAAAAGGGTAATGGCGCGCGCGAGGGCCGCACGGTCACCGCGCGTGATGGCCTTGCCCCAATCGGCAAGGTTTGTGCGTTGGGCCGCGGTGTTTGTCGTCGTGTGGCTTACACCCGAGTTGCTCATGGCTGTTTAACCTCGGCCGCTTGCTGTTCGATGAGCTGGACCAGATGATCGACGATCTTCGGGTCCTTCAGGCGATGGTCTGCCAAACCACTGACATAGATTTGATGGGTCCCCTTCCCGCCGCCGGTGATCCCCACATCAGTGAGCAAGGCCTCGCCGGGGCCGTTCACCACACAGCCGATGACTGAGACCTTAAGGGGCACCGTAATATGGGCGAGTCGATCCTCCAACACTTTGACCGTTTCGATGACATCGAACTGCTGCCGGGCACAGGACGGGCAGGCGATGATCTGCACCCCGCGAGAGCGCAGACTCAAAGACTTGAGAATCTCGAATCCGGCCTTGATTTCTTGCACCGGATCGGCGGCAAGAGACACGCGAATCGTATCGCCGATCCCTTCCAGCAGCAGGCTACCGATGCCAATCGCACTTTTTACAGTGCCGCCGAACTGCGAACCTGCTTCGGTAATACCGACGTGCAAGGGATAATCGCAGGCCTGGGCGAGCAAGCGGTAGGCCTGGCGGGCAAGGAAGATGTCCGAGGCCTTGCAGCTGATCTTAAAGTTAAAAAAGTCATGGTCTTCTAACAAAGCAATGTGACGCTGAGCGCTTTCCAGCATCGCCTCGGGCGTCGGGCCGCGGTACTTATCGAGCAAGTCGCGCTCCAGGCTCCCAGCATTGACGCCGATGCGGATGCTACAGCCGTGATCGCGCGCGGCGTGGATGACCTCGCGCACGCGATCATCCTTGCCGATATTGCCAGGGTTAATCCGCAGGCACGCCGCGCCTGCTTGGGCGGCCTCGATGGCCCGGCGGTAGTGAAAATGAATGTCGGCCACAATCGGCACCGTCGCGGCGCGCACGATCTGCGCGAGGGCTGCGGTGGAGTCCTCATCGGGACATGAAACTCGGACAATGTCCGCGCCCGCTTCGGTCAGGGCGGCAATCTGCCGGTTGGTGGCGTCGATATCCGTGGTGAGGGTGTTGGTCATGGACTGCACAGTGATCGGCGCATCGCCGCCGACGGGAACGTCGCCCACGGTGATTTGTCGGCAAACGCGCCGGGGAATATCGCGAAAGGAACTATAGGGGCTGGTCATCAGGGGAAACTCGCAGAGAAACTCGATCGTCCTTTTTGATCGTCCGGGGCTCAAGGACACGGGCATAAAGGCCAAAATCGCGCCGCTGAAAGGTCCCGCGCAACACCTTGAGAATATCCATATCATACACCCCGCGCTCGGGGTGGGTGTGGGTGGCACAGCAACGGTCGATCCGCATGATGACGGTCATCTCGGCGCTGCCGACGGTCAAGGTTTTGCCGACCCAGTCGCGCTCGATAAAGGGCGTATCGGTTTTAATGAGCAGGTTGGCGCGAAACCGGCGGGGATCGACCGGTGCGCCCAGCTCCTTTTCTAAGGCGCGCAGGGAGGCGGTGGTAATCAACGAGATAAAAGGTTCTTGCCGGTCTGATAAATGCCCGCCGGGCGGAGCTTCGATCAGGCGCACAGGCCGCTCCAGCACGTCAGAAAAAAACCCATCGATCACCCCCCAGCCCTGGGTGCGGTGGGCTTGGGCACGCAGGCGATTCGTATCGTCATAGACGGTAAGGGTCTCATCGGCGTAGTCGGCCCTGAATTGGGCGAGCTCCGGGGTGGCCACTTGCGCCTCTAAAAGGTGCTTGCCGATCCAGGTAGGATGGTTGGGGTCATAGACGGTCTTGGGCCGGGCGAGCGCGAAACGGCGGTCGCCGAGGACCCCGCGCTGGGGTATAAGGGAAAGGGCCTTCGTTGTCTGGGCGCGCAGACTCTTGACCGGGTGGACGAATAAACCTTGGACGGAAAAAGACATGTCGGACTCCACAGCAGAGATCACCATACGCGATGTTACCATCCAGCGCACGGGACAAGTGATCGTCTCGGGCATCTCGGCTCGTTTGGGCGGGGGACAACTTTGGGCGATTACGGGCCCCAACGGATGTGGTAAGACGAGCTTGTTGCGGGTTTTGGCGGGATTATTGTCTCCTGCTGTGGGCACTGTCTCGGTCACCGGCGCACTGTGTTACTTAGATGGTCGAGGGTGGGATCCTCGTCACCGGGTGGCAAGCGGCTTGCTTTGGTGGGGGCGGCTTCATCATGCCCAGATCACGGCCCACAAGGTGCAGGCGGCTCTTGCCGATTGGCATCTTACCCACCTTTTACAGGTCCGGCTGGGGACCTTGTCGTCTGGGCAGAGACGCCAGGTGAGTTTAGCCCGCGCCAGCTTGATCTCGACACCGATTTTACTGTTGGATGAGCCTTTTTTCGGCTTAGATGATCCGGCGGCCAGTCGGCTTGCCCGGTACCTGGACGATCATCGCGCCCGCGGTGGGCTTGCGGTGGTGGCAACCCCGACCCTTCAGATCCTTGATCGGAATCCCTTAAGGGCGGAAGGCATCCAAGAGCTTCGCTTGGCCTGAGATTGCAAGCCCGAGGTCGCAAGCCCGAGGCTTTTAGGCGGGGCAGTTGTTTTGTTGGGCGAGGGCGCTGGCCCGTTCGCGTAAGGGGGTTGCCCCATCGGGATAGACAGATAGCACCGCACGAAAGGTCCGGCACGCCTCTTCGTTGCGTCCGGCAGTAAGCAGGGTGGTGCCCAACTTAAACAGGCTGTCGGCGCTCTTGGCGCCATCGGGGCGATCACGATAGCCGGTCGCAAAGGCGGCAATGGCGGCGTCGGTGTTGCCGTTGACCACGGCAATCTCACCGATCCAGTAGTAGGCATCGCTCACCAAGGGGTGCTCGGGGTAGGTCTCGATAAAGGCGCGGAATTGGTCATAGGCACTATCGTAGTCGGTGCTGGCCAGCAGATTATAGGCGGTATCGAAATCCATCTGGGGGTCGCCGGTGGCGATGCCCCCCTCGCTTGGCACAATAAGGGTCCCCAGGGTGCCCTCCTGGGCGTTTTGGGTTGCGCCCAGAGCGCCACCGCTGGCGGCTGGAGCGGCGGCCATGCCCATACCGTCCTGGGTCATGCCCTCTTGTCCTGTTGCGCCGGGTGGTGGGCTTTGGGGCGTCCCTGGTTGCGCGAGCCCCCCTTGATTAAGGGCGCTAGCGCGGCCACCGCCCGTGAGGGGGGTGGCCTGGGGCACCCCCCCGGTTATCGGCTGGGTTGGCGCGGCAGGCTGGGTGAGGGTATTTTGCTGTAGCTGGTTTTGCAGTTGACGAATTTGGAAGTTCAGTTGCTCGATCATCCCCGTCATACGCTGGAGCTCCTGCTCGAACACCGCCATGCGGTTTTCGATTTGCACGATGTAAGCGGAGGACACGGTGCCTGCTTGTTGCGCGGTTTGTTGCGCGGCACTTTGGCGCGGGGCAAGGCCGAGCACCAGGCCAAGACTCAGGCCAAGGCTTAGGAAAACAAAAACATACCGGATGGAAAAAGACATGAAAAACCTCATCAGGCAGGACAGTGACGAAAAGACTATCACTAAAAAGATAGGGAAAGAAGGCAAGGCATCCCGGATATCAAGACAAGATCATAGCAAAATCAGTGAAAAGAAAAATTAATGGCTAAAGCAAAACCATTCTCAGGTCTTGTTTGCTTGCACGAGGCGGGCGTTTCGTTATCATCGGTTTTTTCATGATCGTGGTTTTCGTTTATGCCTCGTGTTTACATCTCCGATGACCTCCGCGAGGGGGGGCAGCTCACCCTAGCAGACCCACTGCATCATCGGTTGCGGCGGGTCTTACGCTTACGTGATGGTGCCCGGATCGAACTGTTTAACGAGCGTCAGGGAAGCTGGACGGCGCAGCTCCAGGGGGATCGCCTCAAGGTGCTGACGGCCATTGCCCCCGCCCGGGTCGAAAGGCCGATGAGTCTGGCGTTCGCCCCGATCAAAGGGGCGCGACAAGCCGCCGTGATCGAAAAGGCGACAGAACTGGGGGTTACCGCTTTTGTGCCGATCCACACCGCCCGCACCGTGGCCGGTTTTACCCCAGCGCGGTTTTCTGATCGCGCCATTGCTGCGGCCGAGCAGTGTGGTCGCCATTCGATACCCGTCTTTGATGCGCCGATCCCGTTCGCTGATTGGCAACCCACCACGTGGGTGGTGGTTTGCGCGGAATGGGGGCCGGCCCATCCCATGCTAGAGGTGGGGCAGATTCTCAAAGACCAGCCCGTCACTCTTTTCATTGGTCCTGAGGGTGGATTGACTCTTGAAGAACGCGCGCGGTTAGAAACGTTACCGCAGGTCTACTTTGCGAGCCTGGGATCCTCTATCCTACGGGCGGACACCGCCGCAGTTGCAGCTCTCGCGCTCTGGCGTTGTGCCCATGATCGGGATCGACCGCCCCGCCGTGCCCAAGCCTTGTATGCGCAAGGGCCTTGTGAACAGGCCCTTTGTGAGCAGGATGAACCTTCTGGATATCGCTCATGACCGATAACGCCCCCATCACAGACCAAAGGGACATGGTTGCCTATCTTCAAGGGGGAAGTAAACCGCCTACCGATTGGCGGATCGGCACCGAGCATGAAAAGTTTGCCTTCGATAAAAGGACCCTGCGCCCGCTCGGCTACCACGGCGAGAGGGGCATCGCCAAGATCTTGGATGAGATGCAACGCTTTGGTTGGCAAGCCCAGCGCGAAGAGGGCAACATCATCGCGCTGGTGAACGAGTCGGGGGCCTCGATTTCCTTAGAGCCAGGCGGCCAGCTGGAGCTTTCTGGCGCGCCTCTTGCGTCCGTGCATGAAACCTGCGCCGAGGTGCGCACCCACCTGGCGCACATGCGTGAGGTCTGTGAGGTCCTAGGGGTTGGCCTGTTAGGGGCCGGACATCTGCCGCGTTGGTCGCTGGAGGATATCGAGTGGATACCCAAGGCGCGCTATGGCTTGATGCGTCGTTATATGCCTGAGCGCGGTGGGCATGGCTTGGAGATGATGAAGCGCACCTGCACCGTCCAGGTCAATCTCGATTTCGCGGACGAGGCC
Organism: Pseudomonadota bacterium; assembly: GCA_039028835.1. Lineage (GTDB taxonomy): Bacteria > Pseudomonadota > Alphaproteobacteria > JBCCHK01 > JBCCHK01 > JBCCHK01. Next base: position 36,188 of record JBCCHK010000004.1, read on the forward strand.
GATATGGTGCGTAAGATGCGGGTGGGCTTGGCCCTCCAGCCCATCGCCACCGCGTTGTTTGCCAACTCGCCCTTTAAGGAGGGTGCGCCCGCTGGCTACGCCAGCTATCGCAGTCACCTATGGCAGGACGTGGACCCGGATCGCACCGGCGGGCTCGATCTGGCGTTTGAGCCCGGCTTTGGTTTTGAGCGATACGTGGACTACGCCTTAGATGTACCGATGTACTTCGTTTATCGCGACGGGCGATATATCGATGCGCTGGGACAATCCTTTCGTGACTTTATGGCCGCGCGCTTGCCGGCCTTGCCCGGAGAGGTGCCGACCATAAGGGACTTTGCCGATCATCTGACGGTCGTGTTTACCGATGTGCGTCTCAAGCGCTTTATCGAGATGCGCGGGGCGGATAGCGGGCCGTGGCGTGTTTTATGTGCCTTGCCCGCCTTTTGGGTCGGCTTGTTGTATGATGAGCAGGCCCTCAGCGCGGCAACGGACCTAACCAAAGCGTGGACTGCCGATCAACGCCAAGAACTCCGCTCTCAGGCAAGCCTTGCAGGTCTTGCCGGGCGGTTTGCTGGTAAGCCGCTTGCTGATCTGGCGCGCCAGGTGCTCGCGATTGCACAGCAAGGGCTGGGGCGGCGTGCGCAGACTCTCGGCGAGAGCGAAGCCGCGTTTCTCGCCCCCTTACATGAGCGTGCACAAGAGGGAAAAAGCCCGGCTGATCTCCTGTTGGCGGCCTATCACACCACCTGGGACGGCTCGGTCGATCCAATCTACCGCACGCAAGCATATTAAGCTATGATACCCACAAGTCTATAGGGCCTTCGCTGCCCAGGCGGGCCTTTATCAGTAGACCCGTCCGACCAGGACCCATGACGATGACTTCTAAGGCTCCTTCCTGCACGAAAGCGGTTCTAGCGGAAAAAGTCCACGATCACGTGGGCCTATCCAAACGAGAAGCCGCACGCTTGGTGGATCAGTTCTTTGCAGAAATTAGCAAGACCCTGGCGCTCGGGCGCGAGGTCAAGTTGCCGCACTTTGGCACCTTAAAAACCCAGCGTCGTCAGTCACGGATCGGGCGCAACCCGCAAACGGGCAAGGAATATCTCATTCCCACCCGCCAGGTTGTCGTGTTCCGAGCCTCGCCGATGCTGAAAACCAAATTGAACAACCCACTGACCAAGAAACCGCACAAGAGGCGATAATGGCCAAACAACCCGACGCCTATCAAACCATCGGTGAAGCCGCCCGTGCGCTGGCCATGCCGACTCATGTTTTGCGCTTTTGGGAGACGAAATTTGCCGCCCTCAAGCCGCGCAAAGGGGCTGGCGGCCGCCGTTATTACCGGCCCGAGGATATGAAAGTCCTGTTTGAAATCCGCCGGTTGCTCCAAGAGGAGGGTTACACCATCAAAGGCGCGCAAAAGCATCTGGCGCAGAATCTCACCAGTAGCGCCGGGAGCACTAATAAAGCCGCCAACCGTGCCGCCGGGGGCGGAGCGGTCCCCACGACGCTGACCCCGTCGCCCACGTTAAGTCCCCAAACGCCATCATCAGCCCCCCCATCAGCCCCCCCATCAGCGGCATCCTCGCCTCCCCGGCCCTACCTGCGCGAGGTCCCTGTGAATACTGCCGCCCCCGCCACCGCCCAAACATCATCCATGCAGTCCCTTCCTCCCTCCCAGAGGGTATCAACAAAGCCGGCCTCGCCCTCTGCGGTGGCGGAGTTACAAGACCTACTGGCGATGGTGCGGCAGGAGTTGGCGCGCGCCCGGCGATACCTCTAACGCGCCATGAGCAAGCCCCCTTACGAGATATGGATCGATCAGGCGTTGCGTCGTGTCGTTCGCCAGGCCCTGGTGTGTGCCCAGCAAGGTCAGCACGCGCCGCCCCATTACTATCTCACCGTGGATGTGGCCGCCGAAGGTGTGGATATCCCTGGTTTTCTTCGCGCCCGTTACCCAGATCGGATCACCATCGTCCTACAGCACCAATTTACCGATCTTGAGGTCCGCGAGGAGGATTTTTCTGTCACGCTCGCGTTTGATGGTAAACCGGCGCGCTTGACTGTGCCTTTTGCGGCGTTGCTGAGTTTCGTCGATCCTGCTGCCGAGTTTCAAATCCAGCTCAAACGGTTCACGCAAAGCCCTGAAGAAACGGGAGAAACCGACTCCGTCGTCGTTCCATCGCCCGAGACCTCCGTGCCGATCACGGTCACCCGATCGAGCAACAAACAAGCCAAAACACCGATCAAAGAACCCACAGAAAAATCTATAGAAAAACCCATAGAAAAAAAGACGCAAAAGCGTGCCGCCCGCGCATCCGCCACCTTGCCCGCACCTTCTGCCGACAAGGTTGTGAACCTAGAGGCGTTTCGTAAAAAAGACTCATGAACGAAACGGTCGATCCGGTCGATGCGGGGGTCCGCGTTGATCGCTGGCTCCGTAAGCGATTTCCAGACCTGCCCCTGGCGCGGGTGCATCGCCTGATCCGTCGCGGCGATGTGCGCATGGATCGCCGCCGGGTGCAAGCGGGCACCCGGCTTATCGCCGGGGCGGTGTTGCGTCTGCCGCCCACCTTGGCCGCGGACTCGCTGACCGATCCAGCGACCTCACGCGCCCGCCGTCCGCCGCTCCGCGCCCAACAGGTCCAGCAGGTGCGCCACTGGCTGATCTATCGTGATGATCGGGTGCTCGCGATTAACAAGCCGCTCGGTCTGGCAAGCCAAGGGGGCACCAAGGTGCGTTGGTCGCTCACTGATTTGTTGGAGGGCTTGCGCTTTGAGTGTGCTCAGCGGCCTTTGATTGTTCATCGGCTCGATCGGGCGACCGGCGGGGTGATGATCCTTGCCCGGGACTTACCTGCGGCGCGCTTGCTGGCTAAACAGTTCCGCACCCGCCAGGTGCAAAAAACCTACTGGGCGCTCACAAACCGGCCACCGACCAGGCGCAAGGGCACCATCACAGCGCCGATCGACGGCTTAGCAGCGCACACGGACTATCGGGTGTTGATGCAAAGCGCTAGGGGTTGCTGGCTTGCGCTCTTCCCGCGGACCGGGCGTATGCACCAGCTGCGCATCCACCTCGCACAGCTGGGCTGTCCGATCATCGGTGATCGAAAGTACAACGGCTGCAAGGCGCGGGTCCTGCATCTGCATGCCCGGCGGTTGGTGCTCACCCATCCCCAAGGCGGGCGATTATCGATCCGCGCGGGCTTGGCCCCATCATTGGTAGAATCTTGGCAAGCCCATGGTTTTCTATTACACCTAAAGCAACCTGCCCCAGCGTCATGACAACAATGCGATAGAAATCGTGGAATAGAAATCTATGAACATTCGTAACTTTGCCATTATTGCCCACATCGATCACGGCAAGTCGACTCTTGCTGATCGCTTGATCCAGCAATGTGGCGGCTTGCAAGAACGAGACATGCGCAAGCAGGTTTTGGACTCGATGGACTTAGAACGCGAGCGTGGCATCACCATCAAGGCGCAAACGGTGCGCCTTGCCTATCAAGCTCAAAACGGCCAGGACTATCAACTTAACTTGATGGACACACCCGGCCATGTGGACTTTGCTTATGAGGTAAGCCGCTGTATGGCCGCGTGTGAGGGATCGATTCTGGTGGTGGATGCCACTCAAGGGGTGGAAGCGCAAACCCTTGCCAACGTCTATCAGGCCATCGATGCCGGGCATGAGATCATTCCGGTGATTAACAAAATCGACTTACCCGCCTCGGACCCGGCTGCGGTAAAAAAGCAGATACAAGACGTGATCGGATTATCCGGTGATGATGCCATCGACGTGTCGGCTAAGACGGGTCAGGGGATTGATGAATTACTAGAAGCGTTGGTTGCTCGCCTGCCGCCGCCACAAGAGAGCGATCCCGATGCACCCCTGCAGGCCCTCTTGATCGACAGCCGCTATGATGCCTATTTGGGTGTGGTGATGCTGGTACGCATCCGCCAAGGCACCCTCAGGCGCGGCGGTAAAATTCGCTTTGCCAGCACCAAAGCCGTGCACACCGTGGAGAAGGTCGGCTATACCACGCCAAAGCCGGTGGCTATCGATGCGCTGTATCCCGGTGAGGTGGGTTTTATCGTCGCAGGCATCAAGGACATCGGCCAAACTCTGATCGGCGATACCCTGACGGACGATCTTAAGACGCCGCCGCCGCCGCTGGCCGGGTTTCGGCGGAGCGAGCCGGTTGTATATTGCGGCTTGTTTCCGGTCGATTCAGGCGATTTAGGGCGGCTGCGCAATGCGCTCGGGCGCCTTTCGCTTAATGATACGGGTCTGCGCTGGGAGCCAGAGAAGTCCACGGCCCTGGGGCATGGCTTTCGTCTGGGGTGTTTGGGTTTGTTGCATCTGGAGGTCATCCAAGAGCGTTTGATCCGTGAATTCGATATAGATTTGTTTACCGCCGCGCCTTCGGTGTTGTATCGGGTGCACGGGCGGGGCGGCTCGGTGCGCCCGGTTCATAATCCCGCAGACTTACCGGACCCGACGCAGATAGAAAAGATCGAAGAGCCCTGGCTTACGGCAACGATCATCAGCCCCGCCGATCACGTCGGCGGGATCATCACGTTGTGTCAAGACCGTCGTGGGGTGCAAAAAGACATTGCCTACAGCGGCACACGGGCGGTCATTCGCTATGATCTGCCGCTTAATGAGGTCATCTATGATTTTTACGATCAACTCAAGTCTCTTTCTCACGGCTATGCCAGCTTGGATTATCAGGTCGACGCCTACCGCGAGGGGGATCTGGTGAAGATGACGATTCTTGTCAATCACGAGCCGGTCGATGCCCTTGCCAACATCGTGCATCGTCGTGGAGCGCAACGGCTCGGGCGCCAGGTGTGCGAGCGGCTTGTGGATCTTATTCCGCGCCAGCTCTATAAAATTGCTGTACAAGCGGCCATTGGCGGTAAAATTATTGCCCGCGAGACGGTCTCGGCTATGCGCAAGGATGTGACCGCCAAGTGTTACGGCGGTGATGTGACGCGCAAGCGTAAATTACTAGAAAAACAAAAGGCCGGGAAAAAGCGAATGATGCGCCACGGCAAGGTGGAAATCCCGCAAAATGCCTTTATCGAGGTGCTACGCCACCAAGACTCTTGATCGATGCGCCTGCTACCAGATGGGGATGATCGGTCAGAGATAGAAAAGGTAGATCGGACGGCGCATTACCATAGCCGTAGATGCGATCAAAGGGGCCGTGCGCCCTCAGCCATGTTTTTATCAGCGCGGCCTTGTCTTGCCGCACACAGTTCACGTCATCAAGGGCCCCGGTTAGAATACCGTTTTCTATCTTAAGGCGAGTCGCAAGGTAGGCTTCAAGGCCAAAGGTTTTTTGCAAAATAGGGGCGATAAACACATCGCATGCGCCGGTCGCAATTAAAATCTCATCCCCGTCCTGGCGATGACGCGCAAGGGCGGCCAGGCCGCGACGATGCCAGGAAAAACGGGTGTTCAGGGCGGCGTGCTGGGCTGCGGCCACCGATGCCCCAGGCAGGAGTGCGCCGAGCAACCGGCGCTTAAAGCGGGTGCGTCGGTCCTCCGGCTTGGTTTTTTTATGAGATGGCCGGACCATCGCAGCAGTCGCGATGAGGATGGCCCGGTGTACGGCGCCCGCCCCGCATAACGCCACGAGCCACGGCACCAGAGTATCGCGCCGGGTTAAGGTCTTATCAAAATCGAAAACAGCCAAGGTGCGCATCACGCCGATCAGGATTGAAATTGATAGTATAGAAAAGCGATATAAGATAAGAGCAAAACACCGCCAACCCATCGCGCACCCGGTCGAAAGGTCATCAACGCCAGGGCAAAACTCGTTGGCAGGAGCATTGCTCCGGTCAAGACAAACAGCGACGGATCAAACATCATCGGATGGATCGCCGCTGCGCCCCCTAGGATGATCGTGATGTTAAAGATGTTCGAGCCTAAAATATTACCCAAGGCCACGGCAAACTGATTGTGCCGCACGGCAATGATGCAGGTCACAAGCTCCGGCAGGGATGTCCCGATCGCCACCACACTGATCGCCAGAATCGCGTGGGGAATCCCCAAGGCGCTGCCGGTGGCGAGCACGCCCTCCACCAAAAAATGTGCTCCGAGCGCAAGGCCAAAGCCGCCACCAATCAATGCTGTTACACTTAAAGCCAGCGAAGCATTCTCACCTGTTGCCGGCACATCGGCTTGATGCTTGTGGTAACTCCAGAAGATATAGCCGCCGTGTCCTGCGACCAAGATAAGGCCCACCCAGCGGGGAATCATGCCGATCAGCAATAGAAAAATCAGCACGCCGGCAAGGATGAGCATAACAATACAGTCGCTGGCAAATTGTGCCGGTTTGTGATGTTTTAAGATTGGCCCGACCAGCAAGGTAACGCCAAGCACGAGTCCGACATTGGCGATGTTAGAGCCTGCCGCATTGCCCACCGCAATATCGGCATAGCCGCCGAGGTTGGCATAGATGCTCGCCACCAATTCGGGCAAAGAGGTCCCAAAGGCCACCATGGTCAAGCCGATGATGGCAGGCGGAAGCCGCAAGATCATCGCCAGGCGTACAGCGGCGTGGACCGTGAAGGTGCCGCCGACCAGCAAAATCACAAGCCCGCCGATCAGCTGGACAAAGGGGAGCAAAAGGGACACGGGAATCTCGCGGAATAAAGAAAAAGGGCCGCCGCAAAATTGATGATATCATAGGCTTTGCTGATAGGGGTGGCCGCAAGCCCGTCAGGTTTCGCCCCCAAGATTGTGGTAGGCCTAGGCATGAAGGCTTATAAGTGAGGCTTACAGCAAGGTTTACAGCAAGGTTTACATAAGCGTTATCAAAAGAGTTCTCTATGGTATTGGTCGTGATGGTATTGATCGTGCCTCTCATGGATTGCCCGAAGCGACACGCGAGTCTCCAAGCAAGGCTGCACGATGTCTCTTGACCGGCCGGTGGCGTGGCCCAAAGCGTCGGCGCGTGCGCCCTATGCCTGCAATCCGCCGCCGCGTTTAGGGCAAGACAATCAGGGATTTGATCGACGTACCACCTTTCAGCGGGACCGAGACCGGATTTTGCATGCCAACGCCTTTCGCAAGCTCCAGGGCAAGACGCAAGTCTTCTCGCAAGCCTTTTCCGACGGGCAAAACGACTACTACCGCACCCGCCTCACCCACTCGCTTGAGGTCGCGCAGATTGCGCGCGGCGCGGCGCGGGCCTTGGCGGTCGATGAAGACCTGACCGAGGCTATTGCATTGGCCCACGATTTGGGTCACCCACCCTTTGGTCACACTGGCGAAGAGGTGCTGGACGATTTTTGTGCGCCAGTCGGCGGCTTCGATCACAACGTCCAGGCATTGCGGATCGTCATCGAGCTAGAGCGCATGTACGCGGCGTTCGATGGATTGGGATTGAGCCCGGCATGTTTGGAGGGGCTCATCAAGCATAACGGGCCGATCCGTGATCCTGCGGAGATGAAAATGGGGGCCTTGTTGGGGGCCTACGATCAAGCCTATGAACTGGATTTATCGCACCAAACCAGCCTAGAGGGGCAGATCGCCGCCTGGGCGGATGACGTGGCTTACCTGGCCCATGACTTTCAAGATGGGGTGCGTAGCGGGGTGTTAGACCCGCAGGTCCATGCGCCGTTGATTGTGCCGATCCGTGACGTGGTAAACGCCCAATACCCTGGTGTGCACCCCCAACGCCTGGCGTTCGAAGTTGCGCGGCGGCTAATCGATGCATGTTGGCGGGATATGATCGGTCATACCCGCAAGCAGCTTCTTGCAGCGGATATCCAAAGCCTTGCCGCAGTGCGCGACCACCCGGACCTTTTGGTGGCCAACAGCCCCGCCCTGCAGTCTGATAAAAAGGCCCTGCGGGCCTTTATGAAAGAGCACCTGTATCATCATGACTCGTTGACGGCCCATCGCGCCCAGGTGCCAGATATCATCATGGGCCTAACGGCGCACTATCAGGCGGGTCATTTGCCCCCCGATTGGCAGGATCGCCTGGAAAAACAAGACCCAAAGCGGGTGGTCGCGGACTATATCGCCGGGATGACTGACCGTTTTGCCTTACAACGCTATAAGCAGATCACTGATCCGTCGACAGGGTAGGCAATACAGGATACCTAAACCCAAGCGCAATGTTCGGCTTGTCGTGAGTCTTATGATCGGTTATGAGTGAGTATGGCTGAAAAGAACGCAACATCCCGATTTTCTATTATCTCGGCAATCGTCGGCGTATTTGTCTTCGTCGGCCTTATCGGCTTTGGCTATTTGCAGTATCGCGCCTACGTCACCCACGGGCATTTTTTCATGCCAACCATCGAGGGCATTACGGAAGTCACAACCCCGCCAGTTGATCCTGATGGCCAGCCGATCCCCAACCAAGACAGCGTCATTCTCGGCGAGAATGTGGCCAGCGAGGAGGTTGTGCTCACCCAGCCCAGCCAAACGCCGGTCGAGCTGGTGCGTCCACAAGAGGATGAGGGCACCCCAACCATGACGGATGCCATGACGGACACGATGACGGGCGAAACGGTGGCGCAAACCCAAAGCGCGCAAACCCAAAGCGATGGACAAGACACTAGGCAGGACAACACACAAGACGACGGACAGGCGATCCAGGGCACCAGCACCCAAGGTGATACCTCGTCCTATGCGACGGCGTCACCCTTACCTGAGCAGGACACACAAGCACTACCCCAGGTGGCGCTTTCCCAACGTCCAGCCCTACAAGACGCTGGAGCGGACGACGCGCCGGCCGTCGCGGCCACCGATGCGGGTGAGGTCGCTCAGGCCGATATGCCCGCTAGTGCCCAGGGTCATGAGGCCCAAGCCACGCCGGACGCGCTTGCCACGTCCGCCACACCTGCCAGCGATGAGATGTCGGGGGACGCCGCCGATGATATTTCTGATGATGCCACCTCTGATGATACTGTGGGGGTGTCCAGCGGCTATCGCATCCAGTTGGCGTCGGTCGATTCTCGCGCCGGAGCCGAGCGTGAATGGCAACGCCTGGCACCGCGGCTCGAAGAACTCCTGGCCGAGGCGAGGCCGCGCTACCAATCGGCGCAGGTGCGCGGCGTGACCTGGTACCGGATTCAGGTGCCGGTCGATGATCTCGCTGCAGGTCAGGCCTTGTGCGAGCAGATCAAGTCTCGTCAGATTCCTTGCCTAGTGTTGGCTCCCTGAGATCAGCGGTCATTCTCAGCTGCGCCGGTACGCGGCTTACACCACGGGAAGCGATCCTTTTCGCCCGGCTCAAGCCCGCTGGGGTTTTCCTTTTCAAACGCAATTGCCGCACCCCTGAGCAACTCGCTCGGCTCGTGCGTGAGATCCGCCAAGTAGCTGGGCCCGGGCCAGCGGGGCCAGGACCCACAGGTGATGACATCCTCATTGGCATCGACCAAGAAGGGGGCCGGGTTGCCCGGATGCGCCCGCCCGCCTGGCGGTCTTTACCGGCACCCGGTTGGTTGCGGGATGTGCCCCGGCGGCATCGGGAACGCGCCGCCCGCGCTCACGCCCGTCGTACTGTGGCAATGCTGCGCCCTGCGGGGATTAACGCCAATGCTACCCCCCTGCTGGACTTGGCGATTCCTGGCGCGGACGCGATCATCGGTGATCGCGCCCTAGGCGACACCGTGCGCGACGTTGTTGATCTTGCGCGAATCATTCACGAAGAACACCTGGCGGGCGGCGTCTTGCCCATTATCAAGCACCTGCCGGGCCATGGCCGGGTCATGGGTGATCCCCACGACCGTGCTATCCGCATCACGGCGGATCATAGGACCCTGGTGCGAGAGGATTTTGCACCCTTTCGCGCCTTTGCGGACGCGCCTGCGGGGCTGGTGGGGCACCCGATCTACCCGGTGATTGATCCGCACAAGCCGGCGAGCCTATCATCGGCGGTGATCGAGCGGTGGATTCGCCAAGAAATCGGCTTTACCGGCCTTTTAATCAGCGATGATCTGGCCATGGGGGCGTTGCGTGGGCCGATGGCGCGGCGGGTGCAGGCAAGCCTGGCGGCCGGTTGCGATTTGGCATTGTATTGTCGCGGGCGGCTGGTGGTGATGGAAAACATCGGCCAAGCCGCGCCGGTTCTGACGGGCGCGGCCTTGGATCGTTTCAATCGGGCGATGGCTTTGTTGCGATAATCTCGGCAAAATTGCAGGGTTTATGGCGCGCATCCAGTTGCAAGCGGAGGATCTGATCCCACGCATCACGGCAAGCCCCCGGTGAGCCTGGCAGGCAAAACACCAAGCCATCCCCGATCCAACCGGCAAAACAACGGGACTGAATGGCGGACGTGCCAATCTGTTCATAGCTGATCCGGCGAAACAGTTCGCCAAAGCCGTCGATGGGGCACGTTAGCAGCGGCATCACTGCCTGGACCGTGACATCGCGCGGACGAAAGCCGGTGCCACCGGTGGTGAGGATCACCTGGGTTCCTTCAGCCAGCCAGGGGCGGATACAGCCTTGGATCGCGACAATCTCATCGGGCACGATGGCCTTATGGCTAAGGATGTGACCGCTTTCGTGCACCTGCTCTTGCAAAAAACCGCCGGATCGGTCGGTGCGCGGGGTGCGGGTATCGCTGATCGTCAGCACCCCGATCTTGAGGGGGATGAACATGGTCACGGCAGGTCCTCAGGGGACAGGACGGGCCATCGATTGGAGGCCAGAGTCTCCAATGACGGTGTCGGCAGTTCTAAAAGATGACGATAAATCCAGTAATTCGCCATGATCCGTTCGATATACTGGCGGGTTTGAATCCATGGGATGCTGTGGATCGCCAGCAAGGGATCGGATTGATCGGCACTGATCTCTTGGTACTTGGCGCGGTGTTTTTTGACTTGGGTGGGCCCCGCATTATAAGAGGCAATCGTATAGATCAGGTCCCCCTCTTCGGCCACCAGGATCGACTTGAAGTAGGCCTTACCAAGCTCGACGTTGACATTGGGATCGAGCAGGATGCGCCGCTGGGCGGTGGTGCGATAACGATCACCGGTGACCGCCTTGGCGGCGATGGGGCGGACTTGCATGAGGCCGTAGGCTTGGCGATTGCTGACCGCATCGGGGCGAAAACGGGACTCTTGGCGGATGATGGCGTGAATCAGGGCACTGCTGACCGGGTGCTGGGCATGCCAGGGCCCCATGGGATACAAGGCTGCGGCGTAGGAGGTGTTCTCCTCATCGGTGACGATACTGCCGACAAACAAGGCCGCCCGGGGCAGCAAGAAGGTGTAGGCGAACACAGCGATATCGCGCAAGAGCTCGGGGTCATCCCGGTGAGCTTGTGCGAGGTACATGAGCTCGAGCTCGGCGCGGTCCATGCGCCCGACCTGGACAAGTCCTAAGGCGCGCGCACCAGCGGGGTGATCGGTGATGGTGCGCATGATGCCCTGGTTTAGGGGCGGCATGGCAAGGGACCAGACCTCCAGATCACCACCCAGCGCGAGCGAAAGCTGGCCATAAAAGGTTAAGGGAAACTGGGCGGCGCGAAGCAGCCAGGTGCGTAGTTTTTCCGGTTGTTCCGCGCGCAGCCAAGCTCGACCAGCCCAAAAGGCGGTGCGCGCCTTCGTCCAAGCATCGCCACACTCGGCGTCGTAGGCTTGCTCAAAATGCACGGCGGCAACGCCGTAGCTTTGCATGCGCCAGGCGACCAATCCGGCGATCCACCGTGCGGTGGGATCGTTATGGGTGGCAAGGGCGTCCGCGGCGGTATCGCCAGCCTTATCAAACAGCCCCTCGATGTAATAGCTTTGCGCAACCAGCCCCATGAGGTAGGCATATTCGTCCGCCCGTAGGCGATTGCGTTGGCTCGCCAGGTTCTGGCGGGTGGCGGTCGGGCGGGAGCGGCTGAGGTCGCGCCGGGTTTGGCGAGTGAGGTTGCGCACGACGCTGTTGCGGTCAGGCGGCTCGCAGTCGATGGCGCCAAAGTTCTCCCCTTGGCCGCTGGCGACGGGTAACTCGATGGTGGGTCGCGGCAAGCTCGGCTGATTGCCGCGGCGGCGATTGCCCAGTCGCTGGATTTGCCGGGAGCCAGGCTGGTCAGCATAGAGCGCAAGCCAGTCGCGGAGTTCTTGATAGGTCGATCGCCAGCCGGTCGGGTGCATGTAGCGTTGAAACAGGACATGGCCCATGAGCCGCCGGTCCTCCAGCTGGTTGATGAGGATATCGGCGTCCTGCCAGTGGGCGGCTTCTTGGATTTCAAAAATGCGTCGATAGCGTTCGGCGTCGTTGGGTTCGATCAGCCACGGGTTGGCGATTCCCCAAAGGTTTTGCGCCTGCGCGGCGGGACTCGTTGCGATCAACCCCGCGATAATAAGCAGGGCGAGTCTCATGGGGTGGCTGCGCGGAGTTGCTGCTGGGTGGCGCGTAGGTCTTGCCAGGCGCGGCGTTTTTGGTGGGGTTGGCGTAGCAAAAAGGCCGGGTGGTAGGTCACAATGGTCGGTACCGTTTGTGCCGGCACGGTTTGCGCCGTCTCGGCATGCGGTTCGTCGGTGAGCGGCAGGTTCCAGGATTTCCCGCGCATCGCGCCGACCGCCAACGTGACCTCCAGCAGGCTTTGCGCGGCGACCCGTCCAGCGAGTAAAATCACCTTAGGTCTGGCGAGAACAATATGGCGGCGGATAAACGGCATGCACATGGCGATCTCGTGCGGATCAGGGTCGCGGTTGCCAGGAGGGCGCCAGGGAATCATGTTGGCGATGTAAACCCCTTGGGCCGGGTCCGCCGCCAGGCGGTCGCGTCCGATCGCGCGTAGCATCTGATCGAGCAGGCGGCCCGAGCGGCCCACAAAAGGCTTGCCTTGTTTGTCTTCTTCTGCGCCGGGGGCCTCGCCGATGACCATTAACTCGGCCCCTGCGACCCCGTCACTGAAAACGCAGTTTTGCGCCGTGATCTTAAGCGGGCAGTCATCAAAAGCCTTAAGGGCCTCGTGTAGCTCGGGCAGTCCTTTTGCCGCTAAAGCCATTGCGGTGGCGGTTTGGATCGCTTGGGCTTGGTTGGGTGGTGGTGGGTTTTTCGCTTTAGGCACGGTCGGTGATGAGACCAAAGAGGAGGACGATGGGCGGGGCGGCGGCGGGGACGTCAACTGAGCTGGGGTGTTTGAGGTTGGTTGAGGGGGTGTGTTTGGGGCGTGGGATTCGGACTTTCGTGGGCCGGGGGGACAATCTTGGATGGTTTCGGTGACGCCCATCAGGCGATACCAAGACAGCAACGCCTGTAGGTCTTTTTGAGGATCGGGCGATCCGTCGCGATGGGAGCCTTTCATTGTTTGGCAGGTTTGCTGCGAACCGTGTCCGAATAGGCCTCGGAGAGTCTTTTGGTGATATCCCCCGGGGTGAAGGTGAGGTCATCGATGCATCCCACGGGGGTGACTTCGGCGGCGGTGCCGACGATGAAGACCTCTTGCGCTTGGGCGAGTTCGGCAGGGGCGATGCGGCGAACGCGAACAGGGATCTGCAGCTCTTGGGCGAGCGTGAGGATGGTTTGGCGGGTCAGACCATTGAGAAAACTGTCCGGGTCAGGGGTGTGCAAGACGCCGTCGATAATCAAAAAAATATTCGCGCCGGTGGCCTCGGCAACATTACCGCGATAATCCAAGGTCAGGGCGTCTTGGTAGCCTTCTTTTTCTGCCCGATGCTTCGCGAGGGTTAAAATCGCATAGCCGCCTGCCCATTTGGCTTGGGTTGGTGAGGTGTCCGGAGCAGGGCGGCGCCAGCTGGAGGTTTGCATGCGGATGCCGCGGGTTTTAATCTCTGGGTTGAAATAGCTCGGCCAAGTCCAGGCGGCAATGGCGACATGGATGGTGGTATCTTGCGCCGAGACGGCCATCATTTCCGACCCGCGCCAGGCGACGGGCCGCAGATAGCCGTCGGTCAGGTTATTCGCGCGCAACACCTGTTGGCACGCTTCATCCAGTTCATCGCGGCTGTAGGGGATACTCATGTCCAAAAACATCGCCGAGTCGATAAGTCGTTGTGAGTGATCGGTGAGGCGAAAGATCTCGCCGTTATAGGCGCGATTGCCTTCAAACACGCAACTGGCGTAGTGCAATCCGTGGCTTAGAACATGCAACTGGGCCTCGCGCCACGCCACGAGCTGGCCGTCAAGCCATATATATCCATCACGTTGGTCGAAGCTGGGCATGAGGGTGTTCCAAAATCACGTCACACTCTTGTTATCGCGATTGAGGGCGAAGGTGTCAACAACCTAACCGCCCACCCTTTAGGCTTGCTTGGTTCGGACGTGGGCCAATGGATAGAAGGCGGGCTCCTCACAGAAAAGCCCTTAGCCATAGGCTAAGGGCTTCACTGTAAGGGCCGGGCGCGTTACTTTCGCACGCCGAAGGTATTGGGGGCGGTGCGGGTAAAGACCGTTCCCTTGCGCACGTAGGTTGTGAGCGATGCCACGATGGAGCGACGTTGTTTTGCCGTATCGGGCTTTCTAAGGCTCTTGATAATATCAGAGATATGCATGGGGCCTCGGTTTTTCTTGATCGCCTCATAGATATCGTTCATCGTCGAGCCACTCCGCAGGCCTGACGCGGTCTTTACCGCCGCTTTTTTTCTTGCTGCGGTTTTCCGGGTGGTTTTTTTGGCCGCGGCTTTCCGGGTAGTTTTTTTGGCCGTAGTTTTCCCGGTAGTTTTTTTCGCGGCGGTTTTCCGAGTGGTTTTTTTGGCCGCGGTTTTCCCGGTGGTTTTTTTTGCGGCGGTTTTCCGAGTGGTTTTTTTGGCCGCAGTTTTCCCGGTGGTTTTTTTCACGGCGGTTTTCCGGGTGGTTTTTTTCGCGGCGGTTTTGGTTGCCTTTTTCGGCTTGGAAAGTGTTTTGAGCACTTTGGTGAGTTCTTTCTTCGCCGCCTGTTGACGTTTTACCAGGCGGTTAAGAGCTTTGATGGCGTCATCACATTTTTCAATAGACGCCTTAATTTGACGAGCGGACATAGATTCCTCTGGGATGTTGTGAAGGGGGGTTGGGTTGGATGAGGGCGATGACGCCTAAGAGGTTTATCAAAGTCATAGGCTTGAAAATCATCGATGAAGATATTGGCATGGTGCGGGATTGAATTCCTTTGCTGAGCTATCTTACCCATCGAGTCATGGCTATTCAGTCATGGTTATCGAGTTATGGCCACCGATTGTAGGGGGCTGTCTATAGACAGTCCTGACATTGAGGATCGATGGTACAGGGGATAGAGCGCAATCACTTGGCAAAGAGTTAAAAAGATCACGGTTAGGTGATCGGTGAGCCAACGATGGTATATCGTTAACCGGTCTTTCCCGCGACCAAAGCTTTTATACCTATAGATGTAAACCTCTTAAACAAAATGACCTCACCAAAAAAGGACTCTTGAGATCAACGAGCGAAACAAATCCGCCAGACCAACTCAAGAGTAGATGTGGTGGGCTTGATAGTTCTAAAATTAGCTATATCCCTATCGATCTATCTTGAACATAGAATAGGTCTGATAGACTTGGTCTCATGACTATAAAGCCTGGATTTACTATACCGATGTGTGGTGTTTTGATAATGGCGGGAAAGGGTTTTTGCCTTTTATAGGTGAGTTTTTCCACACAAAATCGATAATTTTATAGATTTTTTTCTAAAATGACTCGCCAAAAGGATATCTTGTCGTGTTTTTTGTGCAGAGCATCGAATCGATAGCGCAAGAAGGAACGCCAACAAGAAGGGCAAGCAGGGGATATATAAGTGCTTTTGACGGTGATGTTATATCAGGCAAGCACAAGTGACAGTCGTAGCATCACATCCTCGATCATCGATATCTCACATCGATGCCGATCCATGGTGCTAAAAACGGTTTAACCAGACTCGAGCCAGATCTGACAACAGCGTTTGGCCATCGCCCGGACCCGGGCGATATAATTCGTGCGCACGCCGCTCGCAAGCGACGTGCGCGCATCGATCAGGTTAAACAAATGGCTGGCCTTGAGGCATTGCTCGTAGGCGGGAATGGCAAGATCCTTGTCCAGGCAGATTTGGGCTTGGTTTTCTGCATCATCAAAATGACGCCGCAAGAGCGCCAGATCGCTATGCTCAAAACTATAGGTCGATTGTTCTTTTTCTGCGCGCCAGAAAATATCACGATAGGTTTTTGAGTTCGGCGCACCTGGCGGGTTATAGGGGATATCAAAAACATTATCCAGGCCAAAAATATGCAACGCGAGACGTTCCAGGCCATAGGTTAATTCCACAGGAATACGCTTGCAATCAAACCCGCCCATCTGCTGGAAATAGGTAAACTGCGTAATCTCCATGCCCTGGCACCAGACCTCCCACCCCAGACCTGCCGCCCCTAAGGTCGGGCTCTCCCAATCGTCTTCCACAAAGCGCACATCATTGGCTTGCTGGTCGATCCCTAACCTTGCCAGACTCGCAAGGTAGGTGTCTTGAATGTCCTCAGGTGAGGGGCGGATAAAGACCTGGTATTGCAGATGCTGATACAGACGATTGGGATTATCGCCGTAACGGCCATCGGCCGGTCGCCGCGAGGGCTGAAGATAAGCGCAAGCCCAATGATCGTCCGGCCCCAAGGCGCGTAACGTCGTTGCCGGATGAAACGTGCCCGCGCCGACCTCCATATCATAAGGGGTGATGAGCGCACACCCTTGCGCGCCCCAAAAACTGTTCAGGCGCGTGATGATATCTTGCAAACACGTGGGACGAGAGGTCATAAAAGGCCCGTAGATGAGTTAACCCGAACGTGCCACAGCCCCCCCGTCTTCGCAAGGTAGCCTGCGGGCAGTCTGTCGGCAGGGCGATGATGCAAGGCATGGATAGCGCGGCTTTGTGCCCCGTGATACACTCGCATGAGCATACCCTTGCGGCGACGTGCAACGCCGCAAAGGCATCGCCAAGACGCCACACCGCAAACACCATATCAAGGGCGTTACGCAAAGACGTCACAGCAAGACGTCACCCCAAGGCGTCATAGCAAGACAGCACACTCAAGACAGCAAGCAAGAAAGCAAGGTTTATGAGGTACGATATCTTGAACACACCCCCCAATCCAAACCCGGCAGGGCAAGGCTGGAGAGGGTTCGTTTTCGCCACCTTTATGGTCCTGATTACGCCGTCCATCATGGCGCAGGAGATCATCACCCCCCGCAGTCCCGCGCCCGCCCGGGCTCCTTTTGAGATTGACTACACCGCCTTGCGCGATGTGGCCTTAAGCGCAGGTCCCGGCTCGGTGATCCGGCCTGAGGGCGATGTCTTGACCCGCACAGAGGCCAGTGCCCCTGCCGCCAATGCTTCTGCGGCTTCTGCGGCCACGACGGTGCGCCCGCCTGCGCCGCAGACCCAGCAAGCCCCGCAAACAGCCCGGGTAGCTCCTGCCGTGACGCCTGCGGCAACGCCCGAGCCGGAGCTGACCGGTGGGGCTGATGTATCAGGCACGACGACGGACACGACGATGGACACAGTGACGGACACAGTGATGGATATGGGTGAAGAACCGCCGCGCCAACCGGCCCCATCGGCAACAGTGGCCACAACGACCGCGCCAGCAGAGCCGACTGAGCCCGCCGCGCCGCCCGAGCCGCTTGTCACCGAGGTCGCACGGGAGCCAAGCCAAGAGGCTGAACAAGAGATCGAACCAATCGCCGAACAAATGGCCGAACAAGAGACCGAGCAAGACTCGGCTCGGGCCCTGGTGAATGACATTGTGCGAGCCGAACAAACCCCGCCAGACCAGACAGCATCCCCTTCCGCCCAGCTCGCGCGGGCCCCTGCACCGTCAGCGCCATCGGTGGATGTCATCAAGACCGCCCGGGGCGATGACCTGTATCGCATCGTCTTCCCGCAAGACAGTGCCGAGCTGGATCAAAACAGCGTCGATCTGCTCACTCATATTGCCCGCGAACTCACCGCTGCACCGGACGTACGGGCAACGATTAACGCCTATGCCGCCCTTTCCAGTGACAGCCAGCTGGCGCGCGTATCGCGACGCCTGTCTTTAACCCGGGCGCTGGAGGTGCGCACCCGGCTGATCGAATCCGGTGTGGGTGCCGCGCAGATCAGCCTGCGTGCCTTCACCGTCCCCACAGATGATGAGATTGGGGCCCGGGTCGATGTTACGATCCCGCAGTAACCCGATGTCCTAAGGGAGCGTTTGCCGTGGACACCTTTTCCAGCGCAAAATATCTCACCCGGATGTCTCTGTTTATCGCCGGCGTCGTGGTGGTATTGGTGGTGCTCGCGCCGCGTTTTCTTCCCGTTTTGCAGGCCAATTTTTGGTTTAACGGCTTTATCCTCGCGCTCAGCCTGTTTGGCATCGTCCACGCCTTTGCCAAGGTCTCGAGTTTGCACCGGGAAGGCCGATGGCTTGATAAGGCCCTTTCGCCTTCCTCGGTGCCCGAGCGCACCAAGCCCGACATCCTTCATCCCATCGCCATCCAGCTGCAAACCCATGGTCGCATTCAAGACGGCGCTGGGGCGGCAGACCGAGTTGCGCAGCGGCTCGATGAATCCCGCCAGGTCGCCCGCTATCTGGTTGGTTTGTTGGTGTTTTTAGGCTTGCTCGGCACCTTTTGGGGGTTGTTGCGAACGATTTTTGCCGTCGGCGGCACCATCGAAGCCCTCACCATTCAAAGCGATGTCGCCCAAGTCTTTGCCGAGCTCCGGGACGGCTTGCAAGCCCCCTTATCGGGGATGGGGATCGCCTTTAGTTCATCCTTATTTGGTCTGGCAGGGTCCCTGGTGGTGGGCTTTTTAGAATTGCAGGTCAACCAGGCCTGTAACGCCTTTCTTGCCCATATAGAAGACCGCACCCAAAGCACCTCTTCATCGACAACCTTTGCCTCCCAAGCGCCGCCGTCCTCCCCGGCCATGGACGCGGCCCTCATGACCCAGGCCGCTGAGGTGGCCCATAACCTGGCGCAATCGCTGGCCACGCAACAAAAACAAAGTGCGAGCTGGCAACAGCACATGGCCGGCCTGGCGCGCGAACTGGCCCAGCTTAATCAGCACCTTAAAGCCAACGGTGAGGCTCTCCAGGAAATGAGTGTCGCACAAAGCGAATTACGCGCAGGCCTGGCACGCGCATTAAAAACAGCCACCCCTGCGTCCTCCTCTAGCCAGGGTGTAGAAAACCTTGCAGAACAATTAGACAAACTCATCATCGAGATCAGCCGAGGCCGTCAACAAACCGTTAACGATCTGCGGAGCGAGTTGCGTATTTTGGGTCGCGCCTTGACTCTGCCGCATAACAAAAAATAGTCATGCCGATGCGGCGTTACGTTTCAACCCAACGCATCACCAACGACTCGATCTGGCCTGGCTTTGTCGATGCGCTGTCGACGCTGTTAATGGTCATCATCTTTATTTTGATGATTTTTGCGGTTGCTCAATTTTTTCTCGCGCAAACTGTCACAGGCCGTGATGAGGTGGTCGCGCGGTTGATGGATGATATCGAGCAGTTGGAGCAAAAAATCACCCTTGCAGGCGTCGAACAAGACCAACTAGAGCGTAATCTCTCAAGTGCGCAAGAACGCATCGATGAGGTCGTCGGCCAGCGCGACCTTTTATCCGATCGTCTGCAGAGTCTAGAAATCGACCTGCGCGGATCGTCCGCGCAGGTCAGCCAGTTAGAAAATCAAACCACTCATTTAAGCGCGCAGGTCCAGGAACAACGCCAAGCTCGTGAGACCTTGCGAGCGCAGCTGCAAGCGCGCACCCAAGACCTGGAACAAGAAAATCAAACCATGCGCGAAGGGGCGCAAGCCGATGCCGCGCAACTGGCAAGCCTGCGCGAGGCTTTGGGAGCGAGCCAAAAACGGCTAGAAAATCTCTGGCGGGATCGGCGAGCCAACGAGCAAGTTTTTCGCCAGGATATCCAAGACCTAGAACATAGGGTCACCGAACTGACCACCCTGCTGGCGCGACGAAACCTTTCCCTAGACGAACGGCGTCGGGCACTCTTGCGCACCCGAGCCGAAAGCCGTTCCTTACAAGATAGTTTAGACGATGTGGCAGGGCAGTTGTTACAAGTGCAGCAAGCTCTGGAGATGAGCGAGGCCGCTGTCTCATCTCGCGATATAGAAATCACCAACCTCACCTCGCGGATTAACCAAGGACTCATACGTAAGGTCGAAGAATTAAACCGCTACCGCTCAGAGTTTTTTGGCCGCGTGCGTGATGTGATCGGCGCCCGTGATGATATTCAAATCGTCGGTGATCGGTTTGTCCTCTCAGCCGAGGTGCTGTTTCCTTCAGGCTCGGCGCGACTCACGCCCGAGGGCACGGTGCGGCTTGAGGAAATTGCGCAAACCGTTTTGAGGGTCGCCCAGACCCTGCCCGATGATGTGCCCTGGGTCTTGCGGGTGGATGGTCATACTGACCGGGTGCCGATCAACACGCCGCGCTACCCCAGCAATTGGGAACTCTCCACCAGCCGCGCGACCTCGGTGGTGCGCTTTTTAATCTCCCAAGGATTTCCGGCGGACCGTCTGGCCGCCGCTGGCTTTGCCGATCAAAAACCCATCGATCCGGCGGATACGCCCCAGGCCTATAGCCTTAATCGGCGCATCGAGTTGCGCATCGACCAAGGTCAATAAAAAGTCCCATAAAAAAATCTATAACAGCGAGCCATCCGGGCCGGTGATTCGGATGGGGAGTTTATCATCGAAAATCGGGTCGATCGCGCGTGAGGGTAACGTCTGGCCTATCAGGGCCGCGTCATTTTTTGCGCGGTTGGCAGCCAGTTGTTCTGCGGTGACCTGCAGACCCACGACAATGGCATGGGACTGCACGATCAACACGGGATCGACGATGCCCATGTCGATCTGTGCCGCTTGGGTAATGGTCAGGCGCCCGCGCCCAAGCTCTGGGGCGCCCTCGATGGGCAGGACGCTCTTGGCGATGATCCTATCGTTGTTATCGATGATCCCGATGAAGACCGCCCCTGCCACCGTATCGCCAGTAAAGGCCGGGCTTACGTTGAAGATTACCGGCAACACAAAGCTAATCGTCAATTCATTATTTTTTGCGTAAGTGCATTGACCGCGATAAGCCCCCAAACGGGCTTGGTAGAGGACCTCGCCCTCGTCGCTCACAACGTCCATGGTTTGGGTCCCCTGGACTTGCGCGATCGGCAGGCAGCGATAGGTAATCTCGTTTTGGGGTTCTTGGGAGCTCGTGCAACTGGTAAACCCCAACATCACCCCCAGCAACAAGGCATAGATGAACAAGATAGGAAAGTTATGGGTCATTATCGATCCGCTATCGGTTGGTAAGTAGGGGGCCGTCATCCTTTGGTCATGGCGTGGTGATCCTAACATAAAGGGCATCGTTTACATATCGCAAGCCGAGTTCTATCATCGGGGGATGATCTTTTTTAATCCCGGCGTTGTATGACTCTGCCTTTGTTGACCGTTTTGCTGGCCGACCCGCGCGGTTTTTGCGCTGGCGTGAGTCGTGCGATTAGGATCGTCGAGCGTGCCCTGGAGATTTACGGCGCACCGATCTACGTCCGTCATGAGATTGTCCACAACCGCCATGTGGTGGATCGTCTGGCCGCGTTGGGGGCGGTTTTTGTCCATGAGTTAGATGAGATCCCCCCTGATTCGGTGGTGATCTTCTCCGCCCACGGGGTGCCCAAGTCCGTGCCTGAACAGGCCAAGGCGCGCGCGTTGATCGTGCTGGATGCCACGTGTCCCCTGGTCAGCAAAGTCCACGTCGAGGCCATGGGGTACGATAAAAAAGATATCCACGTTGTCTTGATCGGCCATGCCGGTCATCCCGAGGTGGAGGGCACCATGGGCCAGGTACCGGACGGGTCTATGACCTTGGTGGAGTCCTTAATCGATGTGGCGCGGCTCACCTTTTCGCCCGACCAGCCGCTCGCCTACGTCACCCAAACGACCCTATCGGTGGATGACACCCAGGTGATTATCGATGCGCTGCGTGTGCGCTATCCGCACATTAAGGGGCCGAGCAAGCAAGACATTTGTTATGCCACCACCAACCGCCAGGCGGCGGTGAAGACCATGGCCCCGCGCTGTGATGGGTTCGTGGTGATCGGGGCCTACAACTCGTCTAATTCCATGCGCCTGGTGGAGGTCGCGAAAACCGCCGGATGTGCGAACGCCCAACTCATTACCGAGCCCGCCCAGCTCACCCAAGCGTGGCTTTCTGGCGTTACGACTTTGGGCGTGACAGCGGGCGCGTCAGCGCCAGAGGTGTTGGTGCAACGTTTGCTGGCCCGTCTACGGAACTGGCGGACGGTGCGGGTGCAGGATGTTCAGGTGGCATCTGAGGACGTAGATTTCAAGATTCCCGCCAGTTTGCGCGAGCCCCCCACACCGGTGGCGATAAGCTCGAACGGCTGAGCGACGGATATCGCCGTGGGTGTTTCCTGCCACGCCAGGCAGGCCACCTGATGACAGCGAGTGCAGGACTCCCGCCAGTTTAGATACGGCGTCTGGCACGCGCTGCACACCCAAGCAGGCGGCAGAGGCGCCAAGCCTGCCTGGTTACGGTAATTCGAGGCCTTCTCGGGGTTGCCCTGGGCGTCTTCCACCTCAGCGAGCAAACGTAAGATCTGTTGATCGGCCCGCTTGGCAAGCGCGAGACGTAGGTGGCCGCGCGCCGCAGGGGCCATCTCGGCGGCCAGCTCGGCCTCGGCCAGCAGGACTTTGCCAGGCACGTAGGTCGGCAACAGGGTATGCAGATGCTCGAACGCCCGCACCCGCGCAAGGGCTTGGCCTACGGGTTGCGCCTCTTGCTTTTCTGGCTGGCGGCTGTGGGCATAGGCGCGGGCAATGTCCGGGTGCGGCGCAAGGATATACTTTTTTTCTAAAAACCGTTGGGCTTTTTTGGCCTGCTTGTTGTCCACGAGCAGACTCGCCAAGCAGGCAATGGCCGGAGGAAAGGTCGGGGTTTGCGCGAGGGCAGCGCGGGCACTTTGCAGCGCGGCGGGCAGATCGTCGTTCTTGGCCAGATGCCAAGCCCGGCCAATGGCCACGGTGGCCACGACCTGGGGCCCTTCAGGCAAGAGTTTTACGGCATCGATGGCGACTTTGTAGGCCTCATCCCAACGCGCGGTATCGAGCAGCAACCGCAGGCGGGTGCGCGCCAGCCAGGGGCTACGCTGATCGAGTTGCGCGGCCTCATCGCACAAGGACAGGGCGCGTTCGGTGGCGCTGTCCTGCACGGCAAGCTCGATCAGGCCTCGCAGGCCCATAAAGCGCGTTTCTTCCCACTGACACAGGTCTTCAAAGGTTTTGATCGCCTCGGTTCCTTCGGCCTTTTGTGCTTGGATGAGGGCTGCGAGCTTTGGATCGGCCTTGCGCCGGGTCGGCAGAGCCGTCTGCCCCGCAGACAGGAGGGTTAAATCGCGCAAAAAGGTCTGTTGTTGGTGGCGCTGACGGCGTGCTTGCCGGGCCAGGCGGGCCCGATACCACAGCCCCGTGAGCCAACTAAGCACCAGGGCAAGTACCAAAACAATGAGGGCCAGGACCAGAGCACTGGTTTCGATCACAAAGCCAAACCAGGCCATGGTGATCTGCCCAGGATGAAAAGACAGCCACACGGCCACCAGGCCAATCACAGCGATTTTAATCAGGGTCCAGGGACTCATCATGCATCTTGGCTATGGTGCCGCCAGGGCCGTGAGGGCCACCAGCGCAGCAAGGGTGCGGTGCGCGTTCTCAAGCCAGGTGACGTTGGTCGTCGCTAAGGCCGGATCGTCTGTGACCATGGTGATAGCCTTAGCAAGCGCACCATCAACAAGGGCTTGGGCGGCTTGCTGATAGAGCCCTTGCGGCGCGTCTTGCCGGCGGATAGTAATCAGATTGGCGAGCTCGCCGCGCCAGCCCCCCGGCGGGGGCGGTTCGGCAAGGCTGGTCGCAAGCGTGGCCACTGGCGTGATCGGCCGCGGCGGCAGGGTGATATCGCGCATGGCCGCCAGCGGACGGAGCGCGTCGATCAAAGGGTCTAAGTCTGGCGCAGGGGTAGCGGTGAGCAGCAAAGCGCGGGTGTGACTGGCGGCGATTTGAATGAGCAGGGACGATGGATCTTGTGTGGTATTTTGGGTTTCTTCATTTTGGGCGTCTTCTTGAGCGCGCTCTTGTTGCAGGTTTTCTTGGTTGGCGATTCGATCCTCAAGACTGGCCAGGTTGTCTTCCATCGCCGCGAGCGTGCCCGCCAGGGTGTCTTGCATGAGCAGGGCAAGACGCTCTTGGTCAAGGGCGGCCGCGGCTTGGGTGCTGGGCTCTATCGCGGTGGTTGCCGTGCGGGTGCGCAGGTCTTGTAGCTGCGCGGTGAGGTCGCGGATTGTCTGGCTATTTTGCTCTTGGTATTGCTCTTGTGTGGTGCTGTTTTGCGCGAGGCGCGCGGTCAGGCGTTCGTCTAGCTCCGTAAGGTCGCCCGCCAGATCATTCAGCTCGTCATTCAAGTCATCCAGGTGATCGTTGAGGTCGGCCAAACGTTGGGGCAGGGCCTCATGTTCAGCGGCATGGGTGGCGGCATGGGTGGCTGTCTCGTTCGTGTTTTGCCCAGAAAAGAAGGCTACCACCGGCGCGACTCCTGGGATATCGGGCAAGCGGGCGATACCGATGGCACCGGCGATGGCCAGCCCGAGCCCTACCACCAGACCGATCAGCAAAAGGCGTAGGGCGGATTTGATCCGAGAGGGTTTCTTGTCCGAGGAAGATGCCCCTGTAGGGGTTTTTCTGGCGGTTTTTTTGCCTGTGGTTGCGGGGGCCGCAGGCT
Organism: Pseudomonadota bacterium; assembly: GCA_039028835.1. Classification (GTDB taxonomy): domain Bacteria; phylum Pseudomonadota; class Alphaproteobacteria; order JBCCHK01; family JBCCHK01; genus JBCCHK01. The sequence continues at coordinate 60,915 of JBCCHK010000004.1, forward strand.
TGGTCTCAGACGTCTCAGGGACAGAAGGTGATGAGTCGGTCACGGCGTTTTTCATAGGTCGAGGCGGGTGTGATGTCATCATACGCCCGCGCTTTGGTTATCACAATTGCAGATATCGGCGGCATAATGCCCGTCTGGCTAAGATCCCACGCGATCGATTAATGCTAAGACAGCCTCGGCGGTCGGGTGTGTGGCCGCAAAGGTGTTATGAAAACCGACCTGTGTTGCGGCTTTGGCCACTGCATCAGAAAGACATAAAAGTGGCATGCTTAGGGCCCGTTCAGGCGCAAAGCGGGCAAAGGTATAGGCGCTTTGAATAGAAAATAGAAAAACGCCATCAATCTTACCGTGATTGAGTTTATACCACGCACGCATAGAAAAAGACTCAACCGGCCTGGCATCATAAAGATCAAGACCAGTCGCAGAAATCCCATGCGCCCCCAGAATATCGACCAGACCAGGGCCAGCGGCGCGATTGCGGACATGCAAGAGCGGACCAGAATCAGGTTGCGCGATGATGAGTCTGGTAAGAGATGTGGCATCCCCACCATCAGCGGTGTGTATCGTCGTCCACCCTGCCTTACGCGCCACCAGCGCGGTGCGCGTACCCACTGTAAAGGCAAGCCCGTCACCGACCTGCCCGCCAGCTTGCCGCCATAGGCGCGGGGCATTGGCACTGGTGAAAATAAAGCCGCGCCAAAAATTTTTGTCAGATTGAGCCAAGGCTTCACCCAATCCCGGCGGAGAGAGCAAAACAATCTCCAACACCGGGGCGATCACTGCGCGGTGGCCGCGGGCGCGAATCCGGCGAGCAAAGCGTTGCGCGTCGGCAATAGGGCGGGTGACGAGCCAAGTTCCCATATCACCAACCTGGCTATGAGCGCGGCCGCGCGGCGGCAGACAACCAGGGTCTAGGTAAAAAAATCAAGGACGATAGTCTCATAGGCCTCGGCCAGGCGGATGATGTCTTGGGTGCGGGCATGCTCATCGATCTGATGAATCGATCCGCCGGGCAAGCCAAACTCGGCCACGGGACAGTAATTTTTAATAAAGCGCGCATCCGAGGTGCCGCCGCCGGTGGATTTTTGTGGGGACAAGCCGGTAGATTTTTCTATACTGCGCACCAAGTGTTGCACAAACGTATCACAAGAACATAGAAAAGAATCGCTCTGGCTGATCGTTTCAATTTTAATGCGTGCGCCAACCTTCTCAGCGTGGTGATGAATCTGTTCGAGCAACGAGGCGACGGTGTGCCGATCATTAAAGCGAATGTTAAAACTCGCCACAGCACGGCTGGGCACGATATTGGTGGCCGTATTGCCCACGTCGATGCTGGTCACCTCCAGGTGCGAGGGCTCAAAATCATCACTCCCTTCATCGAGCGGCGATGCCAAGACTTGCGCAAAAAGGCGCACCAACCGATTAACCGGATTATCATGCTTGGCAGGGTAGGCGACATGGCCTTGCTGGCCGTGAACGGTCAAACGCGCACTCAAGGTGCCGCGGCGGCCAATTTTCAAGGTATCACCGAGCGCATCGGTGCTGGTCGGCTCGCCCACCAAGCACACATCGGGAATCTCATCACGGTCTTGCAGCCAGGTCATGCACTTGGCGGTGCCGTTAATCGCCAGAGTTTCCTCATCGCCCGTTAAGATCACGCCGATTGTGGCCCGGCTCGGGTCTAGGGTGCTCACAAGGCGAGACGCCGCCGCAATAAAGGCCGCCACGCAGCCCTTCATGTCTGCCGCCCCGCGCGCAATCAGGACCCCATCGCGCACCTCCCCGGCAAAGGGATCGACCGACCACAGGCTTTCATCTCCGGCGGGCACCACGTCGGTGTGCCCCGCAAAGGCAAAGCTGCGGGTGCCTTTTCCCCAGCGGGCATAAAGATTATGGATCGGCGGCGAGGTCGGGTCTTCAAACAGCAACGGGTGACAGGTAAAGCCGATGCTTGCTAAGGCTTCTTGCGCGGTGGTAAGGGCTCCATCATCCGTCGGCGCAATGGAGCGCGACCGCACCAATTGCCTTGCAAGAGCGACCGGATCGATCATCGCAACAGGTCGTTGATCGCTGTTTTCGCGCGGGTCTGTGCGTCCACCGTCTTGACGATGACAGCGCAGGCCAGAGCCGGTCCCGGCGAGCCGTCGGGCAGAGGTTTGCCCGGCAAGCTGCCCGGTACCACCACCGCGTAGGGCGGCACCTTGCCCCTGTGTATGGTGCCTGTTTGCCGATCGATGATCTTGGTGGATTGGCCGATAAACACCCCCATGGCCAAGACCGCGCCGGTGCCAACGATGACCCCTTCGGCGACTTCGCTACGGGCGCCGATAAAACAGTCGTCTTCGATAATCACAGGGCTGGCTTGCAACGGTTCGAGCACGCCGCCGATCCCTGCGCCGCCCGAGAGATGGACCCGCTTACCGATCTGAGCACAGGAGCCGACCGTCGCCCAGGTATCGATCATGGCTCCCTCATCCACATAGCCGCCGATGTTCACAAAACTGGGCATGAGGATCACGTCCTTGCCGATAAAAGCGCCGTGACGGACGCAGGTCGGCGGCACGGCGCGAAAGCTAGCCGCTTGGAAATCCTTTTCTTGCCAATCGGCAAACTTAGTCGGCACCTTGTCCCACCAGACCCCGCCATCGGGGCCGCCGGGCATAATCCGGCTTTCCTCTAGGCGGAAGGACAATAAAATGGCCATCTTGAGCCATTCGTTGACCTGCCAGGTCTCGCCGATTTTTTCTGCCACGCGGAGCGAGCCGTCGCTTAACCCGGTAAGCGCGGCGTGCACCCCATCGCGCACGTCGCCCGTGGTCTGTGAAGTGAGTGTCGCCCGATCAGTAAAGGCGGCGGTGATGAGTGCAGGGAGGTCTTGGGCCATACAAAAAGCGTCCTTATGGTGAGGGAACCTTGCTCGATATGGTGCGCGTTTTTCCCGTGTAACGCAATGCGCGCAGGGTCACAGAGTTTTCTATGCACCGCGCGAGATACCGCGTAAATCTTCGGGCAGCAAATCTTGTGGGATATTTTGATAGCACACCGGACGCAGGAAGCGACGGACGGCCAAGGTGCCGACCGAGGTCGCGCCGAAGTTCGTGCTTGCCGGATAGGGGCCGCCGTGCACCATGCTGTCGGCGACCTCTACGCCGGTGGGAAAGCCGCCTGCGAGCACCCGCCCGGCCTTGCGCCGTAGGATCGGCAACAGCTCGGCCCCCATGGCGTGATCGTCCGGCGTCAGATGCATCGTGCAGGTCAACTGTCCCTCCAGAGACTCGGCCATGGCGCGCATCTGCGCCACATCCGCCGCACGCACGATCACGCCATGGGGGCCGAAGACCTCCTGGGCGAGGACCTTGTTGGCCAGCCAGGTTGTCCCGTCGGTTTCGAACACGGCGGCTCTCGCCTCTCGCTTTTGGGCGGTGTCTGCAGTGATCTGGCGCACACCGGTCACGTCTGCGATCCGGGCACTGCTCGTGCGATAGGCCTGGGCTATTGAATCGGTCAGCATGTTCTGTGCTACGCTGGCTGCCGCGGCTTTACCCGCCGCATCGATAAAAGCCTGGGCAGCCGGGCTTTCGATCATGATGATGAGACCGGGATTGGTGCAGAACTGCCCCGCCCCCAAGGTTAAGGAGCCCACCCACCCGGCGGCAAGCTCTTGGGCGCTTTGCGCTAAGGCTTGAGGCAGAAGAAACACCGGGTTGATCGAGCCAAGCTCGCCAAAGAAGGGGATCGGCGCCTCGCGCTGGGCACACAGGTCAAACAAAGCGCGTCCGGCCTTGTGCGACCCGGTAAAGCCCACCGCCTGAATCAAGGGGTGCCCCACCAGGGCGTGCGCCACCGCATGGCTGTTGTCCTGGATGAACGAAAAGACCCCTGGCGGCATATCATGGGAGCGAACCGCCGCATCGATGGCTTGGGCGACGATCTCCCCCGTGCCGGGATGGGCCGGGTGGCCTTTGACGATGACAGGACAGCCAGCGGCCAAGGCACTGGCCGTATCGCCGCCCGCGGTGGAGAAAGCGAGGGGAAAGTTAGAGGCCCCAAAAACGGCCACCGGCCCGATGGGATGCTGGATGAGCCGCAAATCCGGGCGGGGCAACGGGGTGCGGTCCGGCAGGGCCGGATCGTGCTGGCGGTCAAGATAATCGCCCTTGCGGATATAGTCCGCAAAAAGGCGTAGCTGACCGACCGTCCGGCCGCGCTCGCCTTCAAGCCGTGCCTGCGGCAAACCGGTTTCGCGCATCGCAATCTCAGTTAAAGCTGCCCCGCGATCGTCGATCGCTTGGGCGATGGCATCCAGAAAGTCAGCGCGGGCCGCGCGGGAGAGGGTGCCGTAGCGCGTAAAGGCTTGCTCGGCGGCCTTACAGGCCTGCGCCGCCAAGTCCGGCGAGCCGATGCCGTAGGCATGGTCCTCAACGGTAAAGGTTTGCGGGCTTTGCACCCATTGTCCTGCGATCAGGTGGTTGCCGGTTATGCTCATAGCTCGGAGTCCTTATTCCAATGGGTGACCATACGATGGGCCATGACGAACGCCGCCTTCATGGCACCCACCTCGGCCCGGTTTTGGCCGCTGATATCAAACGCGGTACCGTGTGCTGGCGTGGTAACGGGCACAGGCAAGCCACCTTGTACCGTAACCCCGCGATCAAAGCCAAGCAACTTGAGCGCGATTTGTCCCTGGTCATGATACATGGTGACGACCGCATCGATCTCGCCCGCTATGGCCTTGAGGAACACGGTATCCGAAGGCCACGGGCCGGTCACGGTCATGCCCTTATCGGCCATGGCGCGAACCGCCGGCGCGATGATCTCGATCTCTTCGGTACCGAAGTTCCCCCCGTCGCCTGCGTGGGGATTGAGTCCGGCGACCGCAACACGCGGGTTCTCATAGCCTGCCCGGCGTAGCGTCTGATCGATCAAAAAGCTCGCGCGTTCGATCCGCGCACCGGTGATCGCGTCGGCCACGTCTTTAAGGGCGATGTGGCTGGTCACCCGACTGGTCCACATGGCATCTAGGGTGTTAAGTTCGGAAATATAGCCGCGCACCTCCAGTTTTTCTGCCATGTAATGGAGCTCATCAGCATGACCAATGCCCGCCAGGTGCATCGAGGTCTTGTTCAACGGCGCGAAGACCAGAGCATCGATCGCTTTGTTCTTTATCAAGTCCAATGCGCGGTCAAGACAGCGCAAGGTAGATTGCCCCGAGGCTTTGCTATGGGTGGCGATGCTGACCTCGCTTGGCTGGATGGTGTGAAGGGCGTGCAGGGCAAAACCGTCATCGGGGGCAAAGACCGACGGTGGGGTGTCCTCATCACGCGAGACCTCCTGCATGACAAAGGGCTTGCCGGTTTGCTGTTGACCAAGCTCAAAGACGTGGCGATCGCCAATCAACAAAATATCAGCCCGCGCCCTCACGTCGGGGGCCGCCAGCAGTTTGGCAACCAGTTCAGGGCCGATGCCGCTGGGGTCGCCGGGAATAATACCAATTTTGGGCGTCGTCTTTACCGTCATGGATTAGGGGTCTCCTGTCTCTCTTGAAGGGCGGCCTTGATGTTGTGGATGGCCGACGCCAGATGGGTGCGCAAGGCCGCCGCGGTGGCGCGGGGGTCGCGGGCGCTCAAGGCCTTCACGATGGCCGCATGTTCATCGCAGGTTTGTTGCCGACCGGCGTTGCGGCGCGAGGAAATAAACCGTGCCCGCCAAAGACGTGCGTTGTATTGTCGGTGGGTCTCGGCTAAAGGGATGTTGCCGCTGGCGTTCACGATGGTTTCATGCATTCGCATATCGGCGCGAAAAAAGGCCAACGGATCATCGTTACGACCCCGTTGGTTGATTTTTTCGTGGAGTTGGGCGACACGCGCGATATCCTCCTTGCGGGCGTGGCGGCAGGCAAGCTCACCTGCCAACGCCTCCAGCGCGCCCATGACGAGAAGGTTTTGTGCGAGCTCCTTGATCGAGGGGTCTGCGACCTTCGGGCGACGGGTGGGGGTGTAGTCGACCAATCCCTCCTGCTCTAGAATGACCAAGGCACTGCGCAAGGGGGTGCGGCTGATGCCCAGGGCCGCGGCGGTATCCCGCTCGGAAATAAAAGCACCGGGCGGTATCTTTTCGAGCAAGATAAACTCGCGCAGTTTATCTGCAGCCACTGCTGCAAGGGTCGGACGCGGCAGGTCCCAAGACAGATCGTCAGGCTTGAGATTAAACAGGTCAGCTTTTTTTTCCATGAATGATCTCCACTATCGGCCCCACCGTAAGACGACTGGATCGAGCGGCGCAAGCAGTTCTAAAAGGCCTTGCCGGGTTTGCGGATGAAGCGGCGTGATCGGGTGGCGGCAAAAGTCCGAGGCAATGACGCCGCCCTCACACATGGCGACTTTGCTGGCGCGAAAGCCGCACTGGCGGTTTTCAAAATTGATCGCAGGCAATACCCGGGCATACCCCGCCGCCGCCTGGTTTGTATCGCCACCCGCAAAGCTTGCTATGATCGGCGCGATTTGATCGGGAATCATCGCCGAGGTCATGGAGCCAACCGCGCCGGCGTGCAGGTCGGCCAGCAAGGTAATGGCTTCCTCACCATCGAAGACGGCATCCAATGCCTTGCCGGCCAGGTCCACAAGGACACGGATCTTCGTTGCCGCCTGGGCGCACTCGATCTTAAAAAGTTTCACCATTTCTATGTCTTGGGCAAAGCGCGCCAACACGTCCGCCGGTAAATCGACCCCCGATAGGGGGGCGTCTTGAATCATGATCGGGATGCCAACCTCGCCCACCCGGGCCAGCTGTTCATAGGTTTGGGCGGCGGTGGCTTTGAGCAAACTGCCGTGATAAGGCGGCATCATCATGACCATGTCCGCGCCGAGCTCATGGGCCTGGCGCGCCCGCGCACAGACGATATCAGTAGCAAAATGGCTGATCGTGACGATCACGGGGACTCGTTTTTCTATATGGGTGATCGACAGGCGGGTAAGATGATCGCGTTCTTCATCACAGAGTAAGAACTGTTCGGAAAAATTAGCCAGGATACAGATGCCCGCTACCCCTTGATCGATCATACAATCCAGCACCCGTTTCATACCATCGGTATCGATGGTGCCATCGGGATGAAAAGGCGTGGGGGCGACGGGCCATACCCCGTGATAGGTCGTCATCATCTACTCCTGAATATCGAAATGCTCGAGGTGTTTATCACGCAAGCAAAGACCGAACCCTTTGATGTCATCGCGCGTGATAACCTCGCAGATCAGCGATTGATGACAGTCAAAGCAAGTCATCGGATCCTGGATCGGGCCCAACATATCACCCGCGTTTGTAAGGAAGTTTGTTTGCGGCGGTAGGGTCGGTCCTTGCCAATGCCAAACGCGGGCTCGAACGGATTTAATGGTCACGATGGTCTCCTATGCTCGGGATTGTCGCCCACCCTGCGCCAAAGGGGTTTGCCGAAGAGGGCCAAGGCGGTGAGCGTAAAAAACAATAAACACAGCGGCGAGGCCAGCATGCGCCACCACTGGCCATCTAAGATGACCAGGCTTTGCCCCAAGCGTTGTTCTAAGATGCCGCCGAGAATAAGGCCAATCGCAAGTGGCACCACCGAGTAGCCATGTCGGCGCATGATATAGCCAACCAGGCCCGCCACAAGGGCAATCCACACATCGATCATCGACTGATCCAGCGCATAGGCGCCGACGATAGAAAAGGTAAAGACGGTCGGCCAGAGGATGGTCATCGGCACCAGCGTGACCCGGGCAAAAACTTTGGCGCCAAAAAGACCAATGAAGAAAAAAAGAACGTTCACCAACAGCATGGCCCAAAAAATGGCAAAGGCGAAGGTCGCTTGTTCGGTAAACATGGTGGGGCCGGGACGAATACCATGCACCATGAGCCCGGCAAGAATCACCGCCGCGGTGGGACTGCCGGGAATCCCTAAGGCCAAGGTCGGCACCATCGCGCCGCCGGTGGCTGAGTTGTTGGCGGCTTCAGAGCCTGCAATGCCTTCAATCGCGCCCTTACCGAATTCCTCAGGCGTTTTAGACCAGCGACGCGCCTCGTTATAGCCGATCATCGAGGCCACGGTGGCCCCTTCGGCGGGCAAAATACCGATAAAGGTGCCGATCCCTGAGGATTGTAAAATCGTTCGCCAGATTTTTCTATAATCGGCCAAGCTGGGCAATCTGAGAGCCTTCATCTTGATGCGCTGATACTTTTGCGTGAGGTTGCCGGCTTGGGCAATCAACTCGGCAATACCAAACAGACCGATCATGACCGGCACAAAGCCAATCCCTTCGCTGAGTTCATTAAAACCGAAGGTAAATCGCTCGACGGTGGTCAAAAGATCAATCCCGACCGTGGCCAGCAACACGCCAACCGCGCCCGCCAGGAGGTTTTTAACCGCTGAGCCTTCGCCGATGGTGGCGAGCATAGAAAGACCAAACACGGTCAGGGCAAAGTATTCTGGAGGGGTAAAGTTATAGGCGGCGCGCGCCAACAAAGGCGCGGCGGCCATCAGGCAGATCACGCTGATAACCCCGCCGATGGTGGAGGACACCGTGGCAATCCCCAGCGCACGACCCGCCTCACCGCGCTGCGCTAAAGGATAGCCATCAAGGCAGGTGGTGGCCGAGGCCGACGTGCCCGGGGTGTTAATCAAGATCGCGGTAATGGCGCCGGCAAATGTCGCGGCGCAATAAATCGTAATGAGCACCGCAATGGCAGGTATGGGCTCCATCGTGATGGTAAAGGGCAGCAAGAGCGCCGCCCCAGTGGTGGCGTTAAGCCCAGGGAGCGCGCCCACCAGAACGCCGCCGAAGGTTGCCGCGAGAATCAGCGCAAGCAGGTGCAGATCCGCAAGGGCCCCCAACCCAGAAAGCAGTGCATCCATCTAATCATACCAAAGGTTTGTGAGGATGCCGCGCGGGAAACGAATCTCAAACACGATATCGAATAGAAAAAAGACCATCAAAGGCACAAGGAGGGCCACGGTCGCCAGGGCCAACGGTCGTCGCTCTCCCCATAGAAAAGATAGCGCGACACTGAAAATTGCGAGCCCGCCGAACAAATCAACCAGGGCAAGAAACGGGAAGATGATCAACATCGCCATGGTGATAGAAACAATGCGCGGCACGGCTGGCGGCTCGCCCGATCGCTCGCGCCACAGTAACCACAAAGCAAGCCCGGCGATCAAGCCGATCATCAGCTGGGGAAAATCCGCCGGTTGCATCCCGCGTTTGAGAATCGCGGGCACCTCGTCAAAGGTCGTGGTCAGATAGAACGCCCCGGCAGCGAGAGCCAAAATGACCAGGGGAACCCATCGCGGGCGCGATCGTCGTCCCCCTGGTCTGGTAAAAGTCGGCATATCAATGCGCGCCAGTGTGCGCTGTTGCGCGGTGGTTAACCGTCGATAAAGCCGAGCTCTTTAAGGGCCGCTTGCATGTCTGTGACCATGACGGAGAGTTGGTCGCCCCACACTGCAGAGCCCGCAACAGAGGTTGAATCCAAGCCAACGGACTCTAAAAAGCCCTGATAGACGCCGTGATTCATGGCCTTGAGAAGCGATTCTTCAATTTTGGTGACCACCGCATCGGGCGTGTCTTTATGGACGACAAAGCCGCGGACGGTGGAAAAGCTGACCGGGATGCCCAATTCCTTGGCGGTCGACACGTCCGCGAGGGCGGCCATGCGCTCGTCAGCGAGCACCACAATCGGGCAAATCTCACCGGCGTCGATCTGCGAGGCGGCCTCCGCCAGGTTGAGCACGGCGACATCCACCGCGCCCGCAACCAGTTGGGTGGCGAGCTCGCCGCCGCCATCAAAGGGCACGATTTTCGGCGTCGCAAGATCACCTTTGAGGGTAAACATGAAGGCTGAAACATCATCGATGTTACCCAGATGGGTCGTGCCATAGGTCAAGGGTGCGCTTTTTTGCGCATCGACGAAGGCCTGGGCGCTGTCATAAACCCCGCAACGGGCCATTAGAATCTGCGGATCATCTGTACCGCGAGCGATCGGGCGAATATCATCCAGCGTCATATCGGTCTTGCCCTTGGCGAGCTCAGCGGCGTGGCCAATCGTAAAGGTCAAGATAGAATAGCCATCGGCAGGCAATTCCAGATAATAATCCATGGCAACCGCGCCGCCACCGCCCCGTTTATTAACGACGACCATATCCTGGCCGAGTTCACGCCGAGCGCGGAGCATCATCATGCGCGAGGTTACGTCTGTGCCCCCGCCGGCACCGGCGTGGGTGACGACCTCGATGGTTTTATTGGGATAGTCGTCTTGGCTAAGGCCGTGCCCGGCAAGCAGGGCAGTGCTTGCTACAACGGTAAGTGTTAGCAGCGTTTTCAGATTTTTCATGGAAACCTCCTCATATAGTCACATGCGGGTCATTCGGTGCTGGTTTTGACCTGGCGTGCACCTTAGCACGATTTGGCATTATGGTATACCATTTTTGCGAAACCTCTTTTCCGAAATCTCTTTTCATAGTGATTTTCTGGGGTTTTTTTATATTTTTTCGGATTTTTTCGATGTCTTGATTTCCTCTCAGACTCGTAAGCAGGGTGTTTGGTGGCGGGTGATTCCAAGTGGAGCGCACCAGGGCCCTCACCATAGACTCAAGGCGAGAGGAGACTATGGGGATAGGCGGTTTACAAGGGACGAGGCCGCGCCGATGATAGTCTTCTAGCCGAAGAGATGACATGGACACCAACACGATGCGGCCCGCGCCGCCCCCCTCGCCGACACCTTCACCGCCGCCCCCCAGTGCGCCGCGCGATCTTTTTGCTGGCCTGAATGACGCCCAGCGCGAGGCGGTCGAGCTGACCTGTGGCCCGGTGCTGGTGCTTGCAGGTGCGGGCACGGGCAAGACTCGTACCCTCACGGCGCGGTTGGCGTATATCTATTCCTCAGGTCTGGCGCGCCCGGGGGAAATCCTGGCGGTGACTTTTACCAACAAGGCCGCCCATGAGATGCGCGCGCGGGCCGCTGGCCTGGTCGGTACGCCAGTGGAAGGGTGGTGGTTGGGAACTTTTCATGCGCTGGCGGCGCGAATTTTACGTCGTCATGCTGAGGTGGTAGGCCTCACCTCGCGCTTTACCATCCTAGATGCCGCTGACCAGCTACGCTTGATAAAGCAGGTCATGGAGGCCCTGAAGATCGATCCGCGTAACCTCACGCCCAAGACTCTGGCGCAGATCATCAACCGCTGGAAAGACCGGGGCCTAACGCCTGCCGCCGTGAAGAAAAACGCCCAAGATGACGGGCTGGAGGGTGGTGGGTTTTCTTCAGGTCGGCGTCTGATCCCCCAAGATCTCATCCAGGACGTGTACGCGCTCTACCAAGAACGTCTGCGTAATTTAGATGCCTGCGATTTTGGTGACTTGCTTTTGCATAATTTGAGTTTGTTTGCTTGGCCAGGGGAGGATCAAAGCCACCCCATTCTCACAACCTATCAAAAGCGGTTTCGCTATCTGCTGGTGGACGAATATCAAGACACCAATGTCGCCCAGTACCTATGGTTACGCGCGCTGGCGCAAGGGCACCGCAATCTGTGCTGTGTTGGCGATGAGGACCAGTCGATCTATGGCTGGCGCGGCGCGCAGATCAGCAACATCCTGCGTTTTGAGGAAGATTTTCCCGGCGCCAAAATTGTTCGCTTGCAACGCAATTATCGCTCGACGGGCCATATTCTAGCGGTGGCCAGCGGGCTGATTGCACATAATCGCGAACGGCTGGGCAAGCAACTCTATACCGAAGGGGAGATGGGTGAGCCTGTACGCATTATCGAGCTGGCCGACGGCGATGAGGAGGCGCAGACCGTCTGCGGCATGATCGAAGACCACATGCGCGACGGCCAACCGCTCAATGATGTGGCGATCCTTTTGCGTACGGGGGCGCAGATGCGCGCCTTTGAAGAGCGGTTATCGTATCTTGCCATTGCCTATCGGGTGTTTGGCGGGCCGCGCTTTTATGAGCGGGCAGAAATTCGCGACGCCCTTGCTTATCTTCGTATCATCGTCCAGCCGCGCGATAACCTCGCTTTTGAACGGATCATCAATCGCCCGCGCCGCGGTTTAGGAGATAAGGCATTACAGAGCTTATATAGATTTGCGGAGGGCGGTAGCTTGCTCGAGGGAGCAGAAAAAGCCATCCAGTCGGATGAATTAACCGGCCGGGTGCGCGCGCCTTTGGTTAAGTTTTTGGAACTCGTGACGCTGTGGCGGACGAGTCTTTCGGATACCGAGCATCCGCGCTTGATCGAACGGGTGCTTGAGGAAAGCGGTTATGTGGATATGCTGCGAGCGGACAAGTCGCCCGATGCGCCAGGGCGGTTAGAAAATCTGAAAGAATTGGTGAACGCGACTTCAGAGTTTCCGTCTTTGGAAAGTTTTTTAGAGCATGTGAGTTTGGTGCTGGAGGCCTCCGCGGGCAGTCATCAAGATGCGGTCTCGCTTATGACCTTGCATACGTCTAAGGGTTTGGAGTTCGAGCATGTGTTTTTGCCCGGCTGGGAGGATGGCATCTTTCCCCACCAGCGTGCATTGGATGAGCAGGGCGGACGCGGCCTAGAAGAAGAGCGGCGGCTGGCGTACGTAGGGTTGACCCGCGCGCGGCGCGGGATTGTGATTACCTGCGTGATGCGGCGGTTGTTTCAAGGCCGGTGGCATAACGCGATTGCCTCGCGGTTTTTAGGAGAGTTGCCGGCTGAGCATGTGCGTATGGAGGGTCAATCACACAGATATCAGGGCGATACGGTGGCCGTGTTGCCTACGCCGCCTGCGTTTCAGCCAGGTCAGCGGGTCGCGCATAGAAAGTTTGGCGAGGGTACGGTCGGTCACTGCGAGGATGATGTGGTGTTGGTGTACTTCGATGATGTGGGGGAAAAACGGATCATTGCGCGTTATCTCTCGCCCCCTACGGGGGCTTGATTCCGCCGTCATCTGTGATTGTGACCCGTTGGGTGTTGTCCCGAGTAAGCACTGTGAGTGTTGCCAAGGGTACGCTGTGTGCGTGAAAAAAAATCTATAAAAACGATGCGGGGCCAACCGGTACGATCCGATAGGGGTTCAAATGCTCGTGCGAGTAGTAGTAATGACGCTTGATGTGCGCAAAGTTATGACTATTTCTAATCGCCTTAATCTCGTATAGAGCCTTCACGTAACGAAACAGATGCGGATACTCTGAGATTTTGCGCAGGTTCGTCTTAAAATGCACATAATAGACAAGATCAAACCGCAACAAAGTCACGATCAAGCGAATATCCGCCTCGGTCAGCTGATCGGCCACCAGATAGTCATGCCGAGCACAATGATCGTCCAGCTTATCCAAGCACGCAAATAAATCTGCCGCCGCCGCTTCATAAGCCTCTTGGGTCTTGGCAAAACCGCAACGATACACGCCGTTATTGACACATGGGTAAATCTGCGCGTTCCAGTCATCGATCGCTTTTCTATGGGCGGCGGGATAGTAATCGGTGCGTACACCCGTCATATCCGCAAAGGCGGTGTTAAGGATTCTGATGATCTGCTGGGATTCGTTGTTCACGATTGTCTGGGTCTGGCTGTCCCACAGCACGGGCACTGTCACCCGGCTGGTCACATCGGATTGCGCCTTTTGGTAAAGCTCGTAAAGATAAGAAAGCCCGTAAAGCCCATCGCCGGTTGCGCCGGTAAATCCGGTATCAAAACTCCAGCCCTTCTCCAGTATGTCGGGATGCACCACATGAACCGGCAGGTGCGGCGCGAGGTTCATAAGCTCACGCATAATCAGCGCGCGAGTCGCCCACGGACAGGCATAACTGACATACAGATGATAACGGCCACTTGCAGGCTGATAGCGCGGGTGATCGGCAGCAATCACGTCAGAGAAAACGCTCGGCGGACGATCAAAGTTGCCTTTTTTATCGCTACGGACGATGCTGCCAACAACCCATTGGCCATCGATCAGTTGTCCCATGAGAGCTCCTTATAGGGTGTTTGTAGGACCGCATCCCGCCACCTCGCATCCATAAAAAGCGGCAATACATGGATTCATTATCTTCATTATCTAAAGGGGGCGGGGAATAAAGTCTCCTCAATGGTGCCCAAGAGAAGACTCGAACTTCCACGACCTTGCGGCCACAGGCACCTGAAGCCTGCGCGTCTACCAATTCCGCCACTTGGGCACGGGGGATAGTATACGGGCTTGCGCGATGGGGTAAAACATTTTTTATCGAGGATACTTCAAGGCGTTTTCGCACGATTTTTCTTGCGCAATGGCCGCGAGCAGACTACAAACAGCCCTAGGACAAGCCATGAGAGAGTCCCTCTAAGATGCCCGATGACAGCCCCATAACCTCTGCGATGGAGGACGAGATCCGCGCACGCCTCAGTGCGGCTTTGATGCCGATGGCTTTGACGGTGCATAACGACTCGCACCTCCACCAAGGATCCAGTGACGCCAGTCATTTTCGGATTATCATTACCACGGCGGCCTTTGTGGGCAAAACCCGGGTTCAGCGTCATCGCCTGGTGTATCAGGCCCTTGCCGGATTATCGGTCCACGCGCTTTCTATTCAGGCTCGCGATCCAGACCAGGCATCGACGCCCGAAGATCTGGCGGCAACGCCCTGCGTGAAAGCGCGCTAAGCGGGCTCGCCGTCTCTCGTCGCAGACCCATCCGCGCTCGTGCTTTGCGCTGGGGTGGCAGCATCGGCGTTTGAGGTCCTATTTTCTGCCTTTTTGTTTTTAGAGTCTTTTTTCTTAGGGATATCGCTTGCGGCCTTTTCATCAGCCTTTTCATCAGTCTTTTCTGATGTGTCCCCTAATGCATCACCCGCGATGTCACTTGCGGTGTCACTTGTGGTGTTGTCCTTGCGGGTTTTTTTCTCGCCTTGATCGGTTCGGCTAGACGGGGGCGGCGCGAGATGGTCTTCCCATTGTTTTTTTGCCTCATCGACCGAGCGGGCGACATTGATCGCCACCTTGTGGGTCACCTCGGCGTGTAAGAGCACGTCGATCTTAAAAATACCCAAGGCCTTGATCGGTTGGTGCAAATGAACCTGTTTGCGATCCACGGTAAAGCCTTGTTCGGTAATGCCAGAGGCGATATCGATGGCATTAACAGAGCCATAGAGCTGGCCCGTTTCACCGGCACGTCGCTCCAGAATCACAACCAACTCGCCCATCTTTTCGGCGACAGCAGTGGCTTCGTTTCGTTTTTCTATATTATCAGCTTCGATCTGGGCGCGCTTTTGATCGAAGATCGCCCGATTCTCCGGCGTTGCCCGCAGAGCTTTGCCCTGGGGAATCAGGTAGTTGCGGGCAAACCCCGGCTTAACCTTAACGACATCACCAATCTGGCCGAGTTTGTTAATGCGCTCTAGAAGAAGAATATCCATGAGATCACCGGAAAAAAATAGAAAATAATTAGCGAACCACAAAGGGAAGAAGGGCAAGGAAGCGCGCCCGTTTCACCGCTGTGGCAAGGGCCCGTTGTTTTTTTGCGCTGACCGTTGTGATCCGGCTGGGGAGAATCTTGCCGGTTTCGGATAGAAAACGAGACAAAAGTTTAATGTTTTTATAGTCCACCACGGGGGCGTCCTTACCGGAAAGCGGGCAGGTGCGGGCGCGGCGAAATTGGCTCTTGTGATAGGCGCTCATCAGGCAGGCTCCTTCGTATCATCGGCATTATCAGCGGTGTCTGCGTTATCGGCGGTACTGGTCGTCTCACCTGCGGTGCTAGGCTTTGCATTCTTACCCTCATCTTGAGGGGCTGGTGCGGGCGTCTCGGCGGTCTCAGGCGTTGGCGATTGGGCGGGCGTACTCGTCTGGTCATCCACACCGCCTTGATCTGCCGCATCATTGGCACCATCGGCATCGTCGACATCGTCGTCGTCACGTCTGCTTGCACCTTTATGATCGGGGCTACCGCTGCGTGACGGGCGGCCTGCGGGGCTGCGTTCTTCTTCGGCGTTTTGCTCCATAAAGATGGTCGGCGCGTCGGGTTTTTCATCCAAGCGCAGGCACAAATGGCGCAGCACCCGGTCGTTAAACTTGAGCTCCCGTTCCATCCCATGAATGGCCAGAGGCTCGGCGAACAGGTGAAGCAACGTGTAGTAGCCTTTTTTGTGCTTGTTCAGCCGATAGGCGAATCGCCGTAGGCCCCAAAACTCTTTGTGGATACAGCTGCCGCCGTTGTCTTTGATGATGGTTTCGAGCTTGTGGGTGAGTTCCTCAACCTGACTGATGCTCAAATCTTGACGCGCAATGTAAACGCACTCATAGTAACGCAAGGTCTTGTTCCCCTTGGTATAGGTTTGTTTAGGTTCGGGTGGATGCCCGCGATCAGCACAGCTAACCGACAATAGGCCGCTAACGCGGCGGGGATAAGCGCCAAATTATAGACCAATGGCCACACAAAGCAACCACCAAAGCCGATCCTCTGCCGGGCTGTTTATTCTGTTGTTTGCAGGGTGGTTTTTCTGCGCTCCGCCTCCTGCTGCTGCCCAGCAGTTTATTTCTGATATCGAAACGGACTTGCTGTTGCACGAGGTTGCCGCGCCGCTCATCACGGCGGCAGGACTCGATGTCGAGTCTTTTGAGTTCGTCCTGGTTAACGATCCAAGTGCCAATGCCTTTGTTGTCGGTGGCCAGACGGTCTATATCCACACAGGCTTGTTCGTTACCATCGAATCTCTCGCGGAGCTTGCGGGTGTACTTGCCCATGAAATGGGCCATATCGCCGCCGGGCACTATATTCGCCGCGAGGAAGAGCTTGCGGATATCAAGCGGCAGGTCCTGCTTCAGGCCGGCGCGGGCGTTGCTGCTGCTGTGGCCGGGGCCGACCCTGAGGTCCTTGCGGGTTCTTTTGCGTCGATTCAAACCACCGTGATGGATCGGATGTCTCAAGCCAGCCAAGCTGCCGAATTGGCCGCCGACCATGCGGGCTTGCGCTTTATGCAGTCGGCTGGGTATTCCGCCAAGGGGATCCGCGATTTTTTCGTCCGCGCGGTGCGTGAGCGGCGGGGCATTCCCGAGCCCTACTGGCGTACCCACCCGCCTTCGGAAAGACGGCTCCAGGTGATTAACGAACACATCGATAATGCCCCGCCCCCGGAAGATTTCTCGCCGGAGCTTAAGCATCGGTTTGCGATGGTCCAGGCCAAGATCACCGGCTTTGCAACCCCCGCGCGTTTCTTACAAGATGCTCCGCCTGCCCAAGCGCACGAGCAAACCTATCGCTATGGCCGTGCGGTGGCCTTGTGGCGCAAGGATCAAAACCACGAGGCCTTGGATTTGCTCCAAGGTTTGGCCGCCGAGGAGCCGGACAATCCCTATTTTGCCGAGTTGATCGGTCAGATTTATTTCGAGCTCAGTGATTTTGCCCAAGCGCGCACGGCTTACGAGAAGGCCCTCACACAGCATCGTACGGCGCCAGCGTTTTTAATCCCGCTCGCCCAGATCATTCTTGCCGAAAACCAGGTCAGCGATGAGGGGTTTACGCCTGAGGCTCTGGAGCCGGCAATCCGCTATCTCAACCTTGCCCTACGTGAACGGGAAAACCTGCTGGCCCATCGCTTGCTGGCGCGCGCCTATGGGCAAACCGGGCGCGATGCGCAGGCGATGGTGCACTTGGGTTTTGAGGCCTATTTTCTTGGCGCCTATGAACGGGCGGGCAACCTCGCTAACCAAGCCGAAGCCCAGTTAAAGCCTGGCACCATCGCCCACCTGAACGCGCTGGACTTAATCAGCTTGGTCGAGTCGGCTGGTGGCTAACCCGCCTCGGTTCATGAGTCCGTTCTTGGCGCAAGCCAGCGGCGGATCAGAGCTCCTGCATGGCTTTTTTACCAGCGAAGGCGGATGTTCAGTCAGCCCCTACCAGAGCTTGAACGGCAGCCTGGCCGTGGGCGATGACCCGGCGCACGTGGCGGCCAATCGCGCCGCTTGTGTGTGCGCCTTGTTCGGCGAGTCCGTGTCCTTGATCTTACCCCGCCAGGTGCACGGCGGCAACGTGATGATCGCGACGGCCGAGAACACTCAGGACGCGATCGGCTGCGATGCGGTGGTCACCACCCAGCCCGGTGTGGCGATTGGAGTTCTCACAGCGGACTGTGCGCCGGTCTTGCTTGCCGCGCCCCACAGGACCGCGGGCTGGCTGGTAGCGGCGGTCCATGCAGGGTGGCGTGGTGCGGCACGGGGAGTGATCGAGGCCGCCTGGCAGGCGATGATCGATCTGGGTGCCGCGCGCGATCAGACCATTGCGGCGATCGGCCCCACCATTGCCGCCGCCTCTTATGAGGTTGGTGATGATCTGCACACGGCGGTGATCCAAGAAAGCCCCGCAATGGACAAACCAGCAGCCTGCTTTTTTCATCAACCCAAGGGTCCAAACAACGCCCAAACGGGGCGGTTTTATTTTGATTTGCCGGGCTATGTGCGGGCACGCTTAGCCCAGCTGGGGGCAACGGTGATCGATGATCTCGCGGTAGATACCCACGCAGACCTGCGCTGCTTTAGCCATCGCCGGGCGGGCGGCAGCCCCACCGGGCGGATGCTCTCGCTCATCGGTTGGCGGGCGGTCTGAGACCTTTGCCCGATAACATTCACCTGACGACATTCACCTGACAACACTCACGAGGAACATACGATGGATTTTGACAAGACTTTTATGGCTCTTGCCGGTGATCTTAGCCCGGCCGCGCCGGTTGCCTCTTATGTGCCCTGTCGTCAGGTTGGCGATTTGGTCTTTGTCTCGGGGCAGCTCCCGATCAAGGACGGGGCCCTTTTGACCGGGGTGCTTGGTACGGGTGTCATCACGACCGAGCAGGCCAAAGAAGGCGCGCGGCTATGCGGGCTTAGTGCGCTCGCGCACCTGCGCAATCATCTGGCGAGCCTCAATCGGGTGCGCGCGGTGGTGTTTGTAGGCGGGATGGTGGCCGCAAGCCCGGACTTTACCGAGCATCCCCAGATCATCAACGGCTTTTCCGATCTTATGGTCCAGGTGTTTGGCGAAACAGGGCAACACGCCCGCGCGGCTTATGGGGTAGCGAGTTTGCCCCTGGGGGCCAGCGTGGAGGTTGCCGCGACCTTCGCGGTGGCGGCGTCTTAGACCAGCGCGCGAGGCTTGAGAGCCTCAGCTTTTCTTTTTGTGCGGGTTGCTTTTCGAGAGCTCGCGGGTGAGATCGAAGATCTGACGGCGCATGGCCGGCTCTTTAATCATACAGTACGCCCGCACGAGTTCTAGGGTTTCGCGCCGCATATAGGCCGTTTTGCCCTGCGTGTTGATCGCGTTGCTGTCCAGGCCATCAAAGAAGTATTCCACGTCGGTGCTCAGGATTTTGCTCAGGCGATAAAGACGCCCGGCACTGATCCGGTTGGTACCTCGTTCGTACTTTTGGACTTGCTGGAAGGTGACGCCGATGGCTTGTGCCAGGGCTTCCTGGCTCATGCCTAGCAGTGTCCGGCCAAGGCGCAAGCGCGCCCCAACATAGACATCAGCGGGATGAGGTGTGCCCTTTGGCGGGGTGGTTGTCTGTAGCATGGTCTTTTTCAACTGTTGATCCAAGAAAGCCACGTGGAAAACCGCGTGGAGAGCCTCGTGGAGAGCCTCGTGGTCCTTGGGGAAATGACCAGAAACACGGCAGAGTCATGGGAAAACTCTGTTGTTTGATTCTGGGTGACGCCCTATCGCTTTACATCTTACTCTACAATTCATAGGACGTAAGGCAACGGGGTATTACTTGTATGACGATTGTTTACTTGATATGCAAGGGGCTCTAAATAGTATTTTTTTTCCTTAATACACTAAAAAATTGTGTTTTTACTTCCCTTTCGTCATTCCTGCTCCTAGCCGGAGGGTCAGAAATCCACCCCGCGGGGGTTTGATTCCGCCATCATCTGTGATTGTGGCCCGTGGGGTGTTGTCCCGAGTAAGCGCCGTGCCAGCTGCTAAAAAGTACCCCGCGGGGGTTTGATTCCGCCATCATCTGCGATTGTGATAACCCCACGGGATGATGAACTTCGCTCATCAAATGTCCCCAGTTTTGCGTCGTGAGGCGGTTGCTGCATCTCACCATGGAAGGGGCGCAACCCGCAAGGGGGTGTAATGCGCGTGAGATGGATTCTCGCCTGCGCGGGAATGACGCAAGAACCAGGAAAGTGATTGAGTTTCCCCAGGTTCGGTGCTACACAAGCATCTCAGCAAGAGGGCCCGTAGCTCAGCTGGTAGAGCAACTGACTTTTAATCAGTAGGTCACAGGTTCGAACCCTGTCGGGCTCACCATTTTTCTCAAGAGCAATAATTCCCTAAAAATCAAGGCTTGAGAGCAAAAATATGACCGCCGCATAAGCGTATTTTGCAACCCTTTTCTAACCATGTCACACCCTCATGGAAGCAATATGGGAACGATGACCTTGGTTGATGGTCATATAATCCGGTCATCATGTGTCCGCCCCTTCCAGTAACCTGGCGCCAATCCCGCACATCGCCAAACCATCCCGGATCAGGCGATGCGGGCGCAGGCCAGGCGAGACGCAATATTCCATAAAAAAAGACCGGCTGCAAAGCCGGTCTTTTGAAGAAAAAGGCGACCCATGCCCAAGGGCGCGGGTCGCGATTTTCGGTTATAACAGGCGGTCAGGTCGCGCCGTCTTTGCTTTTGAAGTGCTCCTGGGTCAAGGAGAAGACCACAGGACTTAAGAGCAACAGACCAACCAAGTTCGGAACAGCCATCATGGCATTGAGCGTATCGGCAATCAGCCAAACAACGGTCAGTTGATCGGCCGCCACGGCACCGATAAAGACCACGATGACCCAGGCAACCCGGAACGGCATGATGGCCCATGCCCCGGCAATGTATTGCAAACACCGCTCGCTGTAGTAACTCCACCCCAGAATGGTGGTGAAGGCAAACAGGGGCACGATCAGGGTAACGAACTCATCGCCAAAGGCTAACGACTTGCCAAAGGAGGTCGACGTCAAGACCGTCGACTGATACATGAGATTACCTGCCGCATCTTGGACTTGCCACAGGCCTGCAGTCACAATGACCAGACCGGTGATCGTGCACACCACCAGGGTGTCGATGAAGGTGCCGAGCATGGCCACGGTGCCTTGGCGAACCGGGTTGTCGGTCGAAGCGGCGGCGTGAGCGATGGCGGCGCTCCCTAGACCGGCTTCGTTAGAGAACACACCTCGAGCGACCCCGAAGCGGATCCCCATGGCGATCGCGGTGCCAACCCCGCCGCCCATGACGGCATCGCCGGAGAAGGCTTGCTGGATAATCAGGCCGACTGCGGCGGGAATGGCGGTGATGTTCAGCAAAAGAACGATCAGACCAACCACCACATACAAGATGCCCATGAACGGCACAACAGCCGAGGCCACGGTGGCAATGCCCTTCAGGCCGAAGAAGAGAACGGCACCGACGATCACGACCAACACCGCGCCCGTCACATAGGCATTAATGCCCCAGGTTTCAAGCGACACGGCCACTGAGTTGGCTTGCACGGCGTTGCCGATACCAAAGCCAGCAATGGTGCCAAACAGCGCAAAGGCAAACGCAAGCCATGCCCAATTGTCGCCCAGCCCTTTGCGGATATAGTACATAGGTCCGCCAACAAAGCGGCCCTCTTCGTCTTGTTCCCGGTAGCGCACAGCACACACGGCTTCGGCGTACTTGGTGGCCATCCCGACAAGGGCGGTCATCCACATCCAAAACAGAGCCCCGGGCCCGCCAAGAGAGATGGCGGTGGCAACCCCAGCAATGTTCCCGACCCCGACAGTGGCGGAGAGTGAGGTCATCAGCGCCTTAAAGGGAGCAATTTCCCCTGGGTGGGAGGTCTCGGGCTTTGTCAGCATAAGACGGAAGCCGTAGCCGACTCGCCGGATCGGCATCCATGCCAAGCCAAACGAAAGCACAAGACCCGTAAACAGGATCAAGGTCAGCATCGGAGGTCCCCAGACAAAGCTGTTTACCCCACTGATAAAGTTCGTTAAGAATTCCATGGTCAATCACCTTTCATAAAACAATGGTCCATAAGGTCATAACGCGCATGGCCTTAAGACCCATAAGAATCCGGGGTAAAATCTCGGCCCGTTGCCCGTCATGGTGTGGCTCACCATAAGTCCCACCATGATTAAGTCCCACTATGACTAAGTCCCACTATGATATGGCCCCATGGCATTGCTACCATAGACATTGTGAGCATGGGACAACAGATGGGACACAACAGACCCACCCAGATTAGACCCACCCAGATTCTTGTTTTCCGAAACGCTAACTTGGAAGCCACCATCCCAGAATCCGACGTATTATGACACTGTCATGGTAATATCCCAAACCTTTTTTACGGCTTTTATTCAGGGACTCA
The DNA here is from genome assembly GCA_039028835.1 of Pseudomonadota bacterium. Classification (GTDB taxonomy): domain Bacteria; phylum Pseudomonadota; class Alphaproteobacteria; order JBCCHK01; family JBCCHK01; genus JBCCHK01. The sequence continues at coordinate 83,264 of JBCCHK010000004.1, forward strand.
CCGAGTTTTTGCCGGTGAGTTCCAGCGGCCATTTGCGCTTGTTGGCCTTTTTTCATGAGGATTTTACCCCTAGCGTGAGTGTGGATATCGCTGTGCATGTGGGCACGTTGTTCGCGCTCATGCTTTACTTTTGGCGTGATTTTGCCCGTCTAACCCTGCTTAAGCGCGCTGATCGGGACGAGGGTCTGCGCCTTTGGGGCCTGCTGGTGATCGGCACCTTGCCGGTCATTCTTATGGGATTTGTTCTGCATCGCACGGGTTTTTTGCACACCTTAAGTGCCCGGGATGGCGCGTGGATCGTTGCCTGGGGCAATCTGATTTTTGCACTTCCTTTGTGGCTGGCGGATCGTTTTGGCGGCGAAAGGCGCACCTTGACCGCCCAGACAGCCAAAGGGACGTCCCGACGCTTTGGTTGGGGGCAAGCCCTTTTGGTCGGTATCGCGCAGGTCTGTGCATTGGTCCCTGGGGCCAGTCGCTCCGGCGTTGTCATGACGGCGGCGCGCGCTTTAGGCTTGCCGCGCGATCAAGCCGCCCGCTTTGCCATGCTGTTGGCGGCGCCCGCCATTGCGGGGGCAGGCCTGCTTGAGGGGCTACGGGTGCTTGAGGCTGGTGATGTTGATCTTACGATGGCGGCGGTGGCTGCCGTGCTTTCCTTTCTCGTCGCGCTTATCACCATCCGTGTGTTTATGGTCTGGGTTGCGCGGATCGGCTTCGCGCCCTTTGCCCTTTATCGTTTGGCTCTCGGCGTGGTACTGCTGTGGTGGCTTGCGCTGTGAGATGATAACACCATGACCCTTGAGACCCACAGATCGGCCGGTAGCCAAGTCCTGCGCCACCGCATCGCTTGCCCTGCTCGGGCGGGCAATGGGCTCGGCGATCCTGAGACGGTGCTGGTGGATGTCTACCTGCCGCCAGGGGGCGGGCGGGATTGCCCGTTGTTGGTGGCCCTTGCCGGCTATGGCGGTTCGGGCCTGGCTTTGTGCCAATGGAAAGGCTTTGAGGAGTCTCTCGCAGATCGCCTAGATCGCCTGATAACAACGGGCGCAATGCCGCCGACGGTGGTGGCGTGTCCCGATGGTTTTAACCGGTTAGGAGGCAATCAATATATCAAAAGCCCGGTCTTTGGCGATTGGCCCTCTTTGCTGGCTGATGACCTCGTGCCTGTCCTTAAGCAAGCCTATGGCTGCGGCGGCCATGCAGGGCAGGGCTTGTTTGGTAACTCTTCCGGCGGTTATGGCGCGCTTATGAACCTGATCGCGCGCCCAGACGTATGGCAGGTTGCCGCCTGTCACTGCGGCGATATGGGTTTTGCCCAGCTTTATTTGCCGATGATGCCGGCTTTATTGCGCGCCTTGCGCGCTTATGGTGGTGAGCCCAAGCGGTGGTTGGAGTCCGGCACGCAGGATATTGACGTGTTGTTGATGCTGGCCATGGCGGCCAGTTATGACCCGGACCCCGAGGCGTACTTGGGTATTCGCTTGCCCGTGGATCCTCATACGGCCCAAATCATTCCCGAGCGGTGGCAGGCCTGGCTGGACCATGATCCGGTGGTGGGGGCCCTTAAGGGGGCCTTGCGGCTGGCTAAAGGGCAATGGCTTTATATCGATTGCGGTTTGGATGATGAATACAACCTGCTTTACGGCGCGCGCCAGTTGGTTCAGACGCTACCTGTTGCGGGGATCGAGTATCGGGAATACGAGGGCACCCATCGCGGCAGCAGTGCTCGTTGGGATGAAAGCCTCCCTTTTATTGTCGGCAAGCTGGGGGCGCGATGATCGGGCTTATCGGGCGCGTCGTCTTTATCTTCGTGTTTTTATTCGCGGCGGCGGCGATGATTGCGCTGGGGCTTGTGCTGGCGATCCCGCTGTTGATCTTATCGTTGATCGGGCGGTTTATCTCCTTGCCGTTTTTTCTGCGGCACGCCCAACGCTATGCGCGGCCTGACACGGTCTATCGCTCCTTTTCTCAGGCCTTTACCTCGCGCGGCTTTCATCCCAGGGCTAGAAAACGAGGCGCGCAGTCCTCCCAACAAGCTCCCCAACAGGCCCCACGGCCCGGTGCGCCGCTGATTATCGATGCCCAGTGGGAAGAGGTGCCGCCGGAAGAGGCTTCTAAAAAAGAACGCAAAAAAGGGCGCAAGGATGGGGACAAGCCATCGTCCTTAGACTTGGGTTAGAGGCCGCTCGTTCTCGATCGGGTGCTTTTTTTGCCGCGAGGTCAGGGTGATGAAACTCGCGCTCATGACGATCAAGGCGCACCCCAGGATAAAACTGCCCGAGAGGGACGCGCCAAACAGCACCACATCAGCGAGCATCGTAAGGGGCACCCCGACGTAGCGAAAAATGGCAAGAAAGCTGGCCGCCGCCACGCTGTGGGAGAAAGCCAGCAAGAATTGTTGACCAGAGCACAGCATCCCCAGCATAATCATGGCGGCGATCACGCGGGGGCTTTCGGGCCACTGCACATACCCGGTCCTAAGGCCCACCACGACAAGGCCAGCAAAGACCAGTGCGCCTATCATATTGTACCACAGGGCGGTGGTGATCGGGGCGTCATGGTCACCCAGCTTGCGCACCAGGATAAACATGCCTGCGCCAAAAAGAGGGGATGCCAGGCCAAACACGACCCCGAGTGAGAGCCAGCCGCTGGTATCGGGACGGAGTAAAATCAACACCCCGAGATAGGCAAAGCCCGTCGCCAGCCAATGAAGGCGCGTCACCTTCTCGCCCAAAAACAACGGCGCACACGCCACCACCACCACCGGTGCCATTAAAAACAATGTGGTGACCTTGCTAATCAACAGGGTTTGCATGGCGGCATAAAAACAAGATAGGGAAATCAAGCCGACGACAATGCGCAGGAGAAGAGTCTTTTTCTGCACCACGGCAAAGGCATGCCGGCCTCGCTGAACAAAGGCAAAGGTCAAGAGCAAGGGCAACGAGCCCCCATAGCGGGCGAACAACACGAGGATGACCGAGACATTGCCGAAGTCATCGCTGTAGAGATTCTTGACCAAGATGGAAATCACCACCATCAGGAGAGACTCTAAAAGGCTTGAGAGAACCCCGCGGGTGATCTGATCGTGTGCTGCCATAGGGTTGTTATACATCAGGGCGTGCGCAAACCATAGAAAACAGCAGAAAACGACTCGCGTGAGTCGCTTGGACGGCGGACGGCCCTTGCAAGGCTTGTGTGTGGCGATGGAGCCTTTATGGTATAGGGGGCGACGTGATTTTTCGCGCCCTGATTTTTTTATTATGTTCATCGAAGGAAGGATCGATCATGACAACGTCCTTATCCCCTCTTGCGCCGCGCGAGCTCGTGATCGATCCGGGCGCGTTTGCGGTCTTGCCGGCCTTGCAGGTGCATGGAGTGGTTATTCGCGGCTATGCCGATGCTGCCGCGCGGGTCTCTCTTGCGCCCCTGTTAACGCAGATCGAGGCAATGATGGCCGATGCGCCGGCGATGGCGGCGGATGTACCGCTGATCGCCGCCTGGCGGGAGGCCTATCGCGCCATGGGGCTCAAGCCCTCTAAGTATCGCTGTTCGATTGAGGCGTTGTGGCGGCGGGCCCGCAAAGACCCGAGAGATTGGCTGACGGGCCTTGCTGGCGTTGATGTCTATAACGCGCTGAGTTTGCTGCATACTGTGCCTGCGGGGGTACAGGACTTAGCGAAGTTGCCGGTGCGCGACGGTGATGAGAAGGGGATCGGGGTGCCCTACGTGCTGCGTGGGCTTGATCCGGAGCGGGATACCTTCATGCCCTTGGGGCAGAACACCTATCGCCTGAGTGCGCAATTGCTCGGCTTTACGCTCGGGCATGAGGTCGTGTGCTGGGCGCTCAATCACCGGGATTCTCAGCGGTTTTGCCTGCAAGAAGACACGGCTGACGCGATCATCTTTAGTGAAGGTACGACCCATGAGCAAAGCGAGGCAAGCCAGCGGATGCTTGAAGCGCTAGCGGATCTTCTCACCGAGCAAGGCGCGCAGTGCGGGGCGATCATCACGGCGAATCAAGATAATCCGCGACAACGACTCGTTGCTTGATTGATAGAAAGTAGTTTTCTATCAATTTTTTTAAGCAAGGCGAGTCTTAAGTTCACCATCCAGGGAGTCTAAGAACTGCTCGGTGGTTTGCCAGGATGTCTCGCCGCCGACCAGCAACGCCAGGTCCTTGGTCATCCTGCCGCCTTGCACGGTATCGATGCACACCTTTTCTAATGTATCGGCAAATTTTTCTAGCTCGGGGGTGTCATCAAAACGTGCCCGCGCTTGCAAGCCGCGAGTCCAGGCAAAGATCGAGGCAATCGGGTTGGTGGAGGTCGCCTCACCGCGCTGGTGCTGGCGGTAGTGGCGGGTCACCGTGCCGTGCGCCGCTTCGGTCTCGATGGTTTTGCCGTCCGGGGTCATCAACACCGAGGTCATCAGCCCGAGCGAGCCATAGCCTTGCGCGAGAGAGTCCGATTGCACATCCCCATCATAGTTTTTACAAGCCCACAGATACCCGCCTGAGAGTTTGAGCGAGAGCGCGACCATGTCATCGATCAAGCGGTGCTCATAGGTAAGGCCGGAGGCTTTATATTCCGAGGCGAACTCTTCGGCAAAGACCTGGGCAAAGATATCGCGAAACGCACCATCATAAGCCTTAAGGATCGTGTTTTTGGTCGATAGATAAACATTTACCCCGCGTTGCAGACCATAGTTCAGGCATGAGCGGGCAAAGCCGATGATCGAGTCTTGCTCGTTAAACATGCCCATCGCGACCCCGGGGCCGGTAAACTCGTTGATGGTCCATTCTTGCGGTTCGGCGCCATCGGCAGGGGTGAAGACCATCTTCAAGGTGCCCGGGATGGTAATCTTGGTGTCTTGTGCGCGGTACTGGTCGCCAAAGGCGTGGCGCGCGATAATGACCGGGGTTTGCCAGTTACGCACCAGGCGGGGCACGTTGCGACAGACAATGGGCTCACGAAAAATCGTCCCGCCGATAATGTTGCGGATCGTCCCATTGGGCGAGCGGTACATGCGCTTAAGGTTAAATTCTTGCAGGCGGTCTTCGTCCGGGGTAATGGTGGCGCACTTGATGCCCACACCGTATTTTTTGATGGCTTGGGCGGCATCGACGGTGATTTGATCGTCGGTCTCATCGCGTTTTTCTATACCCAAGTCATAGTATTTCAGATCGATATCTAAGTAAGGCAGAATTAACTTGTCTTTAATCATCTGCCAGATGATGCGCGTCATTTCATCACCGTCGAGCTCGATGATAGGATTTTTTACAGTGATTTTTGCCATAGGGACGGGCTCCTTTGTGAAAGATTGAAATGTGAGAGATAGAAAATAGTTATATATAACGCGCTAGGATCGTTCAAAGAGCTTTTCTAAATCCTGCGCGGTGATTTTAATATGGGTGGGGCGACCATGATTGCACTGACCCGATAGGCCGTTTTGCTCCATGTCCCGTAGGAGCCCATTCATCTCGCTGATCCCCAGTGCCCGGCCGGCCCTAACGCTGTGATGACAGGCAATTTTTGAAAGCACAGCATAGGCCGCATCAGGGCTTATCTTGCCTGTGGCGTGCAGGCTCTCGGCCATATCGCGGGTTAGGGCCTGTACGTCTGCGCGGGCTAAGATCGCAGGCACGCCGCGCACCACCACCGTATCCGCCGCAAAGCCCTCGATGGCAAAACCGGCTTTGGCGAGTTCGGCCTCTCCGGCCAGCAGGCTTTGGGTGAGGGTCGGCGTGAGCGAGACCACGGCGGGCACCAGCAGGTCTTGCCGTGCCGGGCGCGCAGACTCGTAGTTCGCCTTGAGCCGTTCGTACACCAGCCGCTCGTGCGCCGCGTGTTGGTCGACCAGCACCAGGCCATCGGCGGCTTGCGCGATGATATAGGTACGATCAATCAAGGCCAGGGCTTGGCCGAGCGGCGGGTGGTCTTGTGTGACCAGTGGCGCGGCGGCAGATGCCGCGCTCGAGGGTGCAGTGGCAGACGAGGCTGGCGGTGTTGCGCGCTGGGCTGTGGATGCGGGAATGGTCGGCGGCAGGTCCGCGGCGCGGGCGGATGATGACACAGATGAGCCAGGCGTGGCGGGCGAGGTAGAAGAGCCGGGGGAGCCAGGCCAGGGCGGGGTGGTTGGCTTTTGCCCCTCCAAGCGCAGGGCACGAATTCGATGGGTGAAGGTCTGGGCGAGCTGGCTGGAGGTGCGGGCGCTGCCGGTGGCCAGAAAATCGCGCACGGTGGTATAGATAAACCGGCGCACCTGCTCGCTATCGGCAAAGCGCACTTGGCTTTTGGCCGGGTGGACGTTCACGTCCACCATGGCCGGCGGCGCGGTGATAAACAAGGCAAAGGCGGGATAGCGCCCCTTAGGCAGGAGGTCGCCGTAGGCTGCGCGAATGGTGCCCGCCAAAGCGCGGTCCTGGATGGGCCGGTCGTTGACGAACAGATATTGGGTCGCTGTGCCCGCCCGGTGGGCGGTGGGCAGGCTTATAAAGCCGGTCATGCGGACCTCTTCGCCGGCCTGAATGGCAATCGCGTTGGTGATGAAATCCTGACCTAACACCTGGGCGATTCGATCCTGCTGGTTCTCGGCGGCGGGAAAGTCCATCAAGGTCTTATCCCGGGTCGTGACGGTGAGCGACAAGCCCGGGTGCGCCATGGCGACTTCGCGCAATCTCTCGAGCATGACTTGCCGCTCCCGCACCGGCGATTTGAGGAACTTGCGCCGCGCCGGAACGTTATAAAAAAGGTCGGTGAGCTCTACCGTGGTGCCGACCGGATGGGCGGCCGGGCTCGGATCGCCCAGCGCGCCGCCGTGGCAGGTGATTTGCCAGGCGTTCTCGTTGTCGGTTTGTTTTGAGGTGATCGTCAGGTGTGCGACCGAGCCGATGGACGGCAACGCCTCGCCGCGAAAGCCAAAGGTCGTGATGGTATCCAGGTTATCCTGCGCCAGTTTAGAGGTCGCGTGACGTTCCAAAGCGAGAGGCAGATCGGCTTTGTCGATCCCCAGACCGTCATCGCGCACGATCAGGTGACGGGTATCCTCAAGGGCGACGGACAGATGGCGCGCGCCTGCATCCAGGGCGTTTTCGACCAGCTCTTTGAGGGCTGCGGCGGGGCGTTCGACGACTTCGCCTGCGGCAATCTGGTCAACAAGTTGGGAGGGAAGGCGGCGAATCTTTGGCATCATTGTTACGCTATCACAACGCAGGGCTATCACAATGGGGGTCACAAATAGGGGTCACAAATAGGGGTCACAATGGAGGTCCGCTTCGTTTATTCTAACCCGATGACACGTGAGATACGATATCCCGAAAACGAAAGTCAGGTGATCGAGGCCATAAAAGCGAGCCTGGAGGTGCGGCATAAGAGTCCCTCGCGCCAGGACTTGGGCACGTGGGAGGTGATCGGCGGCGGCAGCAAGCGTGGCTATGGCCATGCGGGGGCGGGACAGGGCGTCCTTTGCCTATCGCGCCTGTCAGGCATCGAGCTCTACCAGCCAGAAGAGCTGGTGATGACCGCCCGCGCGGGCACCCCGCTGCAAGACATTGAGCAGGCGTTGACCGAGCGAAACCAGCAACTGGGGTTTGAGCCGCCGACCTGGCAGCGCGTGTTTGCCACCAACGCTGCGCCGACCATCGGCGGCGTCTTTGCCTGTAACCTATCTGGCCCGCGGCGGTTTCTCGCCGGCGCGGCGCGTGATGTCTTGCTCGGGGTGCGCGCCATCAGTGGCCGGGGGGAGGCCTTTAAGTCCGGCGGGCGGGTCATCAAGAACGTCACCGGCTATGATATGGGCAAATTGATGTGCGGCTCTATGGGTACGCTCGCGGTCATGACGGAGGTTACCTTCAAGACCCAGCCGCGTCCCCAGCGCACCATCACCCTTGCGATTACGGGCCTGACCGCCACTGGGGCATGCGGTGTGCTTACTGCGGCGGCGCGTGGCCCTTGGGGGATGACCGGCGGGATGTATGTGCCCGCTAAGACGGCCTCACGCCTTGACCAAGCCGAGGGTGCGCCCTATGGGGCACAAGGGGATGAGGCTGTGGTTTTTGTGCGGTTGGAAGGTTTTTACAAATCAGTCGCTGAGCGGGGCGCGTTGCTGGCCGAGGCGGTCATTCCCAGCAAGGCGCGGACCCGCATCCTGGATGATGAAGCCAGCACGGCCCTGTGGGCGGCTTTAAGAGAGCTCGCGCCCTTTTGCGCTGATCCGGCGCGGGATCTCTGGCGTTTGCGTATCGCACCGACGAAAGCGAGTGGGGTGCTCGATCAGCTCGATGCGATGGGCGGGGTATCTTTGCTCGATCAAGCGGGCGGGCTTATTTGGTGGGAGCCCCCAGCCTCACTCGGGCGGACGGCCTTGCCGGACCTGGCGGGCGGCCAGGCCACGTTGGTGCGTAGTGTGGGCGATGATATCGCCCGGTTTCATCCGGTGCCGGTCGCCCAGCAAGCTCTCCAGCAGCGCATCAAGCAGGCTTTTGATCCGCTGGGGATTTTAGGCCCCGGGCGGATGGGCGTGACCGCGTACGGCGTCTAGTCGATCTTGTCCGTTGCCTGATCCCATGCCTGATCGCAGGGCGGTTGCACGCGCGGTTATGAGAGCGGCTGGTGATCGATGATGTTGAGCGCAAAGCCATCTAAGGCCATCACCTGGCGCGGGGTGTTGGTGAGCAAGATCATATCGCGCACCCCCACCTCGCGCAGGATTTGCGCGCCGATCCCGACCTCGCGCAGGGCTTGCTCGCTCTTTTCCTCTCGTCCCAGGGTCTTGGATGGGGGCTCGTGAATCACCACGACGACGCCCCGGCCCTGCTTGTCGATGGCCGCAAAAGCATCGTTAAGGTTGCGATCCCGGGCCATCGCCTGCAGGATGTTTTGTCGTTGGATTCGCACCAGGGTGGGGTGATCGGGGCGAATCTCGCCCTTGATGAAGGCCGCATGCTCGTTGCCGTCATGCACATTGATAAAGGTCATCAATCGCCATTCCCCGCCGATGGGCAAGTCCACCAAGCGATCCATATGGCGGCGGATGAGGGCTTCTTGTTGCAGGCGATGGGCCACCAGATCGGCAATGGTGCCGACCTTGAGTTCATGGGTTTGGGCAAAGCGCAACAAATCATCGCGCCGGGCCATTTGCCCGTCGTCGTTCATAATCTCGCAAATCACAGCCCCCGGGTTCAGGCCCGCTAGGCGGGTGAGGTCTAAGGCCGCTTCGGTATGGCCGGCGCGTTCGAGCACGCCCCCATCGCGGGCGAGGAGGGGGAAAACATGGCCCGGGGTGGCGATGTCCTGTGCGTTGCTGCTTGGATCACAGGCGATGGCAACGGTGCGCGCCCGGTCGGCGGCGGAAATACCGGTGGTGATGCCTGTCCGCGCCTCGATCGAGGTTGTAAAGGCCGTGTCGTGCCGTGCGTTGTGGCTCTGGGCGATGAGCGAGAGCCCGAGGGCTTGCACCCGCGGCCGATCCAGCGCCAGACAGACTAAGCCGCGACCAAACTTCGCCATAAAATTGATAGCCGCCGCGTCGACATGTTGTCCGGCGATCACCAGGTCGCCTTCGTTTTCCCGGTCTTCATTGTCTGCAAGGATCACCATCTCGCCGCGCCCGATAGCCTCGATCAGGGTTGTGGTGGGCGCGAATCCTGCCGTTGCATCGTGGGGAGCCTTGGGCTTAGCTTGGGGCATAAGGTCTCACTGATAAGGATACGGGTCCGATGAACCACAAAGGGGATGATGGGGATGACGCGGCGCGTGAGGATGCAGGCGACTGCCGGGCTACGCGCCCGGTCATTATTTTGACCGGTGTGACTGCCAGCGGCAAGTCGCGTCTCGCCATGACCCTAGCACAGCGTTTTGAGGGGGTCATTATCAACGCGGACAGCATGCAAGTCTATCATGACTTGCCGATTCTCACGGCGCAACCAACACCTGAGGACCAGGTGGCGCTGCCTCATGCCCTTTATGGGGTGGTGAAGGCCCGCAAAGAGGGCCCGGGCGGCGGCACCAAAAACGAGACGGGTGGTGGGTCCGTTGGCGGGACGGGTGGTGGGTCCGTTGGCGGGATGGGTGGTGGGTCCGTTGGATGGTGGGTGACGCGTGCCCGGGCGCAGATCAAAAACGCTCACCAGCGCGGGCAGGTGCCTTTTATCACGGGCGGGACGATGATGTATGCGCGGGCATTGATGGCGGGCCTTTCGCCGATTCCGCCGGTGGATGACGCGGTGCGCGCGGCGGCGCGTGCCAGGTTTGCCGCGGTGGGGCATGAGGCTTTCGCGCGGGCCCTTATCGCCCGTGATCCGGCGGGCGGCGCGGTGGCGACTGATCCCCAGCGTCTCATCCGCGCGTACGAGGTGCTTGAGGCGACGGGCAAACCTTTGCGCCATTGGCAAACCCAGGTGCATAGGCCACCCTGCTGTTGGCGTTTTATCGTGGTGATCGTTCAGCTCTTGCCAGCGGCGCAGATCACAGCGGCCACGATGCGGCTTGAGGCGATGCTGGCAGGCGGGATGTTGGATGAGGTTGCCCGTGCGGGTATCGATCCGGCCTGTCCTCTCGCGAAGGCTCATGGGTTGCGCGAGTTTCGCGCCTATCTGGCGGGGGAGCTCACTCGCGCGGTGGCGATCCAGCGCACCGTTGACGCGATGAAGACCTACAGCAAGCGTCAGCGGACGTGGTTACGCAATCATTTGCCCGGGCCGGCCGAAGCATGCGCACAAGCGGTGAGTTGGCTCCATTGGCCGGCGGATCAGGATTTTGCCCGCGTCGGTGATTGGCTTGCCCCGCAGATCAAAAAAATCCGCTCATCATAGAAAAAAAATAGAAAAAATAATAAGAGAGAGTTTATCGTTTTCTATTGTTCGGTGTGTTGTTTTGCTCGGCGCAAGCGCACGCACAAGGCGCCCACCCCGCCGTGACGCTTGGGCGCAGGCATAAGGTGGGAGACGTACGCCGCCATATCGGCAAGCCAGATCGGCACATTGTGATACAGCACGCCACGGGGACGCGCCAGCGGATCACCCTTGAGACCTTTGCCGGTAATAATCAACAGATTGCGTTTGTGGTTTTGGTGGCAAGAAAGGATGAAATGCCGCAGGGCTTTATGCGCGGCATCACGGCTCATGCCGTGTAGATCCAAGGTGGCGTCAAACCGCGTCGTGCGTGCCAGGGTTCGAGCCAGGCGGCGATCAGGCTCGGTAATCTGCGGCGGTGGTGGCGGGCGCGGAGTGGTCGACGTGGTGGTCGATGTGGTGGTCGACGTAGTGGCCAGTTTAGCGGTTGATGCAGGGGGTGATGTGGGAAGGTTGTTTTCTATCTTTGCTGTCTGCACGATGGGCGGCTTGTTAGGGGGCATGAGCCCTGTAAGCGGCGAGATGTTCTCTATGGCCTGTTGCCAGACCGTCTCATCATCGTGCGTCTCATCGTGCGTCTCATCGTGCGTCTGGGTATTGTGCGTTTTGGGGGAAGGAGGTTTGCGCCCGCTCATGACGGCGTTGCCTTGCCTATCAGTCCTCATCGAGTTCAAGATTGGACTCGGAATTGGATTGGGAGTTTGAATCTATAGTCTCATCCGCCGGGATTGCGATTTGTTCGCGTCCTTGTCCTAAGAGTTGATCGAGCTCTTCTAAGGTAGGGGTTGCGAGCAAAAAGCGAATATCGGTACGCCGATTAAGGGCCTGCCCTTCGGTCGTGTCGTTGTCGCCGATGGGGCGAGAGGCGGCATAGCCGCCCGCCCCAAAGATAGGCTGGCCCGATGGGGCGGTAAGACCAGCAAGGGCTGGGGCCCGGTCGATGATCGCCTCATAGGTGGTGACGGCGCGGGCGGTCGATAGTGCCCAGTTGTTGGCAAAGGTCGGGGTAGAAATCGGGCGCGAGTCTGTGTGTCCTTCTATGTAAATAGCCTCCAGCACCGCCCCTTCGATGCCCGCTAAGGACTCATCGGGTAGATTACACAGACTCCGGTCCAGGGTATAGCACGGCAGAATATCGACAAACGCTTGGGCAAGCGAGCCAAGGGCCATGAGCCCCACGTCGCGCAGCTGGGCTTGTCCGGAATTAAACAACAGGTTATTGGGCAAGCGCAGGATGCCTGCGCTAAAGTCCACCTCAACCTCAAGGCCGTCGGCGACGAGGCGATCATAAAGATGGCGCAGCATGTCCCCACGCAAGGCCTGATTTTCAGTAAGCTGTTGTTGCGCTTGCGAAAGGAAGGCATTGAGTTGCACCAGCTGGTCGCGCTCTTGTTGGACTTGGGCGGTGATGACTTGCTGTTGTTGCGCCTGCCGGGTGAGCGATTGATTAAGCCGCCGGGTGGTGATGATTTGATCGATCAAGGTGCGCTGTTCGATCTGTAGATTTTGTTGCTGGGATTCTAGGTCACTGATTTTATCCGACAGGTCTTCACGCAAGGCCGACAGGCTTTGATTGCGCTCACTCAAGCGCGCGCTACGTTGTTCTTGCTGGCTTAACAGCAACGCCAGCTCGTTTTGTGTGTCGATGCTTTTTTCTTCTGCCGCGCGATAGTTCAAGGCAAAGGTCATGAGCATGATGATGAAGATGAACAGCATCCCGATCATCAAATCGCTGATAGAAATCCAGTAGTTAGAATCCTCTGGTGTGGTCCGGGCGATATTCATGACGAGGACGGCTTGCGATCCTTGGAGTCAGGCTCTTGGGTGGTTGGCTCTTGGGTGGTTGGCTCTTGGGTAGCCTGTTCCTGCGCGACTGGTTCTTGTGCGACTGGTTCTTGCGGGGCAGGCCCTTGCGGGCTAGGGGATTGCGACGGCGCGGGCTCGTTTTCTATCCGCGTGGCCATATCGCTCAGGGTCTGTCCCAGCTTGTCGTCCAGCCGCATCACAAAATCGTTGATCGATTGATGATAGCTAGCAAGACCTTTGCCGAGTTCATCGGCGAGGCGGCTGATCGAGTGATCCATCCCAGCAAAACGTTCGTGATAGGACTCCCACAAGGCTTTGATGTGCGTCCCAGTCTCGTTCATCAAACGGTTGGTGTCATCCAACTGCCCCGCGGCTACGGCCATTCGATCACTCATATCAGAAAAACGGTGCCCTCCTTGTCCGAGCTCCTCATTGAGTGTTTTGATTTGTTGGGTGGATTTTTCTATCTGCGGGACAATGGCGGCGATGGTCCGGCTGATTTCTTCCATTTGCGTGAGGCTGGCGGTGCTCGCTTGGTTTTGTTTTTCTATCTGTTGGGTGCATTGACTGAGAGTCTCCCCCACAGTCTCAAATTGCTTGCTGGCTCTTGTAAAAGCCTCTAGGGTTTGTTGGCTATGGTCCTCCAGTTGGGTGCCCGCTTGGCTCACCTTTTCTAGCAAACTGTCCTTATGGGCTTGGAGCGTATTGTTAAAGTCATCCAGGATGGTGCTTGTGCTTTTCAAACTGATGTTCAGCGCGCTGACGTAGTCTTTCATGCCGGTCATAAGGGCAGTGTTAAACTCATCGGCAATGGTCTGGAGTTTTTTGCGGGTCTTCTCGGGGTTACCAGCAAGGGCATGAGCAACCTCTTGCAAGGCTTCGGTCTGGGCGCGGTTGGCGGTGAGCAAATCTTCCATCATGTGAGTCGGTGCGGCACCATCCAGGCGGATGGTAATCGCTTGAATCAGCTCACGGTAGAGTTGTTGCATCTGATAAATTTTATGGCGGTAGCCGGCGGCGAACAGAATCGATAAAAACAGCCCGACCACCGAAGAGGTAAACTTAAAGGTCGCGGCTTGCAAAAGTTTATGCAGGGCGTCTTGTGCGACGGTCAGGTTGTTGGAAGACACGCCATCGCCTGCGAAATAGAGCGCGCTAATCAGGCCGATGAAGGTAAACAGCAGCCCCAAGCCGACAAGATAGTTGGGTACCGCCTGGACGTGGCGCAGGTTAAGACGCCCATCGATCAGACCGGTGAAAAAGGTCTCAGGCGGGACCGGTGCGCGCAACCGCCCCCCCTTTTTCAGGGGCTCGAGCAAACTTGCGCTCAAGGCTGCCACCGCCGGGCGCAAGGAGGGTTGATTGAGGGCTTGGGTGAGAGCCTCACGCGAGGCCAAATCGCCCAACCCTTGCAACTGAGCTTGCGCCTCTTGCGCGTCCCGGCGCAGGCGAGAAAGCCGGCCAGAGAGAATCAGCCATTCCGTCGCGGCATACACCACAAGACCCAAAGCCACCGCTGCGGGAAGCCAAGGCCAAGAAATAATAAGGAAAATTTGTTCAAGCATTTAGAAAAATACCCGTCATCGGTCGCAGAATACCCCTTCTTCGGGGAAATCACCAGCATCGGCGATATCGACCGTTCTGACCAGGACAAATCCCGTATTATCTGTTAGAGGTTAGCCATGAGATGATTGTCCCCATACCCACGTAGTCTGATGCAAGCGGCGGGGGGCATGCCCCCCAACGTAGTAAGCCCCCAACGTAGTAAGCAAGGTCTTTAAGCAAGATAGTAAAGAAGACGAGGATGGCAAAACCTCCACTCCCCAAAAAAAAGAGCCAAAACAAAGGCAACAATACAGCCGTCACCTACCACCTGGTGGATGTCTCGGCATTTATCTTTCGCGCCTTTCACACGATCCCGATGCGGGTGCGCCGCCGGGACGGCGGGGCGACCAACGCGATTTACGGCTTTTCCAGCATGATGATGAAACTGCTGGAAGACCCGCAGATCACCCATCTCGGGCTGGTGATGGATGCCGCGGGTGATAAGACCTTTCGCAAGGACATGTACCCTGATTATAAGGCCAACCGCCCGCCGCCACCGCAAGAGCTCATCGAGCAGTGGCCGCTGATCGAAGAGGTCGCCCATGCCTTTGGCTTGCCGGTCTTGGTGGCGCCTGGCTGGGAGGCTGATGATCTGATGGCAGCCTATGCCCGGGACATCACCGCGCGCGGCGGGGAAGTGGTTTTGATCTCGTCTGATAAAGACCTCATGCAGCTGGTGGACGATAAGGTCACGATGTTCGATCCCATCAAGGAAAAGATGATCGATATCCAAGGCGTCATCGATAAGTTCGGTGTGCCGCCAGAGCTGGTGACCCACGTGCAGGCTCTCGCAGGCGATTCCACCGATAACATCCCCGGGGTGCGCGGCATAGGAATCAAGACAGCGGCGCAGCTGATCCAGCAGTTCGGCAGCTTGGAGGACCTGCTCAGTGGCGCCGAGACCATCCCCCAGCCCAAACGGCGGGAGGCCCTGATCGCCGAGGCGGACATGGCGCGTCTCTCGCACAAGCTGGTGGCATTGGATAAAGACGCGCCGCTGCCCGTGTCCCCCGACGCGCTGGCGGTGGGCACCATCGATGGTGATCGGCTCGTGGCGTTTTTCATCGCCCAGGAGTTTCCCTCGTTGGTCAATCGCGCGCGCGCCCGTTATCAAACAAGCCCATCGGGGACGTCCAAAGCCGATGAGGGAAAGGCCGATGGGGTACAGGAGCATGAAGATGCCACAGACGAGCACGCCCAGATCATCACCGAGCCCGCCGCCTTAGCCCATTGGTGCGAGGCTGCGGCAGTAACCGGGCGGCTCGTCGTGGTGATCCTGGCCGAAGCGGTGCGCCCCTACGCCAGTGAAGGATTTGCTGGCCTGGCCCTGGCTGCCGGAGGGCGGACGTGTTACCTGCCCTGTTGCGTCTCGGCGGATGGTCTTGGTCTTGGCGAAGGCACGGGCAATCATGCCAGCTGGCAACAGGCCGATCTGGTCGAGGCCCTCACCCCGATCATGGGGGACCCGGCGGTGCTTAAAGTTGCCTTTGATGGTAAGGCCCTCACCGGCTGGTGGGGCGAGCAAGGTGTGCCTGTTACCCCGGTGGCTGATGTCATGCTCATGGCCTACGCGCTTGCGGGTGGCAGCGGCGATCTGGCGGCAGTGGCCTGGCGTTGGCTGGAGGAAACGCTGCCGCCCTTAAGCGAGCTCACCGGCACCGGACGGGGCAAAATCCGGTTATCGGATGCGCCTGGCGCTGATCTTGCGGCGTACGGGGCGGATCAAGCGCACGCGCTTATGCGTCTGGCGCGTCGTCTGCCCACCGCGCTTGCCCAAGAGGGGGTGATGAGTGTCTATGAAGCTATCGACCGCCCACTCATCGGCGTTACCGCCGCGATGGAATCCGCAGGCATCGCTATCGATCCCGCTGTGCTCGCGCGGCTTGGCAAGGACTTTGCAAAACGCCTCGCGGACGAAGAGGCCAAAATCCATCAGCAGGTCGGGCGAGACTTTAATGTCGGCTCACCCAAACAGCTGGGGGTGATCCTTTTTGAAGAGATGGGCTTGCCGGGCGGTAAGAAAAACAAGAGCGGCGGCTATAACACCAGCTCTGCCGTGCTCGAGCCCATGGCGGCGCAGGGCATAGAAATCGCCGAGAGGGTCCTTGCTTGGCGGCATATTGCTAAACTCAAGTCCACCTATATCGACACCTTAGGGGACAATGTCTCTTCTAAAACGGGGCGGATTCATACGACCTATGCCCTGGCGACGACGGCGACGGGACGGCTGTCCTCGAATCATCCGAACTTGCAAAACATTCCCATTCGCACGGCGGACGGCCTGGCCATTCGCCAAGCCTTCGTCGCGCCGGAGGGGCAGACATTTATATGCGTGGACTATTCCCAGATTGAACTGCGGGTTGCAGCTCACATGACCGGTGCGGCATTGTTGATCGATGCATTCAAGCAAGGCCAGGACATTCACGCGCGCACCGCGCGCGAGGTCTTTGGCGAGTCCGGCGGCGATGCCCGTCATCGGGCCAAGGCGATTAACTTTGGCATTATTTATGGCATCAGCGGCTTTGGCCTGGGGCAGCAATTGGGCATCGGGCGGGCCCAGGCGCAACGGTTCATCGATGATTATCTCGCCCGCCTGCCGGAGCTTAAGCAGTGGATGGATGAGACAAAAGCCCAAGCCCGTGAGCGGGGCTATGTGCTCACCGAAATGGGACGGCGATGCAAGATTACTGGCCTGCAAGACCCGCGCATGCGCCAGTTTGCCGAACGTCAGGCGATTAATGCGCCGATCCAAGGCACTGCGGCGGATCTCATCCGTTTGGCCATGGCCCGGGTGGCAGCGAGTCTGCCTGACGTATGTCCCGATGCGCGCCTTTTGTTGCAGGTCCATGACGAGCTGGTCATCCAGGCCCCGCAAGACGCTGCGCAGGCGGTTGCCGCGGCGACCTGCTCGGTGATGGAACAGGTCGCCGATCTGCGCGTGCCTCTGGTGGCGGTTGCCAACATCGGCCCCACGTGGGCTGATGCCCACTAATTTTTTCGCGGCAAACGCCCCCTGACTTTTTCTGCTTAGCGGGTCTTGGTGTGCGCCGCGATGATGCCCGCGCCTGCCGCCGCAGGCGTGAGTGGGCGACGGCGGACGTGCTCGCGCAAGAGGATATAAAGCCCGCTTGCCGCCACAATCATCGCGCCGGTGAGCACATACCGATCCGGCCATTGGTGATACAAAGCCGCCCCGAAGATAATCGCCCACAGCATCTGGGTGTACTGAAAAGGCACAACCATCCCAGCCGAGTGAAAGCGCAGGGCGAAAATCAGCGCAAGCTGCGCTGCGATCACGAGCACGCCCGCAAAGACGAACAAGGTGCCATCTATTACGGTGGGCATGATGAACACAGGCACAGCCAAAGGCGTGGCGACCACTGCTGTTGTCAACGCGCTGGTGGCCAGCAGCGTTTGCGGTGACTCCCGGCGGCCAATTTTGCGCGTCACCAGCAATGAGGTGGCCGACGAACAGGCGGCGATCATGGCCATCAGGTGCCCCAGGCCGAGCGTCGCATTGCCAGGGCGTACGATGATGAGCACACCGATGAAGCCGACCATCACCGCCAGCCAGCGGCGCACGCCGATGTGCTCGCCGAGCACGGGACGCGCCAGCATGGTCACCAACAGCGGCGAGGCAAAGATCAGCGCATAAACGTCCGAAAGGGGCAACATGGAAAAGGCCCCAATGACTGCGAGCAACGTGCAGGTGTTGAGCACACTGCGCAGGATCGTCAGGCCCCAGGCTTGCGGGATAAACACCCGCCAGCCCGGCGCATAGGTTATCACGCAAACCAGGATCACCAGGCTAGCCAGCCAGGCAATCTGCAAGGGGTTGTAGCTCTGGCCAAGGACTTTGAAAATCGCATCGGCGCAAGAAAAGAACGCGAAACCAATCAACGAGAGAACCAGTGCTCTGGTGGCATCATCGACGCCGCGAAGGGTAAGAACGGACATATCAGTGTGACCTATGATTGCAAAAGGCGCGAAAAGAGCCTCGGGTTGTCATTAGACAACCGCTTGCAATGTTAGGGCCTTTTATGCCGTGCATGGGACGCAAAAAGCGCACACCCCCCGTGCACAAAACACAAAATCAACAGGTCAGGGCGAGGATATCGCGGCCGTCGGCGATGGGTGGACGCGGCTAGAGAAATTGCTTGCCTAAGCGAAGCTGCTGGCCGTCGTAATGAGAGCCAAGGTCCGCGCCATACAGCGTGTCCGTCGCGCATGTCAGGGGATGATAGACGATGCGCGCGATGGGCTGTTCGTGATTAAGGATCATCGGCGTCTCGTACGAGCGAAGCTCGAGCACCCCGCGGGTGTCAGGTGAGGCCAGACCAAAGCCAGGATCGAAAAACCCGGCGTAATGACTCCTGAAATCACCAAAGCGGGTGTCCATATCGACAAGCTCGGCGGCGCGGTCTTCAGGGACTTGGATCGCCTCACGGGATTTAAGAATATAGAAACTATCTTTTTCGATACGTACGCTGTTTTTCTGCGCTGTTACTGGCTCCCAATAAGTGTCGATATTAAGGTGACGCTGGTCGATATCCACCGGTGGCGCGTTGTCTTTCGCGCGGTAGCCGACCCGCGCAGAAGGCGTCGTCGCACTCACATCGATGCTCAAGGTGATACCGTCTTTTAAGGTGCGAAGGTCGTGCACTGGCATCCTCGGCGGGGCTTGTCCCATCCGATCAAAAAGCGGCAGCGCATCCCGGCGGGCGATCATAGGTGCGGCGCCTTGTTGCATCGTGCGCATCGCAATCGCGGTCGGCGGGGATATCCCCCGGCGCAAGCGCAACTGCGCGAGGCGTGCGCCTGCCTGCAGGGTAATATCGAATGAACGCAGGGTAATTTGCAGGTAAAGGGAGCCGCAAAACCCCTCCGGCAGGTCATCATAGACCGGGGTGCGGTCGGCGATGACTCGGCACAGCATATCCAGCCGCCCGCTCGAGCTTTTTGGGTTGGCGAACCCGGAAATCCCGCGCGGCAATTTGACCGCCTCCATCAGGCGTACAAGATAGACCTCGCCACGGATCAGAGTCTGTTTCTCACAGAGATCGATCGGCGTTCCGCCGATGCGTTTAACCATCGTATCGATGGTCTCGTCGCTCTCGTGGCGCGGCAGCACTGCCGCAGGCATACGCCAAGCCGCCGTGCTCAGGCGTAGATCCAGGCTGGCGGGCTGGACTTGATCGGGCTTGATCGGCGGGTCTTTCGGCGCGACGATGAGCATCCCGCGCGCCAAGGCGGTGCGCAAACCCTGGGCGGGGATGATCCCCGTGCCGTGGTCTAAACAAGGTACCGGCCGCTGCGCCAATGCCGGGTCTAAGACAGGGGTAGCGGGCGATTTTAAGGGCAACATTGCGTGTAACTCCAGTCAAGCCAATCAAGGGCCGCACGCAGGTCGGCGGTCTCGACGGTCGGCCCGCACCACAAGCGCAGGTGCGGCGGCATGGCGCGGTAGCCCCGCACATCAAAGGCGGCCTCGTGTTCGGCCAGAAAGGTCACCATCCGATCGATAAGGTCATCGTTCGGCTCATCGGCTATCTGGCGTGGGATGATGCAGACCGGGGTGGGGCTACGGACCGCATCGCGCACGGCACAGGACTGCGCCCAAGAACTGTTGGCAAGCCATTGGCTCACACAATCGGCATTGGCTCGGGTGCGGGCCATCAAGGCCTCGCGCCCGCCAATCTCCTGCGCCCAACGCAAGCCCGTCAGGGCGTCTTCCGCCGCCAGCATCGAGAGCGTGTTAATCAGCCGGTGCTGAGCGACCGGGGCGCGCAATCCCTTCTCATCGGCGATACGCATCACCAAAGGCACCGGGCGCGGCGGCGGCGATAGGCGCGCTTGCGCCTTGGGCGACAGGCTTATCATGCCAAAACCGGCCTCCCCGCCAAGGCCCTTTTGCCAAGACCAGGTCATCACATCCAACTTCGCCACCGGCACCGGCATGATAAAAGCCGCCGCCGCCGCATCACAAAGCAAAAGGCCGCGGCGGGACTCGTCAAGCCAGTCTTGTGTGGGGACGCATACGCCGCTGGTGGTGCCGTTCCACACAAAAATCACATCATTATCAGGATCGATGCCGTGGGTGTCGGGAAAATCGCCAAAGGGTGCGTCGCGCACTGTGGTGGCTCGAAGGTCTAGGACTTCGGTCAGATCCTTCGCCCACAAGCGGGAGAAGTGATCGGACACCAGCGCGGTGATCGGGCGAGGGCCGAGTAAAGACCACAGGGCGGTCTCAAATGCGCCTGAGGCCGATCCTGGCACGATAAGGGTTATATAATCATCGGGAATCGCCAGCAGGTCCGTCGAACGCTCCAGCAGTTCATGGATTTTTTTCTGCGCGGGCGGCGCGCGGTGATAACGATGGGCGCACACGTCCGCCAGTTTTTCTATCCGCCAGTCCGGCGGCTTGGGGCAAGGGCCGCTAGCAAACCAAGGGCGGGCTGGTTTGCGCGGTGCGCTAGCGCGCGGCACGAGAGGCGGCCGGGTTGTGAGAGCTATGCCACCAGGTAGAAAACCCTAAATCCAGTTTCGGGCGGGTTTGCGGGCGCGCAAATATATCCCAATAGCCGACGCGGTAAGAGTCATCAAAGTACATCGGAATAGAAATAAATTGCCAATGCAGATAACGATCCAGTGCCCGCGTGGCGGTGCGAATTGACGGCCAGTCGGTTGCGCCCACGATATTTTCTATCAAGGCATCGGCCACCGGGTCATTAAGGCCGCTAAAGTTTTCTGCGCCCACTTCATGAACGCCAGCCGAGCCCCACAATCCGCGCAGGGCGGCCGTCGGCGGGTAAAATTGCAATAGCCCCAGCAAGATCATGTCATAATCAAAAACATCCAAACGGCGAATAAAAGCAGACGGGTCAGCAATGCGCGGGGTTACAGTAATGCCTGCGCGGGCGAAGTTTGCAACCAGCGGAGCGATGACCTTTTCCATCACGGGCGAACGATAGAGAATCTCAAAGGTAAAGACCTCGCCCGTTTCGTTGTGGGTCATGACGCCGTCTTGCACCTCCCATCCGGCCCTTTTCATCAGCGCCAAGGCGGTGCGCAGATTATGACGGAAGTTCCCATCACCTTTGGTTGTGGGCAGGGTGATGGGATCGGTAAACACCCGGTCATCGATCTGGCCGCGATAGGGCTCAAGGGCCGCGCGTTCTTCGGCGCTTGGCAAGCCTGAGGCCGCCATGTCCGAATTGGGAAAATAGCTCATGGTGCGAGAATAAAGGCCGTAGTGCACCGTGCGCCGGGCGGTTTCAAAATCATAAAAATACTGCATCGCCTCGCGCACCCGAGGGTCTTGGAATATCCCGCGGCGCAGATTCATCATCAGCCCAAGCCAATTTTTTGGCTCTTGGGAAGGAATCGCCTCCAGCTTAAGCCGCCCGTCATCGACGGCCGGCAGGCCCTCAAAGCCGGTGGTCCATTCTTGCGAGCTGGAGATCGGCATATAATCGATCTGCCCCCCCTTGAAGGCCTCGGTCATAATGTTGGCATCCCGGTAATAGTCATAGCGAATCGTCGCGAAGGCCAAGGTGCCCTTAACAGCAGGATGATCCGCCCCCCAATAGTCGTCCACCAGCTCATAGGTGATCGACTTGCCAGGATCGACGGCACTGATCCGGTAGGGGGCACTGCCCAATGGTGGCTCCAGCGAGGTCTCATCAAAGGTGCGATCTTGCCAATAATGCTTGGGCATGATGCCAAAGGTGGCGATTTGCCGCAGCACTCGCCGATTGTCCGAGTCAGGCCGGACCTTGAATTCCACCGTTACGTCATCTAAAGCCGTCACGCTGGCCACATCGTTATAGAAACGGTCGCGATAGCGCGGCGCGGCATAGGCGCGTAAGGTCTCGTGGGTGAACACCACATCCTCAGCCGTAATCGGGTGACCGTCGTGAAAGGTTGCATCCTCGCGCATGGTGATAATCAGCCACGAACGATCGGGCGCTTCATAGATATCTTGCGCAATCAGCGGATAGTAGCTAATCAGCCCTTCATCCAAGTTCACGGTCAACAACCCGTCATTGAGGTTACTGGTGCCCACCGCCGGGGTGCCCTTGACGATATGGTAGTTCAGCGAATCAAAGGTGCCGACCTGGCCGAGCACCAAGTCGCCACCAGACGGCGCATCCGGGTTGACGTAGTCAAAATGCGGATAATCCGAGGAGTACTTGGGCGGGGTGTCGAAAATCTCTAGCGCGAAAAAAGACCGCGCGTCGCTGGGGATGGTGACTTGGGCGTATGAGGGCCCTGCAAACAAGGTGGCGGTAAGTATGGCCATCGCAAAGGGCTTAGGGCGCAAACAAGAGAAAAGAGTCATGGCGGTGCTCATAGCGTAAGGGGGTATGGGCACGAGCATAGCGAATCTTTTCCTCGCCCGACAAGCGTTGTGCGGTTTTATGGTCAGATTTCGCCGATTTGTGCTCTTTTTTTGCCCCCATTTTGCCCTCATAGCTAGGAACAGAGAGGAACATAGGTCATAAAAATGTCATGCGGGGATGGTTTTGTGGATATATTACAGGCTTTTTCCAGGGATTCTTGTTCGCTAACATTGACTTAGCGCATTTTTTCTCTAAGAATCACCGAAAGGCGGGCTTGTGATCCCAGCCGTAGACCCCGGCAGTGTATGCCTGGCCGCGTATGTTCATCGATGTATGTCTGGCGATATGTATCTGGTGATGTATGCTAGGCCATGTATGTCCGGTAACGTGCGCAACGACGCAAGAGAGGGTCTATCGGTGTGGTTACATGATCTGCACCCTGTCTCGTTGCTCATTAGCACACGGTTCGACGAAACCCTATTTAGATGAACACTCGTTCGGGCCATTCAACGATGGAATTACAAATATGAACCTCAAAATACATCCCAAGTATCTCCTCATTGGTTTGCTTGCTGTGACTTTGTCTGCGTGTGGAACCACATCCACAGAGAGCGCCTCGGCGACCGGCTCCCAAAGTGCCAGCAGTGGGAGCAGTAGCGGCCCCGCTGTCTCAAGCACCAGCCAAGACGGTGTGGCCAGTTCAATCGCCCCCGGCTCGGCCGAAGATCTGGAAGTCAACGTCGGTGATCGCGTGTTCTTCGATTTCGACGCTTATAATCTCACCCAAGGGGCGCAAACGATCCTGCGTCGGCAAGCCCAATGGTTGCGCCAGTATCCGGCCCTCAAGATCATCATCGAAGGTCACGCTGACGAACGCGGCACCCGCGAATACAACATGGCCCTCGGTGATCGTCGTGCCAATGCCGTGCAACAGTTCCTCATTGGCCTGGGGATTGCGGCGGATCGAATCTCCACCGTCAGTTACGGCAAGGAACGCCCGGCCGTGGTCGGTAGTGGCGAGTCCGTCTGGTCTAAAAACCGCCGAGGCGTGACCCGCGTGATGTAACAGGCGCACATTTTATAAAAAAGGCGTTGCAGGTTTTGCCTGCAACGCCTTTTTTGTAACCCGTGCAAGACCGAAGGTGTTGCGATAAGGATAAAATGGTAATATATTGAACAGAAGTCCTTGAAAATGAATAGTCATCGCTCATGAGAGGCAATCTACTCATGGACTATGCGTTCCCATCAGGCAACCCGAGCAAGCAAGCAATCCGTTGCTCAAGCCTCACCACATGTCTTTTCTTTTCATAAGGAAAGTTATAAAGAAAATTATAAGGAAATTATCATGAGTGACCTCAAGAAAATTATTCAAGAAACCCAGGAGGCCTTCAAGCAAGAGCCTTCTCGTGCGCGGGCGGTTTTTGAGTCCCGTTCCGTCTTAGGGAAGGGGTTACGTTCGACGGCAACCATGCGGCACCATGAAATCACCGTGGATGAGCCCGAAAGCCTAGGTGGTAGCGATGCAGGTCCCAATCCGGTGGAGCTGATTCTCGCGGCCTTGGGGACGTGCCAGGAAATTACCTACCGCGCTTATGCGACGGCCTTGGGGATCGATCTTCAGTCGGTGTCGGTGTCGCTGCGCGGCGATATCGATCTGCGGGGCTTTTTTGCGGTGGATGATAAGGTGCGCCCAGGCTATGAGTCCATCTTTGGTGATGTAGAAATCGTCTCCGATGCCAGTGTGGAAGAGCTTAACAAATTGAAAGAGGCGGTGAATGCCCATTGCCCCGTGTTGGACATTATTGCCAAGCCTGTGCCCGTTGACCTGGGCATCATCCACATGCCTGCCACGACTTGGGAAAACAGTCAACGTGCGCCTGGTCGTTCTTGATCATTCTCGCGCGCTTGGGCATCTCTGCTTCATGTTTGCGCACGGGGTGGCGGTGGTTTTGTGTCATAAAGTATAAAAAAGGTGCCTTATGCGCGCGTCAGCCAAAGAGGTTTTGCGTGCCGCCAGAAGGGCATCCTTTTCCTCATAGCGAGTCACGTGGTCATGGAGTCTTGATGATTTTTTCGTGTGCCGGTTTTCCTTGTGCTTGAGGTCTATAAAATAAAATCCCGAAATACAGAGCAAAAGCCATTACCGCGCCCGGATGAGGTAAGCCTTAGGTGCTCATTTTGTCAAAAGACACCGGAGGCTTTGCCCTGAGGACCTTTTTTGTCTTTCGTATTTGTGGGTGCTGTCGGCAAGAGGCGATACGTGTGGATAAAATAACAAAAATAACGGTATAGGGAACAAAAATCGAGCATGCTGGGGTCATATCTGTTCTTACAGTTCTAAGACCAAGCCAAGCCCGCCCTACCCCAGTTGGGCGTCAGGTATCCCCGCCCAAGACCACCGAAGGCCTGTTAAGGCTTTCTAGGGCTTTGGCGAACAGATGTAATCGCCCCCGCGCGCACCTCCTCCCATTTGCGTGGGGGCGATTTTCCCAAATCGGCGAGCAAAACCAATTATCAAGGCTGATGATTAAGGCCGGTTGTCAAGAACCCGATTTGCGCTATGATAAGCGCGCCCGGCAAGCCAGCCGGGTCCTCGCCCCTAGGGCGAGGCTGCCCAGGTAGCTCAGTCGGTAGAGCAGGGGACTGAAAATCCCCGTGTCGGCAGTTCGATTCTGTCCCTGGGCACCATCATTTTTTTCGCATTTTTTTCGCATTTTTTTCGCATTTTTTTCGGCCATCTTTCCGGTTACTTACCGGTTATCTCACGATCATCTGGTCTCAAGCGAGGTTTGCGGCTAAGCGGGGTTGTGCGTGAATGATGGGTATTCCTGCAAAGTCCCCCTAAAGTCCCAAAAACGTGTAAGGCGCGGTGTTTTATGACCATATCCACCATGACCGCTGACAAGGTTGCCGGCAAAACCGTGCTCGTGCGCGCTGATCTCAACGTGCCGATGCGTGAGGGGATCATCACCAACGATGCCCGCCTGCGCGCTATTATGCCGAGCTTGGATTTGCTCGGTCAGGCGGGTGCGAAAACCATCCTCATCAGCCACTTAGGTCGGCCCAAGGGTAAGCCCGATCCGACTCTCTCGCTCGCGCCGGTTGCCCGTGGCTTGCAAGAGGTCATGGGCCGGCCCGTCGGGTTTTGTGCGCACACCACCGGTGCGGCGGCAGCCCGCGCGATTGCCGCGCTTTCTGCGGGGGATGTCTTGGTGCTGGAAAACCTGCGCTTTGCTCCAGGCGAAGAAGCCAACGACTCAGCCTTTGCGCAAGCGTTAGCCGATCTGGGCGAGATTTACGTCAATGACGGGTTTTCGGTCTCCCACCGGGCGCACGCCTCCACCCACGAACTGGCTAGGCGGCTTCCGGCCTTTGCTGGCCTTGCGCTCGCACGAGAGCTTGCGATGCTGGCGCGCGTCCTGGAAAAACCGGATCGTCCGCTGATGGCTCTGGTGGGCGGGGCTAAGGTCTCCACCAAACTTGGGGTCTTGCATCACCTGCTAAGCCAGGTGGATGTGCTCGCCATTGGTGGGGCGATGGCCAACACCTTTTTGCTGGCGCAAGACCTGCCGATCGGCGCATCTTTGGCCGAGCATGAGATGACCAATCAAGCGCGCACGATTTTAGACCAGGCGGCGGCGCAAAACCGCCCGGTTCTGTTGCCCATCGATGTGGTGGTCGCGTCTGAATTAAAGCCGGCCCTCGCAACCGCGATCAAACCGGTGCATGAGGTCGCCAGCAAGGACATGATTTTAGATTTGGGGCCAGCCACCGTTGCGGCCTGGACGAGGGAGATAGACAAGATGCGGACGTTGGTCTGGAATGGTCCTGTCGGTGCGTTTGAGGTGCCGCCCTTTGACCGCGCATCGGTGGATTTGGCTCATACCATTGCCGCGCGGGTCAGGGGCGGATCGTTGGCCTGCATCGGTGGCGGGGGGGATACCCTGGCGTGTCTGGCTAAGGCCGATGTGATCGAGGACATGACCTATGTATCCACCGCAGGCGGCGCTTTTTTAGAATGGTTGGAGGGGCGGGAACTTCCCGGTGTGGCGGTGCTCTCGTCGTGACAAGGGCTCTATCTTAGCAAGAGAGAAACCATCGAGATTGTTTTATGGGATGGGATTTTCTTTAACAAACTCATCACGCAGATGATTGATGTGCAAGCGGCGCTCTAAAAAAAGGCCCACAATAATCGCCAGCGCAATCGACAGCCAGAAAATCGTATACGCCAGATCATTGTTGCTTAAGGTCAGCACGGAAGGCTCATCGCTGATCGCGCCTTCAGCCACGGCTGATGAGTCAGGGCCCAACACCAGCACTAGAGGCCAGTATTGTTCGACGTGCAAACGCTCGGCAATGGCCGAGATATCCACCCGGCGGAGTTGCTCGGTTTGATGGGTGTTGATGCTACGCTCGAGTTGCCCGGGAGGGAGCAAGAAACCAGTGGCGGTGATCGATTCGAGGCGTTCGATGGGCTGAAAAACGGCACCCCGTTCGATCCAACCCCGGTCCACCAGCACGTAACTGCCGCCGTTGGTAGGGAACATCATAGAAAAGACTCGCCGTCCGACCAGACCAAAACGCGTGATCCCATCGATCACTACGGTGTTTTGTGGGTCAAACCAACCGGTAACCGAGGCCTGGCGATAAATCCATTCGCCGTAGTGCTGGGGGGGGTGACGCGGCAACATTTTTACTGGTTGCGCGGTGCTTTGATAGATAATGTTGGTATAGGCGGTGGCTTCGATGGTGCGGGCAGAAAACCATAGACTCATAAGAATAGCGATCGCGCAAATCATGCGCAGGGTGATGACGATAATCCCGCGATAGGGCGCAAAAAAAGCGCGGATAATCTCCAGTTTTTCCATCATTTTTTAGGTTAATGCTTCTCTTATTTGCTTTGTTTGCTTGCCTGTTGTCATGATCCGTCTACTTTCTGAAAGCAGAAGATTCCTTGGTTTGCTTAAGGGGCTTGGGATATATTTTTATCCGTCGATGCATCAACATCATGGGCTTGGCCTGGGATATTTTCTTTATCCACCTTATTCGCTTTATCTTCTTTATCTGTTTTTTCTGTTTTCTGAGTTGTGCTGGTCCCGTTTGAGGCCTGGTTAATCACAAAATCTAGCGTATCACCCTTAAGGTCTGTTGTCACTT
The DNA here is from genome assembly GCA_039028835.1 of Pseudomonadota bacterium. Taxonomy (GTDB): domain Bacteria; phylum Pseudomonadota; class Alphaproteobacteria; order JBCCHK01; family JBCCHK01; genus JBCCHK01. Next base: position 111,020 of record JBCCHK010000004.1, read on the forward strand.
GTGCGCCGTCGGATAGATCACCAGCCAGCAAGGCATTGGCGAGGGGATTCTCCAGTTCCTCTTGCATTGTGCGCTTAAGAGGTCGTGCGCCGAAGACCGGATCGTAGCCCCGCTGTGCCAGCCAATTGCGTGCGGCTTCGCTTAAGGTGAGGGTAATATCGCGCTCGGCCAGGCGCGCATCCAGGGCCCGTAATTGCAGGTCTACAATGCCGCCCATGTGCGTGCGGCTCAGGCGGTTAAAGACTAGGATATCATCCAACCGGTTGAGAAACTCGGGCCGGAAATGTTGATGAACGGCGGCGAGCACCTGCTTGCTCGGCGGTGTGTCCTCATCGGCGTCGCTAAAATGCTCGCTACCCAGGTTGCTGGTCATGATGATGATGGTATTGCGAAAGTCCACCGTGCGGCCTTGTCCGTCGGTGAGCCGACCATCATCGAGAACTTGCAGAAGAATATGAAAAACGTCTGCGTGCGCTTTTTCTATCTCATCAAACAAGATGACCTGATAGGGGCGGCGGCGAATCGACTCGGTCAAGCTGCCGCCTTGCTCAAAGCCAACATAGCCAGGAGGTGCGCCGATCAGGCGGGCGACGGCGTGTTTTTCCATAAACTCTGACATGTCGATGCGCGTCATGGCCATTCGGTCATTAAAGAGAAACTCAGCCAAAGCCTTGGTCAGTTCGGTCTTGCCAACCCCAGTAGGGCCACAAAACAAAAAGGTGCCCAAAGGGCGATCAGGGTCATTCAGCCCCGCGCGCGCCCGGCGGATCGCCTTGGTGATTGTGCTAACCGCATGGTCCTGGCCGATGACGTGGCTGGCGAGCACGTCTTCCATCGCCAGCAGTTTTTGCCGATCTCCCTCCAGCATGCGCCCCGCAGGGATTCCGGTCCAGCGTGAGACAACCGAGGCGATATCATCTGTTGTCACCTCTTCACGAACCAGACCGCCGGATTTATTATCTTGAGCGTTTTCTATCTTTTTTTCCAGCTTGGGAATCTGGTCATAGGATAATTCACCTGCACGCGCCCAATCCCCCTGCCGTTGGGCGGCGGCGAGCTCGTTGCGGGCTTGTTCTAGGTCTTGCTTGAGGCGCGATTGGGCGGTGAGGGCTGATTTTTCTGCCTGCCATTCGTCGTTCATCTTTTGCGCTTGCGCTTCAAGCCTGCCGAGCGACTCATCGATCACGCCTAAACGGTCTTTCGAGCCCTCGTCGTTTTCTTTACGCAGGGCTTCACGCTCCACCTTCATCTGGATGATCCGCCGATCCAACTCATCCAGTTTTTCAGGCTTGCTGTCGACCTGCATGCGGACCCGGGCGGCGGCTTCGTCCACCAGATCGATGGCCTTATCAGGTAAAAAACGATCAGAAATGTATCGATTGGACAGCTCGGTGGCGGTCACCAGAGCCGCATCGGTGATCCGCACCCGGTGGTGCATCTCATACTTTTCTTTGAGACCGCGCAGGATCGATACGGTATCTAAAACGGTGGGTTCGCTCGCATAGATGGGTGAGAATCGTCGGGTCAGAGCGGCGTCTTTTTCCACATGCTGGCGATATTCGTCCAGTGTGGTCGCACCAATACAGTGCAGCTCGCCGCGTGCCAAGGCGGGCTTGAGCATATTAGAGGCATCCATCGCGCCGTCCGCGCGTCCCGCTCCCACCAAGGTGTGGAGCTCATCGATGAACAGGATGATTTTGCCCGCCGCGCGAGTCACTTCCCCCAAGACGGTTTTCAAGCGTTCTTCGAAATCACCGCGGTACTTCGCGCCGGCGATGAGGGCCCCTAGATCCAGCGATAACAGCAGCTTATCGCGCAGGGCCTCAGGCACATCGCCGCTGACAATCCGCTGGGCGAGTCCTTCGACAATGGCGGTCTTGCCGACGCCGGGCTCGCCGATCAGGACAGGGTTGTTTTTCGTCCGACGAGCGAGCACCTGGATCGTGCGGCGGATTTCCTCATCTCGGCCAATGACGGGATCGAGCTTGCCAGCGCGGGCATCAGCGGTGAGATCGCGGGCGTATTTTTTTAAGGCCTCGCGCTGGTCTTCGCTGTTGGGGTCATCAGCGGCGCGGCCTTGGCGGGTGGTGTTCACAGCGGCCTCAAGGTTGGCGGCGCTAATCCCGGCTTGGGCCATGTCTTGGTGCAGGCTGGAGTGCTGGGGCTGGCAGGCGGCCTGCAAGATGCGATCGGTGGTCACGAATCGGTCGCCGCTTTTATCGGCCAAGGCTTCGGCGGCGTTAAGTAGCTTACTTAAGGCCGGCGCGGGATAGATCTGAGAATCCGAGCTCTGCACGCGCGGTAGGGCGTCCAGCCTTGCATGCAGGGCGTTGCGCAGCTTTTGTGGGTCGCCGCCTGCGGTCTGGATTAGCTCATTGGTTTGATCTTGGGTGAGCAGGCTGGCAAGCAAGTGCTCGGGGTGCAGGTGCTGATGGTGGCGCGCCGCCGCGAGCGCCTGCATATCCGCAAGGGTTTGTTTTAGCCGGGTAGAAAAACGTTCAAAATTCATAAAAATCTCGCAAGCAAACAACAGGATATCATGGCATTAACCTTATTTATCGTATCCTTACTTATCTTATATGGTGTCGCCTGGAGGGTAATTCCAGTGGGGCAGAGTCTTTTCCGGGTCGCGTATCACCGGTCTCTTATGACAGGAGAGAACAAGTCTAGGCTGGGTTAGGCTTGCCTGAGGCGCTTTTTACGCAGGTTTATCTAGGATTTGCTGTGGAAGACCATCGTCATCTGTTCCAGTCCTTTGGCGACACCCATCGCGGCGCCGTGCGCGAGCTTAACGAAGATCGCTTTTTGTGCGCGGATGAAGCCGGGCTGTGGGCCGTGGCCGATGGGATGGGTGGCGGCGATGCGGGCGATTACGCCAGCACCTTGGTGATCGATAGCCTTCATGAAATCACCACCTCGCGCTTAGCGTCCATGGCGCGGGCGGTGCGGGCACGCCTGCGCGACGCACATCAGTGCTTACGCAAAGAGGCTCTGGCGCGTGGCCACCGGGTAACCATCGGGAGCACCGTGGTGGTGCTATTATCTGATGGCGCGGACTATCTGATTTTATGGGTTGGGGATAGTCGGGTGTATGATTTTGATGGGCAGACCTTACGCCAACGCTCCCGCGATCACAGCCTAGTGCAAGAAATGGTGGATACGGGGCAACTCACGTCTGAGCAGGCGCGCGATCATCCACGGGCGAACATTATCACCCGCGCCATTGGTGCGGCGGGTGATCTCCGGGTCGATGAGGTAGGCGGCGCGATCACGCCTGAGCAGACCTTTTTGCTGTGCTCGGACGGGATCACCCATGCTTGCGCGCCGCCGGTCATCAGCCAGGCTCTGCAGGCGGCTACGCCAGAGAGGGCCGTCCAGACCTTGATGACGCACGCCTTACAAGCGCGCGCGCGCGATAACATCACGGCGGTGGTGGTGCGACCAAAAGGCTAGCGCGCTGGTGGCTTGACAGGCCTGTTGATATCGGCAACCGTGAGAGATATCCCTGGGGTGCCCGCAAAAAACAATGTCGCAAGACATCGTTTCATCATGCGGGCTGAGAGGACAACCCAACGAACCTGATCCGGATCATACCGGCGAAGGGAGGGATGCAAAACGCAAAACGGATGGTGCGGGCGTTCTATAACGCCCGCCGTCATCACGACGTCTGCTTTTTTATCTTTGCGTTTTTGCGTCGTACCCCCAAGGATTGAACAATCCGATCGATGGATTTTCATCGATACAATCCAACGAGGGGTATGATGCGCATCTTTTCTATATTTTTTGCCTTATGGTTTGTTTTGACTCTATCCCCCAGGGCGGTCTTGGCCACGCCAGGGGTGTTGACCATCTATGCGGGCAGTTATTTTGCTTCCCAATGGGGGCCAGGCCCCCAGATCAAGGCGGCGTTTGAAACGCAGTGTGATTGCACGGTCGAGATCATCGCCGCCGAGGGCGGGCTCGCGCGCCTCCAGCTGGAAGGCGAAGCCTCGCCGGCAGACGTCATCATGAACATTCCCATCCATCAAATCACTCAGGCTAAAGCCTCCGGCTTGCTCAAAGCGCACGAGCTGATGATCGGTAACCTTGCCTTACCCATCGATTGGCGCGATCGCGTCTTTGTCCCGTGGGACTGGAGTTATCTTGCGTTCGTCTATGATCGCACGGTGATAGAAAACCCCCCGACGAGTCTGCGCAGCCTGATCGAGGACGATCATGAGTTTTCTTTTGTCTTCCCCGATCCCAACTTTAGCACCACCGGTATGGACCTGCTCGCGTGGATTCAAGCCGTCTACCCTGGCGACCAAGCGACTCGCGCCTGGCAACAGCTACGCCCCAAGGTGCGCACGGTCACCAAGGGATGGAGCGAGGCTTACGGTATGTTTACCAACGGGGAGGTGCCGATGGTGGTGAGTTATAGCACCTCACCTGCCTATCACCTGATTGCCGACGAGAGCGATCGCTACGCCGCCGCCGCCTTTAGCGAAGGGCACTATGTCACCCTAGAGGTTGCCGCCCGCACCACGCAATCGGATGACCCGGCCCTGGCGCACGACTTTCTGGCCTTCATCCTTACCCCGGCGTTTCAAGAAATCATCCCCACCGCCAACTGGAGTTATCCGGTCATCGATGTGCCTTTGCCGGCAGCCTTTGACCAGCTGATCGCACCGACGCGCAGTTTGTATGTGCCGCCAGATCAGCTGGCGCGAGAAAAGCAGGCGTGGCTGATGCGCTGGCGGCAGGCGATGGACTAACGCTATGCACCGCGCGCGCGCTTCCCGTCCCGCCCGCTCGTTGTCTGTGCATCTTATGCCAGGGCTCATCGCCGCAGGCGTGTGCGCCTGTATCGCCGGGGTGGCCCTGATGGCCCTCTTGCTGGCCGGCACCCAAGGCACAAGACAAGGGAGCATAGGACAGGCGGGGGCGGATTGGGCTGCGCTCGCCAGGATCGTCCGCTTTACGGTGATCCAGGCGATCCTTTCGGGCTTGCTTGCGATGGGGTTGGCGGTAGGTTTTGGGCGAGCGCTGGCCCGGCGGCGGTTTGTTGGGCGGCGCGTCGTGCTTGCGCTGTTGCCCTTACCGATGATAACCCCGCTGATCGTCGGCGGGCTCGGGATTCTCTCAGTCTATGGCCAGCAAGGCTGGCTGGCGGGCTACCTTGCGCGGGCCTTGGGTGAGGATGTGGTCTTCAATATTTACGGTTGGCCGGGGATTTTGCTCGCCCACGGGTTTTTTAATACAGCCTTCCTCACCCGCCTGGTGGTGCAAGCCTATGGTGCGGTGCGGCCACAGACCTGGGCGATTGCCCGCCAGTTGGGGATTGAGGGCTGGCAGCGGTTTTATCGCATCGAATGGCCCTTGATCCGCACGGCTGTTTTCTCGGGCGGGCTCTTGGTGGTGGGGTTGTGCTTGACCAGCTTTGTTTTGATCTTGATGTTTGGTGGCGGACCGGGCAAGACCACCTTAGAGGTGGCAATCTATCAATCCCTGCGGATCGACTTTGCGCCCGCCCGCGCCGGCTGGCTTGCTTTGCTACAGCTTGCTTTGTGTGCCGTCTTTGTCGTGCTGTTTCTCGGCCTTGGCGGGGCCATCCAAGAGGATGCTGGGAACACCGCCGCCCAGCCCTTTGGTTTGGCGGACGGCGGTTTGCTCGGGGATGGTGTCTGGCTTGTGTTGGGCGGGTGGTTTGCTCTTGCGCCCTTGTTGGCGGTCGCGCTCTCGGCAGCGGCGGCGCCATGGGCGTGGATGATCGCCGATCCAATTTTCTATCAAGCCCTTCTCACGAGTCTGGCGATCGGCATCGCCGCCGGGCTTTGCGGGCTCTTGATCGGCGGGAGTCTCGTGTGGTCGGCTTGCGGCGATCCCCGCTGGGGGCGGTTTTTTGATGGGGTTGGCACCTTGTGGCTGGTGATGCCGCCGCTGGCCTTGTCCGCCGGGTTGTTTTTGGCCTTACGCGCGGTGGGAATCTCGCCCATCGGTGGCGGGCCCGCCTGGGGGGTGGCGGCGGTGATCGGGGTCAACGGCCTTATGGCGGTGCCCTTTGTGATCCGCATTCTGCGCCCCCCCGCCGGGCGGATTGCCAAGCGGTATACGCCCCTGACTTTGAGCGTGGGGTTGCGCGGCTGGCGGCGGTTGTGGCGGGTAGAGGCACCGCTCTTGCGCCGTCCTGCGGCTTTGGCTTTGGCTTTGGGGATCGTCTTCTCCCTCGGGGATTTAGGGGTCATGACCTTGTTTGGCTCACCCCGGTTGCAGACCCTGCCGCTCTATCTTTATCAGCTCATGGCGGGCTACCGCATAGACCAGGCCATGGCCGTGGCGGGCTTTTTGTTGTTGCTCAGCTTGGCGGTCTTCGCTGCCGTGTTTGCCCTCATCGCCGGGCGGTACCCAAGAGATGGGGGGGCGGGGTATGGCTGAGCTCCACCTCAAAGACCTCTCCCCGCAACGGGATCCGTCCCTGCGCTTTGATCTGGTCGTTCCCTCGGGCGGCTTTATCGGTCTTTTTGGGGCGAGCGGGGCGGGCAAGACCACCTTGTTGCATTTGATCGCCGGACTGGAGGAGCGGGGCACGGGCCAGGTCTTGATCGGTGGCGAGGATCAGACCGAGTGGCCCGCCCACCGCCGCGGGGTCACCCTGCTCTTTCAGGACCATAATCTTTTCGAGCATATGACGGTGTTTGCCAACATCGCCCTGGGAATCACGACCGGTACGCCGACGCCCGCCGAGCATGTGGCCGTGACCCGCGCGATTGACCAGGTGGGCCTTACAGGGCTGGAGGATCGCCTACCCCATCAGCTTTCTGGCGGACAACAGGGGCGGGTGGGCCTCGCCCGTTGCCTTATGCGCCGCCGGGGGGTGCTCTTGTTGGATGAACCCTTTGCGGCTCTCGATCCGCCCCTGCGCTATGACATGGCGCACCTGTTGGCTGCATTACGCCAAGAGCATCGCATGACAGTGGTGGTGGTCAGTCACGACCTCGCGCCCCTGATGGCTCACGCCGACGGCGCGGCACCCCTACAGGACGGACGGCTCGGAGCGATTATGACTTGGGCACAGATTGCCCAGGATCCGCGGCTGGCGTCTTATGGGGCAGGGCTGACCAGTCAGTCGGCGCACTTTTCGGCGGAATCACCCGCAATGCCGTGATTTGATTGCGCTGGCGGGTCAAAATCTCAAAACGAAAGTCATAAAAGGTAAAGGTCTGGCCTACGTTGGGCAGGGCGCGCGCCTCGTGCAACACTAGCCCGGCGATGGTCGAGGCATGGTCGTCCGGTAGCCGCCAGCCGTACTTGCGGTTCAAATCGCGGATGGTGACCGCCCCGTCGATGAGGTAGCCGCCACCCGGTGCCGGGCGTACCCCGGCGACCGGCAGGTCATGCTCGTCACTGATATCGCCGACAATCTCCTCTAGGATGTCCTCTAAAGTTACGATGCCTTGAAAGGTGCCGTACTCATCCACCACCAGGGCAAAGTGGCCTTGACGGGCCCGAAAGGCCTGCAGTTGGCCGATCAGAGCGGTGGTTTCCGGCACGAACCAAGGCCGAGACAAAAGGGCCTCGATGCCAGCGGCGTCGATCTGCTGCGGGGCGGCGTGACTGCGCAGCAGGTCCTTGAGCAGCAGGATGCCGATGATGTTGTCCGGCTGATCTCGCCATACCGGCAGGCGCGAGTAAGGACTTTGTGAGGCCTTTTGCCAAATCTCCGCATCGTCGATATCCAATGTCTGAACATTGTTGCGATGGGTCATAATCTCCCCCACCTGGACGTCGCGCAGATCCAAGATCGAGTGCAGCATGGCCTGTTCCTCATGGACCCCTTGCAAGAGAAGGCTGATCGCACCGCGGAGCTCCTCGCCCGAGGCGCGCCGCGACGCCTGCCGGGGACGGTGGCCGAACATGCGCAGAAGGCCTGTGACCAGTCCGTTAATCAGGCTGATGGCCGGGGCGAAGAGGATGAGTAAAAACCGCAACAGGGGCGCAAGGGTCAAGGCCATGCGCTCGGCGCGTCCCAGTGCGAGAGTCTTGGGCAGAATCTCGGCAAAGACCAAAATCACCAGAGTCATGACCAAGGTCGCCGTGGCCACCGCACCGCTTCCCATGCGGCTCACCAGAAAACTGGTGAACAAGGCCGAGGCTAAGATGTTCACCAGGTTGTTACCGAGCAAAATCGTGGAGATCAGCCGCCCGCGCTGGTCCATCAGGCGGCGCATCAATCGCGCCCGGCGGGAGCCTTCCTGCGCCCACTGGTGAATGCGGTGAGGACTGGCGGCGGTAATCGCCGTCTCACTGCCAGAAAACAGCGCCGAACAGGCAATCAGCAACGCAATTGCGAGCAGGGTCCATAAATCCAAGTTGTCCCAGAACATCACACACCACGCAAAAGCGGACTCGAGCCAAGAAGCAAGCAGGGAGGCGATCGTGGCGTCGTCCATCAGCAGGACTCCGCCATGGCCGCCGCCACCGCTTGGCGCACGGCGCCCTCATGGACGTCTGTGACAACCTCAGCTTGGCCGAGTGCGCGCAAGAGCACAAAGGTCAGCCGCCCCTCTTCGGCTTTCTTATCGCGTCGCATGGTGGCGATAAAGTCTGGCCAGGGCGGCAGACTTGCGGGCCGGGTGGGCAATCCGGTTGCTTTGAGGTGATGGCGAATCCGCACCACGTCATCGCGTGCGATCATACCCAAATGGGCGGATAAGTGCGCGGCCATGACGATTCCCATGGCGACGGCCTCTCCATGAATGAGAGCCCGCCGGTATTGCTGCGCCTGTTCTAGGGCGTGGGCGAAGGTATGGCCCAAGTTCAAGAGTGCGCGCCGGTCGTTGTCCCGCTCGTCTTCGCTGGTGATGCGCGCCTTGTGGCGGCAACAGGTGGCAATGGCGTAAGCAAGGGCGGCGGGCTCACGGCGCAGGACGTCGGCGGCGTTTGTCTCCAGCCACGTCAAAAAGGCTGCATCGCCGAGCAGGGCATATTTGTAGATTTCCGCGTAGCCCGCGCGCATCTCACGCGCAGGCAGGCTGGCAAGCCATGCGGTATCGCAGATGACCCCTCGGGGCTGATAAAAGACACCGATCAGGTTCTTACCCAAGCGGCTGTTCACGCCGGTTTTCCCGCCGATGGCGCTGTCGACCTGCGCGAGCAGCGTGGTGGGGATGTGGATCAGGGGAAGGCCGCGCAAGGCAAGGGCGGCGGCGCATCCCGCCAGGTCGCCAATCACCCCGCCGCCAAAGGCGATAACGTGGGTACGGCGGTCGATCCTGGCCGCCAGCATGTCCTCAACCAGCCGGATCAAGCGGGAGGGGGACTTGCTTTGCTCGCCGCTGGGGACGATGAGGGTGGCTTTGATTTTGGTGCCTAACAGGTGCGTGAGGGTCTGTCCATGCTGGCGCATGACCCGCGGCTCAGAGACCAGCAGGTGCTCTCCTGGCCTGATCATCTCGGCCGCGGTGGTTTTGCTGATGCCGTGCCCGACGCGGACCCGATAGCTTCGTGCACCCAGCTCGACGTCGATGTCGAGGGGGGCGTTCGCAGGCATAGAAGGAGAGGTCATGAGTACCGAGTTTCTGGCATAAAACTTGCAACAAAACAGCCCAAAGACGCCAAGCACGATCACCATCGTGGATCTTTGGTCTATCATTTTCGATCATTTTATGATAGGATTGCGGCATAAAACATCCCTAACCCATCCTTAATATCCAAGGCTTGTGGGTTGTTCTGCAAAAACGTCAAAAAACCCGAAAATCGGGCTGAGCAAGAGCGGGACAAAACAGGACAAGACCAAGCCAAACGGGTTGACAACAGAGGGCCATAAAAAAGGAACATAAAGGCAGTGAAGGCCAAGAACGGTCAGCCACTCATCCGCCTTTTCGCTTTTCCTCATGGGCTTTGTCCTTAGCTTAAGGACCGTTTGTTTAAGGATGATGAACGGATGTTGCGTGCCAAAGAAGTTGGACAACGACAATGACAACCATCGCTTCGGCCAGTCTGCCTGGAATCGCAGGCTGGAAACACTTCCTCAAGAATGAGGAAAAGCAGCTCGCAGAGTTCCGCAACGATCCCACCGTCAAGCGGGACATAGACAAGTTCTTAAAAGAGCTTGAAGGTGTTAGCTCGTCCAAAGAACTGATCGATAATTTCTATACCCGCCGCTTTATTGGTGCCGCCTTTAGCCTGGGGCAGTACGAAGACGCCAACGGCCTACTTAAAAAAGTCCTGGAAGAAGGCACCACATCAGAGACCCTCGATGGCTTCGTTTATGAAAATGGCGAGCGAAAGCCGCGTGTCAAACAAGCCCTCGCCGTGCAGATGAACGAACCAAGTCTGATTGCGATGACAACGATTTTGGACTTTACCGGCGGCTATAACCCTCTCAAAAACAAAAACACCGTCGATCATGTGATCGAGCGTTTCGTACGCCGCCGGTTTGAGGCGCAAATCCAAGCAAGCAACCCGGAGCTTGCCCAAGCCGTCATCTATAAGCGCATGGCCAGCGAGACGCAGTCAACAGCGCAGCTCGCGCAGCAACGCTTTGAAGAGTTTAAGACCCTCGCGGACACCACCGAAAAGATCAAGGCATTCAAAGCCGAAATCGCAACCCTCAATGAAAGCAGTTCGGTCAGCCAAAAAGAGGTCCTTTACGACATTATGCAAGATCGTTCCAATTGGCTCATCATGATGCGCCGGTTTGGTGGCACGGCCACCAGGGAAAACCACGATACGTTCATGTTCAATTTCGATAAAGAATATCAATCTATCACGACCAAAGGTGAAACCACCGATGGGACCAAACTCAGCGAGCAAGACCTCATCGATCACTTTTTTGCCAAAACGCAAAACGGGCGTGATAACAGTGCCCGCCTAAGTGTCGCGCTCAGCTACGGTGTGCCCAGCCAAAGAACAGACAGCGCAGATCAGGTGTATGAGCAGGTCAGTGAAAAGGTGCTCGCGAAAAAACAAGCGCAAAGTCTGATCGACAATGAGACCACCCGTACCTTTCTCACCAAAGCCTATAATCTGCAGACCTTCGCGAAAGATCCGGCCATCTTGCACGAGCTCATGACCTCTGGGGTAAGACCGTCTTCTAGGAATCCCATGCCGCTGGCCTTGATGCTGGAGGATCCCCGCGCCGTGTCATTCGCCCAAACCTTGGACTTTTCCCAAGGTAGCAATCCTTTAGCAGAAAAAGATGCCATAGACCTCGTGGTCAACGCTTATACTGCGCAGACTTTTATAGACAAACAAGCGCCCACCCGGCACGCACAAGCCCGGCAGGACAATAGCGAACTGCTTGAGGCCATGCGCACGAAACTGAGCGGCGTGCGCAACCTTGATGACCTGCTCGAGGATGATGAACTGCGTAGCTTTGTGGCCCGTGCCTTCGATCTAGATGATCTTGCCGGCAATAAGGACATTTTTGCCAAAGCGATGACGACGATTCGTCTTGATTTTGCCGGGCACGAAGAGGGCAAGCCCGTCTTTACCGAAAAAGGGATCTTAGAGCAGCTCAAGCAGGCGTACATTGACCGCGAAACCAGCCAAACCCAGGCGCGTATCGATGCTTTTAACCGCCAAGCCGATAGGATCCAAACGATCGATGGCCTCAGCGACGATCAGCGTACCTTCCTGGCCTATAGCCTAGGGTGGTCGGGCTTTGCGGCGAATGCTGATCTGGTGACCCGAGCTCTGGAGGCCCGGCAGACGTTCTTTGATCCCCAACAAACACTCCAAGACCAACTGGCCCATGTGATCGACGCCTATAAAACCCAGCACAAGGTGGATGAGACCGACGCCCAAGTGATCGCGGCCCGGGCGGCAGCGGGGTCGGTTGCGGATCTCAGCGAAGCCCTCAATCATCAGGATATGGGCGCGATGATCGCCGAGGTTACGAACCTTATAGATCAAAAGGATGATCCGCGCCTCTTACAACAGATATTCACAGCACCCGTACCGCGCCTTGGTGCAGGGCAAACCATGGCGGCCTATGCGGAGGACCTGAGCAAGGGCTATCGCGCCGCGTTCACGCAAGCGCAGGTCACCGCGCGTGCCGAAACTCTGATCGATAAAATAGAAAAGATCACCAGTACTCGTGCGCTCATCGATGATGATGCCATGCGTCATTTCACGGCCATTGCCACCGGCCACGAGAGTTTGAAAGATTCGAAATATGCCCTGTCTCAGGCGCTCGAACGAAAATCGTTGCCAGATAGAAACATGATCTTTGTTAAATTGGTCAGCCGCCTGGATTTTGCCAATGGCAACAATCCTTTTGCCGATCGGCGGTTGGTGGATCGTTTCGCCATCGAATACCGAGCCTTGCGTGAAGAAACGGCCAAAACGGTTAGGACGTTAACGCCAGAAAAAATCCAGGAAGAGATTTTAGCCTTTCGCCGTGCCGTGCCGACCATAAAAACGATGGAAGACTTTCTCGCTAACGACGACGCGCGGCGCGTCGTTACTGAAACCACGGGGGTGGGGAATTATCAAGATGATATCGGCACCCTGCGCTCAGTCTTACGCGGCGAGCGTGATTTTTCCGGGGGTATGAACACCTATGCCTTAAGCCAGGCTCTTGATTTTTCAGGGGGTAAGAATCCGCTCGCTCAAGCCAGTAAGGTCCAAGAGGTGCTCGATCGCTACGTCCATCGTCAATACGTTGCTGTCGGGCGGTCTTCTGAGTTGAGCGAATACAGCAAAATCATTGCCAAAAGAAGTGAGAGCGAAGTCAAGATCATCGCCGATTTCAGAGAGGCGGTGAAAACCATCGAAAGCGTCGATCAACTGCTCTCTAACGGTCAAGTCCGCGAGTTCATCACCAAGGCCTTTGGTTTGTCTGAAAACTGGAGAGCCGATGACCAACTTTTGCGCGGCCTTATGACGGGCGAGCAAGAGGGCCGTGATGTTCGCACCGCAGCCATGGGCAGCCAAGATATTCGCGTTCATGCTTTCCTCAACGCCATAGACTTTAGCCAAGATAAGAACCCGCTCAAGGATGAGGCGACGGTCGATGGCATTGTTGATCGTTATATCGCCCGTGAGTTTGAGTTCGAGCTCTCGGTGGTGAATCCGGGGCTTGCGGATGCGTTGCGTTACAAACGTGTCACCGATGAGCACGGCACCCTGAGCGCACCGACGGATCGCATCACCAACTGGTACCAGGTCATGGCAGATCAACAACTGGATCGATTTGTGGCTACCACCTTAGGCTTTCCCCAAGAAGTCCTAAGCACCAAGATGGAAAAGCGTCTGTCGCTTTATGAAAGCCGGGTTAAAATTGACGAGCTGTTTAATCCCGACAATGTCGAGAAGTATGCCGAGCGGTACCTTGCGCAAGCCGCAGTCAGTGCCTCGCAAACCGGCTCAAGCCAGACGGATATTGCATTGCAACTCCTGCAAGGGACCGGTTTTTCCCAAGATTCTTTTGCCACATTAGCCAGTCAGTCTCCCATCGGCTCATAACAGCCCCTCATCTGGCATAAATCTTGCTTGTACTTACGTGAGACGTGTTTCACACGGGAGTACAGGACAATGGACAACACAAGCTATATTTCATTAGCCCGGGCCACATCGCTGCAACGGCGGCTGGATGTCATCGCCCATAATATCGCCAACATGAACACCACCGGCTACAAAAAGCGCAAGATGGTGTTCAGCGAGTTTCTGGTCCAAGCGCAACGCCCGTTCGTCGATCGCGACGTGCGGGAATATAAATCGGTCATCGACGAGCGCACCATCCGTGATGTCGAAGACGGCACCCATCTGGAGACAGGCAATCCTTTTGATCTCGCCCTGTCTGGCACGGGATTTTTCAAGGTCGCCTATAACAATGGCGTTGCCTATACCCGCGCCGGTAACTTCGCCCTTAATGCCAACAACGAATTGACCACCATTGGCGGTCGGCAAGTGCTCTCTGGGGGCGATCAACCGATCCTGATCCCCCAAGGGGCGCAAGATATCTCGATCACCCAATCAGGCCAGCTGTTTGCCGATGGGCTTGCCGTCGGCCAGCTTGAGATCGTGCAGTTTGATGATCTGCAAGACATGGAAAGCATCGGCGATTCGCTGATGATTACAACCCAAGAAGAACAGCCTGCGCCAGACGCGGTCGTGCGCCAAGGCAAGCTCGAGCAATCCAACGTCAATCCTATTCTTGAGATGACCCGGATGATCGATACCTTGCGGACATTTCAGGCCAATCAAAAGATGATCGAAGACCATCACAGCCGGCAACGCACGTCGATCCGCAGCATCGCCGATCCAAAACTCTAAGACAAAACATACCTAAAGGATTAAAACCATGAGATCACTGAGTACAGGCGCGATGGGCATGCTCGCCCAGCAGCTCAATGTAGACGTGCTGTCAAACAACATCGCGAACTTGACCACCACCAGTTTCAAAAGAAGTCGCGCTGAGTTTCAAGATTTTCTATACCAATCCTACCGTCGCGTCGGGACCACCTCCTCTGATGCGGGCACCATTGTTCCCGTAGGGGTGCAGGTCGGCGGCGGTGTCCGCGCAGCGGGGACCTATCGAATCCACGAACAAGGGGCGGTTAAGGTGACTGAAAACCCCCTTGATCTGGCGATCAACGGACACGGGTTTTTCCAAGTGAACCTGCCCGACGGCACCCTTGGCTATACCCGCGCGGGCTCTTTTCAGATTAGTCCTGAGGGCAACATCGTTACTGTGGACGGCTATACGATTGTCGGCCCTGATGCCTTGCCGGCAGGGGCCACCGGGATCACCGTGAATGAACAAGGTACCGTTCAAGCCACCATTCAAGGCCAGGATGCCGCTATTGAATTAGGACAGTTCGAGCTTGCCCGTTTTGTCAACGATGCGGGCCTTGAGGCGATTGGTAATAACAACTACATCGTCACCGCCGCCTCCGGCGATCCGGCGATTGGTGTGCCGGGTGCGGAAGGGTATGGCCGTATTCGGCAAGGCATGATCGAAAACTCCAACGTCAATGTCGTTGAAGAAGTCACCCAACTGATTACCGCGCAGCGGGCTTACGAGATGAACTCTAAGGTCATCTCGACCTCAGATGAGATGCTGCGCTCGATTGTTCAACTACGATAAGGGGATAAGGCCATGAAAAAGTTTCTCTGGATGTGGCTTGTGGGGGGACTCGGTGCGCTTTTGGTGGCCGGTGATCTGCTCGCCGCTACAGCAATCAAGGTGCCAGCTCGGATCGAGGTCAGTACCGCCCACGTCACACTGGGGGATATTTTCATCGGTGTCGATCAAAGGATTGCCGATAAAATCGTCGTGCAAGCCCCGCCCAAAGGCCATGAGGTCATCATCCCGATTACCTGGATTGTGCGGGTCGCCAGCACTTATGACATCAATTGGTCGCCCTCACCCAACCGTACAACCATGATTACCATCTATCACCTCACGCAAAACCAGCAACAGGTACGGCTGCGTGATGACCTGACGCGGATGATTAAAAGATCACTCGCGCAAAACAATGATGACGAGCCTGTGCAAACGGTGCCGCGCGAAACCGGTGATGTCAGTGAGGAACACCGTCTGCAGATTCCTGTGCTGGTGCGTGCAACGCGCCCAGGTGAGATTATTACCCGCGATGATCTCCAGTGGCGCACCTTACCCAAGCACGTGCGTGCCCCGCGGTCTATTCAGTCCATGGATGAGATCATCGGCAAGACGCCCGTACGCTGGCTTAGTGCCGGGCGGGCCTTGCAATCCCATCAATTCAAAAACCCGCCGGTCGTCGAGCGGGGCGAGGTGGTCACGGTGATCATCAGGCACAAAAGTTTGCGTATTACCACCAGTGGACGCGCCCTTGAGAGCGGCGCGATTGGTGAGGTCATCGACGTCATCAACGCCAGCAGCAAGAAAACGATTCAGGCCGAGGTCATTGGCCGTGGTCAAGCGCAGGTTACCCTGCCCTCCAGTCTTCTTGCGCAAAACGATATTTATTAAACCTTGGGGATACCTTGATCGGTGCCCTCACACATCAGGAAGGTCGAATGAGAAAATATATTATCTATAAGCTGTTTGTCGTCATGGCCCTGGTCCTATCGGGTTGCGGTATGGGTGATCGGCTTGCAAGTGTGGGTAAAGCACCTGCGTTTACACCGGTTGCCAACCCCGTCCAGCAACCTGATTATCATCAGGTCAGTCTGCCCATGCCCCGTCCTCGGACGCAGATGAACGAAGCCAACTCGCTCTGGCAGTCCGGCTCGCGCGCTTTTTTCCGCGACCAACGGGCGCGGCAAGTGGGTGATATCCTCACTGTGCTGATCGATATCAACGATAATGCGAATCTGCAAAACAGCACGACGCGCAATCGTACGGCCAACAGTGATGCCTCCACCATTCCGTCTGAGTTGGGGCTGGATGCGCTTGGCCGGGCCGCGCGTAAGGTTCTCCCTGGCTCTGATTTAACGGCGATCCCAGAGATGAACTCAGGGCAAGCAACCGATGGGCGCGGTACCATTCAACGCAACGAGCGGGTCCGCTTGCAGGTCGCGGCGGTGGTCAGCGACGTGCTTCCTAATGGCAACTTTTTTATCCATGGCCGGCAAGAAGTGCGGGTGAACTTTGAGGTGCGAGATTTAGAAATCGCCGGGGTTATTCGCCCAGAAGACATCACCAACACCAACACGATTAACCTCACCCAAGTCGCTGAGGCGCGGGTGACCTATGGTGGCCGCGGGCTGATTAGCAACGCGCAACAGCCGCGGATCGGTCAACAGATTTACGATATTATCTATCCGTTCTAATCTGTCTTTTTCTACTTTTTCAAAACGCTGGTGAGTAAGGCCGCCGGTCAGCCGTGAGGGCTGATCGGCGGCCTTCATGCATCCAGGCTTACGTATCCAGGCTTCGGCGCGCGAGCTCATAGATATACGGATCGGGTTTGGCCGCCAGCACCCGCTCAATTTCACGACGTAAGGCTTTTGAAAGGCGCTCGGTGAGAAGATTCCAGTTGCTCAGCTGGCGCATGATCCGTGCGGCGGCTTGTGGGTTAGTTTTCTGCCAATCAAGGATCATATTGGTGATAAAGCGGTAGCTAACGGGATGATGAAAGCTGCTGGGGTTGTTGGTGGCAAAACTTGCAAGCAGGGCATAAGCGCGGGAAGGCCGCTCTAAGGTGAAGGCCGGATGACGTGCCAGGCGGCGCACCGCTGTGCGGGTTTGCGCGCCACGCCGCGCGCAGGCTTGCACGGAAAACCAGGCATCGATCACCAGGTTATGATCCTGCCATTGATGATAGAAACTTTGCAAAATGTCCTCTCGTTCGGGCCAGTCGTGATCCACCAACGCACGAAGGCCGGCGTATATTTCCGTCATAGACTCGCGCTTGCGATTATTTTCTATATGCTCGATGACCAAAGTCCGCTTGGGTTCATCCTCCGGGTGACTGGCAAGATACATCAGGCACCGATTGCGCAAGGCGCGCCGCCCCATCGCGGCCGCGTCGGTGGCGCGGGGGTCTGTGGCCTCAAGGGCGTGATAGATCTTGCGCAAGAGAGGAGCAAAGGCGCAGGCAATTTGCCGCCGAGCGCCATGAGCGCGCCGGGCAATGGCAGCAGGATTGATCGGCGTCCAGTCGCGTGCTAAATCTTCCTCGCTTGGCAGGGCGATTAAATCGGCCAACAGGGCCGGATTCTCTTGCCAGCGCTCAAGGTTGGTGCCGAGGGCATCCAGCAGGCTTTGGCTTAGGGGCGCGTTCGCGTGGCGATGGCGACGCATCTGCTGGCGCATGAGCTGTTGGCCTGCATCCCAACGACTCACCCCGTCGCTATCAAAACGATACAGCGCAAGAAGCTCAACTGGTTTTTGTCCGGTTAAGATCACTGGCGCGGAAAAGCCGCGCGCTAAGGAGGCGACCGGTTTGCTGGTGACGCCGGAGAAGGTGAGCCGATGATGCGCATCGTTAAGCACAGCCAGATGCTCCGTGGCGGTCGTTTTACCGTATTGAACGTTAAGAGGCGTTCCCTTGCGGGTAAACAGCACAACGACGAAGGGAATCGGTGCTTTATTGTGATCTTGGATGGTGACATCTAGCGTGTAGGTGCGTGCCAAACGATCATAGGTTTGTTTTTCTATATGAATCGTCGGGGTGCCTTTTTGCGTATACCAGCGGGCAAAGTCTTTAAGATCAAGGCCGCTAGAATCGCTCATCGCGGATAGAAAATCCTCGCAAGTTACCGCTTGCAGATCATGTCGCATGAGATAGAAATAAACAGCCCTTGTAAAGGCCTCTGCGCCCATCATAGTGCGCATCATGCGCAAAACCTCGGCGCCCTTATCGTAGACCGTGCGGGTATACAAATTGCCGACCGAAATATAGGAATCCGGGCGAATGGGGTGAGCAAGCGGTCCTGCATCCTCGGCAAACTGCCCCCCGCGCAGGGCGCGCACGCTATCGATGCGGGCAACCTCATAGCCGTCGATGTCCTCGCTATAGAGTTGGTCGCGTAACACCGTCAGGCCTTCCTTGAGGGTGAGTTGAAACCAATCACGGCAGGTCACCCGATTGCCGGTCCAGTTATGAAAGTATTCGTGGGCGATAACGCTTTCGACCCGGCGGTGGGTAGCATCGGTGCTGGTGGCGGTCTCGCAGAGCAATAACGACGTATTGAAAATGTTCAGGCCCTTATTTTCCATCGCTCCAGCATTAAAGTGATGGCTAGCGACGATGGTATAGGTGCTAAGATCGTACTCAAGGCCAAAGACGCGCTCGTCCCATGCCATAGATCGCTTCAAAGCAGCCAGGGCGAGATGGCACTGATCGATATCGGCCTGGTCGGCATAGACGGCCAGCGCAATGCTCCGCCCCGACGGGGTCGTGTGAGTACTGGTCAGCCGTGCGAGTTTCCCCGCCACCATGGCAAACAGGTAAGACGGTTTAGGAAAGGGATCCTCAAAACGTGCCCAATGAGTCTCGCCGTCTTGTCCGCGTTCGATGCAATCACCGTTGCTGAGCAAGACCGGATAATCCGATAGGTTCGCGCGCAAGGTCACCCGGTAGCGGGCGAGCACATCGGGGCGATCACAAAAAAACGTGATGCAACGAAAGCCCTCGGGCTCGCATTGGGTACAGAGCAAAGTGCCCGATTCATACAAGCCCTCTAAGGTGGTATTCGCGCGCGGATTGATGAGCGTTTCGGTTGTCAGGGTAAAGCGCGCGGGGGCATGCGCGATGGTCAGTCCGCCATCTGGCGTGCGTGTCCATTCACGCTCGTCTAAGGTTTGGTTATCGATACGGATCGAGCGCACGATAAGACCCTGCGCGCCATCCAGGGTGATCTCGCCGGGCTGGCCTTGGTTGCAGGTGAGCGTTGCGCGGACAAGGGTTTTTTGGGGGTCTAGATCGACGTGCAGATCGACATCGTCGATGGTGAGTGATGGCGGCCTATAGTCTGCAAGGAGGATGGGTGACGGCGGTGAGGATTTTATATCGGTTTTCACGAGGAGTCTCTAGCAATAGGAGGGATGTTTTCTATAGAGTTATTTTCTATAAAATCGCACCGTGGCGCCAGCAAAAGACGGCGATGGTCGCACATCCTCGCGCGGGCGCACACGCTGCGCAAGGGCTCATAGCATACCGACATAGAAAAAGCGGTGGCGTGTAGGACGGTATCCTCATCGATGACGAAGGCGACGTGATCGGTCGTATCTTTTTCTTGAAAAAATAGCAAATCTCCCCGCCGGCGATAATCGGCTTTGATGCCTAAACTGCGCTGTTGTTGGTCGCTATCGCGCGGCGCGGGGATGCCCGCGGCGCACAAGGCCAGCTGAATGAGGGCCGAGCAATCCAGCCCCCGGCCACTGCGCCCGCCCCAGCGATAGGGCGCGCCGAGGAATTGCACGGCGGTCGCTAGGATGTTAGGGCGAGCTTGCCCGAGCGGCAGGAGGTGACCAGAAGGCACCCAGCCGCCGCTGGCAAGCTGTGCCCAGTTGTCTTGGTAGCCGGTCACGGCAACCTGCGCCAGCATGTCCAATGGGCGCAAAGGAGTCCTTTTAAGGTCCGGGGCGGGATAAACATGGCTGGCGCGCAGCCCAACCCAGTGGGTGGTCGCAGGCGCATCGGTGGTCAGGGCTTGGCTTGCCACGTAGCCTACGTAACCATCGGCGCAAGACTGGCCCCAGGCATAGAGGCCATCGTCCTCGAAAACATCAAAAGCCTCACCTTCTAACAACTCGCTGGTGGCGGCATCCCCGGCCGGCGATGCCGTCATGATCGCCGCTTGGCGGGCGTGAGCGCGATAAGGGGAAGCAAAGCGCAAGGGCGCGGCAACCTCGCCCAGCGTCCCGTCCTCAAACAGCGGGCGTAAGTAGGCGGCCGCCAGATCATCGCGCCAGGGGTGCTGGCGCGGGTCTAGGTGAACAGCATTCATCCAGGCACGCTCATCGATCAGACCGGCCGCGAGGACGGGCGCGCGTGCCATAGCGCGCGGCCAGCAAAGCAAAGCAGGTGCGTAATCCCATGGCCTCGCCGCCGCGCGGGCGTCCTGGGCGGCTATCGATGGTGTAAGCCATCATATCCAGGTGCGCCCAGGCGATCGCGGGATCGACAAAAGCCTTTAAGAACAGGGCGGCTTCAATCGCCCCGCCGAAAGGGTTGCGCGAGGCGTTGGTGATATCGGCAGGGGTGGCCTTAATGTGGCGAGCATAGGGCCCATAAAGGGGCAGCTGCCAGAGGGGATCGCCGGTCTGACGGCTGTTTTTCAGCATCTCGCGCGCGAGTTTTTCATCGTTGCTGAACAACGCGGGAATCTCGCTCCCCAACGCGACCCGCGCGGCCCCTGTTAGGGTGGCGAAATCAAGTAACAGGTCGGGCTTTTGCTCGCAGGCGGCGGCGAGCGCATCGGCGAGAATCACTCGACCTTCAGCATCGGTGTGGCCGACCTCGATGGTCAGACCCTTGCGGGTGGTGATGATGTCCAGCGGACGCATGGCGTTGCCGTCAACGACGTTATCCGCTGCCGGGATCAGCACCCGCAGGCGCAGGTTGAGCTTGGCGTGCATTATCATGGCCGCGAGCCCAAGCGCGTGGGCCGCCCCGCCCATGTCCTTTTTCATCAGCAGCATCGCCGGCGCAGGCTTGAGGTTTAACCCGCCGGTATCAAAACACACCCCCTTGCCCACCAGGGTGACCCGCGGGGCGCGGGTTCGTTCGGCACCCCAGGTGAGGTCGATCATCCGGGGGGGGCGGGGGCTGGTGTTGCCAACTGCAGCCAGGGCAGGGAAGGCGGCATCTAGTTTGCGGCCTTGCCAGACGGTGATGCGCGCGCCAAAGGCCTTGGCCAAGCGGCGGGCGGTTTGGGCGAGGTCATGCGGGGATTGCTCTTGCGCCGGGGCGTTAATCAGGGCGCGGGTCTGGCAAATGCCGCCGATCAGGCGGCTCGCCGCCGCCCGGTCACAGTCTTTCGGCCAGGTCAAGCTCGCAAAGGCGGGGGCGGGGCTGGTTTTACGGTGATAGCCCTCACACCCCAAACTCCAGCCCACCACGAGGGCCTGCTGGTGGGTTTTGCTCTGGCCATAGGGCTCTAGGTGGTAGGTCTGCGCTGCATCGAGCTGCCTCGCCGCTGCCGCCAGGGCAAAGGGATCGACCGGATCGCCAGCCCCCACCAGACAGCGATACGCCGCATCCGGGTTGCGGGGGGGCAACAGGAGTAACTGGCTAGCCTCGCCGGTAAACCGTTGTCCCGTTAGCAAGGCGCGGGCCAACGGGTCTTGCGATTTTTTCCAGGCCGCCAAATCTTTCGGCGCAACCACGATGATCGGGATCGTTTTGCGGCGAGCGGCGGTAAGTCCCGGCGGCCGATAGGAGGGGGTCAGCAAGGTCATCATCGCCTCGTTTTACCACATAATCGCGGGCTGGGGGCAGACAGCGACGCGCACGTTAATCCGGACTTTCGCACGGCAAACGCTTGAACATCGCCCCTGGCTGTGCTAGCGCTAAGGCTGAGGGTTGGGTCGTTTGGGGCCGTGACCACAAGAGACGATACTAAAACGACATTGCCGGAAATCACCGCCTAGGCATGGCCTGCCAAAAGGCCTTCCCAATCCCTGGGGTTAGCTTATAGGTTTGGGTAGGATGGTCTTGAGCATGAGGCAAGAGTACGCAGAGCCGTTAGGGGAAGCCACAGGGGAAGCCATGGGACAAACAACAACACCGTTGCTATGACCGCGCGCATGGATCTTGCTGATCGCTACGCCTGTGCGTTGTTTGATTCTCTCGTCCCGTCTGCGCGCGAGGCCATGGCCCGTGAATTAGCGACATTGGACGAGCTTTTGGCCACCAACGAGTCGCTGATAGCCCTTTCCCGTCCGACTCTTACCCGTAGCCAACGAATCAACGCCATTACGGGCTTGATGAGCGCGGCCAAGACATCAGATGTGTTGCGGCGGTTTGCTGGTACTGTGGCGGCCAACGGCCGGTGGGCTCTGATTCGCCCGATCATCAAAGCGTTTGGGCGTCGTCATCGGCACGCGATGGGGATCCAAACGGCCTACGTGACCACCGCCCATACCATAGACAATCCCGATGAGATCATCAGCCGTGTGCGCGAGGTTTATGGTGAGACCGCCGAGGTGGTGCTCGCCGTCGATCCCGCGATTGGTGGCGGGGTGACGATCCGGGTCGGCTCCCAGATGGTCGATGGGTCAGTTCGGACTCGGCTTGCCAACCTGCGCCGGGCCATCGAAGCAAGCGTTTAACAGCGTTAACAAAGGAAACATTTCATGGAAATTCGCCCTTCTGAAATATCGGATGTCCTGCGCAAGCAGATCGAAGATTTTGATAACACCACCCAGGTCTCAGAGGTCGGTCAAGTGCTCGCGGTCGGTGACGGCGTGGCGCGGGTCTATGGCCTTGATAAAATTGAAGCGGGCGAGATGGTCGAGTTTCCCGGCTCAATCAAGGGCATGGCTCTCAATCTTGCCGCAGACCACGTCGGAGTCGTGATTTTTGGCGAAGACCGCCAGATTAAAGAAGGCGATACGGTCAAGCGTACGGGGCGCATCGTCGATGTGCCTGTCGGCAAGGGTTTGCTGGGCCGGGTCGTCAGCCCCTTGGGGGAGCCGCTAGACGGCAAGGGCGCGATTGACTCAGATCAGCGCAGCCGAGTCGAGGTCAAGGCGCCAGGAATTATCCCGCGCAAAAGCGTGTCCGAGCCGATGCAAACAGGCCTTAAGGCCATCGATGCTTTGGTCCCCATTGGCCGCGGTCAGCGTGAGTTGATTATCGGTGACCGGCAGACTGGTAAGACCGCCATTGCGCTGGATACGATCATCAATCAAAAGGCGGCGAATGCTGGCAAGGATGAGAGTAAGAAACTCTATTGCATCTATGTGGCGATTGGTCAAAAGCGTTCGTCCGTCGCGCGCATCGTGCGCACCTTAGAAGAAGCCGGGGCGATGGACTATACGATTGTGGTCAGTGCAACTGCTTCTGACCCGGCGCCGATGCAGTTCTTGGCGCCGTACGCTGGGTGCGTGATGGGGGAATACTTCCGCGATAACGGCATGCATGCCTTGATTATCTATGATGATCTAAGCAAGCAGGCGGTGGCCTATCGTCAGATGTCTTTGTTGCTGCGTCGTCCGCCAGGCCGGGAAGCCTATCCGGGGGATGTTTTCTATATTCACAGCCGCTTGCTCGAGCGTGCCGCCAAATTAAACCAGGAGCATGGCGGTGGCTCGTTAACCGCTTTACCGATCATCGAAACCCAAGCGGGGGACGTGTCGGCCTATATTCCGACCAACGTAATTTCTATCACCGATGGACAGATTTTCTTGGAAACCAGTCTTTTCTATAAAGGGATTCGGCCGGCCATTAATGTCGGAATTTCCGTGAGCCGGGTGGGCTCGGCCGCGCAGATCAAAGCCATGAAGCAGGTCGCGGGCACTATCAAGCTAGACCTTGCGCAGTATCGGGAAATGGAGGCCTTTTCCCAGTTCGCCTCGGACTTGGATGCCTCGACCCAGCGCCTGCTGGCCCGTGGCGCGCGCCTTACCCAATTGCTTAAGCAAAGCCAGTACGCGCCCTTATCGGTCGCCGAACAGGTTGCGGTGATTTTTGCGGGTGTTAACGGCTATCTGCAAAACGTCAAAGAAGCGGATGTCAGCCGTTTTGAAGAAGGCTTACTGGAGCGTCTGCGCGGTGCGGGCAAAGACCTGCTGGCCGAGATCGAAAGTCAAGGGGCGATCGTAAAAGAGCTCGAGGATAAACTGCACGCACTCGTCAAAAATTTTGCACAAGGCTTTTCATAAGCAATAGGCATCCACGATGGCAAACCTTAAAGACCTGCGGGATCGGATCAGCAGCGTTAAATCGACGCAAAAGATCACCTCGGCCATGAAGATGGTGGCGGCAGCGAAACTGCGCCGGGCGCAAGAACGCGCCCAGCAAGCGCGTCCCTATGCCCAGCAACTGGCGCAGATTTTAAGCCGTCTGCGTGCCGGGGCGAGTGCCGATGGTTTGCCCTTGCTGGTGGGACGCCCCGCCCCGCGCAAGGCACGGGTCGTGGTCATCACGTCCGAGCGCGGCTTGTGCGGCGGCTTTAATGCCTCGGTGGCAAAACTGGCGCGCGAGAAAATCCGCTCTTGGGATTATGAGGAGATCGACGTGGTCTGTGTTGGGCGCAAGGGACGCGATCTTTTGCGCGCCGGTCATACGATCCACAGCCTGCACGGCTATCGTCAGGCCGCGCCGTCGTTTGAAGATGCCGCCGACTTAGGCGAGCAGCTCATCACTCAATTCGGTGCGCAAGAGTTCGATACCTGTTTTTTGATTTCTAGCGAGTTTGAATCGGTCATTAAACAAATACCAACCGCGCGGCAAATCATTCCCGCGCCCCTGCCTCAAGAACAACCCACCGCCGCGCCCTATGATTTTGAGCCCAGCGAGGAGGCGATTTTAAGCGACCTGTTGCCGCGCAATATCAAAGTCCAGCTGTTTGGCGCGATGCTAGAATCGTTCGCGGGCGAGCAAGGCGCGCGTATGGCCGCCATGGACAATGCGACACGCAACGCAGGCGAGATGATCGATCGCCTCACCTTACAATACAACCAAACCCGGCAAGCCGTGATTACCAACGAACTGATAGAAATCATCTCCGGCGCGCAAGCGGTGTAACCTTTCACGATCAACAACGAAAGCACGAGTGATGAGCAAACAAGAGAACAACGGACAAATCGTTCAGGTCTTAGGCGCGGTGGTGGATGTCTATTTCCCCGCCGAACTTCCGCCGATCCTCAATGCGCTGGAAACCGATGTGGATGGTCGCCGCCTGGTCTTAGAGGTCGCCCAGCACCTGGGCGATCAAATGGTGCGCACCATCGCGATGGACAGCACCGAGGGCCTCGTGCGCGGTGGGGATGTGTCGGACACTGGTGCGCCGATCACCGTGCCGGTCGGCCCCGAAACCTTAGGGCGAATCATCAACGTCATCGGTGAGCCCATCGATGAGCGCGGCGCGGTGGCCGCCAAGTCTAGCTTGCCGATTCATCGCCAGGCGCCGGCCTTTGTCGACCAATCCACGCAAACAGAGATCCTGGTCACCGGCATTAAGGTCATCGACCTGCTCGCGCCCTATGCTAAGGGCGGCAAAATTGGCCTGTTTGGCGGCGCCGGGGTCGGCAAGACGGTGACCATTCAAGAACTGATTAACAATGTAGCCAAAGAACACGGCGGCTTTTCTGTCTTTGCCGGGGTGGGCGAGCGCACCCGGGAGGGCAACGACCTTTATCACGAGATGATCGAATCCGGCGTCATTAAGACCGACGGTCCTGGCTCTAAGGCGGCGTTGGTCTATGGCCAGATGAACGAACCGCCCGGCGCGCGCGCGCGGGTCGGACTGACCGGCCTGACGCTGGCGGAATACTTCCGCGATACCGAAGGGCAGGATGTGCTGTTCTTTGTCGATAATATCTTCCGCTTTACCCAAGCGGGCTCGGAAGTGTCGGCCTTGCTTGGCCGGATTCCCTCGGCGGTGGGTTATCAGCCGACCCTGGCGACCGACATGGGCGCGTTGCAAGAGCGGATTACCTCCACCAAGAAGGGCTCGATCACCTCGGTGCAGGCGATTTACGTGCCGGCTGATGATTTGACGGACCCGGCGCCAGCGACGTCCTTTGCGCACCTGGATGCGACCACGGTGCTCTCGCGGCAAATCTCCGAGCTTGGGATTTATCCGGCCGTAGACCCACTCGACTCCACAAGCCGGATTTTAGATCCCCAGGTAGTCGGCGAAGAACATTACAACGTCGCTCGGGAAGTGCAACGGATTTTGCAAAGCTATAAGGCCTTGCAAGATATCATTGCGATTTTGGGCATGGATGAATTGTCCGAGGAAGACAAGCTGGTGGTGGCGCGGGCGCGCAAGATTCAACGGTTCCTAAGCCAGCCGTTTTTTGTCGCCGAGGTCTTTACCGGCAGTCCGGGTAAGTTTGTCCAGCTGGAGGATTCTATACGCGGCTTTAAGGGCATTGTTGAGGGCGCGTACGATCACCTGCCTGAGGCGGCGTTCTATATGGTGGGCACCATCGAAGAAGCGCAAGAAAAAGCGGCGAAAATGGCCCAGGAGGATGCGGCGTGAGCGACGCTACCTTAACCCTAGATATCGTTCTGCCAGACCGGTTGATGCTCTCGCGTCCGGTTGCGCTGGCGGTGGTGCCGGGCGCACTCGGTGATCTTGGGGTCTTGCCGCGTCACAGCCGGCTGGTCTCCAGCCTGCGGCCAGGCACGGTGCAGGTGTTTGAGACGCGCGGGGGTAAACCCCAGGCATGTATTTTTATCTCTGGCGGGCTGGTGGATATCTCCGGCGAGGCTTGCGTGGTTTTAGCCGATGATGCGCAAGACGTCAGCGAGCTCGCCGCCCGAGACTTAGCGAAAGAGGCGGCTAATCTTAAGGTGCGTCTGGATGAAGCACAAGAGGATGAAGCGCGCGTGCGCCTGTCCGCCGCGCTAGAGCTCAATCACGCGCAAGCGCAAGCGGTGACGCGCTACGCTTCTGCGGCCTAAAACGCGCACGACGCAGGGGCAAAACTGCGCGGCGGTCTCAACAAGCACAGATGTATGATGAACCCTCGGTCAAGGCCGCGCCTTGTGCGTCGGGCTTTTGTTATTTTGCTCTTTTTTGCTAGCATGGTTATCCGCTTGCCAAACAAGCAACACAAAGAGGTAGCGATGATAGTGTCTGTTGGCTCGGTTGTTGGGGATGCTAGATAAAATAAGGAGTGAGATGATGACTTTTGGACAATCGATTAAAACCTGTTTCTCAAAATACGCAGTCTTTCGCGGGCGGGCGTCCCGCAGTGAGTTCTGGTGGTTTAACATCACCTTGACGCTGGTGGCGATCATTTTGGATACAGTGTCTCGCCTCTTTCCTGTGAGCTCGACCCCCGAGATGATTTTTTTAGGCATTTCACTGCTTATTTATTTAGCGACTTTGCTTCCTGTGTTGGCTGTAACAGTCCGACGGTTGCATGATCGTGATTTTTCCGGCTGGTGGCTTCTGCTGGTACTGATTCCTTTGCTGGGATGGTTAGTTTTATTCATTTTCATGGTGTTGCGCGGCACAGAAGGGGAGAATCGCTTTGGACCATCCCCATTGTTGGCCCCATCGCAGTCCCCACCGCAGGCCCCGTCCCAGGCAACAGTGCCGCCGTCCTCATCATAACTGCCTATCATTAGAGAGCTATGTTGATGGGTTTGAGTCTCCGGCGATGTGAGTTGCCGATCAAAGGGCTCTTTGCGGTTCTCCTTCTTGGGGTCATCGCGCTGACTGACAACAGCCAAGCCGATGGCCACGAGCATCGTCGCCATGTCGGTAGTTATGGGGCATGGATGACCTTTGAGATCATCGATACCTTTGAGGATCGAGCGGTGGCCTGGTCGGCGCGTGCGTCCGCGCGTGCCAGTGCGGGCGAAGGCAAGCCAGACGAAGAATCGCCCTGGCTGGAGATTTATTGTCGCTCCTTTCATGAGATGGGTTTGCGCGCGTCTTTTCCCGGCACGTTTGACCCGCCGCGCACCGCGAGCTTGCAACTCGATCCGGGTAGTGCGGCCCTTTCTGCTGTTGCAGGCACCGCGCCGCGGGTGACGATTCCCGATATCAAAATTGCCGACAACCCCACGTCGCTCACCGTAACGTTTCGCATCGACCGCGAGCCGATCATCAAAACCCGCGGGCAGGCGCCTGATCTGCTTGCCACGAATCCGGTCCAGGTGCGCCGAGTGCTCGCTAAGATGCGCCCGGGGCGCGAGATGCGGGTGCGAATCCAGCACAAGAACGCCGCGTATGTCTTACGCGTTGATCTGACGGGCGTGACAGCGGCAAGCCGGTGGGTTGCGCAAGAATGCGGCGCACGTTTGTAGCGCGCCTTAGTTAGCCTTTGCCTTCGTGCTATCATTGTACCACTCGATGTGGGGCATAGATAAAAAATTGATGAATCCCAACCTGTAATGGATGAGACATGGTGATGCGCGCGATTCAACAATCCTGGCGAGACTTTGCCGCCTTTTCCGGGCGTACGGGGCGCGAAGATTTTATCACCTTGACCGTCTTTACGATCTTCGCTCTCATCGTCGTGGTGATAGGTTTTCGCTTTGTCGGGGATCGCTTTTGGCTGGCCTACAGTTTGCAGTGGGCTGGACTGTTTTTTATTCTACTGCCCTATATGGCGGCGTTAGCGCGACGGTTTCGTGATGTTGGTCGGCCGCCGTGGCTGTGTTTGTTGGTTTTAGCACCGCCTTTTGGGTGGTTTGTGATTGCCGGTCTCGCTTTTCGTCCCGGTGTTTTATCCCAATGCGCCGTCGCGCAGAACTCATCGGCGGACATGGTGCCGGCGGTTAGAAAAGCCTTTGCAGGTTTCTTTAGTTTCCAAGGCAAGATTAACCGCGGTGAATACCTTTATTGGACCGCCTTTTGGTGGGGAGTGCTCTTGTTTATCTTTCCCTATCCCATTTTTGCTGAGATCGATTTAATCCTGGTGGGTCACGGTATGTCATCGGATGCTGAGCTGGCCTTAACGTTTACCGGTCTTTTTATCATCCTAACCTTTTTCCCCGGAATCTCTATGAGCGTGCGCAGGCTGCGTGATGTCGGGATGAGCGGGGGATGGTGGTGGTTGTGCCTGATTCCATTTGGTGCGGGCACGGTCTTGCTTTTGCAGCTTCTTCCCACGCGGTCACAACAAGAACTGCCGGTAGAATCGGATGCCCCTACCATGTCATTGACCCAGGCCATTAAGCACGCCTATAGAACCTATGGGCGGTTTGCCGGGCGGGTGCCGCGGGCGGGTTTCTGGTGGTTTGTTGTTTTTGTGCCGTTGGCCTGGATTGCTTGGATGGTTATGCTCACGACTCTCGTGGATGTTCTTGAGGAGACCGGTGTTTATCGTGACACACATCTTGAAGAGATGTGGGGATGGATTGCCACTGTTACAGTCGTGATATCCCTGTTGGCGGGACTTTTTGCTCTCGGGATTCCGGTGACGGCTTTATTCGTGCGGCGATTTCATGATTTAGGGCTCCCGGGATGGTTGGTGTTGCTATGGTTTTTTCCGGTTTCCGGGTGGCTTACGATACTGATTTTATTGACCCAGCAAGGCATGGCAGGCGCGAACACCTATGGCCCCGATCCCTTGGTGACGTCGATCTCATCCCAGCCTGTGCGCGCTGATGATTTTTGGCCAACCATTAAGCAGGTTTTTCGCCGTTCCTTTTCCTGGCGAGGTCGATCTGATCGGCGCACATTTCTTTATTGGCTATTTTTCAGCGCAATTGCCATTAATAGTCTGCCGCTAGAAACAGAGGTAGAGTCTTTTGATATATTCTTATCGAGCGCAAATACTGCCCTCATGTTTTATTATTGGCTGTTTAGGTTGATTATGTTTTTTCCTAACCTTGCGATTGTGATTCGCCGTTTGCACGATGTGGGCATGTCCGGTTGGTGGTTGATCCTTTTATTTCTGACGCAAATTTGTGTCCTTTGGTTTATCGCCGTGTATACCTATGGTCCTGCCGCCTATGATCTTGCGCACGATCCGGCATTATTTTCAGAAGTCATGGCCGTGGTTCTTAGACTGGTCACATTCATCCTAGCGATGATGGCTTTGCTCCTTGTATTGTTACAACCCAGTTATCATCCGCAGAAATCCAAACTTCCCGCGAGATAGCACCATCTGTGGTACCATAGATATAGATCTGCGCCTTAACCCGGAAGGAGTTTCTCACCATGGATATGTCCGGCCAGCTTACAATTGCCGCACCCCGTGATAGGGTGTGGGACGCGCTTAATGATGAGAAAATTTTGCAAGACGCCGTGCCCGGCTGTCAGGAAGTCGTGCGCGTGGATGAAACTCACTTTACCGCCAAGGTGAAACAGAAAATCGGCCCGATCAGTGCGAGTTTTTCCGTTAAAATCGAACTAAGTGACCTTGATCCGCCGCAAGGGTATAAAATCTCCGGCAGTGGCGATGGCGGTGCGGTCGGTTTCGCCAAGGGCGGCGCCAGCGTGTCGCTGGTTGAGGTTGACGGCCAGACGACACTGTCTTATGAGGTGCAAGCGCAGGTGGGCGGCAAAATTGCACAACTCGGCGCCCGGTTGATCGACAGCGCGGCAAGAAAACTCGCCGCTCAGTTTTTTCGTGACTTCAAGCAAGCGGTAGAAGCCGCTCAGTTTTTTCGTGACTTCAAGCAAGCGATAGAAACCGCCAACGCGGTTGCTCCTACGCCCTCTACACCTGCCGCGCCTATGGCCGCTGTGTCCAACGCTGCCCCTGCTACCCCCGCCGATGCTCCACCGCCCACGAGCGCACATCCCGCAAAAGCACAAAAAACACTTTTGCGTTGGCCGGGGGCGCCCTCTGGTGGGGTGCGCTTGCTCTATTTTGCCATCATCGTCGCCGTGGTTGCGCTGGTCACGTGGCTGTTGACCACCCAATAGAAAAATAGAAAATAGTTTCGGCAATCAATACCGATAGTGCTCGGGCTTAAAGGCGCCTTCATCTTCCACGCCGATATACTTGGCTTGCGCCTCATTTAAGGTGGTTAGCTTTGCGCCGAGCCGCTCCAGGTGCAGGCTTGCGACCTTTTCATCCAAATGACGCGGCAGGCGATAGACCTTATGCTCATAATTCTTGTGATTTTCCCATAACTCGATCTGCGCGAGCACTTGATTGGTGAACGAGGCGCTCATGACAAAACTGGGATGCCCTGTTGCGCATCCCAAGTTCACAAGTCGCCCCTTGGCAAGCAAAATCAGTCGCTTGCCGTCGGGAAAGATCACTTCATCGACCTGGGGCTTGACCTCCTCCCAGCGTAGGTTGCGCAACGCTTCGGTTTGGATTTCCGAGTCAAAATGGCCGATGTTACAGACAATCGCCCGATCCTTCATCTCACGCATATGATCCAGCGTAATCACATCGATGTTGCCTGTCGCGGTGACGAACACATCGCCGATCGGCGCGAGAGCTTCCATGGTGGCGACCTGATAGCCTTCCATGGCGGCTTGCAACGCGCAGATGGGATCGACCTCGGTGACGATCACCCGCGCGCCTTGACTACGCAAGCTTGCCGCCGAGCCTTTGCCGACATCGCCATAGCCGCAGACCACAGCAGTCTTGCCCGCCAGCATGACATCGGTCGCCCGCTTGATGCCGTCCACCAAACTCTCCCGGCAACCATAAAGGTTATCGAACTTTGACTTGGTCACGCTGTCGTTCACGTTGATCGCCGGGACTTTTAATGTGCCGGCTTGCGCCATTTCATACAATCGACGCACGCCGGTGGTGGTTTCTTCAGACAAGCCGACGATATCCTCCAGCAACTGGGAGTGCTTTTCATGAATCAAAGCGGTCACATCGCCGCCGTCGTCTAAGATCAAGTTGGGTCGCCAGTCGTTCGGGCCACGCAAGGTCTGCTCGATACACCACCAGAACTCATCTTCGCTCTCACCCTTCCAGGCAAACACGGGGATGCCGGCTTGCGCCATTGCGGCGGCGGCATGGTCTTGGGTTGAGAAGATATTGCATGAGCTCCAGCGTACGGTGGCCCCCAGGGCAGTGAGGGTCTCGATCAGCACCGCGGTTTGAATGGTCATGTGCAAACAGCCAACGATCCGCGCGCCCTTAAGGGGCTTGGCGCGGCCATATTGTTCGCGCAAGGCCATCAACCCGGGCATTTCGGTTTGCGCAATATCGATTTCCTTGCGCCCCCATTGGGCTTGAGTAATATCAGCAATTTTGTAATCGACCGCCATGATCGTAGAGCCTCTTTTTTTGTTGTCGATAAGGGGGTGAGGGGATTTGGATGTTAGCCCTTCATGCGGTTGATATGTTCAACCGCAATGGTGCCGCTGATGCGGAAATAGACAACCAGGATGGCAAGACCGATGGCCGCCTCCGCCGCCGCGACAGCCAAAATAATGAGGGCAAAAATATGCCCCGCAACATCACCAGAAAAGCTAGAAAACGCGACAAAGTTTGTTGTCACCGAGAGCAAAATGAGCTCCACCGACATTAAAATCACAATCACGTTCTTGCGATTGATAAAGATTCCCGTCACCCCAATGGTGAACAAAATCGCGCTAAGGACAAGGTAGTGCGTTAACGTCATGAGCGATTCTTCGGTGACTTGCTCTTCGGGTCTTGCTTTTGTTTCGGAGCAAAGAAAGACTCGCCCCCTTGGCCACTCCCCACCGTTATGAGCTTGAGAACGTCGGCGGGTTTGCGCGCGGTTTGTGCGCCGATGTCTTGCCGGCGTACGTCCGTGCGGCGGCGCAGGGTCAGGGCAATCGCCCCGATCATGGCGACCAGCAGGATGATCCCTGCGGTCTGGAAAGGATAGACATAGACAGTATAGAGAACGCGCCCGATATCTTGCGCCGAGATCGGCGTGATCGTAGTGCGCTCCGGCATCAAAAAGGCCACGGTCAGCAATTGCGCGAGCAGGACAGCCCCCACCAGAAGCCCCAGCGGCAGGTAGGTCAAAAAGCCTTGCCGCAGGGCGGTAAAGTCCACATCCATCATCATCACGACGAATAAAAACAACACCGCCACCGCGCCGACATAGACAATGACGAGAATCATCGCCAAAAACTCCGCGCCCAGCAGGACAAACAGCCCCGCAGCGGTAAAAAAGGTCATAATCAAGAGCAGGACCGCATGAACAGGGTTGCGCACACTGATAACCCCAATCGCGCCCGCAATCAACACGGCGGCAAAGGCGTAGAAAACCACATCGATCAACATTCGCGGTATGCTCCTGGTTGGGCTCTGGTTCTGGTTTGGCTTTTGGCGCGGCGCCCTGGGGGGGGGCTTATCACAAGGCTCTTATACCAAGGTTCTTGTCATAAGATTCTTGAGGGTTTTCTGGCGAGTCGTTCCGGCCAACAGGGACAAAACGAAACTATCTTGAAACGATCTTACTGTACTGCGTTGCGCGGGTAAGCAAAAGGGGGCATAACTATTTTCTCATGGAACGGGCGAGATGGCACTTTTAAGAGCGAGCGCAACCTTCAGCAGCTGGACCGGCCTATCGCGGCTGACGGGGTTTGGACGCGATTTAATGATCGCGATCATCTTGGGGGTGAGTCCCCTTGCCGATATTTTTGTCATGGCGTTGGTCATTCCGAGCTTGTTCCGTAGTTTCACTGGAGAGGGGGCGTTTTCCAGCGCCTTCGTTCCGCGCTATTCAGGCCTGCGCACAACGCAAGGGCAAGCCCATGCGAGTGACTTTGCCGCCAAGGTCATCGGCCTGATTATTCTCGTCACAGTGCTGATCACAGGGGTTGTCTGGGCGGCAGCGCCGTGGATCATGCCTGTCATGGTGCCCTGGCTGGAAGCAAGCCAGACCCTTAAGGCGGTCGCCGTGAACCTGCTACAAATCACGATCACATACGTGATTCTGGTCTCCCTGGTGGCTCTTCTTGGCGGTTTGCTGACCGAGCATGATGTCTATGCGCCGCTCGCAGGGAGTCAGGTGATTTATAATCTTCTCGTGATTTTCGCGGCTTGGGTGAGTGTGATTGTCGGCGGCCAGACGGTCTACTTCATGGCTTGGGCGGTGATCGGTGCAGGATCCCTTCAGCTTTTATGGGTCCTCATCGTCATGATCCGCCGCCGTATTGTCCTGCCACTCAGACAAATGGCTCGGTGTCTGCAATTTGATGATCGCTTTAAGGATTTCATGCGAGGACTCGGCCCGGCGGTGTTGGCTAGTTGCCTGCTGCCGATCTCCACCGTTGCAGACAACATCATGGCCGCCTGGCTCGGCACGGGTAATGTTTCTCAGATTTACTACGCATCCCGGCTGTATCAGTTGCCCTACAGTTTGGTCGCGATTGCTTTCGCTGCGGCTTTGATCCCGAGCCTCTCGCGGTTTTATGCGAAAGCGGCTCATGGCCCCGCCGCAGACCTCTTGCGTACAACCTTGCTGGGGGCGCTCATGATTGCAGTGCCGGCGGCCGTAGGCATTGCCATTCTTGCCCAGCCGATTATTCAAGCCGTCTATGCCTACGGCGCCTTTACCGATGAGGCAGCGGTCTTGGTGGGGCGTATTTTGATGATTTATGCCCTGGTCATTCCTCCGCTTACGGTTGTGAAAATCTTGACCTCTTCATTTTTTGCGCAAAAAGACACGACAACACCCTTTAAGTTGCTCTGTTTGTCTGTCGCTCTGAATATCTCAACATCATTGATCTCCATTCAATTTATCGGCGTGATGGGAATTGCGCTGGGGACGGCAGTAGCCAGTTGGACTCATGCGGCCGTGATATGGTGGATGCATCAGCGGCGGCGCGGGTCCCTCATCGACGACCGCGGCTGGCGATGGTTTGGGGCGATCATCCTGGCCGTGCTCGGTATGGCGGCAGGTGTGTGGGGGTTGCGCGCGCCGATCCTCTACCTCACGATGGATTTCGGTGGTGTGATTGTCGCGTTGTTGATCCTCATACCCTTAGGGATGCTGATCTACGGCGGGCTGGCCCAGGTGTTGGGCCTGCGGGCTTTGCTCGGGCAAGTCAGTCGGGCGTAGGTTTCGGGCTTAAGCGAGACGCCCCCCTAATATCCTCATCGACCCATCCTGGCTGTGTGTCCTTTCCGGTTGTTTTGTTGTATGATCCTACCTTAGCGTCTTCTACCCGTGTTTTGTAAGGGGCGCGTGATCGCCACGCGCAGGGATATCTCATGGCAGTTCCAAAGAAAAAAACCTCAAAATCTCGTCGCAATCAGCGACGCGCCCACGATGCGCTGGCCCGTCCCACCTACGTGGAAAATCGTGAGTCTGGCGAGCTTGTGCGCCCCCATCATATCGACCCAACCACGGGACGCTATCGGGATCGAGACATCCTCGCGATCGACGATGAGGATGAGGACGCCTAGCCAGGGGTTCCTGTGAGCCAAACGATGACGCGCGAGTTTGCGTCCTCCTCGCATCCTGTTCTCGCGGTCGATGCAATGGGCGGCGATGGCGGGCCGACAGTCACGTTGGCCGGGATGGCCCTCGCCTTGCAAGCCTATCCGCAGTGTACCTGCCTTTTGTTCGGCGATGAGCAGGTCCTGCGCCCTGTGCTTAAAAAGTTTCCCATCTTGCAGCAAGCGGTGCGTGGCATCGTCCACACCGATGATGTCATCACCAACGACGACAAGCCCTCAGTGGCTTTGCGCCAAGGACGTAGTTCAAGCATGCGCTTGGCGATCAACGCTGTCGCCGAGGGTCAGGCGGACGCGATTATCTCAGCTGGGAACACCGGCGCGCTCATGGCTATGGCCAAGTTTGTCCTCAAGACCTACCCCGAGATTGACCGTCCCGCCATTGTCAGCCTCATGCCCACCCTCAAGCACGATACGGTGTTGCTCGATCTCGGTGCCAACACCGAATGTAGCGCCGATAACCTCGTACAGTTTGGCATCATGGGCGCGATGTACTGCATGGCGGTGCGCAAGGTCACCCGCCCGACGGTGCGGATTCTCAATATCGGCGCCGAAACCCTTAAGGGGCATGACTTGGTCAAGCAGGCCGCCTTGAGCCTCTCGCAGATCGAGTTCCCCGGCGTGTATGAGGGCTTCATCGAAGGCGATGATATCGGCAAGGGCATGGCCGATGTGGTCGTCACCGACGGCTTTACCGGCAACGTCGCGCTTAAGGTTGCGGAAGGAACGTCCCGGCTCTATTCGGCTTGGCTGCGCGAACAGTTCACCTCAACCTGGCGCGCGAAACTTGGCTATCTGGTGGCAAGGCCTGCCCTACAAGCTCTGCGCGCGCGGGTCGATCCCCGACACTATAACGGCGCGTTACTGATCGGCTTGCGCGGGGTGTGCATCAAGAGTCACGGCGGCACCGATGCGATTGGTTTTGCCAATGCGGTGGAGGTTGGCTTGCAGCTTGTGACCTCGAACTTTCAGAAGTCTTTGCATCAGGAGTTTGAACGCTATGCCGGTCGCATGGTTGGAGCCATCGCGTGATCTCTCCCATCACAACCGCACCGACCATCAGAGCCCGAATCATCGGCACCGGTGGGTATCTGCCGGGCGCGCCGGTGACCAACGACGACCTTGCGCAGAAGATCGACACCACCGACGCATGGATCGCCCAGCGCACTGGGATTCGCCAGCGTCACATTGCCAGCGAGGACGAGCAATGTTCGGACCTGGCGATCAAGGCCGGGCAAGTAGCTCTTAAGGCCGCGAACGTCACGCCTGAGGGTATCGACGCGGTGGTGGTGGCCACCACCACGCCGGATTTAATTTTTCCCTCGACCGCAACGCGGGTGCAGGCCGAGTTGGGCATCCCCGGCGGCATGGCCTTTGATGTCCAAGCCGTCTGCGCGGGCTTTGTTTATGCCCTCACGGTGGCTCAATCATTGATCGTTTCCGGGCAATCCCGTCGCTTGCTGTTGGTCGGCGCGGAGACCTATTCTCGGATTTTGGATTGGTCAGACCGGCGCACCTGCGTGCTGTTTGGCGACGGCGCGGGCGCAGTGGTGCTCGAACGATGCGAAGGGGATGGCACCTGCGCTGATACCGGCGTGCTCTCGGCTTACTTGGACTCCGATGGCCGGCTGCGCGATGTGCTGTATGTCCAGGGCGGGATCAACCAGCCCGATCGCGCCAACGCCTTGCAGATGAATGGCCGGGAGGTCTTTCGCCATGCGGTCGTGAAATTGGCGCAGGCCGCTGAGACGGTCATCGCCCAAGCAGGCGTGCGTGGTGATGAGATCGACTGGTTTGTCCCCCACCAGGCCAATCTGCGCATTATCTCGGCTGCGGCGGAGCGGGTCGGGGTCGCGATGGACCGGGTCGTGCTCACCGTCGATCGCCATGCCAACACGTCGGCGGCCTCGGTACCGCTGGCTTTGGATGTGGCGGTGCGCGACGGTCGGATCCAGCCGGGTCATCTCTTGCTCTTTGAAGCCTTGGGCGGCGGCTTGACCTGGGGAGCCGCGCTCGTACGCATGTAGCCCTGTGATCGCCATGCGCCGCGACAAGCGTGCCGGTTTGTGCTAAAATCCAGCGTGTTTTTCTAGAGTTTTTCCTGATCGTTCGATGCTGAAGTTTGTTGATACACCGCGGCAAATGCCCGACAAGCGCGATGCTGCCACCCGTACCCGGGATTGGCAGGAAATCTATCCGCCCTTTGATCCAGACCGGGCGCAGATTCAGGCCGCGCGCTGTTCCCAGTGCGGCGTTCCCTACTGTCAGGTGCATTGCCCGCTCCATAACCATATTCCCGATTGGCTGATGCTCGCGGCCCATGAGCGGATGCGCGAGGCTTATGAGCTCGTTTCGCTCACCAACGCGCTACCGGAAATCTGTGGCCGGATTTGCCCGCAAGATCGATTGTGTGAAGGCAACTGTGTGATCGAGCAGGCGGGCCACGGCACGGTGACCATCGGCACAATCGAACAGCACATCACCCACACCGCCTGGGACCAGGGCTGGATCACCCCCATCACGCCCCCCCGAGAGCGACGCCAATCGGTGGGAATCATCGGGGCGGGCCCCGGCGGCTTGGCCGCTGCGGTGCGGTTGCGCGCCGAGGGCTTCCAGGTCCATATTTATGACCGCTATGACCGTCCGGGCGGCCTGATGATCTATGGTATTCCCAACTTCAAGCTGGATAAAAAAGTGGTCGCTCGCCGAACAGACTGGCTGGCTGACTCCAAGGTGCGGTTTAAGCTGGGGGTCGATGTGGGGCGCGATATCACCCTGGCGGATTTACGCAAACGTCATGACGCGGTATTGCTGGCTTGCGGTGCTTATCACGCCCACGAGCTCAAGGCCCCGGGGGTCGGCTTGCCGGGCGTGGTGCCGGCCTTGCATTACTTAACGGCCTCTAATCGTAAGGGGCTGGGCGATCAGGTGGCTGATTTTGACCAGCTCGATGCCCGCGGGCGGCGCGTGGCGGTCATCGGCGGCGGTGATACGGCCATGGATTGTGTGCGCACGGCGACGCGTCAGGGGGCCTCAAAGGTGGTGTGCTATTACCGCCGGGATCGAGAGAATATGCCGGGCTCGCAGCGCGAGGTGCACCATGCCATGGAGGAAAATGTGACCTTCACGTGGCTCACGGGGCCCAAGGCGATTTACGGCGATGACCGGGCACAGGGTCTGCTGATTCAATCCTATCGTTTGGGTCCGCCCGATGAGCTTGGCCGCCGCGCGCCGGTGGCCAGCCAAGCAAAGCCGCAAAAGGCCGCCGCAGACTTGGTGATCCCG
This sequence comes from Pseudomonadota bacterium, assembly GCA_039028835.1. Classification (GTDB taxonomy): domain Bacteria; phylum Pseudomonadota; class Alphaproteobacteria; order JBCCHK01; family JBCCHK01; genus JBCCHK01. The sequence continues at coordinate 149,718 of JBCCHK010000004.1, forward strand.
GCGCTTGGGTTTGTGCCGGAGGACATGCAAAAAACCATGCCGGGCCTACGCACCCGTAGCCCGGATGATCCCCATAGCCCCGTAGCAGTATCCTGGCGCACCATGGCCACGAACCTACCTGGGGTTTTCGCGGCTGGGGATGTGGTGCGCGGTGCTTCGTTGGTGGTGTGGGCGGTGGCCGATGGTCAGCAAGCGGCCAACGCGATCAGCCAATACCTACAAGGGCATGATTACTGGCAGCCCGAGGCCGTCAACGAAGAGGCCTTTGCCTAAGGCTGTTTATTTTTCATCACTTGCAAAAAAGCGATAGGCAAAAGTGATGGTTTCAACATCCTGGGTGAGCTCGTCATTCATGATCGCCGGGTTGATATAGACCACGAACGGCATTGTGACGGTCTCGTTGCCTTGTAGGACATGCTCGGTCAGGCAAAAGCATTCGAGCTTATGAACGTACGTGGCGGCAGACGCAGGCAAGACGTTAAAGGTGGAGGTGCCGCCACGGGGTTCATTCGAGCGGTTATGGGCTGTGAAGGTCATGCGGATTTCCTCGCCGATGGGCAGGACGTGCAAGGTTTGATCGGGCGCAAAGTCCCACGACAAATCCGCTTGCACATCGCCCACCAGACGCGCTTGCAGGTCAGGCAAGGCCGCGCTATGGCCTGTGTGATGGGCATGTTCAGGTATGGCATCAGAGCCGTGGCGGGCGGCCATGGTTTGGCTCGTCTTTATCTCTTCGCTCATGCCGATCTGGGGCGTGCCGCCGTAGCCGGTTACTTCACAAAACAGCCGGTAAAGGACAGGTGAGGCGTAGGTCACGGCGACCATCAAGAATGCTAAGGACGCAACCAGGGCGAGGGGTCGGTAACGGGAAGGGATAGAAAAAGACATGGTTTTTTCCGGGGTTAAAGTGTCGTTGGGATAAACGACTAGAATTGGGTGATGCGGACGATAGGCCACACATAAAAGACAACCGCTGCGATGAGAATCGCAAGAAAGATAAGGAGGTTTCGTTTTTTTAGGTTCATGGGTTTGCTCATCATTGATTAAGAGTTACGCATGGCCGAAGATAATAAGGCTACAGGTGATAAACAGAAAAAAGATAGACATACGAAAACCTTTCTTTGCGGTGCCTTCGAAGGCTTTGTTTTTATGGAGGGCCCACCAAGTGCGCAAACACAAACCAAGCCATAGAGCAGAAAAGAATCCCAGCTGTAGCAAGACAACCCAAGTCAGCCCTGCGCTGATCCCGGCATAGATGATCGCAAGGGCGGTGAGTAGTGTATAGAAAAAAATCTGCCGCGCGGTTTTGAGGGGGCCGATGATATTATTCATCATCGGGATTTTCGCGCGGGCGTATTCATCTTCATGATACAGGGCCAGCGTCCAAAAGTGCGGCGGTGTCCATAGAAAAATCGCAACCCCCAAAGCAATCGGTGTGAGGCTAAGCTCGTCAGTGATCGCGCTATAGCCGATCAACGGTGCTAGCGCGCCCGCACCGCCGCCGATGACGATATTTTGTGGTGTGGTGCGCTTAAGCCAGGCAGTATAGACCGCCGTATAGATCAAGATCGCAATCGCAAGCAAGCAGGCGGCCAGTGCGCCTATCGTCAGCAGTAGTCCGGCAACGCCGATCACACATAAGATAGCAGAAAAGATATAGGCATGACTTGGCGCGATACGTCCAGCCGGGACAGGGCGGCGACAGGTGCGCGACATGAGGCCATCGACGTCGCCCTCAAAGGCCATATTAAAGGCCGCCGCGCCAAAGACGCCGCACGCAACAAACCCCAAGACGGTGAGCCACGGTAACGCCGCCAGCGAGATCCCAAGATCACCTGCGGCGAGAATCATGCCGATCGCAGTGGTGAATAAAACCAGGCTGTTAACGCGAAACTTGATGAGCGTGAGGTAATCACTGATCTGCTGCATGGCCCTTAACCTTGGGCATGGTTTCAAACTTGGGCATGGTTTCAAACTGGTGGAAGGGCGGCGGGGAGCTCACGCTCCATTCTAGGGTTTGTGCGCCTTCGCCCCAATAGTTCGCCTCAACCCGGCGGCCAGCCGTCACGGTATAAATGGCGATAACGATAAACAAGAGAGTCGACGCGCCCGTAACGTAAGAGCCGATAGAGGAAACGTAATTCCAAAAGGCATAGACATCCGGGTAGTCAGGAATGCGCCTTGGCATGCCTTGTAAGCCCAAGAAATGCTGCGGGAAGAACACCACGTTGACGCCGATAAAGGTGGTCCAGAAATGCACCTTGCCCCAAAACTCGGGGTATTGGCGGCCACTCATCTTGCCGATCCAATAGTAAAACCCAGCAAAGATAGCAAATACCGCGCCCAGAGATAAGACATAGTGAAAGTGTGCGACGACGTAATAGGTGTCGTGCAACACTGCAGCCATGCCGCCGCCGGAAAGCACCACCCCGGTGACCCCGCCGGCGGTAAACAAAAACAGAAAACCGACAGCCCACAACATCGGGGTGGTCAGGCGGATCGATCCGCCGTACATGGTGGCGATCCAGCTAAAAACTTTAATCCCGGTGGGGATCGCAATCAGCATGGTCGCGGCGGTAAAGTACTGGCGTGAACCCGGAGAGATACCGGCGACAAACATGTGATGCGCCCACACCAGCGAGCCCAAAAAGCCAATGCCGATCATGGCATAGACCATCCCGAGATAACCAAAAATAGGCCGACGCGAAAAGGTCGAGATGACCTGCGAGATGATGCCAAAGGCCGGTAGGATCATGATGTAAACCTCCGGGTGGCCAAAGAACCAGAACAGATGCTGGAAGAGCAACGGATCGCCGCCGCCATCAGGGTTAAAGAAGGCTGTGCCAAAGTTTCTATCGGTCAACAACATGGTAATCGCGCCCGCAAGCACAGGGACCACGGCGACCAACAAAAAGGCGGTGATGAGAATGGCCCAAACAAACAGCGGCATTTTGTGCAAGGACATGCCTGGGGTGCGCATGTTAAAGATGGTGGTAATAAAGTTCGCCGCCCCCAGGATGGAGGAAGCCCCCGCCAGGTGCAGGGCAAAGATGGCCATATCCACCGATGCGCCAGGATGCCCCAAGGCCGAGGATAAAGGCGGGTAAACCGTCCAGCCGGTGCCAGCACCTTCGCCGACAAAAACCGAGGCGGAGAGCAAAACCAACGCTGGGACAAGCAGCCAAAAAGAGATGTTGTTCATGCGCGGGAAGGCCATATCCGGCGCACCGATCATGAGCGGTATAAACCAGTTGCCAAACCCGCCGATCAGCGCAGGCATGACCAAAAAGAAGACCATCAGCAGACCGTGGGCGGTGATAAACACATTCCAGGTCTGGCCGTCTACGTATTGGAGCTCGGGGTACATGAGCTCCAAGCGCATGATGATAGAAAAGCCGCCCCCCACAAGGCCCGAAACAATGGCAAAAATCAGGTAGAGCGTGCCAATGTCCTTATGGTTGGTAGAAAACAACCACCGTTGAATAAAACCGGGTTTGTGATCGCTCATGAAGAGGGCTCCTAAGGGCTTTGAGAAAATAAAGGGGTTACGGGGTTGCCCGGGCAAGGGCGGCGCGTGGCGGTGGCGCGGCGGGGCCGCCTAAGGCCAGGCTTTCGGCAACCCAAGACTCGAACTGGTCTTTAGAGACGACGCGCACCTCGATGGGCATGAAGCCGTGGCCGATACCGCACAGCTCGGAGCACTGGCCGTAGTAGGTGCCTTCCTTTTCTGCCGGAACGAAGGCCCAATCCGAGGTCATGCGCCCAGGAAGAGCATCCCGGCGCACAGCAAAGTTCGGCACCGCAAAGGAATGCAAGACATCGCCAGAGGTGATGAGAAACTCCACATTGGTCTCGCTCGGGATCACCAGAGGGGCATCGACCGACAGCAAGCGCACTTGGCCGGGACCGATGTCCTCGTCAGGGATCATGATCGAGGTGAACTCCTCAACCTCCAGATCGGGATATTCATAACTCCAATACCACTGGTAGCCGCGCACGATGACAGTGAGTTCTGCGGGCGGGGGGTTATCCTCGATATGGATGAGTTTGAAGGAAGGGATGGCCAGCGCAACGATAATGACGGTGGGCACCAGGGTCCAGATAACCTCAAGCGGGCCGTTATGGGTCCGCTGAGAGATCACCGGGTTACGGCGGCCGGCGCGATAACGCCAGAGGATATACAAAATCAAGGAAAGGACAAAAAGCGAGATGCCAAAGCACATAATGAGCAAATAATTGTTCATGGTGTGCACCGCATCCGCAATGGGCGTCACAGGGCCTAAAAGATTGAACCCCATGGGGTCGCGCTCAATACCGGCAGCGAGACTTTGGGGGCTGACCAGCAACCCCGCAAGACCAAGCAAGGCCTTAGGGGCAAAGCGACGGTTAAGGCCGCGGACAAAACAATGAAGTTGTGGGAGAAAACGAGGTGAGCGGTGGCTCATGTCAGGTGTCCTTTATGTCCTTTGCGTCCTTATGATGCGAGATGATCGTGCGGCACCATCATGCGACGATACGATGGTGCATGTGACGATACGATGGTGCGACATGGTCATAAAACTGCGTACCCATCTTATCTTACTTCCCCTGCCTTTGGTATGCCTTGGCTTTTGTTTGGTGAAGATTTTTTCATGATTCATTCCTTTTGTGCCCCTTTTGATGACAGGGGTGAGATGACTTCATGGGGACCCCGCCTGAGATTGAGGTGGGATTGTTGCCCTTGGAGGAGGATAATGCTATAGCCGACGGCAGGTGAGTGATCGATGTCGGTCCGTGTCGATCCGCGAGCCCCGGCGCGTTGACACGAGCATCAGCCTTGCTGATTGGTCTTTTGCCAACACATTTTTAATAGATACGCTTAGATAAAGCTTAAGAGATAAGAGGGTCTTGTGCGCATCCTAGCCTTGCTGGTCTTCGTGGGACTCCTGGCTGCTCTTGTGATCGTTCCTAACTTTTTAGATTGGAATCGTTACCGGGCGCCGCTGGCGGGTCATTTGGAGTCGCTGTTTGGCGGGGAGATTGATTTGCGTGGCGGGGTTACCTTGCGCACTTTACCGACGCCGCGATTGCAAGTCACCGACGTGCGTTGGCAGACGCCGACAGGCCAAGACGTGCACATCGGGCAGATCATGGCCGAAACGGGGCTCTTTTCGCTGGCGCAGGCGCGGGTTAACCAGATCACCATAAGCGGCATGACGGTGGACCAGGGGCTAACCTTACAGGCGGCGCAAAAAGCGCTCGGGGTCGTGGCGCGCTTTTCGCCCGAGCGGGTGAGCCTCAACAAAGGCGCAGGCGTGTTGTTGCCGATGGGCGAAGAAATCGTCTTTGACGAGATCTATGGTCAGTTTGTCCAAGGCCAATCCGGTGCGCCGAGCCAGTTTATCGGCCGAGCCTTAGCCATGGGTCGCCCCTTTGAGGTGGATATCAGCTGGCAAGATCGAGGCCTTGGTCGCGGCCAGGACATCCGCGCCAAGCTGGCCTCCGGCGGTGTAGATAACGAGATCAAATTTGACGGCACCATGAGTAATGCGGGCAACCTGCGAGGAAGCCTGACGGCGCGGGGCTTTAGTTTTCGCAACCTGATTAGCATGATGAATCAGACTCCGTCGTGGTTTGTCGATCAACCCTATTTTGTCACGGGTGGCCTGGCGGTGGGGCCTGACACGGTGCGCTATGCGGTGGAAGACGGCGCCTTGGGGCGCACGCGATTGACCGGTGAGGTCGTCCTGGCGCGCGAGAGTTTGGCCGTGCGTGATATTAAGATCGACGGCCAGCAGTTTGATGTCCGTGATGTCCTCTCTCCCCAGGGTTTGGCCGAGTTGACGGGTCAGGAAAGTCGTTTGGGCATTTTAGGGCAAGTCTGGCTTGCTCTGCCGCGCTCGACGGAAGGTTTTAATGTGTCTTTGACCGCCGAGTCGCTCATCATGCCCGAGGTGACCTATGCGCCCTTGGCGTTGGAGGCCCATGCGGCAGGCGATCGTTTGTTGCTCAAGACCTTGGATCTCACCATGCCGGATCGAACCCAGATCAAGGCACAGGGGGATTTATCTGTGACCTCCGACCAGGTCATGGCCTCGCACCTGATGATCGATATCCTCAGCGAGGATGTCCATCAGATCGCACAATTCTTTGGGATTCGGAATTGGTTTGACTGGGTGCGCCCGGGTAGCCGTGGTCACCTGCAAGGTGCCATGACCCTGGATGATCGTGAATTTCACCTGCAGCAGGGCACACTCAACATCGGCCCGCTGCGAGCCCAGGGGAGCGTGCGCACGGGCCTTGCGCCTGGCACACCGCTGGTCATCGAGGCGACGATAGACCCGATCAACGGCATCGATTTTGCCCCTCAAGATCAAGCACCCCAAGCTCAGAGCCAGCTCGAGGTCTTGCAAGGATTACAAGAAGCGCTTGCGCAGACTCTGATGACCGCCCACCGCCAGCCCATCGACCTGAAGATCACGAGCCCGGCTTTACGCATGTCGGCGTTGACCTGGCGGGACGTGCGGGCGGATTTGCGTCTTGACCCCCAGGCCTGGCAGATCAACACCCTTACGGTCAACGATTGGGACGGTGTTGCGGTGGTCATGAGCGGTCAGCAAGACCGGCAAACGGGGGCGTTTGCCGGCACCATTTCTGGCTCAGGCGCCGACCTCTCGCGCCTGCAAACCGCGCTGAGAATCCTGCCGCAAATCAAGACCAGCGCATTAGGTGAAGGTCAGTTCACCGTGCGCGTGACTCATGAGCAAAACGCAAATCCGCAAGTCGCCTGGCGGTCAATCTTCGAAGGCTTGGACCTTTCGGCCGATGTCAGTGTATCGCCCACGGTGATGGCCCCTCAAGCGTTGTTTGGTTCTGTGCGCTTGGTGAGTGCTGATGCCTCTGCCCTGGGGCGCGCCGTGCCGTGGCTGTCGGGTTTGCCGCCCGTGATGGTCGATGCGGTCGCCCAACTTGACTATACCCCCGAGCGGATCAGCCTGGAGGGCCTCACTGCCCAGATTGGTGCGGCGGGGGTTGCTGGTCGTGGCGTGATAACCATTGCGGACGGCGACGCGCAGGCGGCTGTCAGTGTGCAGGTCGATGAGGTCGATATCCCCGTCCTCGCTGCTGCTGGGCACACCTTATGGCAAGCCTTGCCAGAGGTGACGCCGCGCGCGGCGCGCTGGACGGGCGACCTCTCGCTCAATGCCAGCCGTGCAAGCCTGGCTGCGGTCACCTTCGATCAGCCCGCCATGGCCTTGCGTTTTGACCCACAACAGATCGAGATCCAGGCCCTCACCAGCACCCTATGGGGTGGCAATTTCGGCAGCGAACTGACCTTCTCGGCAGGGGACACCCTCACCCCCGCGCGCTTGGCAGGCAAGATACGCCTGGCAGGGGTGAACGCCCAGCCTTTGATCGAGCTTGTGGCAGGCACCACCGCCATAGATGGGCAAGCGGATATGGAGGTCGATATAAACCTGGAAGGCGACCAAGACCTAAGCGAGACCTTTGATACCATCGCAGCCCGCGGGCGGCTGACCGTGCGCGAGGGGACGTTGAGGGGCGTGAACTTCAGTTCGTTGGCGCGCAAGCTGGTGACGGCCCGCCAGTCTAGCGACGTGAATGAAGCCATCGAGACCGGCATGGGTGGTGGCAACACAGACTTTACCGTGCTCAATGTTCCCTTTGACTCGCAACTTGGCATTGTGCGTAGCCAAGACCTGCGCTTTGAGACGGCGAATGTTTCCCTCCAAGGCCGTGGGCAATTTGCCCTCACGAGCCGCGAACTGGAAGCCTTGCTCCAGGCGACGTTCCTTGATTTCGATGACGCCCCGCCGCTTGAGATGAAGCTGTCTGGCACGACCACTGAACCTCAGGTGGATACCCAAAGCGGGCGATTGATTCTCTATATGACCGATAGCTTTTTGGATGACACCTCGCCGCAATCCTAGCAGATGGTGAGACTCTGACCTCTTGGCTAACCCTTTGGATATGATCTTGTGAAGTTTTCTTTTTCTTGGCTTAAAAGACACCTGATAACCGATCTTTCCCTCCAGGATATCGCGACGCGCCTTACCCAGATTGGCTTGGAGGTCGAAGAGATCGAGGATCCGCGTGCGCGGCTGGCGGCCTTCGTCGCAGGTAAGGTCATCGAGTGTCGGTCTCACCCGAATGCAGACCGCTTGCGGGTGTGCACCGTCGATGACGGGCAAAAACACTGGCCAGTGGTGTGCGGTGCGCCCAATGCTCGCAAAGGGATGGTCGGAGTCTTTGCCCGAGCAGGCTCGGTGATTCCGGTCACCGGGGAGGTGCTCAAGGCGGCTAAGATTCGCGGTCAAGACTCCCGCGGCATGTTGTGCTCGAGCTACGAGATGGGCGTCGATGAAAATCACGATACGATCATCGAACTGCCGCAAGGTACCGCCCCTGGCACCCCCTATAGCGAGATTGCGGGCCTGGATGACCCGATTTTGACCGTGGCGATTACGCCAAACCGCGGCGACTGGGCTTGTGTGCATGGCATTGCACGAGATTTAGCTGCTGCCAGAGCCGGCACCTTGCGGCCCCTATCGCTGACGTCACCGTCGCCGACCGGTAGCCCTTCGGTTACCGTGCGGCTGGATTTTCCAGAGATCGACTCACCTATCGATCCATCACCGTGCCGGTTTTTTGCGTTGGCGTGTGTGCGCGGGGTGCGCAATGGGCAAAGCCCGCCGGAGATTCGGCGACTGTTGGAGTCTGCCGGGCTCCGCCCCCTTTCCTGCCTGGTGGATGTCACGAACTTTTTTACCCTGGATCGTGCGCGCCCCTTGCATGTCTTTGATGCGGACAAGGTGTGCGGTGATATCGTCTTGCGCCTGGCGAAGGACGGCGAGCGGTTCGACGGCTTGGATGGTAAAAGCTATACCCTAGAGGCGGGCATGACGGTCATCTGTGATGACAATGGCATCATTTCTTTGGCGGGCATCATGGGTGGCATGAGCACCCGCTGTGATGAAAACACCACCGATGTGCTGGTAGAGGCGGCAGTCTTCGATCCCCGCCGCACGGCGGTCACGGGACGCAAACTGATGATCCTGAGCGATGCGCGCTACCGCTTTGAGCGCGGCATCGACGAGGTGGCCACGGTGCCAGGTCTTAAGCAGGCTTGCGCCATGATAACAGACTTATGCGGTGGCCAGGTTGAGTCCTTCTTTGAAGTGGGCGATCACGCCCCGCCAGCGGGGACCATCGACCTGCCCGAAGGCTTCATTAAAAAGATGAGCGCGGTCCCCGTGCCCCTAGATCGTCAGGCCGAGATACTCACCGACCTTGGCTTTACCGTAAGCAAGAACGGTAAAGACAAAAACGGATCAGGCCTATCAGCGCAACCGCCGACCTGGCGGCACGACCAAGACCAGCCGATGGACTTGGTGGAGGAGATTTTGCGTATCCACGGCTATGAGGCTGTGCCGGTTTTACCGGTCCAAGCAACGGCCCGCCCGTCGGCTCATCCAGACAGCAGGCGTGACGCGCGGGTGCGTTTGGCCCTTGCCATGCGCGGGCTGAATGAAACGGTGGCCTATTCTTTTATGGCCGAAGATCAGGCCGCGCACCTGGCGCCGATCGATCCGCGCTTGCGCCTGGCGAATCCCTTGGGGGAGGGGAGCTATATGCGCCCGACGGCGGCCGCGCACTTGCTTGCGGGCTGTGCACGTAATCTGGCGCGCGGCGCAAGCCAGGTCGCGCTGTTTGAGATCGGTCCAGCCTACCATGGGCTGGCGCCCGAGGATCAGGAAACTCAAGCGGTGATCGTGCGTTGCGGCGAGGCGACGGGGCGCCATTGGTTGGCGACGGCGCGCGCCGTCGACCTGTTTGATATGAAGGCCGATGCTCTGGCTGGGCTCGAGGCGGCGGGCGTTGCCCGCCATTCAGTGCAGTTTCACGACCTTAGCAACGATGACCCAAACGCAGGGCTTTATCACCCAGGCCAGCGTGGCGCATGGGTGCAAGGCCCTAGGGTCCTCGCTCGCTTTGGTATGGCCCATCCTGCTGTGGCGGCCGGGTGCGGACTAGAGGCTCCTGCGGGGTTGTGTGAGATTTTGCTCGATACGCTCACCCCTCGAGCGCGCAAGGGTTTTGCGCCCTATCGGCCGTCCAGTCTCCAGCCGGTTGCGCGCGACTATGCCTTTATTGTGCCGACGGCGGTGGTCATTGAAGATTTGTTACGCTGTGTGCGGGCGGCCCTCAAGCCGACGAAGGACCTAACGATTGATCTGGCGATTGAATCGATCGCTGTGTTCGATATCTATGAGGGTGCGCCGCTTGCAGATGGTGAGAAATCAGTGGCCCTCACGGTGACCTATCAGCCCACTCATCAGGCCCTAACAGAAAGCCAGCTGCAGAACCTTGAACAGGCGATTAGCAGCCGAGCGCACAAGGATTTGGGCGCTCGTTTGCGTGACGGTGGTCGCTAGGGCGCATTGGGGGCTTTGGGGTTAGATTTTTATGGGCAGAAGGCTTGACGGGATGGGCGTAAGCAGGTAAATCTAAGACCTACAAAGGACAAATTGCGCTTATGGCGCACGTGAGGCCCTGTCTATGACCTATAGGCGGGGTGTTTCGTGTGCGTTGTGGGCTTTTTTTGACTTCTGGCATGCGGCCTGATGGATTACACCTCGCGTTCGGTTCGCCATCGCCCTAATAAAGGGATTGACGGTGCCGAAATCGCGGGCTTTGCCTGGAGGTCACTAAGGCACGATTCTCAAGAAGAGGATCACAAGGGCAGGGATCATGGCCAAAAAAATCGTCGGCACGATCAAATTGCAGATACCTGCCGGAGGGGCGAATCCCTCCCCGCCCGTTGGTCCTGCCCTTGGCCAGCGCGGTTTGAATATCATGGAGTTTTGTAAGGCCTTCAACGCCGCAACCCAAGACATGGACAAAGGCGTGCCGGTCCCTGTGCTGATTACCGCCTACGCCGATAAGAGCTTTACCTTTACCACCCGCACCCCGCCCATGGCCTATCTCCTTAAAAAGGCGGCGGGCCTGGACAAAGGTAGCGCGACGGTCGGGCGGATTCCCAGTGTGGGGAAAATCAGCAAGGACCAGGCCTTCGCCATTGCCGAGCAAAAAATGAAAGACCTCAATGCCTTTAATAAGGACGCGGCGCTGAAGATGGTGGTCGGTTCGGCGCGCTCCATGGGTATCGACGTGACCGGGGTATAATCATGTCAAAACTCAGTAAACGCGCTCGCAACATCGCTAAGACCATCCCCCAAGGGCAGGACACGACGTGGGCCGTCAAGGACGCCATCGAGTCTCTTAAAAAGGTCAGCGCGGTCAAGTTTGACGAAACCCTAGAAATCGCCCTGCGCCTCGGGGTCGATCCCCGTCACGCCGATCAGCAGGTGCGCGGCACCGTGCAGATGCCCCATGGCACCGGTAAGGATGTGCGTGTCGCTGTCTTTGCCCAAGGGGATGACGCCAAAGCCGCTCAAAAGGCCGGCGCGGACCTTGTCGGTGCCGATGATCTGGCGGCGCGAGTGCAAGAGGGCGACATGCCCTTTGATCGTTGTATTGCCACCCCAGACATGATGGTGCTGGTGGGCAAACTTGGCCGCGTCCTGGGCCCGCGCGGGCTGATGCCCAACCCGAAGCTCGGCACGGTGACCAAAGATGTCGCTGAGGCCGTGCGCGCCGCCAAGGCCGGCTCGGTAAACTTTCGCACCGACAAGGCCGGGGTCATCCATGGCGGGCTGGGCAAACTTAGCGCAAGCGCAGACGCCTTGAGCGACAATGTCGGCGCGTTCATGCAAGCGATCATCAAGGCCAAGCCCTCTGGCGCGAAAGGCAACTATATTCTCTCCGCGAGTTTATCCTCCACCATGGGCCCTGGTATGGCCCTTGATTTGGCGGGTCTGCACGCCAGCGGATCACCTAAGTAGCGAGGCTGTCAGGCAAACAATCATGATTCGCGCACAAAAAGTCGAACGGGTCAAAGCCCTCACCAAAGAGCTAGAAAACGCCGCGGGTGTTTTTGTGACTCGCGGCGAAGGGCTGGATGCCACGCAAACCTACGAGTTGCGTTGCCGTCTCAATGAAGTCGGCGCCCAGTTCCGGGTCGTCAAAAATCGGTTGGTGCGTATCGCGCTTGCTGATACCCCTGTTAAGGCTGTCGCCGACACGGTGGCGGGCGCCACGGCATTGGTTTTGGCCGAGGATCCGCTTGCTGCGGCTAAGGCCCTCACCAAGTTTGCCAACGATAACAAACAACACCTCACGCTTGTCTCAGGCGTTGTCGACGGCGAGCTCATCGACGAGACGACCATTAAGGCTTTGGCCGCGCTGCCGAGCCAAGATGAGCTTCGCGCTAAAATCCTCGGGCTTTTGATGACCCCGGCGAGTCGCCTCGCCCGTGTCACGCAAGCGCCCGCCCAACACCTTGCCGCCGTCCTGGCGGCGCGCGCCGCGCAATAACCCAATCGCACCAAAGGAGTATGGTCTCATGGCTGACCTGGCAAAATTAGTTGATGAACTTTCCACCTTGACCGTTATGGAAGCCGCCGAGCTTTCCAAACAGTTGGAAGAAAAATGGGGCGTGACGGCCGTTGCCGCTGTTGCCGCCCCGGCCGCCGCCGCAGGCGCGGCAGGCACAGATGCTGCCGGAGAAGAGAAGACAGATTTTACCGTCGTGCTTGCTTCTGCGGGCGATAAAAAGATCAACGTGATTAAAGAGGTTCGCGCCATCACTTCGCTGGGTCTCAAAGAAGCCAAGGATTTGGTGGAAGGAGCCCCTAAGCCACTTAAAGAGGGTGTGAACAAGCAAGAAGCCGAAGAGATTAAGAAGAAACTTGAAGAAGCTGGCGCAACCGTTGAGTTGAAATAAGACGCACGAACCAAACGATTTTGGTCGCACGTCTCGTGCTTTTCACAGCATTGTATCAACGCTAACAACGGTTCAGTTATGGCAGGTTTCCAACGAATTCACAAAGCCCTTCGTAAGAGCTTTGGCCGCGTTTCTTCGGCCCTTGATATGCCGAATCTCATCGAAGTGCAGAGAAGTTCTTATGAGCAGTTCTTGCAGCACGGTATAGAAGATAGAAAAGATATCGGCTTGCAGGCGGTTTTCCGTTCTGTCTTTCCCGTGCAGGATTATCTTGGCCGGGCCGAATTAGAGTTCATCCGCTACGAATTAGAAGAACCCAAGTACGACGTCGACGAATGCCAACAACGGGGAGTTACCTATGCCTCGGCATTGCGGGTGACCTTATCCTTGACCATCTATGATGTGGATGAAGACACGAGTGTCCGCACCTTTAGGGAAAGCCGCGAGCAGGATGTTTACGTCGGTGATATCCCGTTGATGACCGAAAACGGGACTTTTATCATCAATGGTACTGAGCGGGTGGTCGTCTCACAAATGCACAGATCACCCGGCGTCGTGTTCGATCACGACCGTGGCAAGAGTCACGCCTCGGGAAAATTTCTATACAATGCGCGGATTATTCCCTATTGGGGAGCGTGGATCGATTTCGAGTTCGATCACAAAGACCTTTTGTATGTGCGGATTGACCGGCGGCGCAAGTTGCCTGTGACGACTCTGCTGCAGTCTTTACGCGATGAAAAAGCCGAAGACAACGTTGGGAGTGATAAAGCTGGTTTGATGGATCGTGCGGGTATCTTAAAACATTTCTATAGTTTTATTAAAGTCACCAAGGTCAAGTCTGGCGATTATCATGCGGCGTTCGAGGCCAAGCAATGGAAAGGCGTACGCCCCACCAAAGATCTGATCGATGGGGCAAGCGGTGAGGTGCTCGCCAAAGCGGGCGAGCGCATCAGCAACACCAAAATAGAAAAATGGAAAAACATTAAAACCTATCAGATCGATCTGACCGGCCATTATCTCGGGCACGATATTATCGATGGGAAAACCGGTGAAGTACTCGCCCTTGCGGGCACGGAAATCACCGACGATGTCCTCAAGGTCATGGCCGAGATCGAGTCTTTTGATATTGTCGCGGCCGACGATGCTTCGGTCGGGCCATACCTCTTGCAAACCCTTGCGATCGATAAAAACACTGTCCGTTCCCAAGCGCTGATCGATATCTATCGAGTCATTCGCCCGGGTGAGCCGGCCACCATCGAGGCCGCCGAACGGTTGTTTCATTCCTTGTTTTTTGACAGCGAACGCTATGATCTTTCCGCTGTTGGTCGGGTCAAGATGAATGCCCATCTGGGTCTTGAAACGGACGATCAAGTGCGCACCCTGCGTAATGTCGATCTGCTGGTTATCATCAAAATGCTGTGCGAGCTTAAAGAAGGCCAAGGGGATATCGATGATATCGATAACTTGGGCAATCGACGGGTGCGCTCGGTGGGCGAGTTGATCGAAAACCAATTTCGCGTGGGCCTGATGCGGATGGATCGTACAATCCGCGAGCGTATGAGTTCGGCTGATTTTGATAAAATCACGCCCCATGATTTGGTCAATGCCCGTCCGGCGGTGACCGCCGTGCGCGAGTTCTTTGGCTCGTCTCAACTCAGCCAGTTTATGGATCAAACCAACCCGCTCTCTGAAGTCACCCACAAACGCCGCTTATCGGCATTGGGTCCGGGTGGCCTCACGCGTGAGCGCGCAGGTTTTGAAGTGCGCGATGTGCACACCACCCACTATGGTCGGATTTGTCCGATTGAAACCCCAGAAGGACCGAACATCGGCTTGATTAACTCGCTCGCCAGTTATGCGCGTATCAATCGATACGGCTTTATCGAAAGCCCCTATAGAAAAGTCCAAAAGGGTAAAATTAAAGATGAGTTTGTCTATCTTTCCGCTGATATGGAAAAGGATCACACGATCGGCCAAGCCACCGACGGTTGGTCCCAAGAAGATGCCTTTGTCTCTGCCCGGCAAAACGGCGAGTATACCCAAGTCAGCAAAGACCAAGTGGATCTTGTCGATGTCTCGCCGATGCAAACTGTGTCGGTCGCGGCCTCGCTCATTCCCTTTTTGGAGAATGACGATGCCAACCGGGCCCTGATGGGCTCTAACATGCAACGGCAAGCCTTGCCTTTGCTCACTCCCGAAGCCCCGATGGTGGGCACCGGCATGGAAGAAACGGTCGCCCGGGACTCCGGCGCTGTTATCATCGCCCGCCGTAAAGGCGTGGTCGATCAGGTCGATGCCTCGCGGGTCGTGGTGCGGATCACCGAAGAGGTGGCCGCTGACGAGTCCGCCGTGGATGTCTATCGTTTGCGCAAGTTTCATCGCTCTAATCAAAACACCTGCATTAACCAGCGCGTCCTAGTCCAGCAAGGTCAGGCCGTGGAGCGCGGCGATATCTTAGCGGATGGTCCATCCACCGATCGCGGTGAGCTTGCCCTTGGGCGCAATGTCCTGTGTGCCTTTATGCCGTGGCATGGCTATAACTTTGAGGATTCGATCCTAATCTCAGAGCGCGTGGTGCGCGATGACGTGTTTACCTCGATCCATATAGAAGAGTTCGATGTCCTACCGCGTGATACCAAACTGGGGCCCGAAGAAATTACCCGTGATGTCCCCAACGTCAGTGAAGAGTCGCTGCGTCACCTGGATGAAGCGGGCATTGTCTATGTTGGCGCCGAGGTTGGTCCAGGCGATATCCTGGTCGGGAAAGTCACCCCCAAAGGAGAGACTCCGATCACCCCGGAAGAAAAATTACTCCGCGCTATCTTCGGCGAGAAAGCCTCCCACGTCCGCGATACATCATTGTTGGTGCCCCCTGGCGTGCGCGGCACAGTCGTCGATGTAGCAATTTTTTCCCGCCGCGGAGTAGAAAAAGACGAACGCTCCATTGCCATCGAGCGATTGGAAATCGAACGCCTGGCCAAAGATCGAGATGATGAGATCGTGATCCTGAATCGATCGGTTGGCAAACGGCTGCGCGAGTTTCTCATCGGCGAGAAGGTTGTCAGTGCGCCAGGATCGATCAAGAAGGGTACGAACATCGATGCCGCCATGCTCGATGAATTGCCGATGAAAAAATGGCGTGAGATCAGCATCACAAATGAAAAGAAGATGGGCGATATCGAGGTCATCTTCAAAAGTGCCGATGCCGCGCGCAAGGATATTCATGCGCGTTTTACCTCCAAGGTCGATAAGTTGCAGCATGGCGATGAGTTGCCGCAGGGGGTGCTCAAGATGATTAAGGTCTTCGTCGCCGTGAAACGCAAAGTCCAGCCAGGCGATAAAATGGCGGGTCGGCACGGCAACAAGGGGGTCATCTCTCGCATCATGCCGATTGCCGACATGCCGTTTCTTGAGGATGGCACGCCGGTCGATGTCGTGCTCAACCCCCTGGGGGTGCCCTCGCGGATGAATGTCGGTCAGATTTTGGAAACCCACATGGGCTGGGCCTGTGTCGGGATGGGTAAGAAAATCCAACGCCTGCTCGACACTATGACGCAAGCCGCCAAGCGGGATGCGAATGCGTCTAAGGCAGCCCTCAAAGACCTTCGTAGCAACGTCCAAACGATCTATAAAAACACCTTGCATAATAAAGATGTTGCCGCCATGGACGATCACAGCATGGTCAACCTCGCGGATTCTTTGGTGCGCGGAGTGCCGATTGCAACGCCTGTGTTTGATGGCGCACGCGAGGCTGACATTGTGCAGATGATGGAGCTGGCGGGTGTCAACAGCGTCGGTCAAGAACAACTGATCGATGGCCAAACCGGTGAGCCTTTCGATCGCCCGGTGACGGTGGGCTATATCTATATGATGAAGCTACACCATCTGGTGGATGATAAGATCCACGCGCGCTCGACCGGACCCTATTCGCTGGTGACTCAACAACCGCTCGGCGGCAAGGCTCTGTTCGGCGGCCAACGTTTTGGCGAGATGGAGGTCTGGGCCCTACAGGCCTATGGCGCGGCCTATACCTTGCAAGAGATTTTGACCGTCAAGTCCGATGATGTGGCGGGCCGAACCCAAGCATACGAATCCGTCATCCGTGGCGATAATGATTTTGAAATCGGCTTGCCCGAAAGTTTCAACGTCCTGGTCAAAGAGCTCAAGGCGCTCGGCCTGGATGTGGAACTAAGCTAAAGGATAATCCTTATGATGAATGAAATGGCTCTGTTTAGAACCATCAAAGACAAGCCCCAAAGCTTCGATCAAATTCGTATCTCTGTGGTGCGTCCGGAAAAAATTAAGGCGTGGTCCCGCGGCGAAGTTAAAAAGCCCGAAACGATTAACTATCGCACCTTTAAGCCGGAGCGCGATGGTTTGTTTTGCGCACGGATTTTCGGCCCAGTCAAAGATTACGAATGCTTGTGCGGAAAATATAAGCGCCTCAAGCACCGCGGCGTGGTCTGCGAAAAGTGCGGCGTAGAGGTCACCCTCTCACGCGAGCGACGCGAGCGCATGGGGCACATCGAGCTTGCCGCGCCGGTGGCCCATATCTGGTTTTTGAAGTCACTCCCCTCGCGGATCGGTCTGATGATGGACATGACTCTGCGCGATTTAGAGCGGGTTTTGTATTATGAGATGTTTGTTGTCACTCAACCGGGGCTGACCGATCTGCGAGTCGGGCAACTTTTAAGCGAGGCAGACCTTGCCAAGGCCAAGCAAGACTACGATGAGGGTAGTTTTGAGGCCGGAATTGGCGCTGAGGCGATTAAAGAAATCCTCTCTAGCATCGATCTAGAAAGCGAACAGAAAATTCTGCGCGAGGACCTCGCTGCCAGCAGTTCAGAAACAAAACGCAAAAAACTCGTCAAGCGTCTCAAGCTGATCGAGTCTTTTATCACCAGCCGGACTCGCCCCGAGTGGATGATTTTAGATCACCTGCCGGTCATTCCGCCCAAGCTGCGCCCGTTGGTGCCCTTGGAAGGGGGGCGGTTTGCCACCTCTGATCTTAATGATCTTTATCGCCGGGTCATCAACCGCAATAACCGTCTGCGTCGCCTGATGGACTTGGCGGCGCCGGATATTATTGTCCGCAACGAAAAACGCATGCTGCAAGAAGCGGTCGATGCCTTGTTTGATAATGGTCGCCGGGGCCGAGTTATTACCGGTGCCAGCAAGCGTCCGCTTAAGTCTTTGGCCGACATGCTCAAGGGCAAGCAAGGACGGTTTCGGCAAAACTTGCTGGGCAAGCGGGTCGATTATTCCGGTCGTTCGGTCATCGTGGTGGGCCCCAACCTGCGCTTGCATGAATGCGGCCTTCCCAAACAAATGGCCCTCGAACTCTTTAAGCCGTTTATCTATCACAAGTTAGAACTCTATGGCCGTGCGGCGACGATCAAGGCGGCGCGCCGTATGGTGGAACGCGAGCGGCCAGAAGTGTGGGACGTGCTGGAGGAAGTCATTCGCGAGCACCCGGTTTTGCTCAACCGCGCGCCAACCCTGCACCGCTTGGGGATCCAAGCCTTTGAGCCCAAGTTGGTGGAAGGCAAGGCGATTCAGCTGCATCCGCTCGTGTGTGCCGCCTTTAATGCAGACTTCGATGGTGACCAGATGGCGGTGCACGTTCCGCTTTCGCTGGAGTCGCGCCTGGAAGCGCGGGTCTTGATGATGTCGACCAACAACATCCTTTCTCCCTCTAACGGTAGCCCGATCATCGTGCCTTCGCAGGATATTATTTTAGGGCTCTATTACCTCAGCCTTGGCCGCGATACCAAGGCCAACACGCCCATCGATGTGGCGGGCATGCCGGTACCCTCGGGCACGAAAAACGACAAGGCTTATCGTTTGAAAGTGCTCCGCGATGGCGTAGAACGGCTAACCTTGTTGCCTCGTGATGTAGAAAATCCCTCCAACGATGTTGATATGGATGATCCCAAACTGCTGGAGCAGATAGAAAAAGAAAAAGTGCGCATCCTGCGTGTGCCAAGTTATGCCGGCGAGGAAGAAATTGAGCACGCGCTTTTGAAAAAAGAAATCAACTTGCATACCTGGGTGCGTACTCATATTCAAGAAATTGACGCCGAGGGTAACCCTGTCCGGCGGATGATTATGACGACGCCAGGGCGAGTGAAGTTAGCGGCGATCCTGCCTAAGCGGCCAGGCATTTCTGTGGCTCTGGTCAATCGCTTGCTCACCAATCGCGATGTTAGCAACGTGATCGATTCGGTCTATCGCCGTTGTGGGCAAAAAGATACGGTTGTGTTTTGCGATCAACTCATGCGTCTTGGTTTCCAAAATGCCTGCTGGGCCGGGATTTCTATCGGCAAGGACGATCTGGTGATCCCGCAAAGCAAACAACGCATCGTGACCGAAGTCAAGCAAGCGGTGGAAGCTCTGGAACGCCAATACCTTGGCGGTATGCTCACGCAAAAAGATAAATATAACAAAGTGATCGAGCTATGGGATCAGTGCCGCGAGGCGGTCAGCGACGATATGATGAAGGGCCTGGCGGCGACGCTAGAAGATCCCTCTCAACAAATTAACTCTGTCTATATGATGGCCCATTCCGGTGCGCGGGGCTCGCGCGAGCAGATTCGCCAGTTGGCGGGCATGCGCGGGCTGATGGCCAAACCCTCGGGCGAGATCATAGAAACACCGATCCTATCTAATTTTAAGGAAGGACTTTCGGCGCACGAATACTTTAACTCGACCCACGGCGCGCGTAAGGGCCTGGCCGATACCGCGCTTAAGACCGCAAACTCAGGGTATCTTACCCGTCGCCTGGTGGATGTCTCACAAGATTGCGTGGTGATCGAGGAAGACTGCGGCACCGATGAAGGCATTACCGTAACGCCGATCATCGAAGGCACGGACGTGGTCGTCTCCCTCGCTGAGCGCGTGCTCGGGCGTTATGCGGCGGGCGACTTGTTGCACCCGGAAACCGGAGAGGTGATCATTCCTGCCGGTCAGCTGATCGATGAGGATGGCGCAGATGCTCTCAAAGAGGCGGGTGTAGACTCAGCGCTGGTGCGCTCGGTGTTGACCTGTAAGACAGTGGGCGGCGTGTGTGCCACCTGCTATGGCCGGGACTTGGCGCGCGGCACGCCCGTCAATGTGGGCGAGGCCGTCGGTGTGATTGCGGCGCAATCGATCGGCGAGCCAGGCACCCAGCTGACCATGCGTACCTTCCATATTGGTGGTGCAGCGCAGCGCGGCTCGGAAAAGTCTTACCTAGAGGCGACGGTCGCCGGCAAGGTCAACATCCGTAACCGCGATATTGCCGTGAACTCGCAAAATCAATCGGTGGTCATGACCCGTAACTCGTACCTGACCATCACCGACAACAACAAGCGACCCCGGGCGCGCTATCGCTTGGTCTTCGGCGCGGTCTTGCGTGTCGACAATGGCCAAGATGTGGTGATGGGGCAACGCTTGACCGAGTGGGATCCCTATACCAACCCGATCATTACTGCGGTGGATGGCAAGGTCGTGTTTGAAGACCTGATCGATGGAGTCGTGCTCCGTGATGCCACGGATGAGGCCACTGGTCTTTCTTCTAAGACTGTGGTGGATTGGCGGCAACTCGCTAAGGGCGATACGATCAAGCCCGCCTTAGCAATTCACGATAAGGACGGGATGGCGCGACTCGCCGGTGGGCAGGATGCTCGTTACCGGTTGTCGGTGGATGCCATTTTACAAGTGGAAGAAGGCGCGAAGGTGCGTGCCGGGGATACCTTGGCGACCATTCCGCGCGAAACCGTCAAGACTCGCGATATTACCGGGGGCCTACCGCAGGTTGCCGAAGTGTTTGAAGCCCGCCGCCCAAAAGAGGCTGCGGTCATCTCGGCGGTCAGTGGTCGGGTGACTTTCGGCAAGGACTACAAAGGCAAGCGCCGGATTGTGGTCACCCCTGAGGCGGGTGATCCGGTGGAATACTTCGTCCAACGTGGGCGGCACCTAGCGGTGCAGGATGGCGATATTGTTGATCGTGGTGATTCGCTGATCGATGGCAACGTGGCCTCTCACGATATTCTCGATGTCTTGGGGGTAGAGGCCTTAGGCCACCACATGGTCGCCCGCATCCAAGAGGTGTATCGCATGCAAGGGGTGCGGATTAACGACAAGCACATCGAGCTGATCTTGCGGCAGATGTTGCAAAAGGTAGAAATCACCGAACCGGGTGAGACGACCTTTTTGGCCGAGGAGTTGGTGGATCGCCTCGATCTCATCGAGGCGAACGAGCGCGCCCAGGCCGACCAGCGCAAGCCTGCCTCGGGCCGGTTGGTGCTCCAAGGCATTACCAAAGCGAGCTTGCAGACACGTTCTTTTGTGTCAGCGGCCTCGTTCCAGGAAACGACCCGGATTTTGACCGAAGCCTCGGTCTCAGGCAAGGTGGACCCGCTCGCTGGACTCAAGGAAAACGTCATCGTCGGGCGACTGATTCCCGCCGGAACCGGCTTTGTGGTGAACAAACTGCGGCGTGAGGCCCTCGTTGCTGACCAGGCGCACCAAGAGCTTATCGAGCAAGAGGCCCTGGCGCAGGCGGCCCTGACCGAAGGACAAGACGCGCCGATGGACGTGCCGATGGGCGCACCGACGGGGGCTGTTACGGCTGATGTCATCGATGCCACCGATGCACCGGCTAGGACGCAGGCCCCATCGATCCCCCCTGCCGCAGAGCCCGTGTCGGTAATGCCGAGCCCAGAGCAATCCCCTGACCCAACCAGCTAAACCGGGTCGTCGTCCAATCGATAGGATTGATCGGTGCAGGTAATCCGCACCGGGGCAATTTTACGTCGGAGCCGCGCAAGATGGGTGTGCAGGGTTTGCGAGACCGCAGAGGCGCGACCCCACACGGCGCGGCGTAGGTCCTCTCCGCCCAGAGGCTCGCGCCGGCACAATAATGCAAGCAGGTGATCTTCGCGCTCGGTGAGCGCGCAGCTGTGTCCATCTTCATGGGTAAGGCTGCGTGTCCCCGGACAAAACCGCCAGGGGCCCAGTGTGTGGTGGATGGGGGCGAGTATCTGCTGCAGATTCGCCACAAGGTCGGCCGGTTTGATGGGCTTTTTTAGGATCCGTTCTGGCGCGGATCGGCCGGTGGGGCGCGGCGGTTTCGGGGCCCCGATCATGATCACCGGGTGATCGACAAGGGCGCGCTCCAACACCGGTGTGAGAACATCGCCATCGACCACGACGACATCGGCATGCCGGAGATTGCGCGCCAGTTCATTGCGATGATCGTTGCTATCGCCATCGTCTTGCGCCTGGTTTACGCCGTGTAACATCGTGACCAGCTGGGGCCAGCCTTCGCTTGCAAGATATTGCTCGATCACGCTGGCGCTTAGGCTATCTCTTGTGAGGATGAGAATTTTCTGATGCAAGTTCATGGGGTCTAGCTTATCATGAGGGGATGTTTAGCTTTTCTATTTTTTCAAAGGACCTGAGACTGTGAAGACGACCCGCAAAGTAGAAACCCTCCTTCGCCCCTACGGAGCCGAACCGCCGGGTGTGGTTGGCAAACTCGCCCGCATCTTGATGCACGGGCGTTTGCGTGGCACAGGCCGGATGATTATCTTGCCCGTGGATCAGGGCGTGGAGCACGGTCCGGCGCGCAGTTTCTCGCCTAATGCCGATGGTTATGATCCGGTTTATCATCATCGGCTGGCCATTGAGGGTGGTTTTAATGCCTATGCCGCACCCTTGGGGGCGTTGAGCGTATCTGCGCCGATGTTTCCCGATGCGGTGCCCTTGATTTTGAAGGTCAATCACAACAATACCCTGATGCGCGGCAAAGAAGACTCCTTCCAAGCGACCTTTGCGGATATCGAAGATGCTTTGCGTTTGGGCTGTAGCGCGGTCGGGTACACCATCTATCCTGGCTCTGACGCCAATCATGATATGCTTGAGGAAGCCGCCGAACTGGTACGTGACGCCCGGGCGGTCGGTTTGCCGACTGTCCTGTGGTCTTACCCGCGCGGCGGCGATCTGACCAGCGAGGCAGAGACAGCCCTGGACGTGGTGGCCTATGCGGCGCATTTGGCCTGTCAGACGGGTGCGCACATCATCAAGGTCAAGTTGCCTTCGGCGGCAACCGGGTTGACGGACAAACCCTTCCCCAGCTTTGGCAATCTCACCAGCGGGGCTGATCGGGTGGCGATGATTATGAAATCATGCTTCGATGGCCAGCGTTTGGTGGTGTTTTCCGGCGGCGCAGCCAAGGATGAGGACAGCGTCATCGACGATGCCCGCGCGATTGCCGCAGGCGGTGGTCACGGCTCGATCATTGGCCGTAACTGTTTCCAGCGGCCCCATGAGCAAGCCTTGGCGTTGGTAGACCGCATCGTGCAGACCTACAAACAATCCTAGCAAACGGGCAGTAGGCGGCGACGGAATATCTGTTTAACGATTCTCACGCTTAACGATTCTCACGCTTAACGATTCTCACCTGGCACCCACAGAACATCGCCAACCTTAGAGCGGTGATTGACCCAGCGGGCGGCGACGAAGAGAAAATCAGAAAGGCGATTGATATAGGTTGCGGCGGCGGGGGTGATCGCCTCGGTTGCCGCGAGGCTCACGACGTCGCGCTCGGCGCGCCGGGCGGTGGCGCGGGCGATATGAAGCTGAGCGGCGAGGGGATGCCCGCCAGGCAAGACGAAACTGGTGAGCGGCTCGAGATCGGCATTGAGGGTATCGATGGCGTTTTCCAACGCCGTGACCTGCTGTGTGGTCATGCGCAGGGCGGGCTTGTCGTCTTCTGGGCGGCACAGATCGGCGCCTAGGTCAAACAGATCATTTTGAATTCGAGTCAGATGCGCGGGTAATGCATCACACCCCTTCGGGGC
This sequence comes from Pseudomonadota bacterium, assembly GCA_039028835.1. Lineage (GTDB taxonomy): Bacteria > Pseudomonadota > Alphaproteobacteria > JBCCHK01 > JBCCHK01 > JBCCHK01. The sequence continues at coordinate 173,409 of JBCCHK010000004.1, forward strand.
TGGTGTGATGATGGCAACGCCGATCAGGCTGTTGGTTTCATCGACTGAACCGATGGCGTGGATACGGGGGGTGTCTTTGCTCGCCCGCGATCCGTCCCCCAGGTGAGTTTGCCCACCATCCCCGCCTCGGGTGTAGATTTTCGTAAGGCGAACCATGGCTCAAGCCCCTGCCAGTTGAGGGGCGGAGGATGGGCGCGTCAGAGCTTGCGGCGATGGGGCTTTGGCGGGCGGTTCGGTGGGCGTGTCGGCCTGCTGTGCGAGCTCGATCAGGGTGCGCTGTTGGTTGAGCAGAGCCTTGCCGTGGGCGGCATCGGCCAGACACCGGCGCCAGGCGCGCGCCCCCCGGGTCCCGTGCAGGAGCTGATGTAAGGGCTGGACGACCATCGTCCCACGGGTTTGGCGGCTTGGCTGCCTCGCGATGTCCTCAAGGTACGCCATCAGAACGTCCGCGCGGCGCGGCATCGGCGTTGGCGCATCGAAGATCAGGCGGTCAGCCTGCGCCAACAGCCAGGGATTGCTTACCACCGCGCGCCCCATCATGACCCCCTCGAGCTTGGCAAGCCAATCCTGAGCATCTGCCAGGGTTGTGATTCCGCCGTTGACGGTGAGGGGAATATGGGGACGTTCGTTTTTAATCTGTAGGACACGCTCGGGCACGAGGGGCGGGATCGTGCGGTTTTGCTTGGGGCTGAGCCCTGCCAGCCAGGCTTTGCGTGCATGCAGGGTGACACCGCTCGCGCCGGCGCCCCAGACTGCATCAACAAGGCGCAGAACGAAATCCAGGCTGTCGTGATGATCGACCCCTAGGCGAGTCTTAACGCTCACCGTCATCGACGGCACGCGCGCCCGAATGGCGTGGACACAATCGGCGAGCAGATCCGGCTCATGCATCAAGGCGGCCCCAAAACAGCCCTTTTGCACACGCGGGCTGGGACAGCCAGCATTGATGTCGATATGGGTAAAGCCTGTGCTGGCAGCGCGATCCGCAGCCTGGGCCATGATCTCGGGCTCGTTGCCGCCGAGCTGGAGTACCAGCGGGTGACGCGGGGTGCCCTGGCGTTCTAACTCATGGCCGTGGATGATCGCGCGCGCCATAATCATAGGGGTGTAGAGGGTCACACGGCTCGAGATCAAGCGAATGAATGCCTGGAAATGGCAGTGGGTGATCCCCATCATCGGTGCGACACACAAACGGTGCGGCGGTTGATGCGGCGATCGAGGCGGGGTGAGAGCGTCGGGATGAGCAGGAGCGCTAGAGCAGGGGGGCATTATTCACTCAAGGTAGTGAGCGCCCGTTCCGCTCGTCCGCGCAGGTCTGAGGGGCTGGCTTCATCCTCGATGATCCGGGTGAGGTAATTGCGGGCTCGGCTGATCTCTGTATGGCGGAGTGCATCTGCGGCCAAGAGTTCCCACGCCAGTCCCCGCCAGGGATGGGTGGGGGTATCGAATGCCGCCAGCTGACCGCGCAGGGCGGCTCCATCCAGATTATCAAAATCAGCGGTGAGGTAAGCGATCATGGCAAACTCGCGCCAGATGGGTGGGGCGGTTTGGGCAAGGTCTTGATACAAGCGGGCGGCCTGGGCGGGCTCTTGCTGGCTGGCGCGGTAAAAAGCGGCGGCGATGCTAGGGTCATCATTAGGCAAGGCGGCTTCCTGGTTCATGGCACCCAACAACAAATCAGTCGCCTTTTCCATTTGGCTGGTTTCCCAGGCCTGCCAGCCACGCCAACCCAGCACCAGAGCGACCAAGATGGCGGCGATCAAAGCAATCGGCCAGCCATTTTTCTTGAGCCAATCGATTCGCTGTTGTTGGCGAATTTCTTCGTTTACCTGTTCAAAAGCGTCCACAAAAAACCCCTTACCTTTGCATTCAGCGCAAAGCTCATGTGCGAACTTCGCAGGATTTTATTCTACGCGAAGGTCGTATAATGAGCATACGAAATATAGCGGCAACAAAATACTGCCGCAAAGAGATAAACATCGTTTTCGTCTCTTTGCGGGTTTCGTCTCCTCCCCCAAAGGGCTGATCCTTCCGGATCAGCCCTTTGACACATCTGGGGCTGATCCTTCCGGATCAGCCCTTTGACACATCTGGGGCTGATCCTTCCGGATCAGCCCTTTGACACATCTGGGGCTGATCCTCCCAGGTCAGCCCTTTGACACATCTGGGGCTGATCCTCCCGGATCAACCCTTTGACACATCTGGGGCTGATCCTCCCGGATCAACCCTTTGACACATCTGGGGCTGATCCTCCCAGGTCAGCCCTTTGACACATTGGGCGTTCTTTTCATTCAGCCCAGCGTTATGCCCGCACTGGGGATGCTCTCAAGCATGAGCAATGTGATCACCACGACGATAAAGATCCATAGGCCGATAAAAATGACTTGGTTGCGTTTAGGAACCTGCAAGACCACCTCTGCACCGATATAAATCAAGACAAAAGAAAAAATCAAGGCGGCGATTCCAAGCAGGCCGTGCCCCAAACTAATCAACGTCACCAGCGGCGCAAGAAAACCAATCTGAGCTGTGGGATGAATCAGTAGGGTCAGCACGAGAGACAAAAAAGAAATCAACGCCCCGGGCGTGGCCGACATCACGTATAAGACGAATCCACTGTCAAAGGTGCCGCGTCCGCCCAGCAGGCGGCATAGCAAGAACAAAACCCCAGTGCTGATAAACGCCTGCAAGGTCAGGGCAACCACGACCAAGATGCCGAAAAACAGATAAGTGGTTAGGCTCGCGTCCGCTGGAGCAAGCAACAGCACCACCGTCGGTGTTTGCATGGCGATCAGCAGCAGCAGGTGCTCGCGCAGGGGAATAGGCCAAGGCGGCGGGCGTCCACCGAACTCGATCAGGGTCGCACGGGGCTGGCGGATTAACGCCACACAACGCAGAACAAACCGTGTGAAATATCCTGGCATCACACCTCCTGCGTGGTGGCGGCAGTGGTGGCGGTGGCGACCAGGGCGTGATCTTGCCCCGCCTGCAAACGCACGCGGATTAGCGTGCCCGGGATAGCCGGTGCCATCAGGCGTACAGGGGTAAAGTCCGGCGCCCGCGCCGTCTTTGGGGTTTCCACCAGGACCTGCTCATGTGTGTCGTCTTTGCTGCGCAGGTGTGCGCCCAGGGCCACCTCGCCAAGGGTGCGTAGAGTTTGCGCCCGTTGCTTGACGATCTGCGGGGGTACCTGCGGCATGCGTGCGGCAGGGGTGCCTGGCCGCGGCGAATAGGGAAAGACGTGCAGGAAAACCAGACCAAGATCGCGCACCAGTTTTGCGGTTTGCGCAAACATAGCGTCGGTCTCGGTGGGAAAACCGGCAATCAGGTCGGCGCCAAAAACGATTTTGGGGCGCACACGACGGGCGCGGGCAACCAGAGCCACAAGATCGGTCTGCCGGTGGCGGCGTTTCATACGCTTGAGGGTCAGGTCTTCCCCCGCTTGCATCGACAGATGCCAGTGCGGCATCAGCCGAGGCTCCCGAGCCAGCACGTCCCATAGGTGCTCATCGATGGCCGCCGGGTCCAGAGAAGACAGGCGCAGGCGCGGCAGGTGCGGTACTTCGCGCAAGCATCGCCCGACCAATTGTCCCAGGCGCGGGGTGCCAGGCAGATCCTGGCCATAGCTGGTCAGGTCAACGCCGGTGAAAACAATCTCAGCAACGCCCTGGTCAGCCAGGTCGTAAACCTCGCTGATAATATCGCGAACGGGGCGGCTACGCGCAGGGCCGCGGCCCGCGGGAATGATGCAAAAGGTGCAGCGATGGTCACAACCGTTTTGAATCTGCACGCTTGCGCGGGTGCGCGCGTCGGCGGCCCGTCGGGGCGTGCGTGCGGTGGGGATCTTCCCCTCCAGCAGGCGCGCCCAGGTCGCCGCTTGGGTCTTGCGATCGTTGGCGATGGTGGTCCACACGCCCGGCAAGTCTTGCCACGACGCGGCATCGATCTGCGCGGCGCAACCGGTGACCACAATCCGCATGTCAGGGTTGTCCCGATGTAGGCGGCGGATGGACTGGCGGGCCTGTCGTTCCGCCTGCCGGGTGACCGCACAGGTGTTCACCACGGCGATGGGCCTATCATCAGCGCGATGGTGGCAGGCGCGCAGATGCGCGGCGATCATCTCGCTTTCTGCGATATTCAGGCGGCATCCTAGGGTGAGGACACGGTCATCCTCACGCCGGGGCTCTTTGCGCGGGAGCTTGGGGGCGGGGTGATTATTGGCCAAGCCAGCGCGCACCAAGTTCGTCGAAGTAGCCGGATGCTTTTTTCAGGGTCACCCAGTGATTGACGTAATTAATCCACGTTTGTTCAGCTTGGGGCAACAGAGCAGCAATCGGCCGACGGGAGCGGGCTTCGGCCACGGGAATGACGGTGAGCTGTGGATATTGCGCAATCAGTGTGGCGGCCTCCACATTGCTGGTGATAAACACCAGGGCCCGTCCCGACAGAACGTCTTGGTATTCCCGGGCCGGGGCTTCTACGGCGATAATCTCGGCATCGGGGAAGAACGAACGCGCTTCATCGTCAAAGGTGGTGCCCAAGGTTACCGCGACGGTGACATCCGGCTGGTTGATCGACGCCCACGAGGTAAAGCGGTCGACGTTCTCTTTTAAGGTGAGCGGCACGGTGCTAACCTCCATATAGGACTCTGAATAGCCAGTGACCAGGGCGCGGGATGGGCTTATGCTTGCGCTGGTGCTTATATCATAGCGATCAGAGGTCAGGCCGCTAACCAGCGTCTTCCATTCGGTGGGAACGTATTCAATCTCCACGTTCATGTCAGCCGCCAGTTGGGTCGACCATTCGATATCAAATCCCTCATAGCGCCCGTTTTGGGTGTTGCGGACGCTCATAGGCTTCCAGTCGCCCGTGGTGCCAACGCGCAAGACGCCGCGGTCGATAATCTCTTGTAGTTTGTCGGCGAAGGCTGTTGGCGTAACAAGCACCAACCCGAGGATCAGGACATAACGAAGCATAGCAGTTATCCAAGGGGTTTCGTAAAGGAAAAGATTTTGTAAATAAGGCCTTATCGGACCCATATCTCACGATGCTTGGCAATCCACGAAGGCGCATCACGCAAAAAGATGACGACACTAGACGATACTATGAGTTGTGTAGCAAGGAGTTGTGTAGCAAGGTTTGGTGGGAAAGGCTAAAAACTGTAGAAAAGTGTTAAGCCCGCTGCGCAACAGGTGAGGAGACCGTGATGCGTAGATGATTATAAAGAGCAAGTAAAAAGGACGCAAGATGGGTTGGTAGGATAAGAAGAACGATGGATCATCGGCAAGGTATAGTCTCGCAGGCCTTTGGGTGTGCGAGGTTCACGCCATCGAGAGATCGATAAAGCGGTCGCCGTAAAAAATGGTTATGACGAGATTGTCATCATTTTTTTAAGATTTTTTTGTTTTTTTCTGGGTTTTCTTTCCCTAACTTGTTTTTTGGTCTTTTTCTAGGGGGGGGTCATGGGTGTACCGGAGTGTCTTTGTCAATCAACAAGCACGAAAGGGGGGCGGCTACGCCTGTCGTGGATTTGCTTGGTTGCGGTGATGGTTGTGTTAACGGGATGTGCGTCTGCTGATTACAAGTGGGGCTGGACGGTACTCTCGCCCTTGACCAAGGCGGGGCAGGATAACCTTTCGTTCCTTGCGACCGGGTTTGGCATTACGATTGGCGTTTCCCTCAGTGCAATCAGCTTATCGCTCATCGCGGGGCTTGGCTTGGCTTTTTTGATGCTCTCAAGCCGGCCTACGGTGCGCGGGATCACGCGCTCGTTTGTTGAGGCGGTGCGCGCCGTGCCGATTTTGGTCATGCTTTTGTGGGTATATTATGGCCTGCCAGTCATTTCCGGCATCGTTTTGGACCGTTTTGTCTCGGGCGTGCTCGCGCTTGCCTTGTGTGACTGTGTGTTTGAGGCGGAGATTTTCCGCGCGGGGATCCAGTCGGTGCCGAAAAGCCAGCGCGAGGGCGGCGCGGCCTTGGGTTTGAGCCCCTATCAGCGGGCGCGGCTGATTATCTTGCCCCAGGCCATTCGCTATATTTTACCAGCGATTGGCAATCAGTTTGTCTATATCCTGAAAATGTCGTCGCTGGTATCGGTGATCGGCCTTGCAGACTTAACCCGGCGCGCGACGGAGCTCAATGTAAACCTTTATCGCCCGCTGGAGGTTTATACCGTTCTTATTTTGGAATATTTACTACTGATTATTGTTATTTCTTACGCCGTTTCCCGGCTGGAGCGGTACCTTTGGCGGCATCAGGCAGATGAGCGCACGAGATCCTAGTGTTGCTTTTTGCCCGTTCGTCGTCGGCAAAGCCGTCTAACACACCTTTTTGCACGAGAAGATTGCATATTTGCCGCGAAGGGGGCACAATTGGGAGCGGAGGGCCGAGTTTTTTCGGGCTATGTTAAGGATACACCGTCATGATGCGCTTGCTCATCTTTCTGGTGATACCCCTCCTGTTGATTGCTGTCACGGTGGGGACGCTTGTTTTCCTGGGTCCCCTGCGCCCGGTTTACGATTGGGCTATGGAGAAGGTGATGGGGGTATCCGTCGTCGATCTCTTTTCCCCGGCAACGGAGGTGACATTCGTTGAGATTCCCGAAATGTTGGTTAATCTTCGCTCGGATGACGGCAGCCGTCACTATATGAAGTTGTTGGTCGATTTGGAAATCGTCGATGGTGCCGATGTGGTGGCCATCGAACAGCTCGTTCCCCGGATCCAAGATGGCTTTCAGTCTTACCTGCGGAGCCAGACAATCAAGGATCTGGAGGGTTCGGCAGGGTGGTACCGCATGCGCGAAGAACTCTTATACCGGGCGAACCTGATGGTCGCCCCCCTGCAAATCAGATCGATCCTGATTAAAGAGATGATTACTCAGTGACTTTGGGTTGATGATGGAAGGAAAATCCTGATGGCCAATGAACAAGCCCCTGATCGCCCTGACAACGATCCG
>JBCCHK010000005.1:0-172254 GCA_039028835.1 Pseudomonadota bacterium
ATTGAGTATCTTACCATTGTGGCGAATGTCATCCATTCTAAACCAAGGGATAGTACCATTCTCCCAAAATTCTTTTTTTGATTTCGATGGTGTATAACCATTTTTTAAATAAAAAATTTCTGAAATAGGTTTCCATTCCACCCCGGCACCGTCCAGCAACTTGTCCAGATAGCTTCGCTTGCTCACCGATCAATCTCCGCCACAATCACATCAATATCGCGCCGCAGCTTATCGATCTTGCGTGCTGTATCCTTTAATTCCTTATTCAGCGCATCGATATCGATCACCTCGCGGGTGTCTTTAGCCTGCACATACGAACTCACCGAAAGATTATAGTCGTTCTTGACAATCGTCTCATAAGACACGGACCGGGCCACATGATCGACAGTCTCTTTACGATCAAAGATCTCTATAACCTTGTCGATATGCTCATCAAGCATGACGTTGTTATTGGTTTGCTTCTTGAAAAAATCCTCACCGCTCGCATCGATAAACTGGGTAACCATATCTTTTTTATTTTTAGCCAGCACCAGTATCGTCACCGCAATCGTGGTGCCGTAAAACAGGTTAGGGGCGAGCGCGATCACCGCTTCTATATAGTTATTATCGACCAGGTACTTGCGAATTTTCTGCTCTGCTCCGCCCCGGTAAAAAATCCCCGGAAAACAAACAATCGCCGCACGGCCCTTGCTGGATAGATAACTCAAGGCATGCATCACAAAGGCAAAATCCGCCTTTGATTTGGGCGCAAGCACACCCGCAGGCGCAAAACGATCATCGTTAATCAAAGTCGGATCATCCGAGCCAACCCACTTCACTGAATAGGGCGGATTGGAGACAATCGCATCAAACGGCTTGTCATCGCCAAAATGCGGATTGATAAGGGTGTTGCCCAGCTGGATATCAAACTTGTCGTAGTTGATGTTATGCAAAAACATGTTCATCCGCGCCAGGTTATAGGTCGTATGGTTAATCTCCTGGCCGAAAAAACCTTCGGTAACGGTGTGACCATCAAAGTTCTTTTTAGCCTGCAACAGCAAGGAGCCGGAACCACACGCAGGATCATAAATCTTATTCACGCTGGTTTTTTTATGCATCGCAAGCCGTGCGATCAGCTGAGATACATGCTGCGGGGTGAAAAACTCACCGCCAGACTTACCCGCGTTGGCCGCATAATTTGAGATCAAAAACTCATAAGCATCGCCGAACAAGTCGATAGCACTCTCTTCAAAACCGCCAAACGCTAGCCCGGTCACCCCTTTGAGCACAGCGGCTAAACGGGCATTTTTATCTTTCACCGTATTACCCAGGCGGTTGCTGGTGGTATCAAAATCAGCAAACAGCCCCTTGATGTCATCTTCAGAAGGATAGCCGCTGGCCGAGCCCTCAATATCAGTAAAAATGGCGGCTAAATCGGTATTCAGGCTGTCGTTATCATGCGCATTCTTAGCGACATTCACGAAGAGCTGGCTAGGAGGAATAAAGTATCCCTTGGTTTTGATTGCATCGGCTCTAATCTCTTGGGTGATGACGCTATCATCCAGCTCGACATAATGGATGCTATCGTCATCGGCTTCGATGTAACTGGCAAAGTTTTCGCTGATAAAGCGGTAAAACAGCGTGCCAAGCACATACTGCTTAAAGTCCCAGCCATCGACCGCGCCACGAACCTCATTAGCAATCCGCCAGATTTGGCGTTGTAGTTCTGCGCGTTGCCCGTTTCCTGTCATGCTGTTACTCCTATTTATGCCCACTCCAACCGTCACGCACTGCCCACGCTGACGCCAGCACCGATACCCCTAGAAAGCAAAGCGATGGACGGTCTTCTCAGCAACTTTTTACGGAACGGGACACGCCTTCATCGTAAGAGGTTCATCGCCTAACCTGGCTCTTTTTACAGAAAAACGACGAAAATGAGCATGATGCCAGCATTAGGACCATGGATCAAATGATTTGACCACCCTTTCCGGTAAAAACAAGGTAATTCGCCACCCAGTCCGAACCCAACCCCACGACAGCGTAGGCGGGGTGCACTAGCCAGGCAAAGGGCTTGCGGGTATGGTGACGCAAAACACAGACTTAAGGCTGTAGAGGTTATGAGTCCGATTATCGCAGATCGCAAAATTCGCATTGCCGTTGTTGGTTGTGGGCGCGTCTCAAAGAGTCACTTTGCCTCAATAGACAAGCATACCGATAAGCTCGAACTTGCCTCGGTGTGCGACACCGATGCTCAAGTCCTGGATGAGCACGCTGAACAATACAAGGTGCCCGCCTATCGATCGATGGATGAGATGCTCAATAATGAGCCCATCGATCTGGTCGCGCTGTGTACGCCCAGCGGCATCCATGCCCAACAAACAGAAAAAGCCGCACACCACAAAGTGCATGTGATGACCGAAAAACCCATGGCGACCCGCTGGCAGGATGGAGTGCGCATGGTGCGCGTCTGCAACTATGCCGATGTGCGCCTGTTTGTGGTTAAACAAAACCGGCGCAACACAACACTGCAGCTCCTCAAACGTGCGGTTGACGAAAGGCGCTTTGGCAAGATCCACATGGTGCACCTGAATGTGTTTTGGACTCGTCCGCAAGAATACTACGATCAAAGCAAATGGCGCGGCACTTGGGAGTTCGACGGTGGGGCCTTCATGAACCAGGCCAGTCATTATGTCGATCTGTTGGATTGGCTGATCGGCCCGGTCGATAAAGTCCAAGCCATGACAAGCACCACGCGCGATATCGAAGTGGAAGATACCGGCGTGATGAACGTGCGCTGGCGCAACGGCGCTCTGGGATCGATGAGCGTCACCATGCTGACCTATCCGAAAAATCTCGAAGGAAGCATCACCATTCTTGGCGAAAAGGGCACGGTGCGCATCGGGGGCGTTGCGGTGAACGACATCCAGATTTGGCAGTTTGATGAAGCCAAGGACTACGATCAACATATCGAAAATGCCAACTACGAAACAACGTCGGTCTATGGCTTCGGCCACCCACTCTATTACAAAAACGTCATCGATACGCTGCGGGGCGAAGCCGAGCCGGAAACCGACGGCTATGAGGGTCTTAAATCTCTGGAGGTCCTCATTGCGGCTTATTTATCGGCCCGTGATGATAAAACCATCTCCTTGCCTTTGGAATACTGACCCGTGAGTTACTCCTTGCACGACACGGCAATCATCGACCCAGGCGCGCAAATCGGCGAAGGCTCGCGTATTTGGCATTGGACCCATGTGTGCAAGGGCGCACAGATCGGCAAAAACGTCTCCCTCGGTCAGAATGTCTTTGTTGGTAATAAAGTCATCATTGGCGATAACTGCAAAATCCAAAACAATGTCTCGGTCTATGACAACATCACCCTCGAAGAAGGGGTGTTTTGCGGACCAAGCATGGTCTTTACCAACGTCTACAACCCCAGAGCTCTGATCGAGCGCAAAGATCAGTACCGCGATACGCTGGTGAAAAAAGGCGCAACGCTCGGTGCAGGCTGCATCATCATCTGCGGGGTGACCATTGGCGAATATGCCTTCATCGGCGCAGGGGCCGTCGTCAATAAAGACGTGAAACCCTATGCGTTGATGGTTGGCGTGCCAGCCAAACAAATCGGATGGATGAGCCAATACGGTGAACAAATCCCATTACCGTTGCAAGGCGAAGGTCGCTATACCTGTCCGCATACGACTCAGAACTATCAACTGCGCGACGACCAACTTAAACAGTTCGCGCAATGATTACTCCTTTTATCGATCTCAAAACCCAATACCGCGCCCTTGAGCCACAAATTCACGAGCGGATGAACCGTGTGCTGGCCCATGGCCAATACATCATGGGGCCAGAAGTGAAGGAACTAGAAGATCGGCTAGCGGCGTACACCAGCGCCAAGCACTGCATTACCGTCGCAAGCGGCACCGAAGCCTTGCTGATTAGCCTGATGGCCCTAGGCATCAAAAGGGACGACGAAATTATTACCACGCCTTTTACCTTTGTTGCCGCAGCGGAAGTCATTGCTTTGCTGGGGGGCAAGCCAGTATTTGTCGATATCGAGCCCGATACCTGTAACATCGACCCCAGCCTCATCGAAGCCAAAATTACTGATAAAACCAAAGCCATCATCCTCGTGAGTCTCTATGGCCAGCCCGCCGATATGGATGAAATCAACGCCATTGCCCGCAAGCACGGCAATATTCCCGTGATTGAAGATGCCGCGCAAAGCTTTGGCGCAAGCTACAAAGGCAAAAAGAGCTGCAACCTAAGCACCATCGGCTGCACCAGCTTTTTCCCCAGCAAACCACTGGGCTGCTATGGCGATGGCGGCGCGATATTCACCAATGACGATGGGATGGCGCAAGCATGTAAAGAAATTCGGGTCCACGGACAAAGCCAAAGGTACGTGCACACCCGTGTCGGTGTTGGCGGCCGAATGGATACGCTGCAATGCGCCGTGGTGCTGGCCAAGCTTGAACGTTTTGACTGGGAAGTGGCGCAGCGTCAAAAAGTGGCACAACGCTACAGCAAACTCATCGCTCATCACGCATCACCTTTTGCGCGCGATAACAAAGCAATCCGCCCCGTGCAAATCCGACCGGACCGCACCAGCGTGTACGCGCAATACACCATCTTCGCCAACCACCGCGAGGCTCTACAAAAACAGCTGAGCGACGCCGGTATCCCCACCGCTGTGCATTACCCTACCCCGCTCAACGAGCAGCCAGCCTATAAACACCTGGGCAACTCAGACCGCACACCCGTTGCCCAGCAAATCGCTAAGCAAGTTATCAGTCTGCCCATGGGGCCCGATCTCACCGAAAAGCAACAAGATCAGGTCATTAAAACCCTTCTGGCGTGAATAACGGGATACGCAACGGTTGCTGCATGAATGCGCTAAGCACCGCAACAAACGAGCTCGGGATTATGATTGCGGTAAGTGTTACACCTTGCTACCCTTGAAGGATATTGACCGGGCCCTGAAGCCAGCCTCCGGCATCCACCTTAATCATTGTGGATAGACCCACGACTCCTACTCTATTGATGACAAGACTTATCGCGGCCCTATTGTCGGACCAGCTTTGGGTCAGAAAAAAACAGCCACTCTGCTCAAGCCATCCGCATAAGCCTTCCTCGTTGATCTCATAACTTTACTAACCTTGTAAGCAACGCCATGGATATTCACGGTAAAAAAACTCGTACCAGTCGGCGGTGCCAATAATCTATAAAGAATGCTCCCCTCATCATTACCCCGCCATAGTAACATCGATAATAGAAGATTTAAAAAAACTCAAAATCTGATTCATTTCTCATACAAGGCACCTATGGGTTAACAAAGGAGAATGTGATGACCGAGTATAGGAAGAAAAATACTCCAAACACAACAATTGGGTTATCATTGCCTACGCGAACTTTCACAGGCAGTGTCCTGATATCCGCTCTATCCTTATTCTGGTGGATTATGGAACAGATAGTGAGCCCTCGAGGAATCTCTGTCGAGAACTTAAGATAGACTCGGACGTGATGTGGATCCCGACGATGCCCAGGAAATATATCTTGGAAATCATTGCGGTGTGTGATATCGGCATTGGTGAATTTTATCTAGCACCACGCATGGCCTGAGGCAGTACTGGATGTAAAATCATGGCATGTGGTAAACCACTTATTCAGGGATTTATTTTTGATAAAGGGGAGTATGAAACCCTATATGGGATACCCCCCCCCCGTTCTGCGCTGTAAGAACTCAGGAGGATTTGAATCAATGGTTACTACGGCTAGCAAAGAGTTCATCGATGCGTGAGGAAATTAGCAATGAGTGCTTGAATTGGTTTAATAATTATAATGGCACTGGATTAGCAAAACGCTGGCTTGAATTGATCACCGAGGAATATAATGCGAAAACCTAAATCACGATATGTATTCGTAGGTAACTGGGATTCGATACTTTTCCAGCAACGACTCGAACGTATTCTGGATTTACTTGGCTTGCCAGAGCACACAATTCTCGATACCCGACGTCACAATGTCAAAGATATTGTGCGGTTTCTGTTCGCCAGTGCTTGCGTCATGATTAAGATCTTTGTATCCACCAAACGGACATACTTGGTGTTGCATGGCGCATACAGCCCGGTATTGTGGCCACTCCTCTTACTAAATCGTGTGCGTACAATTTCAATTCTGCAAGAATCGGAGCTTAATATCGACTTTGTTGGGATTCGAACGCACTTGATCACCTTGATCTTGCAACGTTCGTTTCTCATCGTATGTCGAAATGAAGCTCAGAGAGATAGAGTACAACGCCTGTGCAACATTCGTCGCGAGCGTTGCGTGATCGCACACTGGGGATTAAAACAGGAATTATTTGACTATCCGCTAACGGTTCGGCCCCCAGAACCGGTTCTTATTTCTCCTCGCGCAACTCAATTCTGGTACAATATTCCTGTCATTTTTGAGGCCATATCCAGACTTAAGAGGGAGGGATATCGTTTCCATTTCGTGTATGTTAGATTCAATCCGAAATTCGCACTCGCCGAAACCCACGTGGCTGACCTGATTCTGGACGCGCCCACGCAAGAAAAACTGTGGGACGCTATTGCCGCTGCAGATCTTTGCATAAGTGTGCCTGATTACGATGGGTTGTCCAACACACTGATGGAAACACTTGCGCTTGGCGCAATGCCGGTCTACAGCGACATTGCTGCTAACACCTTTCTAAAACAGGATTCTCGGCTTGGTATCGAGGTCAACTTTAGCAAGTCCGGCTGCGACAAAACGGATCAGTTGTATTTAGCACTCAAGTGCGCACTTAAGGATATCGAGAAGATTCGCAGCAATGCAGGATTTCGACGTGCCTTTGCCGCCAAGCATTTCAAGGTCAGCTCTAATATCGACAAAATCATTGATGCACTAAATGACTGAAAATCGCCAACCCAAGTGGTTGCTTCCGGGTTGTATGGTTATTAGAATTGCTTGGGCTATCTATTCATCCCTAGCCATCCTCGATACCACAGCAACCCTATAGCCTTGATGCTTGGTTTTATACTATTTATGCGTCCCTATTATGCAATAAGTCAAGTCGGCGATGACAGTATAATGGCAATCGTAAACATACAGTTTTGGAAAAGTATCTTTCCTTTTACTGTTACCACCGTCGCGAATCTAACCCCGTTAAAGACTGCATGGTTTTATATAGAGCACTCTGAACCTATTAAGGCGGCTGTATTGGCACTAGCATCGTTTGCGATGTTTATAGTCTTCGCCCAGATGGCATTAGCAATACTATATTGGTGGCGATGGGATAATTTCTATATGCCTCGCCTTTGAACTGGATCGATCATGTTTCTACCTTTATATGCTTCAGTTGGTGCGCTGCAGGATAAGCGAATTTTTCTTGCGCTGATCTCCCCATTTGTAATTTACATGGACTCATCGCTGCTGAAATGGCCAATACTAGGATGCATCGTAGTGCTCTGGTTTATTGTGCTTGGTTTGCAAATCTACTTTTGATAAATAGCGAAATGCGTAGAAATTAAAGCGGTAAGCAGAACATTTACTTGAAATATGTGTGGCATAGCAGGAAGTTATATCAATACAAGAGATTCTCAACCCGAGTTGAGAATGGAGCAGGCCCTTCGTGTTATGCGTCAGCGTGGCCCTAACCACCAAGCCTATCGACGTCACGACCTACTGCATGGCTGCGCTCTGCTTGGGCAGACACGTCTTTCGGTCATAGATCTATCAGATAAGGCGAATCAGCCTATGTATTCGCCAGACGGACGCTATGGCATTGTGTACAACGGCGAGATATACAACTACATAGAGCTACGCGAGGAACTGCGCCGCTCTGGTCGGACATTCGTCACTCAGTCTGATACAGAAGTTTTGCTGGCCGCTTGGGAAGCCTGGGGTAAAGCTGCATTGGGGCGCTTTACTGGGATGTTTGCTTTTGCGATGTTTGACTTCCAGCAACGAACTTGCACACTTGTTCGCGACGCATTCGGTATCAAACCTCTGTTTTATGCCCCCACCAACAGCGGCTTTCATTTTGCATCAGACATTCGTGCTGTTCGTGCCCTTATTCCCAACTCGCCAGACTTGAATTGGCAACGCGCCTACGACTATCTCGTACACGGCGAGTACGATTTTGGCGAAGACACCTTTTTCAAGGGGGTGTTCACTCTGAGTCCTGGCCACCTGATGACGTTAAAATTGGACGAGCATTCAACACAAGACCTTGAACAATGGTGGAAACCTTCAATCGCACCTGACCTTGTGTTTTCTTTTAATGAAGCTCGTCATCGACTTCGGGAATTATTGTTAGAAAGCGTCAAGCTACATTTGCGTAGCGATGTCCCCTTGGGAGCTGCCTTATCTGGAGGCATCGACTCCTCGGCCATCGTCTGCGCTATGCGCTACATAGAACCTGACCTACCTATTCACACCTTCAGCTTCATCTCGAATGAGAGCAAGACCTCAGAAGAGCACTGGGTGGACTTGATCAATAACCACGTCAATGCCGTTGTCCATAAGGTACATGTCTCACCAAAGGAGTTGGCGAATAACCTTGAAAACCTGATCGATACTCAAGGCGAGCCCTTTGGGAGTACCAGCATCTATGGCCAGTACCGAGTCTTCAAGCTAGCACAGGAGCATGGTATAACCGTGACCTTGGATGGTCAGGGTGCCGATGAAATGATGGGTGGCTACAACGGGTATCCAGGGCAAAGGATGCTCAGCTTGCTAGACCAGGGAGCCTATGGCGAGGCTTGGTCCTTCCTTAACCATTGGGCAACGTGGCCTGAGCGCAACCGATTTGAGGGACTTAAGCGGCTCGTTGGCGCAAGTAGTTCGGGGCGGGTTCACAATCTACTGCGCCGCCTGAACGGTATGGAGAGCTCTCCAAATTGGATCCGGACTGGAGTTTTGGCGAAAACGGGTGTTCAACTTGTCTATCCAGAACCTCATATCCCGCAATCAGTCCATGGGCGCAGAATGATGGCGCTCCTCGCACAATCATTAACCGAGCGCGGGCTGGTGGGTTTATTGCGACATGGCGACCGTAACTCTATGCACTTTTCGGTGGAGAGCCGAGTTCCTTTTCTGACTGTGAACCTGGCCGAATTCATGCTCGCCCAACCAGAGCACTATTTGGTCTCACCCCAGGGCGAGACCAAAGCATTGCTCCGAGCCGCAATGCGCGGCATTGTGCCCGATGCTGTGCTAGATCGCCGTGACAAGATTGGGTTTGCCACACCTGAAAAGACGTGGATGATCAGCATGGCAGAAACTGTACGCAGCTGGCTGTCCGAAGATATCGGTCTAGAATTCCTTGACCAGGCCATGATCTGCGAAAACTTTGATCAGATCGTTGCAGGCAAACGCCCCTACACGTGGCAAGTATGGCGTTGGGTCAATTTCATCCGATGGTATAAGGGCTTGTTTTAGGACCTCTTTCTTGAGTTCACATGCGCGTTCTTTATCTTCACCCTGCCGGCGCCTATGGCGGTGCCTCTAAGAGCCTGATTGAACTGTTTCAACTCCTGCGAAACACAGGTGTTGCTGGAACAGTATTGACCCCTACCGGCAGCGCGACTCAAGCATTCGCCGACGCTGGTATGTCAGTTATCGCAGTAAAAGGCCTGAGCCAGTTCGACAACACCCGCTATGGCCACTATCGTCGTCTGCGATGGCTAATTTTGTTGCGCGAGCTGTTTCTCCTGCCGGGATCACTGCTTGCAATCTGGCGGTTGCGTGGAGAGCACTTCGACATTCTTCACGTCAATGAGATAACCTTGTTACCTCTTGGAATTCTTGCAAAGAAGTTGCTCGGCCTACCCATGGTTGTGCACGTTCGGTCTTTGCAACGCCCCCCGGAGTCTAGCTGGAGGTCTCGTCTCATCAATCACTGGCTTGGGCGCTACGCTAACGCCGTGGTTGCGATTGATGCTGTTGTAGCAAAAATGCTTGATCCAGCACTACCATTGAACATCGTCCATAACGGCCTGCGTGTTGATACTGTTGTTAAGCAGGATATTGCCTATACCCCAAAGCGGCTACCGGTGCGCGTCGGTTTTATGGGTGTCTTGGCTGTCATGAAGGGTGTCTATGAATTAATAGAAGCGATGCGTATCCTTAAGGATCGAAGGGTTGGGATTGAATGTGTGGTGGTTGGTGAGAATACACGTGAATTGCGAGGAGTAGTCGCTTGGGCTCTTCGAAAGCTGGATTTTGCTAAGGATGTTCGAACGGAGTTGGAACAACTGACTCATCAATACGGTTTGGAAAATCATGTGCATTTGCTGGGTCTCGTTAAAGATGTTCGCACGATATACCCAACTTTGGATATCCTCTGCTTCCCCTCACATCTGGATGCGGCTGGTCGTCCCGTATTTGAAGCCGCCTTTTATTCAGTACCAAGTGTTGTTGCAATTCAAGCCCCACCGCCCGATGCTGTACTCCACGAGGTGACCGGATTAGCCATACCGAGACCTGAGCCGGAGTTGATTGCCAACGCCCTGCAACGTCTCGCTGAAGATGGCCCCTTTCGGCAGACTCTTGGGCGTCAGGCCCAAGAATGGGCTGTGTCCAATTTCTCTATTGAAAATAGTGCCACCGCCATGACAAAAATTTATCGGCAATTGATGCACCATAGTGAGAGAAAATAACAGCAATGCGTGTTCTGATTGTCTCTCAATGTTTTTGGCCTGAAAGCTTCAGTATCAACGATATTGCCCGCTCGCTGGTGAAAAAAGGTCTCGACGTAGAGGTTTTAACGGGCAAACCAAACTATCCAACGGGAAAAATTTTTGACGGATACCGTGCTTGGGGGATTACACAAGAAGAAGTGAACGGAGCAAAAGTAACGCGGGTTCCACTCATACCACGCGGTAAAAAAAGTAAGTTAGGATTAGCGCTGAATTACTTGTCTTTTATTGCTTCTGGGTTGCTATTCGGGCCTTGGCTGTTTCGGCGGTATAAGCCAGACGTGATCTTTGTTTATGCGCCTTCCCCTATTTTGCAGGCGATACCAGCACTTTTTCTCGGCTGGCTGAAGGGATGTCCTGTGGTACTATGGGTACAGGATTTATGGCCTGAAAGTCTTTCTGCAACGGGGTTTATTAAGAATCGTGTGATTCTTTGGCTGGTAGAACAAGTGGTGCGTTTTATCTATCACCATTGCGAGCTGTTGCTGGTCCCATCACAAGCCTTCACCGGCCCCGTACAAGCATTAGCAGGAGCGACACCGATTCAATACTTCCCGAACTCGGTTGATGCCAGCTTTGCCCTGCCAGCAACTCATGCTACGCCCAAACTACCAGGACTTGATGCTGATTTTTCAGTGATGTTTGCAGGAAATATCGGCACGGCGCAAGCGGTTGAAACGATTCTTGACGCCGCCATTAACCTCAAAGATCTGCTGGATATTCACTTTGTTGTTGTTGGCGATGGCAGCCGCCTTGCATGGATGGTGGAGCAGGTGCAAAAAAATGACCTACAAAACCTTCATTTACCTGGACGTTTGCCCATTGAAGAAATGCCGGGCTTGATGCAACAGGCCTCTGCCCTGCTTGTGACATTGGCTGATCGAGAGATATTTGCCGCAACGGTGCCAAATAAGATACAGGCTTACATGGCAGCAGGTCGCCCGATCATAGCATGTTTGCCGGGAGAAGGCGCAAGGCTCGTGACGCAGGGTGGCTGCGGGATCGCCGTTCCGCCGGAAGATGGGCAGGCCTTAGCAGAAGCGGTTGTGCATCTTTACGATATGCCGGACGAAATTCGAGCAACAATGGGGTCCAAAGGGCGTGCCTATTTTTTTGAGCATTTTGATCACGACAAATTGGTCGATATCTTAGTCAAGTATCTGCAAGCGGCAAGTCATAAAAAGGATGGTACCTGATGAAAATTCTGGTTCTTGGTGCTAGTGGAATGGTTGGTAACGCTATGATGCGCGTACTCAGTGAAGAGACCGGTTGGTGGGTTGGAGGAACAGTTAGAAACGCCGAGTCGAAGCAATATTTCCCCCCGCAACTCCGCCAACGTTTGAAAGAAGGGAGCGATGTTAAAAATCTTGACGCCTTGGTGAACGTGTTCGATGAAATGCAGCCTGATGTCGTGATTAACTGCGTTGGCCTAATCAAGCAAAGACGCGAGGCTAAGGATCCCCTAACCTCGATCCTGATTAACGCCCTGGTGCCGCATCGTTTGGCTGGCTTGTGCAAACTCTCTGGGGCACGGCTCATTCATATCAGCACAGACTGTGTGTTTTCAGGTGAGCGGGGAAATTACACGGAAAAAGATAATCCTGATGCTGGTGATCTCTATGGAAAAACAAAGATATTGGGTGAGGTGCTTTATCCCCATACAGTGACCGTGCGTACGTCTCTTATTGGCGAAGAACTCAATACTCAGTACCAATTGCTGGCATGGTTCTTGGCGCAATCGGAAAAATGTAAGGGATATACTCGGGCGGTTTTTTCTGGTCTGCCAACGGTTGTGTTTGCACAAGTCATTCGCGATAAGGTTATTCCCAATGTGGACTTATCGGGCTTATTTCATATTACAGCCAATCCGATTAATAAGCACGACCTGCTACAATTAATTGCCAAGGTTTACGGAAAGCAGATCGACATTATTCCCGATGAGCAATTGGTTGTTGATCGTTCTCTCGACGGCTCACTGTTTCACCAGGTGACAGGTTTTACTGCTCCAGATTGGGAGTCGCTAATTAAGACAATGCATGCTTATCAACGAGGTTAACGGTGTTTACAAACAAAGTCATCATGATTACAGGCGGTACTGGCTCTTTTGGGCATGCTGTCCTGGGGCGTTTTCTGGATATGGACGTTAAAGAAATTCGTATTTTCAGTCGAGATGAGAAGAAGCAGGAGGATATGCGTATTGCGCTCAACCATCCCAAACTACGGTTTTACATTGGCGATGTGCGCAACCAAAAAAGCCTACGTCAGGCCATGAAGGGTGTGAACTACGTGTTTCATGCGGCGGCCCTAAAACAAGTTCCGTCCTGCGAGTTCTATCCAATGGAAGCCTTGCAAACCAATGTGATAGGTACTGACAATGTCCTGAATGTAGCGACAGATGCAGGTGTCGAGCGTGTTGTGGTGTTATCTACTGACAAAGCGGTCTACCCCATCAACGCGATGGGTATTTCCAAGGCGATGGCAGAAAAGGTCATGGCAGCCAAGGCCCACTTACAGCAACCTGGCGAAACAGTATTTTGTGCCACGCGCTATGGCAACGTGATGGCCTCACGAGGTTCTGTGATTCCTTTGTTTGTGGCCCAATTAAAGCAGAAGCGACCGCTTACCGTGACCGACCCCAAGATGACCCGCTTCTTGATGTCTTTGGAAGATTCTGTCGACTTGGTATTTTATGCCTTTAAGCATGGTCAGCAAGGAGACATCTTTGTGAAAAAAGCCCCTGCCTCGACAGTGGGTGACCTTGCGCAGGCCCTCAAAGAGTTATTCAGCCAGCCTCACCTAGAAACACGTGTGATTGGAGCCCGCCACGGTGAAAAGCTCCACGAGTCCCTGATTTCTCGTGAAGAAATGGCGCACGCGATTGATATGGATGAGTATTATCGTATCCTTGTGGACAACCGCGATCTGAATTACGCCAAATACTTTAGCGAAGGTGAGATCGACATGTCGAGATTAGACGACTACACCTCGCATAACACCCGTCGCCTCGACGTTGCTCAAGTCAAAGCTCTCTTGCTTGAACTTGACTACATCAAGGAAGAACTCAATGCTTAAAGTCATGACGATTGTCGGCACACGCCCCGAACTCATTAAAATGAGCCGTGTGATTGCTGAGTTTGATCAACATACCCAACATGTGCTTGTGCATACCGGGCAAAACCATGACTACGAGCTCAATCAGATTTTTTTTGAAGACCTGGGTATACGAATGCCCGACCATTTTCTTAAGGCCGTCGGCGAGAATGCGGCGCAGACTATTGCACGCGTCATCGAAAAATCAGATGAGATCATGGAAAAAGAAAAACCCGACGCAGTCATGCTGTATGGGGACACCAATTCCTGTTTGGCGGTCATCGCTGCCAAGCGTCGTAAGATCCCCATTTTTCACATGGAAGCTGGAAATCGCTGTTTTGATCAACGCGTTCCAGAAGAGCTTAACCGCAAGGTGTTGGACCATCTGAGTGATATCAATCTCGTGCTAACTGAGCATGCCCGTCGCTACCTGATTGAAGAGGGTATCCGACCCGAAACCATCATTAAGACGGGCTCGCATATGCGTGAAGTGCTGGATTATTTCATGCCGAAAATTCAGGCTTCAGATGTCCTTGCACGCATGAAGCTTAAGCAAGGGCGTTATTTCGTTGTTAGTGCTCATCGTGAAGAAAATGTTGACACTCCAGAGAACTTAACTGACCTTGTTGAGACCTTGAATGCGCTAGCACAACAGTATCAAATTCCAGTCATCGTATCGACGCATCCTCGGACTCAAAAGCGTTTAGATGAGTTGAATATTGGAAATCTGGATAACAGGATTCAGTTTTTGAAACCCTTTGGCTTTTGCGATTACATCAAGCTGCAAATGGAAGCACTCTGCGTGGCTTCAGATAGCGGTACGATTACTGAAGAAAGCTCTTTGCTTAATTTGCCGGCGGTAACAATCCGCAACACACACGAACGCCCAGAAGGCATGGATGTTGGCACTCTCATCATGACGGGGCTGACAAAGGAGCGTGTCCTTGATGCCGTGCGCGTCACTATTGCACACCATAAGCAGAACGTAATGGTGATCCCGCCGATAAGTGATTATGAAGTGCCGTCAGTTTCCAACAAAATCCTGCGCATCGTCCTAAGCTATACCGACTACGTTAATCGGACTGTCTGGCAAAAAGACTCCAAAGACTCTGGAGCATGACCGTTCTGCTTACCAGGGCGATGTTGTAAAGAGATGCAGTTTCCTTACGAGATGTCATTGGACATGCTGAACGCACAGTTAGCAGATATCTATATCAAAAAACACATCTTACCAACTCCGGCTCTTACCTAATCCTATGACGCAGCGGATCGACTCTCTCGTACAGGTCACCGACGCCTATGAGGTCATTGTTCTTGACCAGTGGGGCGTGTTGCACGATGGTCATACCCTTTACCCTCAAACAAAAACTTGCCTGCAGCGTCTACGCGACGCAGGATGCAGGCTGGCGGTTTTATCCAACTCTGGCAAGCGCGCCGCCGATAACGCTGACCGCATCACTGAGATGGGAATACCGCATGACACCTTTGAAGTCGTGATGACCAGCGGTGAAGCCCTATGGCGAGATATTGTCGCAAAGACAATCTTTGAGAAACGGTTTTATCCTATCGAACGCACCCCCGGCGATGCGGCGGCCTGGGGACTAGGGTTGGATATCGAGCTCACTAGAGATATGAAAGGTGCGGACGCTATCCTATTGATGGGACTGCCCGACGGGAGTCATCTTCAGCAATGGCAGAAAACCTTACAGCGAGCCCTCGCCCAACGGCTAAAAATCTATTGCTCAAACCCCGACCTGGCATCACCGCGCCCTGACGGTCTTGTGATTTCCCCCGGTGCCCTTGCGCACGACTATCAAAAAAAAGGCGGTGAGGTCATTTTCTATGGCAAGCCCCATCGCCCTCTATTTGATAGCCTGCAAACGGCCCTGGGGGCACAGCGGATCGTGATGGTCGGCGATAGCCTAGATCACGACATCCAAGGGGCGCAAAATGCCGGCTGGGACAGCGTGTTGGTACAAGGCGGCCTTTATGCACAAACATTCGCCGCCGATGCGCCGGATCAAGCCCTCGCGGCTTTGCTCGCTGAGCGGACATGCGCACCACCCACCTATAGAATAGAAATTTTGCAATGATGACAACCATAAAGATGCACTCTGAATTACTAACCCCAAACTTTCTATCTCTCTCGGCTAAGCTGGGGCAAGACCCCTTGCAAGTCCAGGGCGCTGGCGGTAATACATCGATCAAAAATACGGATGTCATGTGGATTAAAGCTTCCGGCACCCAGCTTGCCCACGCTCAAGACCAAGACATCTTCATCCCGGTTTCGCGCGCGGCCGCCGTAGCTCAGTTAATGGACGAGGAGAATCACGGGCAAACGGTCATTCTCGATCCTTCCTCAAGCCTGCGGCCATCGATTGAGATGACGTTTCATGCTGCCCTTGACTATCCGGTGGTGATCCATACGCATTCTGTCAATACACTGGTTCATGCAATCAGCCCCCAGGGATTGGCAGCATGTCAAGAAAAGCTAGCCGGACTATCCTTTGCCCTCGTGCCTTACGTCAAGCCAGGGCTACCGCTCACAAAGGAAATCATGGCCCACGTGAACCCTGCAACAAACGTGATTGTTTTGCAAAATCATGGATTGATTTGCTGCGGTGCGTCAGTGCAAGAGGTCGCCGACCTGCTCAACAAAGTAGAAGAACGCCTTGCCATGCCGCCGCGCAAAATCACCCCAGAAATCATCAACGAAAAACCACCAACTGGCTTTGCCTGGGCCCAAGAGGGATGGATCGCTCATGATTCACGTGCCTATGGCCATGCAACTAATGGTTCTTATTATCCTGATCATGTGGTCTTTTTAGGCCCTGCCTTGCCTGGACGCGATCATGACAACAAACCGCCCGCAATCATACACAAAGATAAGGGGGTCGCTCTACGCCATGAGGCCACAGCGGCGCAAAAAGCTATGTTGCGCTGCCTGGCTGATGTACTATCGCGCCTGCCCGATGAATGGGACACAACGCCGATCAGGGCTGAGGCTGAGGCCGAGCTATTGAACTGGGATGCAGAAAAGTACCGGCAAGCCCTTGCGAGAGGTTCATGAGTCTCGCCCTGGGCATCGATATCGGCACGAGCGGGGTTCGAACCGCCGTCACGGACGAAGCCGGGCGCGTTCTATCGATGAGGCGCACGGCGCATCTATCGCCATCGCCAGAGCGCATGGATGCTAGCCTATGGTGGCAAGTGGTCAAGAAGTGTGTGGCGGATCAGACAGCCGCCCTTACCGATCATGGCCACAGCGGTCACGACATCACCCGTATCGCCATTTGCGGCACATCCGGCACCGTAGTCTTAACCGATCACGCACTGCGTCCGGTGACTCGCGCATTGATGTATAACGATGCTGGATTTAACGACGAAGCCGAGATCATTGCGCGCCACGCGCCCAAAAATCACATAACCTCTGGCGGCGGTTCGGCTCTTGCTCGTGCCATGCATCTTACCCAAGAGGATGACAATCAGCGCGCCGCGCACCTGCTACACCAGGCGGATTTTATCGCTGCCAAACTCATGGGGCGTGGCGGTTTATCAGATCACAACAATGCGCTTAAAACCGGCTTTGACCCTGAGACAGAAACATGGCCCGATTGGATCGATCAGGTGATCGATCCCCGGCTGCTGCCGGACGTGCATCCCGCCAGCGCGCCGCTCGGCACCATCGCGCCTGAGCGTGCGAAAGTGCTAGGGCTATCACCCCGCGCGATCATTCATGCCGGCACCACCGACAGCACGGCTGCCTTTTTAGCATGCGCCCCACTGCAAGCTGGCATTGCGGTGACTTCGCTGGGCTCTACCTTGGCGATTAAAACGCTGAGCCCACGGCGCATCGATGATCCGCGGATGGGGCTGTATTCCCACCGGATTAAGGACTTTTGGCTAGCGGGCGGTGCCTCTAACACCGGTGGGGCGGTGCTGGCCGCCCATTTCACTTCCGAGCAGCTGGTATCCTTGAGTGCGCAGATCGACCCCAAAACTCCCTCCTCGCTCGATTACTACCCCCTACTTCGACCAGGCGAGCGATTTCCGATTAACGATCCGAATTTGTCACCGCGACTCACCCCACGGCCGCAAGATGATGTGGATTTTCTATATGGGCTTTTGCAAGGGATCGCCCGGATTGAGGCACAATGCTATCAAACGATCACCGACAAGGGGTGCCCGTTCCCCTCGCAGATTTTTACCGCCGGAAGCGGTGCAGAAAATCCCACTTGGACGGCTATTCGCGCCCGTGCTCTTGGCATTACTCCGCAAGTTAGCTCTGAAAATGAGGCCGCCGTGGGCGCAGCGCGGCTTACCCAAATAAGCGGGTCTGATTAAGCATAATATCGTTCTTTTGGTTTTCTGTTATCCCTAACTGATAAGTTTGGCCGCTGGGTCGCGAAATGGTGGTTACAAATCCAAAGGCCTGATGGTGCAAGATCAAGGTGGATCTATTGAGCACTCTAATGACAAAAACCTTTCATAATCAAGCATATTTTTGGTAGGCTGTTGAGTGCTGAGCCAATCAAACAGGGCTTAGACATTGTATAACACCGCATGTCGCCCTGTGCGCCCTGGCGATAGCGTGCTTGATGAGTCAATACTCTCCCCGTACCCTAAAAGGCATAGTCATGATCCAGATCTTGCATAACAGCCAGTCGGTGATCCCAGCAAAGCCAAAACCAAGCTGGGTTGGACACCTAAAATCACTTTCAACGAGCTGGTTGCCGAAATGGTCCATGAGGATTTGAAATCCGCTGAACAAGATGAACTAATCAAGCGCCATGGTTATACTCCTATGGATTACCACCAGTGAGTTCGAACCCTTTGAATCCTAAAATCTATGTCGCTGGCCACCAAGGCATGGTGGGCGCAGCGATTGTTCGTACCTTAGAGTATCGTCATTGTAACAAAGGTGATAACCCGATACGGCAATCCTGCGTGACTCTCATCACCCGTACTCACGCTGAGCTCAACCTCGTCGACCGAGCAGCAGTCTGCAAATTCTTTGCTAAAGAAAAACCCAATCAAGTCTATCTGGCTGCGGCTAAGGTGGCAGGTAAACTCGAACCCACAAACGAACCCTATGCCATTGCCAAAATCGCTGGCATCAAACTCTGTGAAAGCTATAACCGTGAATATGGTAAAAGCCACGGTATCGATTACCGTAGCGTGATGCCCACCAACCTCTACAGCCCAGGCGATAACTACCATCCTGAAAACAGTCATGTGATCCCAGCATTAATCCGCCGCTTTCATGAAGCCAAGATCAATAATGCGCCAAGCGTGACCGTCTGGGAAACCGGTACACCCAAGCGTGAATTTCTATATATGGACGATATGGCACGTGCATGCATACACGTTATGAATCTCGACAAGGCGATCTACGACAAATATACCAAACCGATGTGTAGCCACATCAATATCGGTGCGGGTACAGACCTGACGACCAGGGAGCTCGCCGAAATGATCAAAGGCGTCGTTGGCTACCAAGGAGACATTGACTTCGATCCAGCAAAACCCGATGGAAACCGACGCAAGCTCATGGATAGCCGGCACCTCAGCAGCCTAGACTGGCGACCCCGAACTGGGCTCAAAGACGGGCTGATCGAAGCTTATGCGGACTTTGTGACCATTTAATGCAAACATATAAGAAACTCTTGGACCTCCTAACGCCAGCCGAACGCAGGCGGGCAGGGTTGTTGTTCGGCATGATCCTTATCATGGGATTACTGGACACGTTTGGGGTGGCGTCGATTATGCCATTTATTGCCGTGCTGGCGAATCCACAATTGGTGGAAACCAACGCTATGCTTAACACCGCCTTCCAAGTTTCTCGTACGCTCGGCATCGAAACAACCGAACAGTTCCTGATCGCGCTAGGTATTCTTGTTTTTATATTGCTGCTCGCCTCGCTGGCCTTCAAGGCGCTCACCAGCTACGCGCAGACACGCTTTACCTTCATGCGTGAATACAGTATCGGCAAGCGCCTGGTGGAAGGCTATCTGCACCAGCCCTACAGTTGGTTTTTAAGTCGCCACAGTGCCGATTTAGGTAAGGCTATCCTCTCAGAAGTAAGGCAAGTTATCGACAAGGCCCTAGACCCCGCAGTGAACCTCATCGCCCAAGGTACCATCGCCGCAACCCTGCTACTCTTGCTTGTCCTGGTTGACCCCATGCTCACGCTCACGATCACCCTGGTGCTTGGTGTCGCCTATGGTCTCATTTTCAAGGTAGCCAGCGGCTTACTTGCACGCATCGGCAAGGAGCAGGTCAGCGTCAACCAGGCGCGCTTTATGGCTGTAAGCGAATCCTTCGGCGCGGCCAAAGAGATAAAAGTGGGTGGGCTGGAACGCACTTACATCCAACGCTTTGCCGCGCCGGCACAAACGTTTGCCAAGCATCACGCCACAGCATATGTTATCGGCCTGTTGCCACGCTTTGCGTTGGAAGCCATCGTCTTTGGCGGCATGTTGCTAATCATGCTCTACCTGATAGCCCAAAGCGGTAATTTTGCTACTGCCTTGCCCGTCATAGCACTCTATGCCTTTGCCGGCTATCGTCTCATGCCTACACTTCAACAAATCTATACCGCCCTCACGGAGTTGCGCTATGCTGGATCCGTGATTGAATCCCTCCACAACGACCTGATAAGCCTGCAACCGGCTAACTCGTCTCCTAGCCACGACCAAAGACTTGACACATTACCGCTTAACCACGCCCTCTGTTTGAATGATATCCATTATACCTACCCTAATGCATCATACCCTGCCTTGAACGGTATTAGTCTGACTATCCCAGCGAAAGGCACGGTGGGCTTTGTGGGTGTTACTGGTAGCGGTAAAACCACCACGGTGGATCTCATCCTCGGCTTGCTAGAAGCACAACAAGGCACACTCGACGTCGATGGCATCACCATCAACGAAACCAATAAACGCGCCTGGCAGCGTTCCATCGGTTATGTACCGCAACAGATTTACCTGGCCGATGATACGGTCGCTCACAACATCGCTTTTGGCATCGAGGCTAAAGACATCGACCAAGAGAGCATAGAGCGTGCCGCCAAAATTGCCAGTCTACACGACTTTATTATCAGCGAACTACCCAAGCAATATCAAACCACGGTCGGCGAACGCGGTGTACGCCTTTCCGGTGGGCAACGTCAGCGTATTGGTATTGCCCGTGCGCTTTATCACAACCCACACGTGCTGATTCTGGATGAGGCCACCAGCGCACTTGACAACCTCACAGAGCAGGCGGTGATGAAAGCCGTGCATGACCTAGGACATGACATCACCATCATTCTGATTGCACATCGTCTCAGCACTGTGAAGGACTGCGATACCATCTTTCTACTTGATAAGGGTAAGCTTAAAGGTCAAGGTAATTTCGAGGAGCTACGCAAACACAGCGAATCATTTAGAGCAATGACATCATGGCAAAAAATAGGGTAAAGAACTAGACGTCTATATTTTTTATGAGGCTGCCGTCGGTGTGGTGTGGCTTACCCAAATAAACGACGTACTCTAAATATTTTCTATAATTTTTCTATCATAGACTTAACGATAAATCATCGTCGGTAACCAAAGAGCGATATTTGGAATCAGGACAATCAGGAAAAGAACGATCAGCAACGGGATTAAAAACGGTATGGTGGCCTTCACGCACTGCTCAAACCTAATCCCGGACACTTCTGATAGTACGAAGAGCACCATACCCACAGGTGGGGTCAGCAACCCTAGCATCAAGTTTAAGATCAACAAAATCCCCAAATGGATCGGGTCAATGCCTATATTCAGCGCAATAGGCAGAAGAACAGGCACAAGGATCGTGATCGCCGCGATGGTCTCCATAAAAAGACCGATGATAAGGGTGATAACCGTCATGATAAGCAGGATCATGTACTTGTTTGTTGTGATATCTAATAACGCCTCTCCTAACACCGCTGCCACCTGATTGGCGGTGAGAATCCAGGCAAAAACTGCCGCGCTTGCCACAATCATCAAAATCGCCGCCGAGGATTCAATCGTATCCATCGATACCCGCACCAGGTGCTTCCAATTCAAAGAGCGATAGACAATCACACCTAAAAACAGCGCATAGCAGACTGCTGCGACAGCCGCTTCGGTCGGGGTAAACACGCCTGTAGCAATGCCTCCGACGATAATCACCGGCGTCAGTAACGGCAAAAAAGATGCCTTAAAAGAAACCCAAACCCGGCACATGTCGATACGATTGTCTTTAGGATAATTTCGAATACGGGCATACCACGCGACCATCACCATCAATGAAAGCGCCATCAGCAATCCAGGAATCAAGCCAGCGATAAACAACTCGCCGATCGACACCGAGGCCATCACGCCATAAATAACAAGCGGCAACGAGGGCGGAATGATTGGCCCGATGGTGGACGATGCGGCCGTCACGCCGACGGAAAAATCCGCATCATACCCGGCTTCACGCATGGCCTTAATTTCAACATTGCCAAGACCACCCGCATCAGCCACAGCCGCGCCCGACATGCCCGCGAAGATAACACTCGCGCCGATGTTGACATGACCCAATCCTCCAGGTAGCCACCCAACAAGCGCACGGGCAAAGGCAAATATCTTGGTCGTAATGCCGCCAGTGTTCATCAAATGCCCGGCCAAAATAAAAAATGGGATTGCCAACAACGGGAAACTGTCAATCCCGCCGATCATTCGATGAATCAAAAGAACATCTGGCAAGCCCGCGATAAGGATATAGACCAAAGACGCAAGACCTAATGAAACCGCAACGGGAACCCCCATCACGAGCGTGATAAATAAAACAACAAAGAGGGCTGTTAATCCCATACCGCTCTAGTCCATCACTGCCTGGTGACGTTTTGCGCGAATGATATCCTGGCCAGGCGTACGATATTTATTAATCAGATTTATCAGAGCAAATACCGCCATCAGACAACAACTCATGGCGACAATATAATAAAGATAAGCCTTGGGAATCGTTACCGATACCATATTTGCGTTGGTTTTCTCGGCCAGCTCTATCGCCAACCAGCCCGCATACCCCCAAAAGCCAGTGACAACCGTCTCGACCACCACGACGGTCGGCTTAATCGCTTTGGTGGGCATATAATTATAGGCAAACTCTAGGAAAATATGCTTGCCTTTGCGAACACAGGTAATGCCGCCAACAAAGCCCAAAAGAATAAGAAAATAACGTGCAATCTCCTCAGTCCACCCCAAACTGTCATTAAGCACATAGCGGGTAAAAAACTGCAGCGCAACAATAATAAACAAAATAAGAAATAAGAGCAAAACAGGGATATCAAAACCTTTGACATCGGAGATATCATCTGCGACCTCTTCTATGCCTTCGGCAAAGGTGTCATGCGGCGGGCGATTGTCCGTCACATTATGCATAGCGCCTCCTCCGGCTTAGATTGTCAGTCTCCCCGGCGAGCGTGCACCAGGGAGACTGAGTGAGCCTATTTGCTTAGGATTTCTTGTCGGGAATAGCTTGGAGTTCCCTATAATCCTCTTCTGAGAAGGGCAATCCACCTGCGGTTAACGCTGGGGCGACCGCCGCGATGAAGGGGCCACGATCAACTTCGTTGACATTGGTGCCCTGCTCGCGAAACCAATCAGCAAGACTGGCTTCGGAGGCAACAATCTGCTCGGTGACCCAATCGGCGGTCTCATCAAGAACGCCCTCAAGGATCTCACGGTCTTCGTCACTGAGCTGTGCCAAACGAATGCCGGAAACCACGGTAAAGATGGAATTGATAATGTGACCCGTTAGGTTGATGTTGCTTTGCACTTCATGAAACTTTTTCGCCTGAATCGTCGGCAATGGGTTTTCCTGAGCGTCCACCACCCCTTGCTGGAGAGCAAGATAGACCTCTGAAAAAGCCATGGGGGTCGGGTTGGCACCAACTGCTTCGGGGAACAGCACATAGGCCGGTGCATTCGGGACCCTAATTTTCAGATTCTGCATGTCTTCTGGGGTTAGGATCGGCTTGTTCGCCGTGACATGACGAGCACCATAATAGCTGATGGACACAATCTCATTGCCTTGGGTCGCCTCGGCATATGCTTTGGCGTTGCGGTCAAAAAGATCACTCTCGTAATAGGCGGCCCAATGCTGCAAGTTACGCAGCGTAAAGGGAAAATCGGTGATGGAGATCGGACCATAGCTAGAGCCAGCAAATCCGGCACCCGTATAGATCACGTCAACAGTGCCCAAGGAAAGACCTTCGTTCAAATCGGACTCCTTGCCCAGAGACGACGCTGGAAAAACCGTCATCGAGTGCCGTCCGTTCGTGCGCTCGGCAAAAAGCTCTGCGGCCCTTTCCGCCCCTTCATGTAGCGGGTGGCTGGTTTCATAGACGTGGGCGAATTTTAATTCAGCCGCCTGTGCTGGCCCCGCGAAAACAGTAATCACGAAAGTCGCGGCACATAGTAGATTGGTTAGGTAAGTGGGTTTCATGAGTTCCCTCCAGTATAGGTTATGGTGTTCGCAGGTTATCAACCTCGTTGATAGCGTGCAGTTTATTCCAATCAAATTCAACACCGATCCCCGGCACAGATGGCGCCACTACGAGATGGTCCTCCAGGACTACCGGGCGGGTGGTGTATTCATCAATGGGAAAGCTGTGAACCTCTAGCCAACCGGCATGAGGTTGAGATGCGACAAGGCTGACGTGGAGCTCGTGCATGCCATGGCTGCAGACAGATATGCCCCGTTTGCGGGCAAGTGCAGCCACGTACAACCAGCCGGTAATGCCGCCGCAATTAGAAGCATCAGGCTGAATAAAGGACAACCCCGCATCGGCAAAGGCGTGTTCGAACTCGTGGATGGTGTGAAGATTCTCTCCCATCGCAAGCGGACAACCGGTATCCTGGGCAATCTCGCCATAGTATTTATAATGGTCAGGGATGATCGGCTCCTCAAACCAAATGACGTCAAGCTCCTTAAAGCTGTGGGCGGCGCGCTTGGCATGTTCAAGCTCCATTGCGAAATTGGCATCAACCATAAAACCCACGTCAGGCCCGATCAGATCACGTATCGCGGTGGCGCGGTTTATATCCTCATGTAGGTCAGGTTTACCCACCTTGATCTTGACGGCATTGAAACCCTGATCCAGATAACCGTGAACTGAGTCCAGCAACTTAGGCAGCGGATAGTTCAGGTCAATCCCGCCACGATAGGCTTTGCATCGATCACTACTGCCGCCAGCCACCAACCACAATGGTTGCTCCATTGTGCGGCAACGAATGTCCCACAGCGCAATATCGATGGCTGAAATCGCAAAAGAGGCAATCCCACCGCGTCCGATATAGTGTATGTATTTGTGCATCCCCTCGTTCAAATCTGCAATGCGCGAGGCTTCCTTGCCCAAAAGATACGGCGTCACGTCATGCTCGATCATTGCCATGATGGCGTGCCCGCCCTTACCGCCGGTGTAAGTGTAGCCTGTACCCCGCGCACCATTATCTAGCCGTATGGTGACGGTAATCAGTTCGAAATGGGTGTGATCGCCGTGAGAAGCGTCTTCAAGGATCTCTTTGAGAGGCACCCGGAACAACTGGGCATGAATGTCTGATATTCGACTCATGCGGGTAGCTTAAACCGCTCGCCATGACATTGCGAGTCAAAAGGACTAGATGCGCCTGGGTGATGCTTGCCTGATCTGATTTTCCAAATACGATAGACCTCTAGAAAGACAAGGTCTAAAGCAACGGACCTAAAAGGATTGGTTAATCTAACACCGTAAATTGTCCCATCATTCCGCCGTCTTCGTGTTCTAAAATATGACAATGATACATAAAGGGAAACGCTTGTGTGGCCGTGTGATGAAAACGCATCAAGATCTCGGTCGGTTCTTCGGTGACAACCACGGTATCCTTCCAGCCGCGATCCTCCTCAGCTGGCGGTTCTCCATTATGGGTCAGAATTTGAAAAGATACCCCATGGACATGAAACGGATGGGGCATCTCATCGCCTGTCACGGTCCAAAGCTCTAGATCGCCTTTCTTTACCCGCACATTGATCACATTCATATTCATGGACTGGCCGTTAATCGCGAACATATTATGCGGGTTGACCGTTGCATTATCATTGGCCATATTCATAGTCAGCGTTCGTCTTACCGCGGTACGCATATCAATCTGACTATAATCATCGATTTCGTTGAGCTTATCGGGAAGTGTACCTTGCGCTGATAACGCTTTATCAACGCGCAAGTCTACCACGCGCTGAACAGAAGGATCGGAAGAAAAGAGCGCTTCAATAACGCTCTCACCTTCTGGATCAGGTGGCAGAAATGCTGCCCTCAGGCTCAACGATGTATGATTTGAAAGATCAATCATAATCTCATTACGCTCTCCCGGTGCCATGGTGATCTCGGTCATGGTTACAGGTTGATTTAAGAACCCTCCTTCCGTGGCGATTTTATAAAAGGGTGCGTTATCTGCAAAAAAGAAACGATAAAATCGTGCATTAGAACCATTGAGCAAGCGCAGACGGACCCACCCCGCAGGGACAAGATGATAAGGATTAATCGTACCATTAACCACCAGAGTTTCTTCCCTTAGACCATCTGTCATTTGCTCACTGGTCACCGTATAAGGTTTCATTTTTCCATTTATGAACGAGCGATCTTGCACCACTAAGGGGATATCATTGATCCCATAGTTTTTGGGCAATGGCAGGGTTTGTGAGTTTTCATCTTCTATAATGTAAAGACCCGCCAGTCCAGCATGAACATGCTCAGCGGTTTTCCCCATGAGGTGCGGGTGATACCAGCTTGTGCCCGCTTCTTGCACGATGGGCAACAGGAAACTTTTTCTCTGTGTAGGCAGAATCTGGCTTTGCGGGCCACCGTCCACTTTTCCTTCGACGTGTAGCCCATGACCATGGACGGTGATGGGGTCATCTATATCATTTTTATAGGTGATACGCGTCTGTGTTCCTTGGTACAAACGAATAGTTGGACCAAGGTAAAATTGGCTAAACCCTTTTGTTATACTTTTGATGCCAGAAAAAAACTCATGCTCACCGTTTTGAATCACCAATTCGATGTCATTGTTAACCTCACGGCTGTCAATGAGCGGTGGAATGGTAAGCAGGTTTTCCTGTACGTAGGTTTTGGTATTGTTCTGTTCGCCCGTAACGACGTATCCGGCTATAAAGACCGCTACGCCGACGATAGCTAAAATACCTGTAACTTTTCTCATGTGTCTTTTTAATATTTAAGATTTCAAATATAATAATAGTCGTCATAAACACAAGCGAGCGTCAATACGCAACACAGTCTTTGTTTATAAGAACAACATCCATACGGCAATCAACGCAAGAGCAATCCCAAAAAACTTATTAATCACACGCGCACTACGATCATACTTAAGCAGAGCCATCAGACGATCTCCTGCAGCGATCCAGACAATAAATGCGATAAAATTGTTAAGCGTGAACATCGCTGCAACATAGATCGTGAGCCACTCATGGTTCGGGCGGGACTCACTTAAAAACTGTGACGAGAGCACAACCATGATGAGATACGCCTTGGGGTTAAGAAGCAGGAGAATCACCCCATCCCAGAAACCGGCAGGCTTTGCATCAACGATTTCCTTAGAGGCGCCAGCACGATAGAGCAACCATGAAAGATAAAATATATAACCAGCACCCAGATATCGGATAACCTCGAAAAAATACGAGATTTTATTCAATAAAAAACCAAAACCCAACCCCACAGCAGTCATAACAATTAAGGTCGCTGCATGATAGCCGATGTTTGCGGGCCAGGTTGAATAAAAACCAAAACGAGCCCCGTTGGCTGCAAAAAATATATTTCCAGGACCCGGGCTAAAGGCCAGGGGAAATAGAAAAATAATAAGTTGAGTGGTTAGTTCTATGATATTCATTGATTTTTCGGATGCAACCACAATGGTATAATCGCAATTTTATCTCCCTCGTATGGGAAGTTTTGTAGTCACGCACCTTAATACAAGCGCAAGAACTTGGTCATATTGCGATGATCTTCACTCCACAAAAGGGAGTTGATGCGCTATGGTATCGACTCAATAGCTGGTGTCAAGCCGATAACAAGCTCCTTAAAGGCGGCTCTTTATGACGCTTAGCAATTTTATGACTCAAGGAGGTCGTGACCTATGAACAATAATGAGCAATCGGTAAGAGAAATCAAACAACTCCTGAAAGCGTGGGGAGATGCCCTTTACTGCAAGGACCTTCAGGCAATGCATAAGGATTATGCAGACGCCTACTGCCTTTATGATGTGAAGGAGTCTGTCAACGACGTTGAAGGCGTTAAACAACTCTGGCGGCAATGTTTTCCTTACTTTGATAAGCCAACAGTGGAATACAAAGATATGGTCATCCATGCATCCGATGATATGGCAGTGGCATATTTCAGATGTCGTATCTCAGGCACTGCGGAGCCCATGCCTGAAGAAATCGCTAACGCTTGGCTTCGCGGCACCGCCGCTTACCGTAAAATTGACGGACAATGGAAGTGTATTCATGAACATAATTCATTCCCCGTTAATGCCGAAACCATGACCGCAGATTTAACTGCTTAAGAAAGGAAAGACCTATGCCCTACGTTGATGGCTTTGTTGCCGCCGTGCCCACGAAAAACAAAGAGGCTTTCATCAAACATTCAAATATAGCAGCGACCTGCTTTAAGGAGTTTGGCGCGATTCAAATCGTCGATTGCTGGGGGGACGATATCCCGGACGGTGAGATCACCTCTTTTCCCATGGCCGTACAAAAGAAAGATAATGAGACAGTCTTATTTGGTTGGGTGGTATGGCCAGATAAAGCCACCCGTGATACGGGCATGCAAAAAGCGATGGATGATCCACGCATGCAAGAAGATATCAACCCCATGCCCTTCGATGGTAGGCGCATCATTTACGGTGGCTTTGAGGTAATTATAGAGAAATGACTTTGTTTGGCAGTAAACACTGCCACAAGGTTACAACCTCGGTTGATATATTCATTGAATTTAAGGCATTTTCTCAAAGTTTTTCCGGGAAATATCCATGATCATTTTTCGTACAAATAAAAACGGTGATAAAAAAATAAAGATAGAATATGAAACTTTGTAATTATGTTTATGATGAAGGCGAATTTTTTCATTCTCTATTGGCTTAAAGGTTTGCAATTTTACAGTGGTTGTATGTTCTCCGACAGGACATCATCTATTAAATGTGAGGATTCATAGCGCAAAACACGCAACCAAAAATCGTAATCCATACTAGTTTTATATTGCTCCTTAAAGTTTCCGTACTTTTCAAAGACAGTTCGCATGACATATGATGATGGATGGGGTATATGGTTCGCAAAAAATAAAATAGGGAAAAAGAGGCACCTTAAGATAAATCGCTCCAATCGATTCTCTGGCCACCAATGTATATCTCGTTTAAGTCCTTTTAGCTTGCAATTCCCTATCACAAGAGACGATCTGGAATTCAAAAATGCGTCGTGGACAATGGCAAGCACGTTATATGAAGCTAAACAGTCATCCGAGTGTAAGTGCAAAATCACCTTGCCCCGCGCAAGGATAATACCCACATTCATAGCGTTCACAATTCCCTGGGCAGGAATCTGGTGGAGCGTTACCCTATGAGAAGCACGAGCTTGATAAGCATGGATGATCGATACCGTTTCATCATCGGAAAACCCATCTATAAAAAATATGCTCAAAAGCCCTATAACTCTGAGATTCAACCGACTGGATTGTTTGTTTAATATACTTCGCACTGTTAAGCGTACACGTAATAATGCTGTAAAAAGGATCTTTGAGTTTCTCGCCCTTTGGATTTTTTTCTCTTAGATTTTTTTGGGTCAAAAATTTATCATGCCTGTTCTTATCTCTGGTCATAACGTAGCGTGCTCCGAAAGTTCTTGATACGTACGGACAAACCTCTCTTCTAAAGCAGTGCAGATACCCTCCTGCAGTAGGATCAGCACCGGTATTAACCACGCGACGCTTGATGCCATGAACCTCATTGTCTTTTCTCATTAAAAAATGGCATCGTACCCATTGCTATGATCTCCAAGGTTAAAGCTGAGATTGGAAATTCCAGGCACTTACACACATCTCATCGAGGGATTGGGTGGCTCGCCAACCCATATGCTTGCGCACTTTATCCACCTTAGCATAGCTTGTCGCGATATCTCCTGCACGACGTGGGACGACTCGGTAGGAGACGTTTTGTCCTGTCACCGCCTCAAAAGTTTTGATCATCTCAAACACGCTGATGCCCACACCTGTGCCCAAATTAAAAACATGCCAGCCGGTGTGGTTCCTCAGCAAATCCAGTGTCGCAACATGTCCATACGCAAGGTCCATCACATGAATATAATCACGCACTCCCGTACCATCTTTTGTCTCATAGTCATCACCAAATACCTTGAGATGAGGTAGCGATCCCTGGGCAACCCGAACAATGTAGGGCATGAGGTTATCGGGGATCCCTTTCGGATTTTCACCGATTAAGCCGCTCTCATGGGCACCGACCGGATTAAAGTAACGCAAACTGGCAATGCGCCAAGCCGATGAAGTCGCATCACTCGATATCTGATCTACTTTGGCAAGATCTATGAGCATCTGCTCTATATGCAGCTTACTGTGAGCGTAGGGATTCGTGGCACCAACGGGATGATCTTCAGTAATGGGCAGAAATTGTGGGTTGCCGTAGACCGTTGCACTGCTGCTAAAAACGAGGATTTTAACCTGCGCTTGTCCCATTGCCTTGAGCAAGCTCATGGTGCCACCAACGTTATGATCGTAATAGACTATCGGCTTGGCTACCGACTCTGCGACAGCCTTAAGTCCTGCAAAATGAATGACCCCATCGATTGAGTGCGCACGTAAAGTCTTCGTGAGCAAGTCCGTATCACGAATATCGCCTCTAATGAATGATGGTTTCTTAGAAGTAATTGTTTCTAACCGTGCGAGTACCGATTCCGAAGCATTACAAAGATTGTCGTATAAAACAACTTCTATCCCTTCATCCATTAATACCGTTGCGGTGTGGGATCCAATATAACCCAAACCACCAGTCAAGAGTATTTTCTTAAGAGGCACAAAATTCATAATTTACTTACCTTATCTCTCAAGCTCTATATGAGTTTTGTACGAGTTTTATATCTCTGGCTATCATTCTAGGTGATAACCCGGTCTACCAAGGCTACACTCCACACTAATAGTATATACCAAACGCTAACGATTGAACCTCTAATCCTCTTTAGACGACCAAGGAGGCATCGTGGCACTCGCCACGGCCATACCAATGATAAACCAAAAATATCGATGATAGAGGATTTCTAACGTTATCGACACAGCTCCAAATACAACGACAAGTCCAATCGTTGTAATAAAAATAGATTGATTATCAAACTTTTTATAACTCACCCGCAGGAGCTTTATCCCCAAGTAAACGCACGACATGAAAAAACCTAACCCAATCAATCCCATTTCTAATAAAATCCATGGAAAAAAAGAGAGAGTCATCCATAAAGTGAAAGCAGCAAAACTAAATAGCAAGAGCCTTAGCCAAACTTCAGGTCAAGGCATGGTTCTGCTTAGAAACCGCAAGCCAACAATAAGTAAAAATACTGGCAATAAAACATCAGAAACTGCAAAATTAAGAGGTGTGCCAAATATATCTATAATATAGTAAATATTGAGTGTCACACCAAAAAGAAAAACAAAAAACAAACATAAGCGCTCATCATACAAAATTGCATTCTTTATCACTGCGCGCATTTTCATAACCAAACTAAAAGATTACAATCTGAGATCAGATTGATCGACCGGAAGAATATACCGTAAATCATAAATAACGTGCACAGGCTTGGCAAACGCCTTGATTTTAGCACACCCTAGATTTTGGAACTGGTCATGGGCCACCGCAAGTACGATGGCATCATAAGATCCAGACGTGGGTTCACTGACCATCGTGAGGCCGTAGTCCTTTTCTGCCTGCTCTCCATCGACCCAAGGATCGAGAACATCGCACTTAACCTTATAATCCTTAAGCTCTTCGATAATATCGATGACTTTAGAGTTACGCATATCCGGGCAATTTTCCTTAAAGGCCAACCCCATGATGAGAACCTTCGCACCTTTGATCGAAATCGATTTTTGAATCATCGCTTTGGTGAGTTGCGCTACAATATAGGCGCTCATGGAATCATTCATCCGCCGGCCTGCCAGGATAATCTGAGGATTATAGCCAATGCTTTGCGCTTTGTGGGTGAGATAGTAGGGATCAACACCAATACAATGCCCCCCCACGAGGCCGGGATGAAACGGTAGAAAGTTCCATTTGCTCCCTGCCGCTTTGAGTACTGCCTGGGTATCGATACCCAACTGATTAAAGATGATAGCAAGCTCATTGACTAAAGCAATGTTGAGGTCTCGTTGTGTATTTTCTATAACCTTAGCGGCTTCAGCCACCATGATACTTGGCGCTCTATAGGTACCGGCGGTAATGATTTGTTTATAAAGATCATCGATAAGATCAGCCACCTGCGGGGTAGACCCTGAAGTGATTTTCTTGATATCGACAAGGCGGTGATTCTTATCGCCTGGGTTGATGCGCTCAGGGCTATAGCCACAGAAAAAATCTTTATTAAACGTAAGTCCCGCGTGTTGCTCTAGGATTGGGACACATTCCTCCTCGGTGGCACCAGGATAGATTGTAGACTCGTAGATCACGACATCTCCTGAGGCAAGGACTTTACCAACCGTTTCGCTTGCCTGCCACAAATAAGTAAGATCGGGCTTGTTATGAACGTCGACGGGCGTTGGAACTGTGATGATATAACAATTTACTTTTTCAAGTTCTTGCGGATCGTACGTGAGATGAAGATGGGTCGCCTCATCTAGCGCTTCTTGAGTTATTTCCCGCGTGCTATCTATCCCGCGCTGGATTTGCTTAATCCGCATCTGATTGATATCAAAGCCAATCACCGGGCGTTTTTTGCCGAACTCGAC
This sequence comes from Pseudomonadota bacterium, assembly GCA_039028835.1. Lineage (GTDB taxonomy): Bacteria > Pseudomonadota > Alphaproteobacteria > JBCCHK01 > JBCCHK01 > JBCCHK01. The sequence goes on from JBCCHK010000005.1 coordinate 32,800, forward strand.
CGCGAGCGGCAAGCCAACATAGCCAAGGCCAATGACTGCGAGCCGAAGCTCTTCTATCGATTGTGGCATACTCATATCTTATAATAATTCCAATACCAATGGACAAATTGCGCAACACCTTCGTCGACTTTGGTGACTGGCTGATAGTCAAATTGCGCAACCAGATCATCGATATCTGCATGAGTATCAGGCACGTCGCCCGGCTGGAGTGGTAACAAGTTCACTTGGGCGTTCTTATTTAAGGATCTTTCTAGTGCGTGGATGTAATCCATCAAGGGCACAGGACGATTGTTGCCAATGTTATAGATCCGCCAGGGTGCGTTACTTGTCGCCAGGTCTGGCGCATCGCTATCCCACTGTGGGTCTGCCCGAGCAGGCGTATCCAGCACGCGGATCACGCCGCTCACAATATCATCGATATAAGTAAAGTCACGACGGTGATTCCCATGATTAAATACGTCAATGGGCTGGTCCGTCAGCATGGCCTTGGTGAACTTAAACAGCGCCATATCAGGACGCCCCCAAGGTCCGTAAACAGTAAAAAAGCGCAATCCCGTCGTCGGTAGACCATAAAGATGGCTGTAAGTATGGGCCATCAATTCATTAGACCTTTTGCTTGCCGCATAAAGGCTTAGCGGATGATCGGCAGGCTCATGCGCAGAAAAGGGCATACGGGTGCTCGCACCATACACGCTAGAGGTGCTAGCATATACCAAATGCGCTATCCGGTGATGACGACACCCTTCTAGAATATGGGCAAAACCGACCATATTACTATGAATATAGGCAAGTGGGTTTTCTATAGAATATCGAACGCCGGCTTGCGCTGCGAGATGAATAACCTGATCTGGTTTGTGCTCGGCAAAGGCTTGCTTCATCAAAGATTGGTCCGCAAGGTCGATGCGCAGATGGGTATAGCTCGGATGATTGATATAACGATCAACGCGCGCTTGCTTGAGGGCTGGGTCGTAATAATCGTTATGATTATCGATACCGATGACTTGCTCGCCCTGGGTGAGGAGTTTAAGCGTGACAGCAGAGCCAATAAATCCAGCGGAACCAGTAACAAGAATAGGCATTAGTTTTTGTTATACAAATCACGTGAAAAAATTTTATCCGACACATCATTGAGCTCTGGATCGAGTCGATTGGCAAGAATGATATCCGATTGTGCCTTAAACCTCATGAGATCATTTTCAACTACGCAATCTAAAAAACGATCATCGGCTATCGAGGGCTCATAGATCATAATATCGATGTCCTTGGCCTTAAGATAATCTATAACATCTAAAATCGCCGCCTCACGAAAATTATCCACCCCTGTCTTAGCGATGAGGCGATAAATCCCAACCCGTTGTGGATTTTGCTCGGCAATCGTGCGAGCAATAAAAGCCTTACGGGTTTGGTTGGACCCCACAATCGCGGTGATGAGATTTTGCGGCACCTGTTGATAATCAGTAAGCAATTGTTGGGTGTCCTTGGGCAAGCAATAGCCTCCGTAACCAAAAGAGGGGTTATTGTGATGCGTGCCGATCCGCGGATCAAGGCTAACCCCGTCGATGATTTGCTTTGCATCCAACCCGTTCGCCAGGGCATAACTATCCAGCTCATTCATATAAGCCACCCGCATGGCAAGGTAGCCATTGGCAAAGAGTTTGATCGCTTCGGCCTCATTGCTATTAGTATACAAAACGGGAGCATCTTTTTTTTCTGCCCCATTACGCAGAAGGTTGGCAAAAGTTTCTGCCCGCGCTGATTTCTCGCCGATAATAATCCGCGAGGGATACAAAGTATCATAAAGTGCCTTACCCTCTCGCAAAAACTCTGGTGAGAAAATCAGGTTTTCTGTCTCGAGCTTTTTACGCACATCTGCGGTATAACCAATTGGTACAGTGGACTTAATAACCATCACCGCCGCTTGGTTAACAGCCATCACGTCTTTAATAATGGAGTCTATAAGTTCGGTGCGAAAACGCTTTGTCGTGGGGTCATAGTCTGTCGGCACGGCGATCATGACAAACTCAGCATCGCTGTAGGCATTCTTATGATCTTGCGTCGCACGAAGGTTGAGGGGGCGTTCACGTAAGAAACGCTCGATATGAGGATCAGCAATCGGTGAGATTCTAGCGTTCAGCTTATCCACCTTAGCGTGATCAATATCCAGAGCAATCACCTCGTGATGTTGCGCGAGCAAAACTGCGTTGGCAAGACCAACGTAACCAATCCCGACAACAGCGATTTTCATACGCGCCACCCTTTTCTCGATCAAATCATCGAGCAAGCGGCAGGCTGACAGACTGCCCTTCGTGCGCCGAGCGGTAAGCCGCGGTGAGAATCTCGAGTGATTTTAATCCCTCTTCTCCGTCGGTCATGGGCTGTGCGGCGCCACGCAAGGTGGCAATCACGTTGGCATAGTAGGGCTGGTGCCCAAAGCCGCCGGTACCGGTAATGTCGTAGTTGGCATCTGTAATCGTCGCATCCTCCTGTTGTGGGTTTGCAAAATCCCACTGCTGAATTTGATTGAGCGCGAGTCCTGCCACCCGCACGGTGCCAGCCTCCCCTAAAATCGTCATGCTTCCCTCGATATCCTCTTGATGGGTGAGCATTGTTACTGCCATGGACCCCAACGCACCCTCGCGCCAAGTGATATTAAGTACGGCAGTATCTTCAACCTCAATATCGCGCGTCGTGCCGGTCATGGCATGCACTTTGGCAACCGGACCGATCAGCCAATGGAGCAAATCCACGTAGTGAACCGCATGATTGAGCAAGGTACCACCATCCAGAGCCTTGGTACCGCGCCAGGCAGCGCCGTCATAGTACGCCTGGGGGCGATGCCAAAAAACATTGCTATGGACCATGTGAATGCGACCAAATCGCCCGGCATTGACCGCGCGCTTGACCGCACGTAAGGTGGCATTGTAACGGTTTTGCATGACGACAAACAGTCGCACGCCGGCATGATGACAGGCTTGCAGCATCTCCAATCCCTCTTCCCAACGGATCGCCATGGGTTTTTCCGTGAGGACGTGAACCCCGTGACGGGCAGCGAGAGTGGTTTGCTGTGGGTGCAGGCCACTTGGCGTACACAAGCTGACGAGATCGAGGTCTTCTTGCGCGAGGACGCTCGCAAGGTCATCATAGACCTTACAGCCATAACGCGCCTGACAATCCTGAGCGATATCTGGATCAGGCTCACAGACCGCCACCAACTCAAGGTCCTCATGATGGGCCTGATAGGAGGCAAAATGGAGCGGGAAAATCTGGCCGCAACCTATGATCGCAAAGCGGATTTTTCTATCTGTAATCTTGGGATACATCGTCATAACATTGAAAGCCACGACCCACACGGCGACCACGTAACGACCCACGCTATAACCTTGCCCCGGACGTGGCAAGATGTCAGGCAATGATATTTACTTATCCGCCCGCCTTTCCTATGGTAGGGCCATGATGACCCTAAAATCCGTGTCTGATGTCTGGACCGATTCTGCCCACCCTGACAACCGTGACACCATCCGCCCCGCACGATGACCCGGCTGGCGATCATCGGAGCGGGGCTTGCGGGGCTTACGGCGGCGATCCTCCTGCGCGAGCGCGCGGCGCACATTACAATTTTTGAAAAATCCCGCGGTTTGGGCGGCCGGATGGCCACCCGCCGCGCCGATCCTTTTATTTTCGATCATGGTGCACAGTTTTTTACGGCCAAGACCCCCGCCTTTCAGGCGTTTATCGCGCCGATGATCGAGGCCGGCGTCCTGCAACGGTGGGACGCACGCTTCACCGAATTTGAAGGGCCCCGCGCCGTTGCCACGCGCACCTGGGGTGCCGATTATCCCCATTACGTGCCCTCACCAGGTATGAACGCGATGGGGGCTTATCTGGCACGCGGCTTGGATATCCGAAAAGACCAGCGGATCGTCAAAACGAGGCGAGACTCGAAAGCTGGTGCCTGGCACCTGACCGATGAGACCAGCACTGAGAGCGGCCCCTTTGATTGGCTGATTTGCGCGATCCCCGCGCCCCAGGCGGTGCAGATTCTACCCTCTTGCTTCGCACACGCCCTCGAAAATGTGCCGATGCGCGCTTGTTTTTCGCTCATGCTTGGCTTTGATACCCCTTTGTCCTTAGAATTCGATGCCGCTCTGGTGCGCGAGATGGATATCAGCTGGATTTCGGCGAACAGCTCTAAACCTGGCCGGAAAAATCCTTTTTGCCTGCTTGTGCATTCGACCAATCGCTGGGCACAGCTGCATATCGACCAAAACCGGGAGGAGGTCATGGCCTATCTGCTCGCCGAGACCAGCCGGATCATCGGCCCTAATGTTCATAAGGCTCGTCATAAAGCCGTGCATGGTTGGCGTTATGCCAATATCGACAAACAAGAGGGCCCGACCTGCCACACAGACCTCGCACAAAACCTGATCGCTTGCGGTGATTGGTGTCTGCATGGCCGAATTGAGGCGGCTTTTCTCAGTGGCCTTGCCGCCGCCCAGACAATAAAAGACGATCCAGCAAGCCCATGAAAGCCCACGATGATGAAGATGGATAATACAACCTCGCCGCAAGCGATCTTTTGGTTTCGCCAGGACCTGCGCCTTAAGGATAACCCCGGCCTTAACGCGGCCACTCAAGCGGGGATGGTGCTACCGATCTATATCGATGAAACCCCAGAAGCCGGGCAGGAGGCGATGGGGGGCGCCAGTCGTGTGTGGGTCCATCACTCGCTTAGTAGCCTTAACAAAAGTTTGGGCGGAAACCTTTCGTTGTATCGTGGCCGCGCCGAGACGATCATCAAAAAACTTTGTGAAACCTATACCATCAAGCAGGTGTTTTGGAATCGCTGTTATGAACCCTGGCGAAAAACGCGCGATACGCACCTCAAAAAACAGCTGACCGAACGATCCATCACCGCCACCAGTTTTAATGGCTCGCTGCTGTGGGAGCCATGGACCATTCGCAAGCCCGATGATACCCCCTACCGGGTGTTTACGCCCTTTTATCAAAAGGGGTGCTTGAATGCGCCGCCGCCGCGCATCCCTGTTACGGCTCTGAAAACAATCACATTGTTTAAGGATACGCGTCATAGTATAGAGCTTGACGCGCTTGGCTTTTTGCCCGGTCATCGTTGGCAGGAAAAAATCATCACTCAATGGACGATCAGTGAGGCGGGCGCGCACAAACAGCTCGCTTATTTTATGAAAAACAGCCTGGCACACTATAAAAAAGGGCGCGATCTGCCAGCAAAGCCATGGGTCTCGCGTCTCTCCCCCTACCTGCACTTTGGCGAGATTTCTGTCCATCAGGTCTGGTATGCCGCGCTCGCCCAAGGTCTTATGGCCGAGCCCTTTTGTCGCGAGCTCGGCTGGCGGGAGTTTTCTTATCACTTGCTTTATAGCAACCCCAACCTACGTACAAAAAACCTACAACCCAAGTTCGATGATTTTCCTTGGCGTGACGACCCTGATGATCTTGCTGCTTGGCAACAGGGCCTGACCGGTATTCCCATGGTGGATGCAGGCATGCACGAGCTCTGGGCTACGGGGTATATGCATAACCGGGTGCGGATGATCGTCGGCTCATTTCTGGTGAAAAACCTACGGCTTGATTGGCGCCATGGCGAGCGTTGGTTTTGGGATTGCCTGGTGGACGCAGACTTGGCGAACAACAGTGCGAGCTGGCAATGGATTGCGGGCTGCGGGGCTGACGCTGCACCCTACTTTCGTGTCTTCAATCCGGTCACCCAAGCGCAAAAGTTCGATCCCGATGGCGTCTATATCCATACCCACCTGCCAGAGTTGGCTAACCTTGCCCCACCCTATCTCTTTGCCCCGTGGGATGCGCCGCCCCAGATTCTTCAGGCGGCCGGAGTCATGCTCGGCACAACCTATCCCCATCCGATCATCGATCTTAAAAAATCGCGAGAGGAGGCCCTGGCCGCCTTTGCTGAGATCAAGACCGCCGCTCCTTAGTCTTTTGGCTAGCATCTCTCACGCCCACGCGATACGTCCGCCGATAAGGGGGCGTGGTACGCCCGTGGTGGCGGGGAAGCTGATCGGCAACCCTTTGCGAACTCGGCGGGCGAGATAAGCAAAGCATTGCGCTTCGATGGCATCGCCGGACCAATGGACCGCCTCGGCGGGCCTTACAGTCACGCCCGTCCACTCAGCCAACATAGCCATCATTACGGGGTTTTTACGCCCACCACCGCTGACGATGATCTCGCACGGCTTATGTGGCAGGTGATCCAGGCCGTGCGCCACCGCAGCGACGCACAAAGCGGTCAGACTGGCCGCACCATCGACCAGGCTTAACCCTTCGGCGAGGGTCGCGCTAAAATCAAAACGATCTAGGGATTTGGGCGGCGGCGACGCAAAATAAGGATGCGCCAACCATGACTCCAATCGCTGCTGATCCACGTGCCCTTGGGCGGCGAGCGCACCACCTGTGTCCATGACCGCATCTGTGTGCCGGGCAACCCAATCGTTAATCGGCGCGTTGGCGGGTCCTGTATCAAAAGCATACAACGCGTCCCCGCCGCCAAACCAGGTGATGTTGCCAACACCGCCAAGATTAAGAACGGCACACGGAGTTGGGATTTTCGCCTGAGACAGTAGGGCGGCATGAAAACACGCCGCCAAGGGCGCACCCTGGCCGCCATTACTCATATCATTGCTGCGAAAATCGAAGGCAACGTCGATACCGGTCAGATGCGCCATAAGCGGACCATCGGCCAGCTGTAGGGTGCGGCCTTGCTGGCCTTTCGTAGGGGCTTGATGCTTGATAGTTTGTCCATGAAAGCCGATGATATCGATATCCTTTGCGGTAAGGCCCGCCTCAGCGATGAGTGTGTTTACAGCTTCTGCCTGCGCCCGGGTTAAGGCGTCTTGTGCCAACGCAAAGGACGGCGGGGGCAGGTCCTTGAACGACCAAGCCCGCGCTTGGGCAAGGGCGCGCGCGATCATGCGCCGTACCTCAGGCGGGTAGGTCGACAGCTGCCAAGCCCCAAAGTGATCGATAACGATCCCGTCGCTATGGATCAGGGCCACGTCGATATTGCCATCCAAAACTGTGCCGGTCATAAGTCCCACCGCCCACTGATGGTTTGACGTAGCCTTATTTGGCATAATCTTGATATCTTTTTCTATGTGTTACGTGTTTTTATATTTTTTACATCTTGCAAACTCATTACCGGGCCACCGCACACCCGCGCAAAGCAAGAAAGGGTTCATCAACTAAGATCAAAGGAATCTTAGAGATATAGTTTTCCATCCGCCCGCCAATATGAAAGGCTTCGCGCAGACGAGAAGAGGCGATCAAAGGACGCAAGCGAGTCATCATGCCGCCAGCAAGGTACACCCCGCGCCGCGCCCCGAGCACCAACGCGACGCTTGCCGCAGCAACACCTAAGGATTCTAAAAGCCCTAAGGCAGCAGCGTGGGCGTGACGACAACGACCCTCAAGGGCCGCTCTCATAACCTGTTTGCCGTCGGCGTGCGCAAATGGCTCACCCGCCAGGCGCGCATGAACTTCGGCCACCTCAAAAAGGCCCGCCCCGCTAATGATTCGTTCGGCTGACACCCGGCTATACTCGCCACGCAAGATCTGCCAGACAGCCGCTAAGTCCGGATCGCGCGGCGGTGGTAGTGCAATATGACCCCCCTCACCAGACACCACCGTATCCTTACCGATTCGCCCCGCGACCCCCAAGCCCGTGCCAACCGCCAGCAGGGCGACCTGATCGCCGACGGGCTCACCTGCATGAAGCATCTCACAGGTTTGCTTGGGAAGGACCCGCGTTCCAAGCACGGCGGCATGGGCGTCATTGAGCAGACGCACATCCTTAATACCGGTCTTGTTGGCAATATCCTGCGCGTTCAACCGTAGGCCGAGATTCGTTAAGGTTACATCTTGGTTGTCGACTGGTCCAGCCACTGCGGCCCGCAACGAATGGATAACGGCACTGTCTTTTGCGACAAACTCGGCAAACCAGGCAGCCGAATCATCCACATCGGCGGTGGCAAAGACCTGCGGTGAGTCGAGCAGATGAGGGCCGTGCGCGATGGCGATACGGACATGGGTAGCGCCGAAATCGGCGACGATCCGATGATTCTGCTGGGGTTCTTGCCCAGAGTCCTGCCTACGGTTTTGCCCTGCAATGGGTCTGAGATTTTGCCGCTTGGTTTGTGTCGGCATGGGACGAGAAGATTACCAAGTACCGGTATTGTCCATCGACACCCAGGGCTCGGCGGGCGCGAGGGACTCGCCGCGCTGTAGCAATTCTATAGAAATCCCATCAGGCGAGCGCACAAAGGCCATATGACCATCGCGCGGCGGACGATTGATGACTACCCCAGCGTCTTGCAGTTTCTGGCACAGGCCGTAGATATCATCCACACGATAAGCAAGATGACCAAAGTTACGCCCCCCGTCATAGCCAGACTCACCCCAGTTATAGGTGAGCTCTAATGACGCACCGTCATCGGGATCATCACGACCGACAAGAAAAATTAAAGTGAATTTTCCTTTTTCATTTTCTATACGACGGACTTCGCGCATACCCATAAGATCACAGTAAAACTTGAGCGACTCATCGACATCGCTGACGCGCACCATGGTGTGTAGATAATTCATGACTCTTCCCCTTAAGTTTTATACTCGTCTCACACTCGTTTATTGCCCCTAGGATCCGTCCATTGGTCCATAGCATGAGCAAATGAGACTCCCACCATGACAAATCTACAAAACCGACGCAAGAGCCTTGGCAAAAAGATCGATCCGACCTGGCATAATGAGACCGGCGACATTGATTCGGCTATCAGGCACCATATAAATCCCTTGCTCGCGCAAAGCCGTGACCTGGTCTTGATTGAGCCCAAGGCGCGAAAACATCCCTTGGTGGCGCACGATAAAGTCAAAGTGACCGCTGTTGGTCGCTTGGCGCAAAGCGCCTGCCAGCTGCTCACGCACTGAGACCATCTGGCTACGCATGTCATTAAGCTCGTATTCCCACTGATTGCGCAGAGAGGGGGTCTGCAAAATGGTCTGCACCACGGCGGCACCGTGGTCGGGCGGGAAGCCTTGGCTCATCCGGTTATAGTACATAAGTTGCTGGGTCATAACATCGGCATCTTTGTGGCTCTTGCACAACACGAAAGCTGCACCAACCCGGTCTCGGTACAAACCAAAGTTCTTAGAACAAGAGAATGCGACCATCATCTCATCCACGGTTTGAGCCAGATGGCGAACGCCCCAGGCATCGGCCGCCAGCCCCTGGCCAAAACCCTGATAGGCGATATCCACGAGCGGCACCGCGCCACGCTCAGCGAGCGATTCTGCGAGTTCTTGCCACTGAGCGGGGGTAAAATCCGCGCCAGTGGGATTATGACAACAGCCATGCAGAAGCACGATATCCCCCGCTTGGACTTTACCGATATCCTCGATCACACCTTGGAAATCGACCTCACAGGTTGCTGGATCAAAATATCGGTAGCTTTTTCGACGCAGTCCGATAAAATTCGCAAAAGAGCGGTGCGCGGCCCAGGTGGGTAAGCTCAACCACAGCCGCGCATCAGGGACCAACGCCTTACACAGCTCAAACAGGGTACGCAACGCCCCAGAGCCAGCGGCTGTTTGCATTGAGGCAATGGGTGCATCAGCGAACGCCGACCCGAGCAAAAGGTCTTGAATACCGGCCAAAAAGCCCGCATTGCCATTCAATACGGTATACTCTTTGCTGGTTTGTTCTTTAATCAGCTCACTTTCGGCGGCCTTGACAGCGGCCATGATGGGGGTTTTCCCCTCCGAATCGCGATACACACCCACACCCAAATCGATTTTATCCGGGCGCGGGTCTTGCGCGTAGGCGCGCATCAACCGGATAATCGGATCGAGGCTCGGGGGGGCAAGCGAAGAAAACATAGACGTGGCAACCAAGGTGATGACCAAAGAAAGACAATTGATGGATGATATCACACCCTTTACTTTAGCGCGTAGGCCTTTACATAGAATCTCTGCTGGCGCACGGTGGGCCTTTTTTCTACCCTCCCGTCCCCAACCTTACATAAAGGACCCTCATGAGTAAGTCACCCATCAAGGTAGCGGTCATTCCAGTCGCGGGCTTGGGTCGACGATTCCTGCCCGCTACCAAAGTCATGCCCAAAGAAATGCTACCAATTGTCGATAAGCCAATCGTCCAATATGCGACGGAAGAAGCCAAAGCCGCCGGAATCGAAAAACTTATCTTTATCACGGCTCCTGGCAAGACCTCGATTGAGGATCATTTAAGCCCTCACCCTGACTCCGATCGTGATCGCATAGGCCCCTCGCTCATCGAGCCAGTTTTTAAGTCCGATCGGTGCGCCTTTGTTCGGCAGGACAAACCACGCGGCTTGGGTCATGCGGTGGGGCGCGCCCAGAGTTGGCTCCCGGATGAACCGTTCGCTGTGATTCTGCCTGATGAGTTGTTTTCCTGTTCACAGGATAATCCGCTTCAGCAGATGATTAAAGCTCATAGAAAAACTGGTGGGAGTATCATTGCAACCCAAAGCGTCCCACGGGCACAAGCCTCAAACTACGGCATCATCGATGGTGAGTCTGTAGATCAAAATCTATACCAAATCCACACAATTCGCGAAAAACCACACACAGATCTTAAGGATGATAACCTTGCGGTGGTGGGGCGGTATATTCTCACCCCAGATATTCTATCTGACATAGAAAATATCATGACGGGCGAGGCCAGTGAGATTCAACTCACTGATGCGATTGCGCGGGCGATCAGGCGCGGCTCTTCCTTTTATGGGTTATCGATTACCGGAGAGCGTTTTGATTGCGGGCAAAAAGCCGGTTTTGTGGCCGCCAACCTTGCGTTCGCGCTCAAACGCAAAGATATCAGCGATGATCTAAAACCTTATTTACAAGATTTGCTCGGCAAATAACACCGAATTTTTTTATGGTCTATTCCGCGCAAGTCTGCCCCCCGTGACCACCCCGGCATCACAGGATGCTTATAGCCTTGAGACGTTTAGCTTTCTACCAAGCGCTTAAGTAAGACGACATCCTCATGCATGCCCGCATCCTTAGCGATCAACGATTCGATGCGACGGACGGCATGCATAACCGTGGTGTGATCACGATTGCCAAACTTATGGCCGATTTCCGGTAACGAGCGACGAGTCATCGCCTTGCACAAGTACATAGCAATTTGCCGTGGCCGAGCGATGACTTGGGAGCGACGATGGGAGAGCATTTCTTTAACAGTAAGATCGAAATACTGGGCCACCCGCTTTTGAATGTGATCGATGGTAATCCGGTGATAGGATTGAGGTTCGACCTGACGGATGAGCTCAGCCACGTTTTTAAGGTTCGGGGCATTGCCGGTCAGTTCCCCTTGCGCAACGATTCGGTTAAGCATGCCCTCTAATTCGCGGACGTTGTTGGTCACTCGGCTGGCGAGAAAATCCAAGGTTTCCTCATCGATCTGCGGGAGCAAGCCTCGCACCTTATTGGTGAGAATGGCGCGCCGGGTATCATACTCTAGAGGCTCAATGCCGACCGTAAGCCCGCCCGTCAGGCGTGAGCGCAACCGCTCATCAATGCCAGTCAGCTGACTCGGCGGTACATCGGCGGACACCACAAGCTGGCCACCCGCATCAAACAACGCAATACAGGCATGCAAAAACTCTTCCTGGGTAGAGCGCTTGCCCGAAATAAACTGGATATCATCGATCACCAATATACCGACGTTTCGGGTCAGCTCCTTAAAGGTCATCATATCCTTACTACGAATAGCCCGGACAAACTCGTACATGAAGCGCTCGGCACTCATGTATAAGGGCCGGCCGCCACCCATCTGTCTTTGCTTACGCGCAACGATGGCTTGCAACAGGTGAGTCTTACCAAGGCCAACGGGTCCATGGACATACAGCGGACTATAGGAAACCCCTGAGGGATAGGACTCCGCTGCGCGCACCGCCGCCGCATAGGCCAAGCGATTGGAAGGCCCGACCACGAAGGTCTCGAAAATATATTTGGGATTGAGTCTTTCTAGCCGTTTGCGCGTTTGCCGTTCCTCTGTTTTGATGGGCACAACAAGCCGGTTAGGCGCGGGACGCGGCGGGGCGGGAGCTGGCGTGGGTGGTTTTTCCTTGGGCGGCTTGTTATTGACGATAATATCGATGGAATGAACAGCTGGGTTTTCCTGTTGCCAAAGCTCGAGCAGGCGGTCTTCGTAGTGCATGACCGCCCAGTCCCGCAAAAATGCTGTGGGGACGGCGATGGTGACCTTGCCTTTCGTATTTTGAGCAAAGCTCATCGGCTTGAGCCAACTACGATAAGAAGACTCACCGATCTCTCGGCGCAGAAGGCCGCACACGCGGTCCCACTGTTCTTGATCTGCCTGATCGCCTCTTTCAGCGAGCTCCGCCCGCTTTTTCTCATCGAGGGAAACGACTGTTGCCGGTTGCGCATCCATGACTGCCCCCTTTATAAAATCCCAAAACCTGTCCCCGCACTGAGCGAGGCCTACCGCAACGATGCCGCAATGATGGGAACATTAATGCCCCCTGAGCACAATAGACTCGCATTACGAGACTTCACATTACAGGCTCATCCGATCACGCCCTTAGGTGACCTCAAAGGATCAATAAGGGGGCTTATTGCGTGGCAACACGTGGCTTGACTCGTCATGTCTGACTCATCATCGCGCCGAAATGCTGTGGGCCTTAGCCGCGTGTCGTATATCAAAATCGTCTATACAACAAAGACGTCCGTAACGAAACCCGTATCTCCCTAACGTGTTTTCCTAACGTACGGAAACCATGGGGTCTATATCGCACATAGATAACAACCTATAACAATCGCGAACGATCACAGCATCACGAACAACCGCGTGGATCTTAATCGATCTTCGGTTTTTATGGGAAAGCCTCCCCCATTGGACCAAAAAATCAGTCAAAGACCAGCCGAAAACAACGTGCCTCAAGCACCCGATAAGGCCCTCTACCAAAGCCGCGCGCTAAAATTATTCTCAGGTTCGCGATAATCGTTCCCAAGGCCATCGAACATGGACCTAAAAATTGTCGCAAAACAGGTTATAAGAACCGTCTTATGACCTGTTCTTAGAACACCCCAAGAACACTCTTAAGAGCACCTTAAAGAGCACCTTAAAGAACGCCCCTTAGGACATTCTTGAGAACATCTTAAGGGTACCTTCTCAAGTGCAAGACGCGAACGTCTTCATGAGCTCTTGAAATGTAACAACAGGCCTTCAATGAATCAACGGCCGCCCGTGACCCTTTTTTTCAAATCATTGTATTTTACTGATTAATAAGATAAATTTTTTCTCATTGCAGGCTTGCCTGCCCATGAGCAGGCAAGCCAGATGAGACGCATAGCCCACTCAACCACAGCGGATCAGCCCTCAAAAAAAAACGCCGATTATCGCCACCTAGAACAGAGGCTATGGGCAAAAACAGGCAATCTTTTTTGACTTCTGTGATGAGGTGAATCATGGGCTGTGTCATCGAGCGACTCGTCGATTGAATCGCAAGAATAAAATCCCTATTATGGGGCCACATCCTGACATCATAAGACAAGCAAAAATGAGCCCATAATTGGGCGGCATCGTTCTTCGATCTCGCGGTGACTGAGAGCGATTCGTCATACTGATTCGTCACACTGATTCGTCGTGCGATTCGCCTCATGAGTTACGTGTCGATTCGCTTAAGAGCGTGCCGCACGATTCAGGTCAATGATTCACGCTGAGATTCTTTGCTATGGATATTTGCGACACAGAACCCCTAACACGGAACTTCAACACGCGCCCTGCAAATACGCACCCTACCTCGATCTTGCGTCTTCCTTTTCCGGTTAAAATGGCTATACTCGTTTTTTTCGAGGAGAATCATGAAAAGTATCCAAGCCAATCGGCTCGCCGCAGATCAGTATCAGGATCACTTCGGCGATCTTGAGCCGCCCCTAGATGACCGCCGCGCGGCCCTTGAGGCGTCCCGTTGCTATTTTTGCTTTGATGCGCCGTGCGTCGAGGCCTGTCCTACGGGGATCGACATCCCTAGCTTTATTCGCAAAATCCAAACCAGCAACCGGCAGGGCTCGGCGATGGATATTCTCAGTGCGAACATCTTCGGCGGGGCCTGCGCGAGGGTCTGCCCCACAGAAATTTTGTGTGAGGAAGCCTGTGTGCGCAACCTGCAGGAGGAAAAGCCGGTGGAAATCGGTTTGCTCCAGCGTTATGCCACCGAAGAGTCTTTTGAAGGCCCTCACCCCTTTACGCGCGCGGCTCCCACAAACAAGACCATCGCCGTGGTTGGCGGCGGTCCTGCTGGTCTCACCTGCGCCCACGGTTTGGCGCGCCACGGCCACGAGGTCACCGTCTTTGAGGCCAAAGACAAGCTCGGCGGCCTGAATGAATACGGCATCGCAGCTTATAAAATGGCAGACGACTTTGCCGCCAAAGAAGTCTCCTTTGTTCTTGCGATTGGCGGGATTACCGTGCGCACCGGCATGGCATTGGGTCACGATATCACCCTTGATGACTTACGCGCACAGTTTGACGCAGTCTTTTTATCTGTCGGCCTTGGCGATACTCGTCCACTGGATATTGCTGCAAGCAACATCAACAACATCGAACCGGCTGTCCATTTTATCGAGCGTCTGCGACAAAGCGATGATCTGTCCTCCCTTCCGATCGGTGACCGCGTGGTCGTGATCGGCGGCGGTAATACGGCGATCGATGCCTCAGTGCAGTCAAAACGCCTGGGTGCACGAGAGGTCACTTTGGTCTATCGTCGCGGCGCGTCTTCTATGTCCGCCACCGGCCACGAACAACACATCGCCCAAACCAACGGCGTGACCATCCGTCATTGGCTCACCCCTAAAGATACTACCTATGATGACAAGGGAGTGACGGGCGTGACGTTTGAGTACACTAAGCAAGATGCTGACGGCATGTTGACCGGTACGGGCGAGACTCACCACATCGATGCTGACATGGTATTGCTCGCCACCGGCCAGACCATGATTCCCCCCGCGCAGATTAAAACCAACAAAGGCAAGATCGTGGTGGATGAGGGGCAGGCAACCAGCCTGCCAGGCGTGTGGGCTGGTGGTGATTGTACTGCGCTAGGGCAAGACCTGACGGTGCAAGCCGTCCAGGAGGGCAAAATTGCTGCCCAATCGATTCACACCGCCCTTAGCGCATGATATCCCATTTATATAGAAAACATACCTACAGAATATGATAGAAAACTTCACGCTCATATGGCATATGATATAAAAAACATTAGAGTACATCCTTATGGCTGACCTGACTTGCAACATGGGCGGCATTACCGCCCCTAATCCCTTCTGGCTGGCATCCGCGCCGCCGACCGATAAGGCCTACAACGTCGAGCGCGCTTTTGATGCGGGTTGGGGCGGCGTGGTCTGGAAAACGCTGGGGGAAGATCCGCCTGTTGTGAACGTATCCTCCCGCTACGGCGCAATTGGCTATAACGGCCAGCGTATGGCTGGCTTTAATAATATCGAGCTCATTAGCGACCGCCCCCTTGAAACCAACCTTAAGGAAATCATCGAGGTCAAAAAGCGCTGGCCTGATAGAGCCATGATCGTCTCACTCATGGTGCCGTGTGAAGAAAAAAACTGGCGCGACATTCTCACTCAAGTCACCGACACGGGTGCCGATGGGATCGAGCTCAACCTGGGCTGTCCCCACGGCATGAGTGAGCGCGGTATGGGCGCGGCTGTCGGACAAGTCCCCGACTACGTCAAAATGGTCACCGAGTGGTGCAAGCAGTACTATGACAAGCCTGTGCTCGTAAAACTCACACCCAACATCACCAATATCCTGCACCCGGCGCGCGCGGCCACAGGAGGTGGGGCTGATGGCGTCTCGCTGATTAACACGATCAACTCGATCATCGCCGTGAACCTCGATGAGATGGCGCCCGAGCCCATCGTCGACGGTAAAGGAACCCACGGCGGCTACTGCGGGCCCGCGGTCAAGCCCATTGCCATGAATATGGTGGCCGAAATTGCCCGGGACAGCGAATGTCAAAATATCCCCATCTCAGCTATTGGCGGGATCAGCAACTGGCGCGATGCAGCAGAGTTCATCGCTTTGGGTGCCCGTAGCGTCCAGGTTTGCACGGCGGCCATGCACTACGGATTTAAGATCGTAGAGGATATGACCGACGGCCTAAGCTATTGGATGGACGAGAAGGGCTATAAAAGTCTTGATGATTTCAGCGGGCGCGCAATTGCCAATGTCACGGACTGGAAGTATCTCAACCTCAATTATGATGTGAAGGCACGCATCAATCATGACTTGTGTATCGGTTGCGGGCTGTGTCACATCGCCTGCGAGGATGGTTCCCACCAAGCCATTACCGCTGGCCGTAAGGATGGCAAGCGGTTTTATGAAGTCATCGATGATGAGTGTGTCGGTTGTAATCTGTGTATGCATGTCTGCCCCGTCGATCATTGTATTACGATGGAGCCCATGCCCACCGACAAAGCGCCGATGAACTGGACACAAGATCCGAGAAACCCGATGAACCAAGCGAAATAAATTAAGAACAGTAAATCATTGCCGATGAGTTAGCCCTCTCGGGCTGATATAGAAATCCTTACACTTCCTTAGGATCATGAGTGTGTCATCCAATTCATCCTCAGGGCACATCGTTGTCGATAGCTTATCCTTGACTTTTCGGGCTAAGGATCACGACGTTCATGCCCTCTCGGATATCAACCTTACGATCAAACCAGGCGAGTTTGTCTCACTGATCGGGCCTTCCGGTTGTGGCAAGACAACGTTATTGCGAGTGATTGCCGATCTGCAAGAACCCAGCTCTGGTCACCTCACCATCGATGGTCAAACGCCCCAAGAGGCACGGGAAAACCATCGCTATGGTTTCGTTTTTCAGGCTGCTGCCCTTTATCCTTGGCGTACGATAGAAAAAAATGTCACGCTCCCCCTTGAATTAATGGGCATGGATAGAAAAGAACAACGCAAGCGTGCAAAAGAAAATCTCGAGCTTGTGGGTCTAGCCGACTTTCATAAAAAGTATCCCTGGCAACTCTCAGGCGGTATGCAGCAACGGGCCTCCATCGCCCGCGCCTTAAGTTTCCAACCTGGGCTTTTGCTCATGGATGAACCCTTTGGCGCGTTGGACGAGATTACCCGTGACCGGTTGAATATGCATCTTTTGGATTTATGGCGGCAAACCGGCAAGACCGTCGTGTTTGTGACCCACTCGATCCCCGAGGCGGTGTTTCTTTCCAGCCGAATCGTCGTTATGTCTCCTCGGCCTGGGCGAATCATCGACGTGATTGATACCAACTTGCCAGCTGACCGTACCTTAGAGATTCGCGAAGACCCCGCTTTCACCGCCGTGGCCCAAAAAGTACGCAACGGACTAAAGCACGGCCATAGCGATGAGTCCTTGTGATGGGCCGGATGTGGGATAAGTTCGGCCAATACGTCCATGCGCGGATTTTTCCGATCTTTGTCGTCTGCCTTTTTCTATGCGGGGTATGGTACGCCTTTGCGGTGTATCTCAATGCGCCACAGATTTTAGATCGCTTTGAGCGGGAACAGACCTCCTACACAACCACCGATTTGATTACAAGCACATGGGCGATGGAGCGGCCTGTCCTGCCTTCGCCTCACCAGATTTTCTATGAAATCTATCGCGGTACCGTGCTGGTGAAACCGACCTCCAAGCGTAGCTTGATTTTGCATGGTTGGATTACCCTGGCACCCACCCTGCTCGGCCTTTTGATCGGCACCACTTTGGGGATGCTGCTGGCAGTTGGCATTGTCTATGTGCGCACCCTAGAAGGCTCTTTATTACCGTGGATCATTGCTTCGCAAACTGTCCCGATTCTCGCGATTGCCCCGATCATCATCGTGGTCTTAGGTAGCATCGATCTCGTCGGGGTGTTTCCCAAATCCGTCATCGCGATGTACTTGTGCTTCTTTCCTGTGACCATCGGCATGGTCAAAGGCCTGCGGTCGTGTGAGCCGTTGCATATGGACCTGATGCGCACCTATGCGGCTAGTCCGTGGCAGATTTTACTTAAACTGCGTTTGCCTGCCTCGATGCCCTACTTGGTCGCCAGCATGAAGGTCGCCGCAGCCGCCGCTGTGGTAGGCACGATTGTCGGTGAGCTACCCACCGGCGCACGAGAGGGCCTTGGAGCACGGATGCTGGTCGGCTCTTATTACGGCCAGACGATTCAAATCTGGGCCGCATTGTTTCTCGCCGCCGCTCTTGCTGCTGTGCTGGTCGTCGCGGTGGAGGTGATTGGCCGCTGGCTGCCGACCAGTCCCGCGAAAACAAGGGCATAAGATGAATCCCAAGATGAAACGCATGGGTGATTCTTGGCTCGCAGGGCTTGCCGGCTTGGTGGCATTCACCACGGGCTTTTTGCTCTGGCGCGAGCAGATGAATGTTCCTGTTTCGGTGACCCTGCCCACTCTGGCTCTCAGCATCGTCACTGCCAGCACCTTGATTCCCCACCCACAACTGCGTGGTTTATCTGTTGCTATCGGCGCAATGATGGGTTGCGGGGGCTTTGTTGTTTGGCTCCAGAGCTCCACCCATGGGCTTATGGCCTCAACGCCCTGGGTGATTTTGCTTGGTCTGGGGCTTGTGGTCTGGTACGCCCTGGCGAGCCTGGTGACTCCGGCGAAAACACAGCTGCCCAACGTGCTGCGACGATTTTGCGTCCCGCTGTTTTTCGGCCTTTGGCTATTGTTTTTATGGCAAATGCTAGTGACCGGTCTTTCCATTCCCGAGGTCTTACTCCCCGCGCCCACTCTGATCGGGCAAACGCTCCTCTCTAACGGCCCCACCTTATGGGCCGACTTTCAACAGACCTTTATCAAAGCCTCCCTGTCAGGATTCGCTTTAGGCAGCGGCAGTGGCCTGCTGATCGCGATTGCGGTCGATCGCAATGATTTCTTACGCCGTGGGCTCTTGCCTTTGGGTAATTTCGTCTCAGCCCTGCCGATCGTCGGCATTGCACCGATTATGGTAATGTGGTTTGGCTTCGATTGGCAGTCTAAAAGCGCGGTGGTGACGGTGATGACCTTTTTCCCGATGCTGACCGGCGCGACCATTGGTCTTGCTACTGCCCCCCGCGACCAGCTTGATCTCATGCGCTCTTACGGTGCGTCTTATCTGCAGGTTTTGTTACGCTTACGCCTTTTTCACGCCATGCCGTTCATTTTCAACGCCCTTAAAATCAATGCCACCTTATCGTTGATTGGCGCAATTGTTGCCGAGTTCTTCGGAACGCCGATCGTTGGTATGGGATTTCGCATCAGTGCAGAGATTGGCCGGTTGAATATGGACATGATATGGGCCACCATTGCTGTAGCCGCCGCAACAGGCTCTGCCTTTTACGGTCTGCTTGCTCTTGTGGAACGCCGTATGACCTTTTGGCATCCGTCTATTCGCCAGGGATAAGCTTGGCGAATTTTTTAAGCGCGGCTTTCTCAAGGCCGTGCGTCGTTTTTATTGGGAGATAAGTTTCATGCGAAAACTTCTTTTGTTTGCCATCGCTACCCTTCTCGTAGGTGTCGCCGGCGATAGCCGGGCTGCTGATCCGTTTACCATTCAGCTTAAATGGGTAACTCAGGCGCAATTCGCCGGGTACTATGTCGCTTTGGATAAGGGCTATTACGAGGACGAAAATCTCGACGTGACCGTTAAGCCCGGCGGGCCCGATATCGCGCCGCCGCAAGTCATCGCCGGTGGCGGGGCAGACGTGATTGTCGAGTGGATGCCCGCGGCCTTAGCAGCGCGCGAAAATGGCGTTGATCTCGTAAATGTTGCCCAGGTTTTTGATCGCTCGGGCATGATGCTCACCTGCCGTAAGGATAGCGGCGTTGCGACCCCGAATGACTTCCTAGGCAAAACCCTCGGGGTATGGTTTTATGGCAACGAGTACCCGTTTTTGAGCTGGATGGCCCGTCTCGGATTTGACACGAGCGGCGGGGCAAACGGTGTGACCGTCCTCAAGCAGGGCTTTAACGTCGACCCAATCCTGCAAAAACAAGCCGCTTGCATTTCTACCATGACCTACAATGAGTATTGGCAAGTCATCGATGCGGGAATCCCGGCGAATGATCTGGTGGTCTTTAAGTACGAAGACCAAGGGGTCGCGACCTTAGAAGACGGTCTTTATGCCCTGAGTTCTAGCCTTAACGACGCGGCCTTTACCGACAAGCTGGCACGTTTCGTTCGTGCCTCGCTCAAAGGTTGGGAATGGGCGCGGAACAACCCCGAAGAGGCGGCCATGATCGTGCTCGATTATGACGATACTGGGGCGCAAACCGAAAAGCACCAAGTGCGCATGATGGGTGAGATCAGCAAACTGCTCGGCCCCAAAACCAACCTGGGTAAACTCGATGTCGCCGACTATGAGCGCACCGTCGATGCCCTGCTCTCCAGCCAATCCACCCCTGTTATCACGAAGAGGCCAACCGGCGCCTATACCCATGAGGTATGGAATGCCGCTATGAACTAACTCGTGGCATCTTCCCAAGCACGACTCCAAGGCTGTTTGTCGTTTTTCCGGCAAACCGCCTTGGGTCTGGCTTGCGCGATTGGGTCGGGAGACGTTGGCGCGCAAACCCTGCCAACATTTTCCGCCCCCGCAAGCCCAAGCCCGTTTGCCAACCGGGTTTCTAACGACATAGCGTCGCCCCAGGTTGTGAGCTCTGCGCTCGCTCTACCGGTCATCCCCTCTGCGATTCCTTCGGCGACCTTCCGCGCATCCCCTTCTCATACGCCAACTGCGCTCCAAGCTAAGCCGCCAAGGATAGCCACCAGCACCCTACCGTCCCCCACCCTGCCCACAGTCATTCCTTCAGCTTCCTTGCTTGCCACACCGTCCACTACGCCAACGCCAACCCAAGCTATACCAACGCGTATCGTCGCCACACCTACGCTGCCTGTACCGACACTCCCCACAGTGATCGACTCGCCCTCCTTGCTTACGGCATCCTCGCCCAGCGAGTCCATCCCAACATCACCGTCTACACCCATCACACTCACGCCATTGCCTGCACTTACGAGTTTACGTGAGACAGCCCCGCAGACCGATGGGACATTGCCAGCCCCATCGATCCCAGCGCACAGAAGGACAACGACAGCGGATGCGGCCCGCACACCCGTCTTAGTAGCCGCCCCTTCGCCAACAGTCGCTCCCCGACGCGAGTCCTCGCCGCCCATCATTTTTGAAGCACGCACCATGTTCTATAACCAAGAGAAAGAGGACATCACCGGAAGTGGCGATGTTACCGTCGAGCGCAGCACCGAGACCCTGTCTGCGCAAACCATCACGCTTAATCAAACCCAAGGCACAGCACAGGCGTCCGGTAATGTGATTCTCAGCAACGCCGATGGGGATATGTTCTTCACCGATGAGCTCAATATCTCGCAAGATTTTTCGCGCGCCTATGCTCCTTACGGCGAATATTATATGAGC
This sequence comes from Pseudomonadota bacterium, assembly GCA_039028835.1. GTDB lineage: Bacteria > Pseudomonadota > Alphaproteobacteria > JBCCHK01 > JBCCHK01 > JBCCHK01. Next base: position 54,322 of record JBCCHK010000005.1, read on the forward strand.
AATAACGCTCGCCTTGCCGGCAAAGACATTACCTATGACCGCAACGATCAAGACTCCCTCAAGGAAGGATTCTATACACGCTGCGAGTCTTGCGAAGAAGATCCCGACCGTCCCCTTCTATGGAAAATAACCGCCCAGGAAGTCATCCATGACCGCCAACAGGAAGATATTATCTACAAAAATGCGATGGTTAGATTATTAGGAATCCCCGTCGCCTATAGTCCTTACTTTCAACATGCCGCACCTTACGTAGAGCAGCGTACAGGGGTGCTCATCCCTGAATACGGTAGACGCTCGATAGGCGGCCAGTACGTCAATGCCTATTGGTATTGGGGCCATACCCCCCAAGAAGACGCTGTCTATTCGCTGCACACCACACAAAAAGAAGGGATTTCCCCCCGAGTTGTCTACCGTCGTTTATTCGACCATGCGGACCTGAGAATCAATCTAGGAGTCAACCGAGGACGGCGCCAGGAGGGAGACAAACAAAAGCGAGAGAAATCCTGGCGTGGTCATGCCGATGTTCAATGGAATTGGAATGTTGATGAAAATTGGCGGCTTAAAACATCTCTTCGTTCAATGAATGATATTTTATATAAGTCTGCGTTCGAGCCTGGCGTTAACCCCATTCATGCGAGTACCCTTACTGCTGAGCGCTTTGATCGTGATCGCTATCTGTCTATGCGCCTTAATACAGTGCGCGATGTACGTACAGATAAACAAGATCAGCCCAACAGCTTGCCGCATATTTTCTTTGACAGCGGGCCGGTCGGTAGCACCGGATTTTATCTACGCGGAAGCGGTCTACATCTGCAGCGCTCTGATGTTTCGCGCAACCGAAATTGGGGTAAAAATACCTACCGTGCTCATACGCGCATTGGCCAAAGCTACAGCTCTTATGATCTGCCTTACGGCATCATTGGCGAGGCCCATGGCTATGTGGATAATCTTTTCTATCACACCCATGGACAGAAAAAATCCTCACCTGGCGGTAAGTTGTCCGAACAGAATAAGAGTGCTTACCGAATAACCCCTGCTCTAACAGGCATGCTAAGGCAGCCTTGGCTGAGTTCCTTATCCAATGGCCGTACCGTGACAATTGAACCAATACTTGCAGGACATTTTTTCCCCGGACAACTCAAAGAAAATCCCTTACCAAACAACGATACTGCAAGCCTAGATCTGGATGAGGCCAGCCTGTTTACCCCTGGGCTTTTCTCTGGCATCGACCGCGTAGAAAGAGACAACCGGATCAGCTACGGCAACCGTTTTACCTTCGATCAAGCCGATCAGCACTACAGCTTTTTCATTGGTCAAAGCCAAAGATTTTCTACAAAGCAGCAACACTCACAAGGTTCTGGATTCGTGAAAAAACAATCTGACTGGGTCACAAGTTTTGCACTCCAACCTCATCATCAATACAGCTTGCGCTACAATGCCCTCATCGAGCCAGACGGCAAGAGCATTCGCCGCAGTGACACAGGCGCAACCTACAATGCTAGCTGGGGTAGCTTGCGAGCAGGCCACGCCTTGAGTAAACGACGAGAGCTCTACAATCCTTCTAAAAGTGATCTCACTGACATCGTCGCTCGCACTCAAACCGGGAAGATAGGAGCAACGATCCCCTTTGCTGACTATTGGAACTGGACTTACGACCTAGAGCGTGATCTAGAAAAGTCGGAAACCAAGCGATTCGCAACATCCCTTTCCTACATCGATGAATGTCTGGATATGCGTTTGAGTTTTAGCCGTGTCGCGCGCCACTCTGTTACAAAAAAACAGTACAACGAGTTTTTATTTACCATCGTGCTCAAGACTGTCGGCACGTTGTATTAATCCTATGAACCCGCCGCAAATACAATGAGAGACTCACCGCTCTGCGTTTCAATTCAACGCTTGCATCCGCAAGCCCTTATCCCTGGTCAGGCGAGTTATGGCGCGGCTGGTTATGATCTGGCGACCGTGACGGGCTTAAGCCTTGCGGGCGGACAAAGTGTCAAAGTTCCCTGCGGGATTGCCATTGCCCTACCGCCCGGGTTTGCAGGGCTGATCTGCCCACGCTCGGGTCTGGCCCATAAGCATGGCGTCACGGTGCTGAACGCTCCGGGGGTAATCGACTCAGATTATCGCGGTGAGATCGGTGTGCTTTTGTATAACACGCGTGGCGAACCCTATGAGATTACGCCGGGCCAGCGCATCGCCCAGCTGTGCCTGGTGCCCATCGTCCGTGCGACGTGGGACCTGACCGAGCACCTGCCCACTACCGAACGCGGTGAAGGCGGTTTCGGCTCCACCGATCCCTAACCATTGCTTGCACCCGATAGGATGGGCATGGGGATAAAAATCTGGCACGAAACGCCGCATCATGGTATCAGAGAGCGGTTGAGTGATCCCCGGTAGCTCAGTTGGTAGAGCAGGTGGCTGTTAACCACCCTGTCGCTGGTTCGAGTCCGGCCCGGGGAGCCAACCCTTCATCATTGGATTCCCATAACCCTGACGATCGTCTCGCGGCCGTTCTCAGTGCTTGATGCCACTCAAGTCAGCTTTGAGACCCTGCATGGACGACGATCATGACATCACATAGCGAAGGATAACCTCCCATGGACATCGTATTGCTCGCGGTCGTGTGCGCCATTGCAACGGTTTTATACGGTATATACCTCAGCCGGGCCATTATGCGCGCCGACGCTGGTCACGAAAAGATGATAGAAATTGCCGCCGCCATTCAAGAAGGCGCGGGAGCGTACTTAAATCGCCAATACCGCACCATTGCCATTGTCGGCGTTATCATCGCGGTGATTCTCACCTTACTGCTGTCCTGGGCCTCAGGCCTCGCGTTTGTGATTGGGGCTGTGTTTTCCGGGTTGGCCGGCTATATCGGCATGTTGATTTCCGTCCGTGCGAATGTACGGACCGCCCAAGCGGCCTCCCACAGCTTGAGTCGCGGTTTGCGCTTGTCTTTTGATGCGGGAGCTGTCACAGGCTTGCTTGTCGCGGGCCTTGCCCTGCTGGCCATTGCGGGCTCGTATTGGCTGTTTACAGTCCTGGGGGCGAGTGGCCGGGCGTTAATCGAGCCTCTCGTGGCCTTGAGTTTTGGCGCCTCACTGATTTCGATTTTTGCCCGTCTGGGGGGCGGGATCTTTACCAAGGGTGCCGATGTCGGCGCCGATCTGGTCGGCAAGGTTGAGGCGGGGATCCCTGAAGACGATCCGCGCAACCCAGCGGTGATCGCCGATAACGTCGGCGATAACGTCGGCGACTGCGCTGGTATGGCCGCCGATCTGTTCGAGACCTACGTGGTCACCGTCGTCGCGACGATCGTCATCGCCTCAATTTTGTTTACCGGCGCGACCGCGGCGGCCACAACCACCTATCCCATTGCGCTGGGCGCCATTGGGGTGCTGGCCTCAATTGTCGGAAGCCGTTTTGTAAGGCTCGGCAAATCCGAAGATATCCTTGGGGCACTCACTCGCGGCTTTATCGCCACCGCCATCCTTGGCATCATCGGTATGGGCGCGGTGACCTACTACTACGATCAAAACTCGACCGGCACCTCGGGCATCTGGTGGCCGTTGTTTGGGTGCGCGATTATCGGCATCGTCTTGACCGGCCTGATTGTCAAAATCACCGAGTATTACACCACCACCAGCGCGCGTCCGGTGCGCTCGATTGCCCAAGCCTCCACCACCGGGCACGGCACCAACGTCATTCAAGGGCTCGCCATTTCTATGGAGGCCACCGCGATTCCCGCCGTGTTGATCTGTATCGGGATTTATCTTGCCTATGCGCTGATGGGACTTTATGGCCTTGCGATTGCGGTCACCAGTATGCTGTCTTTAGCAGGCATGATCGTCGCTCTGGATGCTTATGGCCCTGTCACCGATAACGCCGGTGGTATCGCCGAAATGTCCGGTATGGATGAGTCGGTGCGCACGATTACCGATAAGCTCGACGCGGTGGGCAACACCACTAAAGCGGTGACCAAAGGCTATGCCATTGGCTCGGCAGGCCTCGGTACTTTGGTCTTGTTCGCCGCCTATACGTCCGACTTGAACTACTTTATCGATCATGGTGCGCTCTATCCGTTTTTCGATGGATTGGTACTCGACTTCTCGCTCGCTAACCCCTTTGTCATCATCGGCTTGTTCGCGGGCGGTATGCTTCCCTATTTGTTTGGCGCCTTGGGCATGACCGCCGTGGGACGTGCCGCAGGAGACGTGGTGGAAGAGGTGCGGCGACAATTTGCCGCAGATCCGGGTATCATGGCGGGCACCAGTAAGCCTGACTATGCTCGAACGGTCGATCTTTTGACCCGTGCCGCGATTCGGGAGATGACCATTCCTTCGTTGCTTCCCCTACTCTCGCCGTTAGTGCTCTTCGGCGTGGTTTGGGCGGTCGCAGATCGTAGCCAAGCCCTGGCCGCGCTCGGGGCGATGCTCATCGGGGTGATCGTCACAGGGCTGTTTGTCGCCATTTCCATGACCGCCGGTGGCGGTGCTTGGGACAACGCCAAGAAACTCATCGAGGATGGCGAGTTTGGGGGCAAAGGCTCGGCCGCACACCAAGCCGCTGTGACCGGCGATACGGTTGGCGACCCCTACAAGGATACGGTCGGCCCGGCCATCAACCCGATGATTAAAATTACCAACATCGTGGCCTTGTCCTTGCTCATGGCACTTGCCCACTAAGGCATCATCACGCCCCGTGCACAACAGGGCGGGCGTTGCGGCGCGGATTGCAGCAGGCTCGGCGGTCCGCGCTGTTCTTACCCGCGGCGAGCCCTTAGGGCGCCCGCCGGGGCACCTATCAACATCTGATCGTGCTTTTGCTGATTTGCTGGCCAAGACCACCTTGCGCCGTGCGGGGCAGATTGATGAACTGTTGGTGCACGCCGCTGGACGACCTCTTGGCAAGATTCGCGAACCAGTACGCTCCATCTTGCGGGTGTGCGCGGCGCACCTCGTGTTTTTAGACGCACCTCCGCACACAATCTCAACCGCCGTGAATGCGATACGTGCGGTACGCCCTGGTGCGAAGGCCTTTGCCAATGCCGTGCTGCGTGCCGCTGTGCGCGATGCGCCCATAATTTTGTCCCAGCAAGAGGCCCCGCGTCTGAATACCCCTGATTCCTTGTGGCAATCCTGGCAACGCGACTACGGCGATGACGGGGCTACCGCCATCGCTCAAGCCCACCTCATCATCCCACCGCTGGACGTGACCTGCCGTGATCCTGCGCAAGCTGAGCAGTGGGCAATGCGCCTTGAAGGGATCGCACTACCCGGCGGCGGCGTTCGAATTCCCCAACCGCCTGGGGATATTACCAAGCTGGCTGGTTTTGCCGAGGGCGCGTGGTGGGTGCAGGATTGTGCCGCGCGCCTGGCTACAACGGCGATGACGATTACCCCAAGGATGCATGTACTTGACTTGTGCGCCGCGCCAGGCGGTAAAACGGCTCAACTCATCGCCATGGGTGCAAGCGTAACCGCGCGGGAGAGCGATTCTGAACGCGCCCAGCGACTCACCGAAAATCTTGCCCGCCTGTCGATGGAAGCCACCATCGAGGTCTGCGATGCACGCAAGGCCGGTGGCCAGTTCGATGGGGTGTTGGCCGATCTTCCCTGCAGTGCCAGCGGGACCATCCGCCGTCATCCCGATGTTGCCTATCGCCGCCGGGATCCGGAGACTTTGCGTGCGCTCCAAGACGCGCTACTCGCGCAAGCCGCGCACTGTGTGCGGCCGGGCGGACAACTGGTGATGGTGACCTGCTCGCTTGCCCCGGAGGAAGGCTCTGGGCTTGCCGCGCGATTTCTCACTCATCATCCGTCCTTTACTCTCACGCCCCTAACACCGCCCTGGGGGCTTACTCAGGCTGCCCGAGAAGCAGGATTCTTGCAAACCTTGCCGTATTATTGGCTGGATCGCGGCGGAATGGACGGTTTTTTCATCGCGCGATTCTTGCGCACGGATAATCCGTGATAGCATAGAGCGGTTATTAGCTTTTTTCGGGGTTTTTATGTTCAAAAGATTGACCAAGATCGTTGCGACCATCGGGCCTAGCAGCCAAGACCCAGAGGTCCTCACGCACCTGGTGCAAGCAGGGGTCGATGTCTTTCGCTTGAACTTCTCGCACGGCGACCAAGATACCCATATCCAAAGCATTGAGGCGATCCGAAAGATAGAAAAAACCAACGGCCACCCCCTTGCCATCATGGCGGACCTGCAAGGCCCCAAGTTTCGCATCGGCACCTTTGCAAATGATAAGATCGAGTTAACCGCGGGCCATTCCTTTCGCTTGGATAGCGATAAAACCCCAGGGGATAACACGCGGGTCCACCTACCTCACCCAGAGGTCATCAAGGCCATGTCTGTCGGCGATGATCTTTTGCTCGATGATGGCAATGTGCATCTGCGAATCACGGCAACAGACAACGACGCCCTCCAAAGTGAAGTGATTTCTGGCCGTACACTTTCTAATCATAAGGGCCTGAACGCGCCGGGGGTGGCCATTCCCATCTCACCGCTCACCAAAAAAGATCGGGACGACCTTGCTTTGGCCGTCGAGCAGAAGGTCGATTGGCTTGCCCTATCCTTCGTTCAACATCCTGATGACCTTAAAGAAGCTCGCCGCTTGATCGGTGGCTCGCCCGTCAAGCTACTTGCCAAGATAGAAAAACAATCGGCGCTGATGAACTTAGAAGAGCTGATTAAATTATGTGACGGGATGATGGTGGCTCGCGGTGATATGGGTGTAGAATCGCCGATCGATGAGGTGCCGATCCAACAGCGGCGAATTTTGAGCGTGTGTCGCCATGCCGGCAAGCCGGTCATCGTCGCCACCCAAATGTTGGAAAGTATGCGCGAAAACCCCACCCCCACACGTGCTGAGGTCTCGGATGTGGCGACGGCAGTTTATGACGGCGCGGATGCGGTCATGCTTTCTGCCGAGTCCGCGAGCGGACATTATCCTGTACAAGCCGTCACGGTGATGGCTGGGATTATTTCTAAGGTAGAAAACGATCAACACTATCAACCTGATGACGGCGGTATCCATCAACCACTGGAGATGAGCCGTAGCTACCAACACACCGATGCGGTTGTCTATGCCGTCTCCCAGGCGGCTAAGGGCCTGAAAAGCCCCATGATTTTATCCTTTACCGCATCTGGTTATACCGCTACGCGCCTCTCGCGAGAGCGACCAAAAACCCCCATCATTGCGGTGACTGACAGCATTATTGTTGCCCGGCAAATGATGATGAACTGGGGCGTCCGTCCGTTTGTACCAAAGGAAAAGATAGAAAATTTCGCAGACTTGGTTGATCGGGCACAAGATATTGGGACGGGTTTTGGCCTTGTTGTTCCGGGCGATCATATGATTATCACCGCAGGCGTTCCCTTTCGCGAACCAGGCATTACCAACATTATGCGGATTCTTACTATTACCTCTTAGGATCGATGCGCGATTATGCACCCCAACGGTAGGCCATGGGATGACAGACCACGACTGGACGTCAATATCCACGCCCTAAAGCAGAACTATAACACGCTTAAAGCGCAGGTGGGGGCAAGTCAAATCGCCCCTGTGGTCAAAGCCGATGGCTACGGCATGGGCGCCCTCCAGGTCTCCCGTGCCTTAAAAAAAGCAGGCGCACAAACGTTTTTTGTTGCCAATTTTCACGAAGCGAAAGCCCTGCGCCATGCCGATCAAGATAGTCACATCGCTTGCCTGGCAGGCGTTGCCGATGATCGTGCCACGGGTGATTATCTCAAAGAGCGCATCATCCCCGTGCTCAACAGCCTCGCCCAACTCAAGCGGTGGCAGAACGCAAACCAACCCGCCTTCATCCATCTTGATACCGGCATGAATCGTCTGGGGATGCCACCCAATGAGCAACAAACTCTGCTTGCCGAGCCAAACTTGCTCGCAACCATACCAGCGCTTATCTATCTCTCGCACCTTGCCTGCGCTGACGATCACAATCATCCGCTCACGACAAAACAAAAAGCAGCGTTTGCGATGCTTCGGGCAAAACTTCCCAAAGGCCGAGCAAGTTTGTGTAACTCCAGCGGTATTTTTCGCGGCGAGGACGGTCATCTGGACATGGTACGCCCTGGCGCGGCCCTATACGGCATCAACCCAACCCCAGAGACCGACAATCCTATGACCCCGGTGGTGGGCCTTTCTGCCCGAGTTTTGCAAACCCGGATGATCGCCCCGCCAGATTCGGTGGGTTACAGCGCAACGTTCACAACAAAACAGCCGACCAAGATCGCAACACTTGCCGCCGGGTATGCCGATGGATTACACCGGCGGCTTGGTGATAAACTGATCGTCGAGATCGAGGGACACCTATGCTCCAGCGTTGGCGTCATCTCGATGGACCTGACGACGATTGATGTCAGTGATGTGCCCTTTGATCCCACGGGCCACTGGGTGCGTATCATCGGTCCCCACCAGGACGTCGATGCCCTCGCCCGTCACGCAGACACCATCGGTTATGAAGTCCTAACGTCCCTCGCGCCCCGCGTGATCCGCTCCTATAATCGATAGATTTTACGCATGGCATATATCCAAAAAATTGGTCGTACTCTCATTGCGACCCTCTCGGCGATTGGCTCGGTGTCGTTGTTTGCTGGGCGCGCAATCCTGACGTGCTTGTATCCACCATTTTATCCTCGCCTGATTCTCCGGCAGCTTGTGAGTGTCGGGTATTTTTCCCTGCCCGTGGTGGGACTTACCGCCCTTTTTACTGGCATGGTGCTCGCCTTGCAAAGTTATACTGGCTTTTCCCGGTTTAATGCCGAAAGCGCGGTGGCCACGGTTGTGGTGCTCTCCATCACCCGGGAGCTTGCGCCGGTGCTGGCCGGGTTGATGGTGGCGGGTCGCATTGGTGCGGCGATGGCGGCCGAGATCGGCACCATGCGCGTCACCGAGCAAATCGACGCCCTCACGACTCTATCGACTGATCCATTTCATTATCTGATTACCCCGCGGATCATCGCCGGGATTCTAACCTTACCGATTTTGGTGTTGGTTGCCGATGTCATCGGCGTGTTTGGTGGATTTTTGGTCGGCGTTTATTACCTGGATTTCAATGCGGCCTCTTATATCATCCAGACCTTTGATTATTTAGAAGCGTTTGATGTGATCTCAGGCCTGATTAAGGCCGCGCTCTTTGGTTTTATTGTGGTATTGATGGGGTGCTATCACGGCTATCGCTCACGGGGTGGAGCACAAGGGGTGGGGCGCGCGACCACCAACGCGGTGGTGTCCGCTAGTGTGCTTATTCTATGTTTTAACTATCTCCTTACCGCTTTGTTTTTTGGCATTTCCCCATGATTGAGTTTAAGGATGTGCATAAAAGTTTCGGCGATAAGCGCGTTCTGCACGGGCTTGATCTGACGGTGCAGACAGGGAAGTCTTTGGTGGTGATTGGCGGCTCGGGTTCAGGGAAATCCGTGCTACTCAAATGCCTTTTGGGAATCGTTCTCCCCGAGCGCGGCCAAATCATCGTCGATGGCCAAGATTTTCTTACCTTGAATAAAGACGATCATACCAAAGCGATCAGCAAGATTGGCATGCTGTTTCAGGCTGGCGCGTTGTTCGATAGCCTGCCCGTCTGGCATAACGTGTGCTTTGGGCTCTTAGCGCGAGGAACGGTCAACCGCCGCCAGGCGCGCGAAATAGCCATCGAGCGTTTGACTGAGGTTAATCTTGCCGCTGACGTCGTTGATCTCTATCCTGCGTCACTCTCGGGCGGGATGCAAAAGCGCGTGGCTCTCGCCCGTGCCATTGCTTTTCGCCCGTCTATCATTCTTTTTGACGAGCCAACGACGGGTCTTGATCCGATTACCGCCGCGAAGATCAACAATCTGATCGTCAAATGTGTGCGCGAATTGGGGGCCACGGCTATTTCTATCACCCATGATATGGCTAGTGTGCGCCGCATCGCCGATACGGTGGCCATGCTCTATCAAGGACAGATTATATGGACTGGCACTCCCGATCAGCTCGATGACTGCGAGAATCCCTACGTGGCACAGTTCGTTCATGGCCGCGCTGAGGGACCCATCGGGACTGCCCGATGAAGTTCGGGGCCGTCCCTCTCGCCCACGCGACCGACGGCTTGCTTGCCCATCGCCTGGTCTGTGACGGCAAGACCTATCGCAAGGGGCATCGGCTAAACAGTGAGGATATTCAGCGCCTGCAGGACGCGGGCATCGATGAGGTCACCGTTGCCCGATTAGACCCTGAGGATGAGTTTGAAGATATCGCCGCAAGACGTGTTGCTAAGGCCATGGCTGGTGAGGGAATCATCGTCGGTGATGTTGCTCTCGGGCGTGCCTTTTTAAGCACTACGGGCGATGGCTTGCTATGGGCTGACGATGAAAAACTGCTCACCATCCATCAAACCTGCCCCGGCCTTGCGGTTGCTACCTGCCCGCAAGAGGCCTTGGTGCGGCAAAACCAAAAGATCGCGACAATCAAAGTCATTCCCTTTGCCCTACCCCGCGCACGGGTCGACGCCGTAATAGAAAAGGGTGCGGTGATACGACTTGCGCCGCTACGCACTCGCTGCGTTGGGTTGTTGCAAACGACCTTACCGATCACCAAAGAGACCCTTATCCCGCGTACTGAAGCGATGACACGCGCCCGCCTTACGGCCCTGAACAACGATCTGCTGTTCAGTCAAACATGTCCTCACACCTATGAGCAGATTGCCGCGGCGATCCAGACGATGCCTGCGATCGATCTTTTACTATTGATTACCGCTTCAGCCACCACCGACGAGGCCGATGACGCACCTGCCGGAGTGGTGGCCGCCGGGGGAACGATTCTCCGTTGCGGTATGCCGATGGACCCGGGTAACCTCATTGTATTTGCCCGCTATAAATCCTGCGATGTGTTGATTTTGCCAGGATGCGCCAGGTCTAAAGTCTATAATGGTTATGATTGGGCGCTACGACGCTATCTAACCGGTTTACCGGTCGATAATGCCAGCATCGACCGCCTTGGGGTCGGAGGTCTCCTTGCCTAAGACACCCATAGCATTGATTCTCGCGGCGGGACTCTCGCGCCGAATGGGACGGGATCACAAACTTCTCTTACGTCAAAAAGGCATGACGATCATCGAGCGCACGACCTGCGCTTTTATCCAGGCTGGCTTTGAAGATATCACTGTCATTACTGGTTATGGGCACGAGCAAATAGAATCTTGCCTTGCGAAAATGCCTGTACATTTTATTTATAACGCCGACTACCGCGAAGGTATGGCCACTTCGATTCGGGCAGGCATGCACTCGGTTACTGGAGATTTTTCTATATGCCCAGGTGATCTTCCGTGGTTGCAATCCACGACCGTACGCACACTTAAGTGCGCCTGGCAGGCGCGTGACCTCACACGCCATCGAGTGCTCATCCCGGTTTTCGAACAACAGTTTGGCCATCCGGTATTTTTTGCGCAAGACCTCGCGCCCTCACTTCACGCTTTACGCGGCGATGTCGGTGCGCGCAACCTGCTGCGCGCACTTGTCGATAGCGATCACGCGCTTTTGCTGGAGGTTGAGGATCCAGGTATTTTACGCGATGTCGATACCCCGCAGGATTTATAGCAAGCAGGGCGCACCAAGCAACAGCTAGAGCTGGGCGAGGATCTCGTGCGGGCTATCGCACAAGGCGTAGACTAAAATCCCGCAGTTCACGTAGATGCGGTTTTTTGCCTCCTGCCACACTACAGACGCCGGTGAGTCGATCACGTCGTCGGTGACCTCTTCACCGCGATGGGCAGGAAGACAGTGTAGAAAAATCGCATCCTTTGCGGCGCGGGCCATAAGAGCCTCATTGACCTGGAAAGGAGCTAGGGCTCTGCGGCGCGCGTCCACATCTTGATCGCCAATCGACACCCAAGTATCGGTCACAATAGCGCGCGCGCCAGTACAAGCCTTACTGGGGTCATCGCTGACGATAATCTCATGTCCCTTAGACTTTGCCCAGGCAAGGACTTCAGGGACTGGTTGGTAGGCTGGCGGGCTGGCGATGTGTAACTCAAAACCAAAAGCCACCGCAGCATGAATCCAAGAACTCACCATATTACAACTACCATCACCAACGAAGGCTACGGATTGGCCACGCACATCCGCCCAGTGATCGATCAGAGTCTTGATGTCCGCCATCAACTGAGTCGGGTGCCCCTCAGGAGTGAGGCCGTTGATGACCGGCACATGGCTCGCATTCGCGAAGGCGCACAAAGCCGCATGGTCACGCCAACGCATGACGATAGCATCGGCGTAGCCTGCGATAACGCGAGCACTATCGATCAAAGACTCGCCTCGCGAGATTTGTGACTCGGACTCAGCAAAGCTGACAATCTGCGCGCCCAAGCGTGTTGCCGCCGCAGCAAAGGATAGGCGTGTGCGAGTCGTGGGAGCCTGAGTAAAAAACACGATCATTTTGCCTGTAAGCGGCTGCAGGGTGGTTGAACCCTCAAAGCCTGCTGCAAGATTGAGTATGAGCTGAAGATCATCTGGGTGAACTTGGTCAAGACTGATAAAATGACGGGGGGTCATGAATGAGTCTCTTTTTCTATCTCGGCACGCTTGGCCAAAACCTTTTTCAGAGTATCACAGGCCGCCGCACAGGCCGCTTCATCGACGATCAAAGGGGGTAGAAAACGCACAGTCTCGCGGCGAGCAGGCACGGTCAGCAGGCCCTCTTCGCGCAGGGCGCTCACCAATTCGCCAGGCGGGCACGTCACGACAAGACCGATCATCAAGCCATGCCCCCGTACTTGGGTAATGACTTGCGGGTATTGTTGTTGAACCTCAATCAACTGTTCCTTAAGAAATGCACCGGTTTTCTGCACATGAGATAGAAAATCGGGCTCAGTAATGATCTCTAAGATTTTGGCGGCTATCGCCATCGCCAGGGGATTACCGCCAAAGGTAGAGCCATGTGAGCCTGGTATCATCGCCTCGGCCACATGCTTGCGTGCAATGGTCGCCCCGACCGGAAAACCGCCGCCCAAGCCCTTCGCCAGGCAGGCAATATCCGGGGTAATCTCAGCCCATTCGTGAGCCAACACCCGGCCGGTCCGTCCGATTCCCGCTTGAATTTCATCGACCAACAGCAGCAGATCAAACTCATCACAGATCCGCCGAATCTCCACCAGTTGTTTGTCGGCAAAAGGATAAATGCCCCCCTCGCCTTGCACCGGTTCTAAACAAATGGCCGCCGTCTCATCGGTAATCGCCGAACGAAGACGGTTAAAATTATCCACCGGAACCAGATCAAAACCTTTTGAGACAGGGCCAAACCCATCGAGCATCGGCCCCGGCCCCGCCGCGGCAATCGCCGTCAAGCTCCGGCCATGAAAGGCCCCTTCAAAGGTAATGACCCGCCACCGTTTTTTGTGACCCTGGCGGTCATGATAGCGGCGAATCATCTTGATTGCCGTCTCCCACGCTTCCCCGCCAGAATTACAGAAAAACGCTGCATCAGCAAAAGTATGAGCGCATAAAAGTGCAGCAACTCTTTCTTGTTCGGCAATACGAAAAAGATTGGAAACATGCCACAGCTTACCGGCTTGGTTGGTCAGGGTCTCGATCAACACCGGATGACAATGGCCCAAGGATAACACCGCCACCCCAGCGGTGAAGTCCAAATACCGCCGCCCTTTGGTATCATAGAGATAAACGCCCTCGCCGCGCTCAAACATCAGATCGGCCCGGGCATATACGTCAATCAGGCTCATGGTATCGATCCGTTGCGTTGAATCCAAAGGGTTTAAGTAGGGCTGCTAGCTGGATTATTAAGGGGTTGGGTAAGTTGGCCTATTTCTGTGTCGATCACCACCATACCATCCATATCCACAAGACGGATCGGCTTATCTGCTATGATAAGGCTGTTTGTCACGCGCGCAAGTTCTATATCTGCGCCGCGGATTACGTTGCCTTGTTTATCGCGCACCCCGTGCCGCCAAAGGGCTAAAAAAGACCCCACATCATCCCAGCCCATGTTCGCTGGCACCACAGCCATCCGATCGCTTTTTTCCATCACCACTTTATCGATGGGCGCGGCTTGCACGTCGGGCCACGGTGCAAGAAAAACATCGCACGTGGCATGGGTGAACTCTTGTGCCGCCTTTTGGGTGGCGCGCTTTGTTTGCGTGACCAGAGTCGAGGCAAGCCTCTGCGCTTGGGTAAGCATGGTGCGGATCGAAAACAGAAAAATCCCGCTGTTATAAAGGGCACCCTCGGCAATTAAGGTGCGCGCACCGGCCTCATCAGGCTTTTCAACAAAGCGCCTGACATCTCCCGCAAGCCCCGGCGCAGTCGGTACGATATAGCCAAACTCGGTCCGCGGGACAGTGGGCAAACAGCCAAAGGTTACGATTTTGTCCTGTGCGGCCAGGCCAACTGCCTGATCCAATGCCGCTAAGAAAGCCTGCTTGCCCGTGATGATATGATCCGCCGGCATCACAATGATAAGCCCGTCGTCCTCATACTTTTGCGCAAGCCAGTGAACGGCGGCGAGAATCGCCGGGGCGGTATTCTTGCCCGAGGACTCGATGAGAATCGGACTCGCGTCCCATCCCGCCTCGCGCAGGTGGCTACGTACTTGCTGGTGATGAAGCGCGCCACACACAACCATGGGCGATATCGCGTCTGGGTACCAGCCAATACGCCGCAGGGTTTGCGCGAGCAGACTCTTGTCCGGATCAATCAAAGGTAAGAATGGTTTGGGTCGTTCGGGCGTGGATAGAGGCCACAAACGGGTGCCAAAACCGCCACACAAAATGACCGGAACAATGCGCACGAACTATAACTTTGCGGGCACGTCTGCGATCAGGTCCCCCGCCTGTGCGGCGATCTCTTGCCGCGCCCTACGGTAGGGATCTGCGACCTGATCTTGTCCCACGGTATTGATATCAACGTTATAGAGCGTCGCGGTGATCGATGCATACAACAGGTGTGTCCCTGCTAAAGCGTCGCTGACCACGTGAGACTGGGCGTGCTGGCAGACCCCAAGCGACACGTGTAAACCAGCGAGCATCGTGCGGGCGGCCTTAAGGGGGCTTTCGGTCGCCTGCTCGCGCGCGGCGGCAAGGGCGCTTTGGCGTTGCTTTTTGTCTTGCGCGGTGTCTTTGGGCAGACCTAGCACGTCCATATAGACCCCAAAGACTTCGGTATCCTCCTGGGCTAGGGTCTTAAGATCGCCGGATATCTTTTCAAGGCTTTCAATGGCCTCAGATAAAGCAGGATTGGCCTGTTTGCGGGCACTGATTCGTGCCGCCATGAGCACGAGCCCGCACCCGAGCGCGCCCGTAATCGCGGCCACGCTACCGCCGCCTGGGGTAGGGTCAGTCGCCCCAACGTTTTTGATAAAGTCGTCCAAGGATTGGCCAAAGAGACTCGTCATGACTCTGCCCCAATCTGAACGGCTTTCATGAGGTTGGCAAAAACAAAGGCCATGGTAACGGGGCCAACCCCGCCTGGTGATGGGGTAATGGCCGAGACGACTTCTGCGACCGCCGGAAAATCCGCATCTCCGCACAACGCACCATCTACGATGCTGACCCCGGCATCAATGACAATCTGCCCTGCTCGAACATGATCGCGCGTTAATAGCCCAGGGTTGCCAGCGGCGGAAAAAATTACGTCCGCTCGACGGGTGACGTCGGCGAGATTTTTGGTCGCGCTATGACAGACGCTCACAGTGGCATGACGATTGAGTAGCATGGCGGCAAGGCCGCGACCGACCGTCTTGCCCCGACCAAGGATGACCGTATCGGCGCCCTTAAGGGACATGATCGGTTCCACCAACGCAAGACAAGCCTGCGGCGTGGCCGGCGCAAGGACGCCCTCCTCCTCCCCTGCACTAAGACGGCCAAATTGCCCGGCACCGAGCCCGTCTATGTCTTTATCTGTTGGCACCTGCGCATACACCGCCGCCGCGTCAATGGTCTTAGCGAAAGGCAAAGCGAGGATGATGCCATGGACATGCTCATCCGCCGCCAATGCAGCGACCCGTTTGTGAACTTTGGCCGTATCAGGGTCAAGGTGTACATCGGCAAAGGTGATTTCTAACTTTTCAGCCACGCGCTTGAGACTAGCGACGTAAGCCCGCGCGGCCGCGTCATGACCCACGGATATAACGGCGATCTTTGGATTGATGCCACGCTGCTGATAAGCTCGACTTTGATGCAGGATCTCTTCCCGCATGGCGGTGGCAATCGGTTTACCGACCAGCTCTTGAGCCATCGTTGGGTTCCTTTTCTATTGAGATATTTTGATCTGCGACACGAATCGCGAACACAGATATAGTAAGTAAAGGTTTTTTCGTTGGTTTTTTCGCCAAAAATTCGTATCTAAAGAGTCATACTTAAGATTCGTATTCTCGAGAAAAAAGCCCATAAAAGCAACTGATGACACCACAATACGCGTCCCACCTACCTCACAACGTACCGCATAACCGATCCCTCACCGACCCCATGGCTAATAAGACTAAGAATCCACGTTCCTCCCGCCGCTTTGGTAAGACCCTGTCGATTGGTTCGATCATCGACAGCCTGCCTGGCGGTATGGACTATGATATCGAACAACTTAAGGAATTATGGGATCAGATTAGCGCAGGCACACCTTATGAGGGAGAAAGTCAGGTGATCTCTGTGCAGGCACCCAAAACGGCGCGGCTTATGATGAATGCACCCCACTCCGTGTCCGAAAACAGGATAAAGGAGACCAAGCGGAAAGACGACGAGGCCAAGGCGACCCTGATCGTAAGGGCGTCCCCGGGGGTGATTTTGCCGCTCATGCACGAAGCCCCGCAATTGCTTACAGGGCTCAACCGACTTTTGGCCCATCAGGCGGGCGAAGGGAATGCCCCCGCGCCGCTTACTCATCTGCGGGTTATCCGTAGATCGACCTAGCTTACCTCGGTCTAGGGGTTATATAGGCGCGGGGCGGCACAATGTGCCGCCCCGCATGCGCCCCCCGGCACAGGCTCTCTATGTTTGATCTATGGGTTTCATTCTGAGGGTTAGGATTTACGTGCGGCGGCTTTTTCTGTCGCTGGCGGCGTTACCGCTGCCGCCTGCGCCGCGTCTTGTTTGTCCAACTCCAGATCGGCATCCTCACCGAGCCGACCACGTAGCATCCGTTCGGACACCATGCCGGAATTGGTGAGAATCTGTCGCTCTAGCTTACGCGCAAAATCGGGGTTTTCTTCGATATATTGCTTGGCATTATCACGCCCTTGGCCGATTCGTTGATCGCCATAGGACAGCCAGGCCCCGGATTTATCGATGACCCCAGCCTGCACGCCGAGATCGATAAGCTCGCCGGTTTTGGAGATTCCCTGGCCGTAGATAATATCGAACTCCACCGTGCGGAAGGGTGGCGCCATTTTGTTCTTCACGACCTTGACGCGAGTTTGATTGCCAACCGGCACGTCGCGCTTTTTAATTGTACCGATTCGCCGAATATCCAGCCGCACCGAGGAATAGAACTTGAGTGCATTACCGCCTGCCGTCGTTTCGGGCGAACCAAACATGACACCGATCTTCAGGCGGATCTGATTGATGAAGATCACCAGGCAGTTAGAACGGGAAATCGTCGACGTGAGCTTGCGCAGGGCTTGGCTCATCAAACGGGCTTGCAAGCCGACGTGGGTATCACCCATCTCTCCTTCTAATTCGGCGCGGGGGACCAAGGCAGCCACACTGTCCACGACGATGACATCCAGCGCACCGGAGCGCACGAGAGTGTCAGTGATTTCCAAGGCTTGCTCGCCTGCATCTGGCTGTGAGAGCAGTAAGTCATCGATATTCACGCCAAGTTTGCCAGCATATTCAGGGTCCAGCGCGTGCTCAGCATCCACAAAAGCGCAAGTACCGCCCTTGCGCTGAGCTTCGGCGACGACCTGCAAGGCCAGGGTGGTCTTGCCCGAGCTTTCGGGACCATAAATTTCCACCACGCGCCCACGAGGCAAACCACCGATGCCAAGGGCGATATCCAATCCCAAAGAGCCCGTGGAAATAGCTTCGGTTTCCACCAGGGTATCAGCCCCTAGTTTCATAACCGACCCCTTACCAAAGGCGCGTTCGATCTGTGCCACAGCGGCGTCTAGGGCTTTTTCTTTCTCTTTATCCATTGTGCTTTCTGTCTTGTTATTGGTTTTGGTTTCGATGCTCTCGTTCACAACTTTGAGTTCCACCATGATTGTTCTCCTTTATCAAGTTACCCCAAGCCGTTGACCTTGCCCATGATGTGTTCCCCAGGCTTTGCGCCTAAGGGTTTTCTTTACTTGGGCGGGGTTTTTGCTTAAGGATCATGCTCCCTATACGCTATATACGCTATAAATGGCGTGCTTTGTCCTATAAATACCCTCTTAAAAAAAGGAAATCAAGAAAAAATACACATTTTGTTCTTTTTTTATTCGTTTCTCATGCTCTGGGCTGTGACATGGTGATGGGGCTTATCATGAATGAGGCGGATTGCCCCCTTGTTTGGGCTTTTTTGCGTCATACTATCGTTTTTTAATATGTAGTTGATTTTTTTACACTTATTAACTATAGTTAAGTTTTGACCTACCAAAAAAGCAAAGCAACAAACAAAAATAATAAGGAGGAGTCCCATGCGCGTTCTCATTATCGAAGATGACCATGCCACCGCTACAGCGATCAATGCTGTCCTTCGTAACGAAGGCTTTTTCTCTGAGGTTGCCGAGTTTGGCGAAGACGGATTGGAGCTGTGTAAGCTCTATCCCTATGATCTGATTGTGTTGGATCTTGATTTGCCGGATATGGACGGCTACAGCGTGCTTACCAGTTTGCGCCGTGCACGAATCGATACCCCGGTGTTGATTCTCTCAGGCTTGATTGAGGTGGACTCAAAGGTGCGCAGTCTCGGGGTTGGGGCGGATGATTACGTCACCAAGCCCTTTGCTAAGGACGAGCTCGTGGCGCGTATCCGCGCGTTGGTTCGCCGTGCTCAAGGACATAGTCAAAACCGTATCGAAATCGGCCGCTTGACGGTGGATACCGAAAATAAGACGGCCCTCGTGGATGGGCGCATCTTGCCACTAACAGGTAAGGAATACAGTGTGCTGGAACTTCTGGCGCGGCGTAAGGGAAGCACCCTCACCAAAGAGACATTCTTAAATCATCTTTATGGCGGCATGGACGAACCTGAGATGAAGATCATCGACGTCTTTATCTGCAAACTACGCAAGAAACTGCGCCACGCCTTGGGAGATGAGGAATATATCCAAACCGTCTGGGGGCGTGGCTATGCGATTAACGACATCGCGCCGCCTGAACGGCTTACAGCTGAGGTCGAAGTCTCCGCCTGATAGGGCACCTAAAACGCGAGACAAAAGCGTCTCAAGGGGTGCCCGCCTTAGGCGGGCACCTTACGGCCAATGTCCGCGAGCGGGTTGCGCGCCAGCTGCGCCAGCGCGAGACCCGACTCTCGCTCAAACAGATGGCACTGATTGGGGCTGAGTTCGATGGTGATGGTATCGCCCACCCCCAGGCGGCTCTCGCCATCGGTGTGCACCGTGAGCATGTCCGCCCCGGGAATCTTGACATAGGCATAGGTCTCGCCCCCCAGGCGCTCGACCACATAGACCTCGCCGGAGAGTTGGCCTTTTTTCGGGTCCGGGCGCGTGTGCTCAGGACGAAAACCCAAAGCGAGTTTATCGCCTGCTTTCACGCGGCTTCCGTCCACCGGCACGGTCAGGTTGGTATCGCCCGGCAGGGTGACCTCCAGACCTTTGGCGTCGGCACTTTTCACATCCACCGGCACAAAGTTCATCTTCGGTGAGCCGATAAACCCGGCAACAAACTGATTCCGTGGATGGTGATAAAGCTCCAATGGGGTGCCAAATTGCTCCACCAGACCGCCGTTAAGCACACAGATTTTATCCGCTAAGGTCATGGCTTCCACCTGATCGTGGGTGACGTATATCATGGTTGCGTCCAGTTCCCGGTGCAAGCGCGTGATCTCAATGCGCATTTGCACACGCAAGGCCGCATCCAGGTTGGAGAGCGGTTCATCAAACAAAAAGACCTTGGGATTACGTACGATGGCCCGACCAATGGCCACCCGCTGCCGTTGGCCGCCGGACAGTTCCTTGGGTTTTCGTTCCAACAGGGGCTCTAGTTGTAGGACCTTGGCGGCATCGCGGACTTTTTGATCGATGTCTTGTTTGCTGTGCCGGGCGAGCTTGAGCCCGAAGGCCATATTTTGATAGACCGTCATATGCGGATACAAAGCATAGGACTGGAAGACCATGGCGATGCCGCGCTTGGCGGGGGGCACATCGTTCATGCGCTCGCCATCGATCATCAGATCACCGCTGGTCGTTTCTTCCAGCCCTGCAATCAAACGCAACAACGTCGATTTCCCGCAACCGGAAGGACCAACAAAGACCACGAATTCGCGGTCTTGCACAGAGAGATCGACGCCCTTGATGACGTCGACCGAGCCGAATGATTTACAAACTTTGCTGAGTTCTACGTTTGCCATAACCTCCCCCTTGGTGATATATCAGTTCGTGATAGATAGAAAAATAAAGATAGAAATCATGATCACTAGACCATAATCCGACCTTCACGTGTTTGTTTTTTCTCATGATCGCCCATGCTGAGCATCATTTCGTTGTGCGCCCGGCCTGATGGAATCATCGGAAAACAGTTTTCATCGCGCACAACCTGGATATCGGCCACCACAGGACCAGGCTCTTCCAACATTGCCGTGATGAGGCTATCGAGCTCACCATAGTTATGGGCACGCAAACCGCAAGCCCCAAAGGCCTTGGCGAGCGCGACAAAATCTGGCAGGGAATCGCTGTAGCTTTGCGAGTAGCGCTCACCATGAAGGAGCTGTTGCCATTGGCGCACCATACCCATCCATTGGTTGTTGATGATAA
Source organism: Pseudomonadota bacterium (assembly GCA_039028835.1). Taxonomy (GTDB): domain Bacteria; phylum Pseudomonadota; class Alphaproteobacteria; order JBCCHK01; family JBCCHK01; genus JBCCHK01. The sequence continues at coordinate 75,251 of JBCCHK010000005.1, forward strand.
AAACCTTGATGGGCAGACGATGCTGCACCGCAGTACCAAGCTCTTGAACATTCATCAAAAACGAGGCCTCGCCCGAGACATCGATCACCGCCGCATCGGGATAAGCAATCTGCACCCCTACCGCCGCCGGCAACCCATAACCCATGGTGCCGAGCCCGCCTGAGGTCATCCACCGCCGCGGCTCCTCAAAGGGAATATACTGCGCTGCCCACATCTGGTGCTGACCAACTTCGGTGGTGATATAGAAATCTTTTTTCTGCCTCGCTAGTCGATCAGCCAAGTGTTTGATTGCATGCTGCGGACGGATAAGCGCATCAGATTTTTTCGATTGATGAAATGCCAAACTTTGCTTGGCACGCCAGCTATCGATGGTCTGCCACCAATCGCCCACCGCCTTTTTATTCGTCTTACATCCACGGGACTCCCACAAGCTAAGGATTTGCCCTAGCACCGTCCCACAATCACCGACAACGGGGATATCCACTTGGATATTTTTGTTGATCGAACTGGGGTCAATATCGATATGGATCTTGCGCGAGCCGGGCGAGAACTCCGAGACTTTGCCTGTAACCCGATCATCGAACCGTGCCCCGACACAGATCATCAGATCGCAGTGATACATAGACAAGTTGGCTTCATAGGTGCCATGCATCCCCAGCATACCCAAAAAGTTCGGACTGGAAGCAGGCAAACCGCCGAGTCCCATCAGGGTATTGGTGCACGGAAAGTTGGTTTTATGCACCAAGTCGGTCAAAAGCCCGGCGGCGTGATCGCCCGAGTTAATGACCCCGCCGCCGGTATAGAAAATCGGCTTACGAGCGGTCTCGAGGGCTTCCACCACGGTCTTGATCGTCTCATCCTCAGCCCTAAGAACCGGAGCATAGGCGCGCGGCAGAATATCGGTAAAGCGCTCGTACGGCGCGGTGGCGAATTGAACATCTTTAGGCAGATCGACGACCACCGGGCCAGGCCGGCCCGTCCGCGCCACATTAAAGGCCTCATGGACAACCCGGGATAGATCATTCACGTCCTTGACCAAGTAGTTATGCTTGGTGCAAGGCCGAGTCACGCCAGAGGTGTCACATTCTTGAAAAGCGTCAGTGCCGATCATGTGGGTCGGCACCTGGCCTGTCAGGCAAACAATCGGCACACTGTCCATCATCGCATCAGTGAGGCCTGTAACCGCATTGGTCGCCCCAGGCCCTGAGGTGACCAAGACGCAACCGACCTTGCCAGTCGCGCGGGCATAGCCTTCAGCAGCATGAACGGCGCCTTGCTCGTGGCGCACGAGAATATGACGCAAGGTGTTTTGCTTAAACAGTGCGTCATAAACTGGCAACACGGCCCCACCGGGGTAGCCAAAGATCACCTCCACACCCTGGTCTATGAGGGCTTGCAAGACAATCTCCGCCCCGCTCATCTCTTGATGGCTCTCCAGGTTCAAGGTCTTTTCAAGCGAGCGATCCGCCATGAGGGTTTCTTACGTCTGGCAAAGGGCAGTGAGATCACCACCGCTCTGCGCTTAAACAGGAGCCTTGAGCCAAGGCTCTCATCAAAGGTTGTAAGCGAATTATGACCCGAGCATGCCTCTTCACGCAAGGCCCATGCCAAGATCAGCACGCGTTGAGAGCCTCATTAGACAGCCAAAACGATGAGGATGACCACAACGGTCACAATCGTCAGCCCCCGATGGAGCCACAGGCTCGCAGGCACCGCCCGTGCCAACGCCACCCCCGCCAAACACCAGCCACTGTGAAAGATCAGCTGAGCGAGGACAAAACTCGTGATGATGATCCCCGCCTGGAAAGCCGGCGTTCCCGAATCTGCCCCCAAAGTGGGTCCATAATCCGTAAAGGCCAGCACTGACATGACCCACGCTTTGGGATTGAGCGGATGCACCAACAAGCCGGCACCAAAACTCACAGGACCGACCGACCCATCGGACGGATCAGGCACGGCTGACCAACCCCTTACAGCCAGATAAATCATGTACCCCGCACTGGCAAACTTAAAGATGAGCGCAAGGGTTGGCCGGTCATAAAGCACCGTGAGCATCCCCAACGCCATAGCGAGGTTCAGGAGAATCTTGCCTACAATCAAACCCGCATTAAAGCGTTGAAACCGCCAGAACCCGACCCGCGCACCAACCGCCATGGCGAGCATGTTTGCCGGCCCTGGGGTTGCCACCACCACAACGATAAATGCCCACAAGGGCAACAAAGTCTGGACAAGAGTCATGAGCAAACGATCACGGGAAATGACTTAACCTACGTCCGCAACGATAGACAAGGGCGACCGTGATGACAAGAATCGCAAAGACCATCACCGCAAAGGCCATCACCCGAGCACAGCAGAGCACGCTGCTACGTGCGTTGCCTGCGCGTCGCGTCTTTACTTGGTCGCAAACAGCTCGGCAGCGTTGCGTCGCCGCGCCCGGACCTGGATCGTTTGCGCCAAGCGAGGATGAATCTGCCACGGCTCTTGCGCGGCAAGCTCCTCATCCGGCTCTAACGTGCGGATGAGCTCAAAAATCTCCCCCTGCTGGCGACAGTCCACGATCTCGTAAACCAGATCATCGATCAAACCCTCTTGCAGCAAACGACCTAGATACCCCACGCCGGCGACCAACCAATGGCGATCCTGCCAGTGAGCAAGGACAATGTCCGCTGGTTTCGCCGCTGCCACGACCCCAGCACGGCTCCCCTCACGATCCCCATGAGCCTTGCGCAGGGTGATGTGATTGATCCCTTCTCGGTAGTCATAGTGAAAATGATCCATCAACCGGTGCGCCAGAAACACCCCCAGCCCGCCGATGGGACGATCTTCCAGCGATGCCGTGAGGTCTGGTGTGGGAACCTCGCGCGGATCAAAGGGGCTGCCCTGGTCTTTAATGACAGCCTGCACATAATCGCCCATAGACTGGACCTCGACTTGTACGTGCCCCTGGCCGTTGCCGTGGTTAATCGCATTGCTCACCAACTCATCCAGCGACAGCATCAAATCATGAATAGCGTCCTGTGACCATCGATGCGCCTCGCCGTGCGCCGCAAGGGTATCACACAGGCGGCTCACTTCGCTGAGTTCACGACGTAAAGAAAGGCTGAGCTGAGTCACAACGAAACCGTGGGAAGGCTTGGGGATCGTGAGAATAAAGAGATAATTACTAAAACGTTTATATTTATGTATAATATACACTAATAAATAGTATACATACCTCAATTATGCGCGATCCGTCCACCAGAATCTTAACCTATACTGCCCACGTTCAGGCCTGGCGCATCGTTCACACGGACCGGCAGATTGGCGTGATCGTCGCCGCCGTGCTGTTCGGACAAGCGCTGGTTGCCGCGGTATTCCTCCCCTCAGCGACGGGAGCCGTGCTGATCGGCGGGCTCATCGCCTTCATCGCTGGGCTTATTGCCTGGTGGCTTGTGCGGCGCTCTCTGCGGCAGGGCCTTGCCACCATCGACCAGCAAACAACCGCACGTTCCCTACAAACCTTGGTGGCCTGCGAGCAGGAAATCACCGCCTGTGAGGCGAAGGTGGAGGCTCAGCCATGGCTATCCTAGTACGTCGCCTGCCCTTGATGTTGCTCGCGTTGACGACGGTGACGATGGTGCTGCTAAGCAGCGTCTTTGTCCTCTTGGGCGTACCTGGCAAGGTCTTGATCTTTACCGGTTTTGCAGGCTTGGTAACCGCCCATGCGGCCAGTCGTAGCCTTTTAAGGCGTAGCGTAGATCGCCCCTTAACGCTGCTGGAGGACCTTAGCCAACGGATCACAAACCGACAACTGGATTGGCGCGTCGATACCAGCACCCCACCCCAACTCATGGGACGCCCGCAGGTCTACGGCCCCCTTGCTCGGATTCTCTCGGATTTGTTAGGCCGCTGCCAACACCTCAACCGTCGCTACCAGTCCTTTTGCGATATCGCCCGCGAAGCGCGCGGCCAGATCACCACCCGATCCTTAAGCCGGGCATCCGTCGTTGCCTTCGATCATTGGCAACGGCGCGCCTTATCCTCCTGGCGGTTTGCCCCGGCCTCACTCGCACCTGATCGTACCCGGGGGCTCGCCAAGAGTCCCCCCCCACCCCTTACACTGGCCAGTAGCCCAAGCCTCGTCCTGTTTGCAGCCATGGCAGGCGACGGGATGGTGCGGATGATCGTTCTGGCGCGCGTTCCCGAACTTATGATCCCGGGACTATCAGCCTCGGCAGCAACAGGATTGCTGCTCGGTCTACCCTTGCTGTTAGCCGCTCTGGCTGCGCCTATTTTGGCGCACGCCCTGCCGACGCGGCCAACCCCGCGTCTGGCCGCCGCTGTGATCGCGATGGTCGCACTCATCACACCTTTGATGCTGGTTTCCCCCACCTTGACCACGGTACTGGCGGTGCGCACCCTCAGCCTGGTCGGGCTGATGGCTGTGTTATTGATCTATCATCGTTATCGTCCGGGCTTCATGATCTGCGGATCGATCAGCGGCCTGCTCACGGGCATGGCCTTCGCCCAGGCTTTGCTCCTAGCGGGCTGGGGCGATATACTCGCCCTGATCAACGGCCTTTGTTTTCTCGCCGCCACGGCGTGTGCATGGTTATCTCCCCTCACCACGACGCGCGCTCACTCGCCCCCGAAGATGGAGCTCCGTGCGCTGCAGGCCCTTGCCGTCGGCGGCTGGTTGCTGTTTCCCCATTTAGGAGTCCTGTGGGGTGGATCGCTGGTGATTGTCTACCTGCTTCTTGTTTGCTTGACCAACGAAGCAACCCCGCGCGGGGCTGTCGCTGTGCGCCTGACGGCAACCTTATTCGCTGGGACGCTCTTACTCTTCATGGGGCTTCGCGACTTGATCCCTATTGCAAGTCCAGCTCTTACGCCCTTTGGCTTTGGTTTGCTTGCTCTCGCCGTTGCCCTGATGACCTATGGTGAGAACGCGCCACGCACAAAGGCAGACACCTTAAGACGCCCTGCACAGAAGCAAGATAAGAAGGGCGACACCAAGGATGGCAAAAACACCATGCCCGTCCGTTGTTTCCTACCCGACGGACTGATCGGGCTGGGGGCGATTATGCTGGGTCTGCCCGTCAGTGCGAGCTTAACGGGAGACCTGACCATGGGTTTTGGTAGCGTTCTCTTGCTTACGGGGGCCGTGTTTTTAGTGGTGGTGTTGCGCCAAGATCGCTACCGTTGATGATCCTGTTGTGATTCTATCCTTGCCCTTACCGCGCCGGTTGCATACCCGCATCGTGCTCGTGGTGGTCGGCGTACTTCTTGCAACGGTCAGCGGCTTTGAGATAGACCGCCGCCTGCGCGCAGATTTCGCCGATAACCGCCGCAATCATGAGATTGCCCAACAGCTCATCGGGACCTGGCAGGTCTGGTGGGGCGAGACGATGGAGCGGTGGCAGACCGCCGTCTCGCTGTTAGAGCAGGCCGACCCAGCCGATGCACAACCCGGGGCGCGGGCCTACGTTCAGATGATCGCAAGCTTAGGGGAGGGTATTGTCATAGCCGATGCAACCCGCCCGCAAGTGCGCCAGCGTTTGCTCGATAAACTGGACGAGGAAGACTCGCAACAAGACTTTTGGCAAGGAATCATCGAGCTACCCGATCAGCAGCTTGTCATCGCCCTGGTTGCCCAGACACGCCATGGGGTGATCGCCCTTTATGCACCCCTTGCCCCACATTTGGTGGACCTTGCTCGCAACCAAACCTTTGATCTGACCGTTGTTGTGCCAGCCGGTACGAGTGCGAGTTCCGCGCCTCATCTATGGCAGATGTTGCTTACTCACGCGCCTTTCTCAAAAAGCCATTTTATGACCCAAGCGGCCGAGCGCGATTATCTGGTGATCGTCGAGCCGATTGAAGGCGGCACCTTGTTGCTTACCTTAGATGAGACGACAAACCTACACACCAATAGACGGATCGGTTTTCTATCTTATGTTTTATTGATTTTTGTTCTTATTGTTCTGATTGCGCTTCTCGACTGGCTTGTGGGTCGTTTTCTATCACCGCTACGGCGGATTCTTGCGATGCTCACCCGGTTAGATCGAACGAGTAATGAATCGGCGCATACAAAGGGTGACGATCTTGCCGGGCTCACGCATTTTTTACGTAGTTTTCAACGCACCCGTAAGCATCTGAGCGCAACCGATGCAGCGCGCCGCCGCGCCGAGCAAGAACTCGAGTTGGCGCGCCAGATTCAGGCGCACTTTATTCCCCATCAATTTCCGGCTTTCCCCGAGCGTGATGATTTTGATCTACATGCGGTCATGCAACCTGCTAAAACCGTCGGCGGTGACTTCTATGATTTTCAGCTTTTGGATGAAGGGCGATTGTTTTTTATGATCGGCGATGTCTCTGATAAGGGATTTGCCTCAGCCTTTTTCATGGCGATCACCCGCACAGCGATGAATATGGCACTGGCCGGAGGGAAATCCCAGCCGCTCGCGCAGATGATGAGTCAAGTCAACCAGTACCTTACCGCCAACAATCCCTCCCAGATGTTCGTCACCCTGGTTGCCGGGATCTTAGATACCAACACCGGTATCATCGAGCTATGCGATGCAGGTCACGAGCCGCCCATCTTGTTGGATGTTTCTATGCCGCCAACATTTATAAACAAGCAAGGAGGACTTGCCATGGGATTCGACTCTGATTATATCTATCGTTCGTGGACAGTGCGTCTACAATCTGGTCAAGGATTGTTTTTCTATACCGATGGCATCACCGAAGCGAGGGCGGCGAATGAGGCTATGTTTGGCACTGACCGGCTGATCGAGAGCGTCACCAAAGCGAGCGATATCCATGATCCCCGCGCATTAATCGCCCATGTGAATGACAGCCTCCTGGCCTTTACGACTAGTGCCAACGACGTGGCTGACGACGCCACCATGCTGGTGGTGACCTATGGCAGCTTAGGGATGAGACGCGGGGCAAACCAGCCCAATCAGACAGACGCGCAGTAGGATTTGCCCCGCAACCGTGCTAAAAGAATATCGCCCGGATGTGCACATGACATGCCGGTCATGTTTTTTTCAATGATTGCCAAAGGTCTTTGCGGATGCTCCCTTTGCCTACTGCGGCGCTCGCGCTCGATGATGGGACGGTCTTTTACGGTGATGGCTTTGGCGCAACGGGCCAGGTGCAAGGCGAGGTGTGCTTTACCACCGCCATGACCGGCTATCAGGAGTCTCTCTCGGATCTGTCCTACGCCGAGCAAATCGTGACCTTCGCAAGCCCCCACATGGGCAACGTCGGTGTTAATCTGGAGGATGAAGAAGCCCCCAAGCCCGCCGTACGCGGGACGATCATGCGCGCAACCTGTAGCGCACACTCCAATTGGCGCGCAAGCGAAGACCTAGACCGGTGGCTTAAACGCCACAACATCGTCGCCATGAGCGGCGCCGACACCCGCGCCGTGGTCATCAAGATTCGCGAAGAAGGGGCTCGCAAAGGATGCCTCGCCTTTGCCCCCGAAGGTATCCGCGATGCGGACAGCTTGGTGGATCAAGCGCGCGCGTGGCCCGGCCTCTTGGGGCGCGATCTCGCTCGCGCTGTCGGCACCGCCAAAACCTTCACTTGGCAAGAGGCCAGCTGGGATGCGGCCCGTTGGCATCCCCCGCACAGGGACCCCAAAATTGCCCCATCGGACAAACCCCACGTCGTTGCCCTTGATTTTGGCATCAAACGCAATCTTCTGCGCTGTTTGGTCGATGCCCAGTGCCAGGTTACCGTCGTCCCGCCCACCACATCAGCGCAAGATATCCTCGCCCATCAACCGGACGGGATTTTTCTATCCAACGGGCCGGGCGACCCAGCCGCCGTCGCTCGCTATACCACCCCGGTGCTGCAGGCCCTGATGGATCGTAAGCTGCCCGTCTTTGGCGTGTGTTTGGGGTATCAGCTGCTCGCCCAAGCCTTGGGCGCAAAAACCCGTAAGATGCCTTTCGGCCACCGCGGAGCTAACCACCCGGTGCAACGCCTGGATGACAAGAGGGTAGAAATCACCAGCCAAAATCATGGCTTTACGATAGATACGGAAAATCTACCCAAGGCTTTTGTGGCAACGCACCAGAGCCTGTTTGATGGCACCAATGAGGGATTCCAACACGCCGATGCGCCGGTCTTTGCCGTGCAGTTTCATCCCGAGGCCTGTCCGGGGCCGCACGACAGCCGCGATCTCTTTAGGCGTTTTGCCGCGATGATGCGCGCCTGAGGATCGTCCCTGGCTATTTGCTGGCAGTCTTCTTGCTCTCCGCCTCGTCAGCCGCCGTCTGCTTGATGGGTGGATGCGTGACAGGCACAAAATCCTCAATGGATTTTATGGCAGAAAAAGGCACGCTGACATTACCAAGCATGAGGGAGGCGTCTTTACCATCCCAATTCAAGGCCGTCACGCGACTCTTAAGTTCGACGGCGCCTTTGACCTCTTTACCTGCCGCATTAAGGCCGACGACTTCAATTGTATAGGCGCCGAGAGGCAGGCGTGCCGTCTTCGATTGTTTGGTTTCTGCGTCAATTCGCGTGACCAAACCATTCCAGCGAATGACGTCAGATTGCTTACCGCCCAGCGGTTGTTCGGATACTCGGCCTGCCGAATCGATCAACCGTAATCTATGATCGGTCAGGTCTTTGCGCGCAAAGGTGTACTTAAAGTCTTGGACATGACCGTCATGCTGGAAGCCATCCGCTTGGGCGGAGACCATCTTGCCGACATAGCCCAAGTACTGGGTTACCCCGCTCGGGGATTGCAGTTCGATCAGGCGATCAAGGCGCTCATTTTGCCGGATAGATTGCTCGACTTGGTTAAAGCCGATCAGCTGCTGGGTCATTTGCTCGGTATTCATCGGCGAGAGCGGGTCTTGGTTGCGCATCTGCACCATCAGGAGATTCAAAAAGTTTTGATATTCTTTTTGATTAAGCTCACGAGATTCTTGCGTTTCGCTTTTGGACGACGCATTGGCTGCGGCCTGGGCTGCTTGATGCGCCGCTTTTTGGCTTGCGCTGGTTACACCGTTGACTGATGACATGGTCTTATTCCTTTAGGTTTTATTCCTTTAGACGTGGATATCCACTCGATCCGGTCGTACGATCCAGACCTGTTCGGAGGATGTTTCTTCGATGGTGTTTTCTATCTCTTCCTGATTGGAAGTTTGCTCGTTGTTTTGGAAGGACGCCTTTGAAGACGTGTCTGCACGATCTTGATTTTGCTGGCGTAAGGAGAACTCTAACCCACCCCCTTCAGCCTTAAGTCCCATCTCGGCCAAGGCGCGCTCTAGATAGGCAGAGTCTTTTTGCAAAAACTCAAGGGTTTCAGGTCGCGCGACAGAAATGCGCGCGGTGTAACCCCGCTCAGCATTCAAATCCAACTCGACCTCGACCGTGCCGAGTTCTTGCGGTTGCATGCGAATGATAAAACGATGCTGGCCATCCACCCGGGCTTGTCTGATGCGTGCTGCGATTTGCTCGCCGATCACCCCAGGAAACACCGGTTTATAGGAAGGGGCAGCGCGATTGATGATCGAGGACCCTTGGTGTTGCGCGTTTTGACTGGCACTGGGTGGATTTTGTGGCGATGAGGCAGACTCGCCAACGGCCCCTTGGCGTAAAGACGTGCCGTCACCATCGCGCATCCGCCAACGTGAAGCGACCTCACTCTTGGTCTGAAGGGGGGCGGGCTGTTGATGTTCTATTCTACCCTCTGCTTTGCCGTCGATGCCCTTTTCAGCAATACGGTTTTTCTTCCCCTCTTGGGCTTGGGCGGCTTCGTGCTTCCATTTCTTGGAAAGCTCTTGGCTTTGCTCTTTACGCACCTGCAGGCCCGCCTTGCTGGGCAAGAGGGGGTCGGCCATATCCATGGTTAGGTCGGCCATTTGCACGGGTTGGCTGGGATCATCGGCAACTGGCGATGACACGTTCATGGGCTTGCTTTGCATGGCCGTAAGCGACGCGCTGGAATCATGACCTGAGGCAACATGCCCGGCTACGCCCGCGATGCCGCGGGCCATCGGCGCGGCAGACGCACCGCCCACTGATCCATGGGCTAGCCCATTTGCCGACCCGCCTTCCTTGTCTTTTCTATTTTCTTGAGGGTGGGCAGAGTCTTCTTTGCCATCAAGATTTGGATCATCACCCTCTACGCGAGTTTTTGAGTCCGCCACTGCGTCTTTTGTTTGCTCATCGCTCCCATCGACCTGGGCGCCAGTTTGTAACGTGGCTTGGCTTTTCGCAAAGGCAACTTGGGGGGTATCGACGACCACCTCGGGCGAGGATTCATCCTCGCCGAGTTTTTTCTTAATAAAGGCGGTCGCTTCTTCTAGGGTGAATGATGTCCCCAGCTTGTCATTGATAAAGCGCAGGTACCCCTGAGGCGTTTGCTCGGCATCGGCGGCTTGCGCTAAGACTTGGCGTAGGTCTTGTTTACTGATACGCATCGGTTGTGCCGCTTGACTGAGCTGGGTGGTTTGCATCAGGGCCAACCCGGCATCTTGACGCTCGGTGAGGACCTCATCTTGCGGGGCTGCGTTTTGTAGGGGTTCGTTTTGTTTGGCTTCCTCCGGCGCGGCCTTATCTTGCGGGACCGCGTTGTCGGCGTCCTGGCCTTCGTTGACCTTATAGGCTTGTTTTTCTGCCTTTTGCTTGTTGTCTTCGTGGGCTGTTTGCTCTTGTTGTTTTTGCTCTTGTTCTTGGGAGTCACCTGAAGAAGCGGCATTGCTACGCTCTTGTGAGTCACCCGTCGTCTTATCGTGCTCGTGTGAAGTACGGTCCTGGCTCGCGCTGACTTTTTCTAAGGAGTCCTGTTCATGTCCCGCGCGGGGCGATGAGTCCTGCGATCCGTTTGAGTCCTCTGGGCGGCCTGTCGCTGGACTCGAGGTGACGTTTTGCGCGGCAGGATCACGACGGGATGTCTCAACCGGGCGCGATTCTTCTTGCCCCCTGGCTCGCGCAGACGCCTTAGGGGGCGTAGGCGGCGGGGCATCATCCTGCAGATAGCGATCAAACGGTGCGCTCGGCAGCTCAGGCGGACGATCCAGCGCAGACGTTTTACCACCTGGCAATAAGGATGTTAGGGTATCTAAAATCGCGCTCATAGTGTCAGCCTCACCTATTCAAGCAGGGGTTAAAGCATTTGGTTATGTCGTAAGGACACACCGATATCGGTACGCACAGGGGTGCCTTGGGGCCCGTAGGTGCCGATCACAGTCTGCCGTGCCCGCGCGACATCGATAATCATGTCGATGAAATCTTGTTGGGCGGTCGACAGGCGATTGAGGACCTTTTCGTTTTCCTGGGCTTTTTCTTGCAAAGTGGCCATGGCCATTTTGATAGGCTTGAGGGCCTCATTCTCACCCTTCTCGGTGAGCACGTCGTGACCGTGGTGATCGATAGCGGCGATGGCTTCTTCAAACCGTTGCACGAGCGTTTCTTTTTCTTCCCGTCCGGCCGCCATACCTTCAAGGTCATACACCAAAGCACTTTGGGTTTCTTTATTCAAAGCCGCTGTCAGGGCTTGGGTGATGTGCATGATGTGATCGATATCGACGTTCATCAGTCCGCTCCTTGGCTGAGGGTTTCTTGTTGTTGCGCGGCAGCGCTGTAAGCCTGTTGGCCTTGCACTTGCGCCAGCGTCTCGCGCACGGCATCGGCGATCCCGAGCTCTCCTCGTTCAGCAATTTTTGCGCCAAACTCTTCGATCAGCATAGAGCGAAAAATTTTCTCGCCTGGACCACCAGAGAAAAATCCGTCTTGGGGCACGGTAGAAAACATGTGCGAGAGCATCTGCCCCATCATCATGGCCTCAAAGCTCATGGCCGCCTTTTCAAGGTCTTGGGGTCGCTGACCCTGCACCTTGGATTTGTTCAGGTGCATGGCTGTAATCTCTAGGTCTATGCCCGCAATGGCAGAAATTGACATGGACGCGTCCTCTACATCAAGGTGATTTCAGCTTGCAAGGCGCCAGCGGCCTTGATTGCCTGAAGGATAGAAATCATCTCCCGCGGGGAAATGCCCAAGGCATTCATCCCCTCCACCAGTTCTTGCAGGCTGATGCCCTCGGGCACGATGGTCATTTTACGATCGGGATTATCGTCGATGGTGATTTGGGTATTGGGCTCGACCGCGGTCTCGCCTCCCGCCAAGGCGTTGGGTTGCACGACTTCGGGCTGTTCAGTGATGCGCACGGTCAAGTTCCCTTGCGCCACCGCCACCGTGCTGATCCGCACGTTTGCGCCCATCACGACGATACCGGTGGACTCGTCGATGACGATGCGGGCCACCTGATCGGGCGTGAGTTGCAGCTGCTCTATCTCGCCCAGGACATTAAACGTGGTGCGGCCAAAGGGAATTTGAACCACCACAGTGGATGGATCCAAGGGCGAGGATACCGCGGTGCGAAAGTGTTCGTTAATGGTCTCGGACAGGCGACGCGCGGTGGTAATATCCGGGTTGCGTAAAGACAGGTGCAGCTGCTTGAGATCGTTCAGCTTGAAGTTGATTTCCCGCTCGACGATGGCGCCGTTGACAATTTTGCCGTTGGTGGGCACGCCGATGACGACGGTTTCGGCCTGGCCTTGGGCCTGGACTGCGCCGGTGGTCACCGGCCCTTGCGCGAGGGCGTAAACCTCACCATCTGCAGCAACGAGCGGCGTGGCTAGCAAAGTGCCGCCGGCAAGGTCCTGGGCATCACCGATGGAGGCGACGCCAATATCAATGCGGCTCCCTTGCCGGGCGAAGGGGGGCAGGTTGGCCGTGACCATCACGGCGGCCACATTGCGCACCGCCAGATCGTCATCGGGAATGCGTACGCCCAGCCGTTCGAGCATGGAGGCGATGGATTGCCTGGTAAACGGCGAGTTGTTGAGCCTATCACCCTGGCCATTGAGCCCAACGACGAGTCCATAACCAATCAGCATGTTGTCGCGGATTCCCTCTACCGATACGATATCTTTGATCCGCACGGTGGCGCGGGCCTGCTCGGGCAAAGCCGCCAGCCCCAAAACCATCGCGATCATGGCCCAAGATGCGATAACACGCTTCATCTTTGTGACCTTTCTCATTATGATTGCCTCTTCCCTGATGTATCCTTGGCATGGTGTGCCGCCGGTCTTGGGTTTTCCTTGCGAAAATCGTGCCAAACTCCCCTTTTCTTGGCTTTTACCGAAATTTAGGGTTGTCCCTCCTTTTCTCTCTCCTTTGTTCCATGCCTGATTGATGCCCTTGTTATGCCTGTGACTCCGGCGCCCAATCCCCTGCTAACTTGGCTTCGATCCCTTATTTTTGAGGGTTTTTTGATCCTGTGGAGCGTGCTCGCGTCGCTGTTTTTTATCCCCGCCCTGTTGTCCGCACGATGGACTCGATCCGCCATGCGCGTCTGGGTGCGGGGGGTTCTTTCTGCCCTGCGGTCACTGGCTGGCCTTACCCACCGCATAGAGGGCCCGCGCCCCCAAGGCCAAGTCCTGTTTGCCGTACAGCATCAATCGGCATGGGAGACCATTGCGTTTCACGCGCTGGTTGAGGATGTGCGTTTTGTTCTCAAGCGCGAGCTGTTGTGGCTTCCTTTTGTTGGCTGGTACATCGCCGCCTCGGGCATGATTCCCATCGACCGAGGCAAAAGCATTGCCAGCCTGCGCAAGATCGTCGCTCGCGCCCGCACGGTCAAAAGCGAGGGAGCATCGATCCTGATCTTTCCTGAGGGGACCCGGGTAAGGCCAGGCGAGACGCGCCCCTATCTGCCGGGGGTGGTCGCGCTGTATCAGGCCTTAGATTTGCCGGTGGTACCGGTCGCCTTGAACTCGGGTCATTTTTGGGGCAAAAACGCTGTATTCAAGAAGCCTGGTGTCATCACCGTACGCTTTGGCGAGGTGATTCCGCCGGGGATGGCCAAGCGCGACTTTCTCACCACCTTAGAGACGCGCATTCGCGCTACCTACGAAACCCTATCGCCGCCAAGCGCCCCGCCAACGAAGGAGCCCTCATGACCCCTGAACACCAAGCAATGATCGAGGATATTCAGACCTCTATCACTTTGCTAAGGAGGTCTCTTTGACGCGGACAAGGCTCAAGAGACCCTCGCACGACTAAACACCCAAGTCGAAGAACCTGACTTCTGGCAAGACCAAGACAAAGCCCGCACTATCATGCAGCAGCGCGTCCGCCTGGAAGAGGCCATCAAGGGCGCACGCGATTTGGAACAAGCCCTTGCCGATCACATCGAGCTCGTCACGCTGGCCGAGAGCGAAGGCGATGAAGAGCTCTTGGGGCAACTCACCCAGGAGCTCGAGCCGCTGCAAGCCACGGCCCGCCAGCGACGCCTTGCGACCTTGCTCAATGGCGAGGCGGATGAGAACGATTGTTACCTTAGCGTGAATGCGGGCGCCGGCGGCACCGAAGCGCAGGACTGGGCAATGATTTTACTGCGCATGTACAGCCGCTGGGGCGAGACCCAGAGCTATAAAACCGAGTTGCTGGACGAAAGCCCCGGGGAAGAGGCGGGCTTGAAATCAGCCACCTTACGCCTTAGTGGGTCGCGCGCCTATGGCTGGCTGAAGACGGAAACGGGGGTGCATCGGCTCGTGCGGATCAGTCCGTTTGACAGCCAATCCCGCCGCCATACCAGCTTTGCCTCGGTGACCGTCACGCCGGTGGTGGACGATACCATCGAGATTGAAATTTTAGATAAAGACCTGCGGATCGATACCTATCGGGCATCCGGGGCGGGCGGCCAGCACGTCAATCGTACCGATAGTGCCGTGCGGATGACGCACCTGCCCACCGGGATCACCGTTCAGTGTCAAAACGACCGCTCCCAGCACCGCAACCGCGCCCAGGCGATGGATATGCTCCGCGCACGGCTTTATGAGCTTGAGCTCAAACAGCGGGAAGACGCCGCCCAAGCGCAGGCCAATGCGCGCAGTGATATTGCCTGGGGCAACCAGATCCGCAGTTATGTCCTCCAGCCCTATCAGATGGTCAAAGACCTGCGCACGTCGATCGAGGTGGGCAACGCTACGGGTGTGCTGGATGGTAATATCGGGGTGTTTTTAGAAGGGGCCCTGGCCGCCCGGGCGGGCGAGTCAGGCAGCTAAAGAAGCGGCGGCGATATGGCCTCTTGCCGGGTGTCGTCTGGGCTGTCTGGCTTGCTTGGAGCGGCATCATCGGCAGTGTCCGCAGTGCCTGCATCGGGTCGCCAAGCCTCATAATCGCCGGTGGCCGGGTCGCGCTGGCCGCCTGCGAGCAGGTGCCCGGGCGGGTAGTAGGCTTCCGCCGTGCCGGTGCGATTGGGGCGATGGGGAAGGTACCAGTCCCGTTTGGGTATCTTGCTC
This sequence comes from Pseudomonadota bacterium, assembly GCA_039028835.1. Taxonomy (GTDB): domain Bacteria; phylum Pseudomonadota; class Alphaproteobacteria; order JBCCHK01; family JBCCHK01; genus JBCCHK01. Next base: position 90,568 of record JBCCHK010000005.1, read on the forward strand.
ATGGTGGGGGGCGTATCGGTCTGACGATGGAGCCAAGCGTGCCAGCCGGGCGGCACAGCGGAAGCCTCAACCTCGCGCGCATAAACAACCCAGCGCCGTTTGCCTGCTTGCATATAGATATTGCCCATCTCGTCCTGGCCGACCTGTTGGCGTTTGCGCCGGGGCATGATTGCGAGGGTGAGTTTGGCGCACCAATCATCAAAAACCGTCATCGGGCATCGTCCAAAGGTTTACAAAGCGGGGTCAAAACAGGGGTCTAAGTGCCGTTATAGCACAGCGACCATAAGGTGACGAGATATGCGGTCACAAGGCGCGGCCTTAGCAACATCCACGCCGCTTACTCGGGACCGGGCATTGGTTGCCACAAGCGCAGAGATAGACGGAATCAAACCCCCTTGGGGTTCCTGCCTTCGCAGGAATGACAAAAGAGAGGGCCAGGAATGACGACAAGGCCATGCCTTGTCATGGGTGATGCTTGACAAGGGTGCTTGTGTGGTCAACGCTGATTGGCGAGCGGGGGATTGTGTTGCCGCCTAAAAATCAACGACAAAGCAAAAGCGTAACCCGCCTTCTGTAAGCCGCCTCTTATGGTGCACATTAATGGGCACGTTAATGAGGGCATCAATTAAGGGCATCAAGGGGAGCATATCAATAGGCGTATGTCCTGGTTATTTTCCCAAAGCGATGACGGGCGCGGCCAGCCTCTTCATGAAAAAACATCCTCGGATATAGTCCCGGCGCGCCTACATTTGGGCAAAAGCGCTCGCAAGGATGGTGGCGGCGGTCGCCTTGAGATTTGCACCTACCGCGCGCAACGCGAGCCGAGCAAAGGGCGGTTGCATCAGCTATGGAAAAATCGGCAAGACTCGCGCGATATGCCTGTTTTGGTGATCGTGCATTGGGCGGATGAGTCTGGCGGGTCTGATGGATCGGATGAGTCTGGCTCCGGTGCGCGATTTTCCGGGCAATTTTCATTATGCGGCTTTGATGGCGAAACGCCGCCGGTGTATCACTGTGATGATCTATCCTTGCTGGAGCGATTATGCGAGCAAGCCCTTTGTCAGCTTGGCCACCATGCGGCGCGCCGATACCTTGCAGATGCGCTGACCTGTTTGGATCAGACTCTCTCGGGCCTGCATAATGTTGGTATGCTGTCTGAGCATTGTCTTGCGCATGCTCGTGATGACTATATCCGTGAGCATGATATAAAATCTTGGCAAGCCGCGCAGGCTTTTGGAAAAAAGGCTCTGACCCATGCTCATGAGCCAGAAAAACTTTTATCGCAACTGGGTTATGATGGTATAGAAAAAATAGATCACCACACCCATTTGCTGACCGCAGAAAAACATCAAATCGCGCTCGCGGTTTTTCTAAAAGATGATGAGATTCCTGAATTAGCGCAAGAACGTTTTAATAATCTATCGCCTGTGTCTTATGCGTTAGGTAAGGGGGATCAGAAAAATGTGCCATGGATTTTTATCCTGCACGAAGGGCACTTCAGACTTTATGCGACTGAGAATATAGGGGTTGGCAAACGCGGACGCAGTCAAACCTATCTGCAGTGCAATCCCGATCTTTTACGCGCAGACCAGGTGGGTTTGCTGTGGTTGTTGTTTTCGACCCAGGCTTTAAGAGCGGATGGCACGTTTAGCAGCGTTTTAGATAATTCGGGCCGTTTTGCAGGTGATTTGGCCACCCGCTTGCGGGATCGGATTTATGATCGGGTGGTGCCGCAGTTGGCGCAGGCGATGGTGGCAGCGCGCAAGGTTCGGCACTTTAACCGCGAGGCGCTTAACCTCACTTATGAGATGGCGCTTACGGTTTTGTTTCGCTTGTTGTTTGTGGCCTACGCCGAGGATCGTGATTTACTCCCCTACAAGACGAACGAGTCTTACCGCCAACGCTCGCTCAAACGAAAGGCGATTGAGCTTGCCCAAAACGATGCGATAGAAAAGGGCTCTTTTCATCACTGGAATGAGATTACCGAGTTATGGAGTGCCATTGCCTTTGGCCATAGGGAATGGGGGATACCGCCCTACAACGGGACGCTGTTTTCCGCGGATAAGGGCATTTCCAACGTCGGCGCGGCGCTGGTGGGGATCGCTCTTGATAATGAGGCTTTTGTGCCGGTGCTACGTGATTTGTTGCTGATCGAAACGGACCAAGACGGTCTTGCCCCTGTGGATTTTCGCAGCCTGTCGGTGCAGGAGTTTGGCACCATTTATGAGGGGCTTTTGGAGTCTGAGCTCTCCCGCGCCGAGCGTGATTTACGGCGCGATAAAAAAGGGTCTTATGTTCCGGCTGATCTGCCTGTTGATTCGTCAAAAGCGAAAAAAAGCACAGAAAAAGCAAACAACGATACCAACAACGGGTCGTTCCACGTGGCCAAAGGCCAAGTCTATCTGCATGACCGCTCGGGTGCGCGCAAGGCCTCGGGCAGTTACTATACGCCGATTTTTATCGTCAACGATCTGCTGGATAAATCCTTAGAGCCCGCCCTGACCGCGCACTTAGAGCGGTTAGAGCGGCTAGAAAAACATCATCATGACGCAAGCAATATCACGGCGGCACAGTTTTTTGACTTTCGCGTTGCGGATATTGCTATGGGGTCGGGGCATTTTCTCATCGCCGCCATTGACCGCATCGAACAGCGGATGAGCCGCTGGCTTCAGGCCCATCCCCAGCCCCAGGTGCTCCAGACTCTCAATGAGTTGCGGGCGCAAGCGAGTGCGCAACTGGAGGGTATAGAAAACAAACCCAACATTGAAGACAGCCAACTGTTGCGCCGCATGATTGCCCGGCGGTGCATCTATGGGGTGGATGTGAATCCCCTGGCGGTGCAATTGGCGCAATTATCGGTATGGATTCATACCTTTGTGCCCGGCTTGCCGTTGTCTTTGCTGGATCGTACCTTGGTGTGCGGCAATGCTCTGATTGGTATTGCCCATATGGATGAGGCTAAGGAAAAGATCGGCGAGCATCTCGCCGATTTATTCGGCAGGGAAGCCTTTGCGAGGATCGATCAAACCCGGGAGCCGCTGAGAAAACTGGGCGAGCTCAATGACGTGAACTTGCATGAAATCGAGCAGGAGCGGGCTCTCGTTGAGGATATCCGGCGGGCGGTCTATCCCCTTCGCGCCCTGTGCGATGTCATGGTGGCCCAGTCTATTGCGACCGACGGTAAGAAACCAAAGAAGAAGGACCGGGAAAAAGCCGCCAAGGACTATGAGGACTTCTTCCGCGCCTGGGGGTCTGGCGGGGAGACCTCTTATCTGCTCGCCGATGACGCAGAAAAATTGCTTGCGCCCCTGCAGGCGTTGCATTTTCCCCTGACCTTTCCTGAGGTGTTTTTGAGTAACGAGACTGGTGGCGAGGCCAGTGATAAGAACGGTTTTGATGTCCTCATCGGCAACCCGCCGTGGGAAAAGCCAAAAATGGAAGAGCATGGATTTTGGGCTCGATACGTTCCAGGATTGCGTGGTTTGTCCCAACGGGAGCGAGAGTCCGAGAAAGAAGCTCTGCGCAAGAGCCGCCCGGACTTGGTGACATTGTACGAGGGCGAAAAAGACCGTTATGATCGCCTGCGTGCCTTCCTGGTGGCCGGAGGATTTCCCGGCATGGGCACGGGCGACCCGGACCTCTATAAGGCCTTTGCCTGGCGATTTTGGCGGCTGGTATCCTCCCAAGGCGGGCGGATGGGGGTGGTGTTGCCCCGCAGCGCCCTGGCCGGCAAGGGATCAGAGGACTGGCGCAAGACTCTGTTTGCCCGCGGCGCGCTGGAGATCACCACTTTGCTTAATAGAGAGCGATGGGTCTTTGATATCCACCCTCAGTTCAACATCGCCCTGGTGGCGGCGCGGCGTTTTCGATCACCTAATGCGGCGCCTTCCATCACCCTGCGCGGCCCCTTCGCCAGCCGGGAGGCTTTTGCGCAGGGCCGCACGGCGAAAGCCACCCCCCTACCCGTTGATGAGGTGCTCGACTGGGACGACAGCGCGACTCTGCCGCAACTTCCCCCCCAAGACCCGGAGACCAGCCTGGCGGTCTTTCGCCAGTTGCGCGCCGCACCGCGCCTGGATCTGAACACCACGACCCGCACCTGGCGCACCCGCCCCCATAGAGAAATGGACTCCGCCAACGATAAGGGGCGCATGGACCTAACCTCCAAAACCTGCCCGGCCGGGTTCTGGCCCGTCTATAAGGGGGAGAGTTTTGAGCTCTGGCAACCGGATACGGGCACCTACTACGCCTACGCCGATCCGGATGAGGTGCTCCCCTGGCTCCAGGACAAGCGGCAAGGCACGCGCAGTACTGTTCACGCAGAGTTTGGCGTCAACCACCGGAATGACCTCGCAACCCTGGCGGCACACCACCCGCGGATCGCCTTTCGTGATGTCACCAATCGCACCAACAGCCGCACCATGATTGTGGCTCTGATCCCCGGGCAGGTGTTTTGTGTCCATACGACTCCCTACCTGCTGTGGCCCCGGGGGGATGAGCGGGATCAAGCCTTCCTGCTGGGGGTGCTGTCCTCCCGGTCGCTGGATTGGTACGCCCGCCGTTTTGTGGAACTCCATATGACCTTTTTTATCTTGAATGCCCTGCCGATCCCGCGGCCAAGCCGGGATGATCCCCGCTGGCAGCGGGTGGTGGCCCTGGCCGGGCGCCTGGCCAGCACGGATGAGCGATTTGCCGATTGGGCCCAGGCGGTGGGGGCGGTCTGCGGCCCCCTAGAGGAGGCAGAAAAAGCCGCCCTGATTCACGAGCTGGATGCCGTGGTCGCCCACCTCTATGGCCTGAAGGAGGATCACCTTCGTTATATCTTTGAGACCTTCCAGAAGGGCTGGGATTACCAGGCGGACCTGAAGGCCACCTTGGATTATTATCATCAATCACGATAGAAAAATAATCAGAAAAATAGAAAAATCATTCTACGATAACCCTTTCGCGCTAAAACCAAGCCCATGACCAAATCCAAAACCGACAAACCAGAAAGCCCGCACCCGTTTAAGATAGACGCTCGCCCCCACTTTATCGATAACCACCAGGGCAATAATCTGGTTGCCGCCCTTAAGGCCTTCTTAGGCGTCCCCCACTATAAAACCTCGACCGCCGGGCACTACGCACAGGATGCCGCCGGGGACGCGCCCTCCCAGGCGAATAGCATGATAGATGAGGTGATATTAGACGACCTGTACACCGACGGACTCGATGATACGCCGGGACAACGATTCAGCCGCGACGACCAAGCAACCGCAATAGAGACCAAAAAAGGGGACGGTGACCTATACATCGCCACGGCATTCCTCACCCCCCAAGGACTCGCACGCCTCGCCCCTATCCTTGTCCGTATGAACAAGGTGCGTATCTTGATCGGTGTCGAGCCCGATACCGATCCTATGGTATGGCAACGGGCTTTGGGGATCGATGCCCACACGCTCAAAGCGCAACACCTCCAAGACCAACTGAGCAAACAAGACCATAGCCTGCGCGAGAATCGCAATCACCTGCCTTTCTTGCCGGATGCCATGACCACCTTAAAAAAGCTGGTGAGCCTGCTGCGCAAGGGGGATATCGAAATCCGCCGGTATACCCAAAACTTTTTGCACGCTAAAGCCTATATCATCGCTCCCCATGCTCAGGATACGGATATAGATATAGAAAAGGGTAAGGGGACGGCCTGGACCATAGGCCTGGACGAGGATAAAACCGAAGATAAGAGCCAAAATGAGAGCCAAAATGAGATTAAAGATAAAGCCGAAGATGAAAACCAAAATGAAACCCAGAATGAAAACCAAGGTATTATCGTCGGCTCCGCCAATCTCACCCAAGCAGGCCTATTCTCTAACCTAGAACTCAGTCTCGGGCGCTATGATAGCCAAACCATCCAGCGCGGTAGGGCCTGGTTTGATGATCTATGGAAGGACGCCGAAGCCTTTAATATCGATGACTTACTGGATGAAATTTTCACCCCCCAAGACCCCTTTATCATCTTCCTGCGGGTTTTGTGGGAACTCTATCACGATGATTCTGCCCATCACGATCATGACCATCAAAATAATCTGGGCGGGGCGGATCACATTTCTCTCACCGCGTTTCAAAGGGCCGGCGCCGAACGAGCCTGGCGGCTCATTAAAACCCATGGCGGCGTCATCGTCGCCGATGAGGTCGGGCTCGGTAAAAGTTTCATTGCCGCTGAGCTTATCAAACGCTACAGACAACAACGACAGAGAGCTCTGTTGATCTGTCCCGCCGCCCTGCGCGATAGCACCTGGAAACAATTTCAACATGATTATGGTATGCATATCGAGTCCGTCTCCTATGAAGAACTCAGCAGGGACACACGATTACAGGACACGCGATTAAAAGAAAAAACAGCCAAAGAGACTCATAAAAATAAAGAACGCAAAGAAACTCATAAACTCCGCTACGATATAGAAGACTACCAACTCATCATCATCGACGAGGCTCATAATTACCGTAACCCCGTCGCCCCATCGAGAGCAGGAATACTCCGCATTCTCCTGCGTGGCGAGCCGCGCAAAGATGTCCTCATGCTCACTGCAACGCCCGTGAACAACTCCTTATGGGACCTTTATCACCTCCTGCGGTTTTTTATCAAACAAGATGGCGCCCTGGCCGGACAAGGCATCCTGTCCATCTATAAAAAGTTTCACCTCGCCGACGAGCTGGACCCCACCGACCTCTCGCCTGATACCCTCTACCCCATCATCGATGCCACCACCGTCAAACGAACCCGCGGCTTTATCAAAAAGTACTTCCCCAACGATCAGTTCAAAACGCCAAAAGGCCACCTGATGCAGGTGGTTTTCCCTAAACCCCTTGCCCGCACTAAAAACTACGAGGTCAATGAACAGCTGGACGCGCTTTTTGCAAAAGTGGAACGCTACCTAGACCCCGACGCTGAGCCCATCACCTTTGCGCGTTACACCCCAGATCACTATCGCAAAAAACCCAACCAAGACGAAAGCAACGCACAAAACAATATACAAAGCGCAGGCCTTTTGCGCATGGGCCTTCTTAAACGCTGCGAGTCTTCCACCCAGGCCTTTGAGAAAAGTCTTACGCGCATGATAAGACAACACACGTTTTTCCTTGCCGCCCTCAAGCAAGGCCAAATCCTCACCACTGCCTTCTTTAAGGAGTTTTCTGTCAACGATGATGACTTTGATGACCTCCTTGCTAGCTTAGACGATACAAGCTCAGGTCATCCAAACGATCAGGAAACTGCCCAAACCATCACCAACATCACCGACTATCGTGTCGATGATCTCAAAAAAGACGTCAGTAAAGATTTAGAAAAACTGGAAGACCTCTATCAAAGTACGCACAGTCTGGCAAAGCAGAATGATCCCAAACTCACGGCACTTACCCAGCTGCTAGAAGAGATCGCAAAAAAAGCCAAGCAAGACAGCATCACCGAAGAGGACCATACCAATAACCGCAAGGTCATCGTCTTTTCCTTCTTTGCCGATACCGCAAAACTTATCGAGACCTACCTGCAAGACCATATACACAATCATCTACCCACAGACTCATCTAAAGACTCGCCCACAGACTCATCCTTGGCTGTCTATCAACACCGTATCGGCCTGGTTACCGGTGATGATCCATCCCAAACAGCCGCCGCCCGCTTTGCCCCAGATACCGCCTCAACCAGCCGCAAAAAACGCGATGACGAGATCGATATCCTGGTCAGTACCGATGTCATGGCCGAAGGGGTCAACCTCCAACAAGCTCGCCATATTATTAACTATGATCTGCCGTGGAATCCCATGCGCCTGGTGCAACGACACGGGCGCATCGACCGCATCGGAAGCAAACATACACATGTCTATATGGATACCATCTTTCCCAATAAAAGATTGGACAGCCTGCTCTCCCTTGAAGAGCGCATCATAAGAAAAATTACCCAAGCCAGTGTGTCCATCGGCGTCACCTCCCCCATTGAAGCAATCAAGGGAACCGAACGAAACTTCACAGACCGCCACCAATCCATCAAAAAACTCCATCAGGAAAATGCCGAACTGTATGAAAACCGCGGCACCCCAAGCGCCTCTCAAAGCGGGGAAGAATACCGGCAAATCTTGCGCTCTCATATGGAGACATCCAAAAGCCTCATCCAAAATATGCCTTGGAAATCTGGCTCAGGCATGATGAAGGGAAAAACCCAAGGCATGTTTTTCTGCGCCAAAATTGGCCACGAATCCCAATGGGAACGAGTCTATACCCGCTTTGTCTGTACGGATAAGCAATGGAAACCCCTATCCAATTCCCCACCCAACGCCTCGCCCAACGATAACCCTTCCGCCCAACAACCAACCATCATCGATGAACGCGCCACCTGCCTGCGCCTGATCGAGTGCGAACAAGATCAACAATGCCATTTTGATGACCAAATACAGCAAGCCGCCTATGACCTATGGGCTATCGCGCAACAACACATTTATAACGCCTGGATGCATGAAACAGACCCGAAAAATATCCAGCCACCCGTAGATCGCCTCAACCGCCAAGTGGCCAAGTTTATCGAGAACCACCGCCCGGACAGCAAAACCCAACACGATATCGAAAAGGCCATCGATATCGTCCGTAGCCCCTGGCCCGTGAGGGATAAACAATACCTTAGCGCATGGTTTGCGCACAACGACCTCTCCGACATAGAAAAAGCCGCGTTGCTGGTGGACAACATCCTGACAAGCGGTATGGAGGCCACCGAACACCGAGCCCCTCTACCACCCATTCGTCAAGATCAGGTCGAATTGGTGGTCTGGATGGCCGTCACGGCTGATCCTGCCGCCCCCTGATCCCATCGATCGCCTTTCCTCATCTCCTGGATTCCTGCCTACGCAGCAAGGCGCGGCCTTGACCGATTGTTCATCATACCTTTGCCCTTGTTAAAACCGCCGCGCGTGTCTTTGCGTGCATCCCCGGCTAGGCTGGTTTTTTAGCCACCAACACGCCGCTTACTCGGGACCGCGCGTTGGTGGCAACAAGCGCAGAGATAGACGGAATCAAACCCCCTTGGGGTTCCTGCCTTCGCAGCAAGGCGCGGCCTTGACCGATTGTTCATCATGCCTTTGCCCTTGTTAAAACCGCCGCGCGTGTCTTTGCGTGCATCCCCCCCTATTCACCCATTCCTGGATTCCTGCCTACGCAGGAATGACGGGCCCCTTATGTCATTCCTGCGGCGGAATCAAACCCCCGTGGGGTGTCCGGCTAGGACCCCTAACAAATCATCCCGGTGCGCGGTAAAATGGCCGCGCCATGACCACCCCCGTCTCAACGTCCGCGCCAATCCCCGCGCCAATCTCCGACCAGCCTCGCGTACAAGCGACCCCCGGCATCAATGACCTTGCCCGCCGGTACGTCGCTGGTGTTTTTAAGGGGAAGCATATGATGGGATACCGGATGGCCCTGCTATTAGGACTCACGCTCTTAGGTGCAAGCGGTCATGGCTTGGCCGAAGAAAAGACCGCCTATCCGGTGCAGACGGTAACCCCCACCTCCAGCACGTCTGAGTGCGTGGGGGATTTCACGAGTGTTGAATGCTTGATCGATACCTGGATGGCCTGCTTGGTGCAAAAGGATATGCCCCGAGACCTGTGTGTTCACGCCAGATGGTTCTCAAATCGTCCGTATATCACGGATGAGTTTTGGACAATCGGATGGGACGCCAGACCGCGATCTTATCAAATTGTCTACCCCGCACAACCCTCCGGGCCAGACTCTTGGCCTAATTATGTCATGGTCTATGACTCCGTTTATGACCATGCGTTTAAGTTTTATATAAGCCGTTATACAGCTGAAGAATATGAAGTATTCAAAGCAGTTTGGCCTTATCCGCAAATTGCGGGTCAAGATTATCCGACTGGGTTTCGGGTGATCAAAGACAATGAGATCATATCGGACTGCATCGGTGATTTATCAGATATCGTCTGCGCTATTGACACGTTTATGGCGTGTGTAACACGACAAACACCCGAGGCTTGTGAGGGACAGCCAAATAGAGAAGACGAAAGATGGATCTCTTTTTTCATCAAACCTGGAAAAGAAAGTTTCTATCAGATTGTTGAAGTAGATACCTATGAGAGCGACTTAGACCCGGAGCCAAGTTGTTCTGACTATAACAACATATATACCTTTCCGCCCGTCGAGCGCAGACATCGATTCGCCGATGTGACGGTATTTGAGTTTGATCATTTTGAGACCCAGAAACACCCCCCGGATTTTAATGAGCATAGTTATTCATACTTTGAGATGTGGTATTCCCCTATAGGATGGCTTGTGCATGACATTTTCGGGGTAGAAGAACTATATGAGTTCTGCTTCTGCCCGTTTCCTGACCTGTGTGACGGGTATCAGTGAGATCGACCTCATCGATAGTAAGGTAGGGGATCAACGTGTTTTTCTTGATGCCACATCGTCCTGCCGGTCTTGGGGTTTTTCGTTGTTCGTCCCTTCCATATCTCAGCATGAAGATGCGGCGTCATCCCTTTGCCTGAATAAAAATCCCTGACATCCTGTGCAATACCAATGGGATCACCCCTTTTAATGTCAACCTTATAGTAGGAGTGCTCATTACCTTTTTCTATCGTTTTGTAGGAGTCGGATGGATCACCGCTATTTTTTGCCTTAGCTATTTGTTTCTTGATCTCAGGCGTGAGCTCCATATAGCCCGTCATCGCCTTGTGTACCTCCCCGTCCTTCTCGAAAAGAAGGGCGGCACCCTTCGCCCCTTTTGTGCCTATATTCACGTCACGCATATAGACGGCATCATAATGGCTGAGAACAAGGGTGCCGGGTTTGACCTTACAATCAGCCCCCTGGTGCTCATAGACTGTTCCGTCTTTCCTACGGCGGTTGGCAAGGTAGGATCCGCTGCCCTGAGGGTCCCACCCGCGCATATTCCCCTTACGGCAAAGCTCGCCCATGCTCGCTTGGGGTCTATCCCCTTTATCGGTTTTGTCATCGATCTTTGGCGGGAGCATGGAGCCATCCCGGGCTTTGCGGGTTGCCGGGCTCGCCTGCGCTTGTTGTTGGGATTGTTGTGCCGGCTTGTCATGTTTCTCTGCCATGGGCACATTGCGCTGGGTAAGGTCTTCTCGCCGCGCTAAGAGATCTCGCACTTTGTGAGCCGCAAGGTCTTCCCTTCGGGCAAGAAGGTTTCTCATCCTGAGCGATTGCTCCTGCCGTGCCCCAGCTACAGGTCGGGTTTGCCGAGTCGGTCGATCCTCCATCTCTAGCCAAGCGGCCATACGGCGATCAAAACCCGGCGTAGCTACCGCACGGCGGCTCGGGAGGCGGCGCGCCCTGTTTGCGCTTAGGGACTCGCGTCTTGGGGACTCAGGCCTGGAGGACTCGGGAAAAGGCTCAAACTCCGGCCGGGTTGTCAATTCTTCAAAGGACGGCGCGCGTCGCCCCCTGGCAATATCACTGATCCGTTCCATTTTTTCCATACGACCCGCAGCATCACGAATCGCCTGACTGAGTTTGTGACGTTGCCCCTCGGCCAGAACCTTGTGCATGGTCTTGGTGCCGTGCTTGTGATAGCCATCCAACGCTGAACGCGCAAAATCTCTTGCGGTCCCTTCTTCTTCGGCCACAATACCGAGCATATTGACCAAACTGGGGTCTTTGGATGCGGCGTGATAGCGCTGTTGAAGCCGGGGACTGAGTTGTTGACGGGCCCTGTGCAAAGGCCTTAGGGGGATGCGTGCCTTCATCAGAATATCCTGTTGTTAAAAATATTTACTATATCAGAAAATTATTTTTATTTCAAGAAAGAAATAATTTGTGCAATCAAAGCTTCCGCTCGCGCCTTCCGCGCCGAGGCCAAACGCCAATCCATGACGTACACAAGGCGCGGCCTTGACCGATTGTTCATCATGCCTTTGCCCTTGTTAAAACCGCCGCGCGTGTCTTTGCGTGTATCGTACTCGTTGCGCCATCTCCTGGATTCCTGCCTACGCAGGAATGACGGGTCCCTTATGTCATTCCTGCGTAGGCAAGAATCCATCACCTAACCTTAGCAACACCCATAGCGCTTACTCGGGACCGCGACCAAATCAACCATAGTCGCCCCTATAGACGGAATCCTGCCCCTCGCGGCTAGCGAGCAGAATCAAACCCCCGTGGGGTGTCCGGCTAGGACCCCTAACAAATCATCCCGGTGCGCGGTAAAATGGCCGCGCCATGACCACTCCCACCCCAATCCCCGCGCCAATCCGCGCACACGCCGCCCCTGGCATCAATGAGCTTGCCCGCCGGTGCGTCGGCTGCGGCTTTTGCCTGTCTGCCTGCCCCACCTATGACCTGCTGCGCGATGAACGCGATAGCCCCCGTGGGCGCATCCGCCTGATGACCGACATGATGAACAACGCGCACGTCAGTGCGCGCACCGTCACCCATCTGGATCGCTGTCTGGGCTGCCTTGCCTGCGCCGCCGCTTGCCCTTCCGGCGTTGACTACCCCAACCTGATTAACCAAGCACGCGCCCATATCCATACCCACCATCGCCGTCCGCTGATCCAACGCGCCTGGCGGTTTTTACTCACATGGGTTCTCACCCGCCCCAGCCTCGCACGGCCCTTGCTGTTGTTTGGAACACCCCTGCGCACGCTCCATCGCCTGAAGGCTCTGCCCGCCGGCCTACGCGCGGCCATACAATCCCTTCCCACACACGTACCACCCCCCAGCCCCATAGACGGCGGGCATACCTTTCACGTCAAACAACCCCGTGGCCACGTTGCCCTGCTTTCGGGATGCATCCAGCAAGTCCTCGCCCCGCAAATCAACGCCGCCACCTTGCGCCTGCTTCATCGGCGCGGCTTTACCGTTACCACCGTCAAGGGCTGCTGCGGTGCCCTGCCCCATCACCTGGGCATGAAAAATGCAGCCACAGGCCACATGAGCAAACTTCTTAAATCCCTCAGAGAACAGAAATTCGATGCCGTGATCTATACCGCCTCGGGCTGTGGCGGCACCCTGGCTGATGCGCCCCATCTCGTCCCCTCAAGCAGGGCCGATTGGCTTGCGCACAATGTCCATCACATCACCCCGTTTCTCGCCGCTCATCCCCTTGAGCCCGACGCACCTAAGCCCGCCGCCCCGCGAATCCCGCCCATCACCTATCACTGCCCATGTTCTATGCGCAACACCCTCAAGCAAGAAGAAACGGCCCCGCACCTACTCAGGCAAGCCGGGATCATAACGCAAACACCCAAAAAAGCGCCGGCTTGTTGTGGATCAGCGGGCATCTATCATATTCTTCAACCTGAAATCGCGCATGCATTGCGCGAGCAAACCCGTGCGGCAATCGATCAAACAAGTGGGAAAATCATTGTCTCTGATAACATCGGCTGCTTGAGTTTTCTTGCCGAGGAAAACGCAAAAACCCTACATACCGCCCAGCTTTTGGACTGGGCCGAAAGCGGTACTAAACCAACGTAATTTTTTGCTATAAAATATAAAAAAAACTAAACCTTGATAAGCTCTGGTAATTCAATATCAAAGCATCGCTGGTAATATTCGGCAATGACCGAACGCTCAGACTCATCACAGCGATTAAGAAACGTCAAGCGAAAGGCCATTTCCTGATCGCCGAATATCCTCGTATTTTCAGCCCAGGTCATCACCGTCCGCGGCGACATCACGGTGGAGATATCCCCGTTCATAAACCCCTGCCGGGTAAGGTCCGCCAGGCTAATCATCCGTGTCAGCACCTCACGGCCTTTGGGATTATCCAAATGCGCGGCCTTGCTTGCAACAATCGCGAGCTCCTTTTCAGCCGCCAGATAATTCAAGGTCACCACCAGCGACCAGCGATCCATCTGTCCTTGGTTAATCTGCTGGGTACCATGATAAAGCCCGGTCGTATCGCCAAGGCCGACCGTATTGGTGGTCGCGAACAAGCGAAAAGCCGGATGAGGCGTGATAACCTGGTTTTGATCGAGCAACGTTAAACGCCCTTGCACCTCTAAAACCCGCTGAATGACGAACATCACATCAGGGCGCGCCGCATCATACTCATCAAAAACAAGGGCCATAGGACGCTGCAAAGACCAAGGCAAAAGACCCGGCTTAAAGGTCGTGACCTGCTGGCCATTTTCTATCACAATCGCGTCCTTGCCGATGAGATCGATGCGACTGACATGACTGTCTAGGTTAATGCGCAAACAAGGCCAGTTAAGCCGGGCGGCTACCTGTTCTATATGGGTGGACTTGCCGGTGCCGTGATAACCTTGGATCATCACCCGCCGATTATAGACAAACCCTGCGAGAATGGCGATCGTGGTGTCTGGGTCAAAGCAATAATCTTCATCGATGACAGGCACATGGTCGCTGGTCTGGGTGAAAACCGGCACTGACATATCGCTGTCGATGCCAAACAGCGAGCCTGCGTGAACCATTTTGCATGGCACGCCAAAGACATCGCTTTGCGATGGGCTTTTTTGTGTTTTTTTGCTCATGAGTGAGACTCTTGCTTAGCCAAACGCGCCCGCAAAAAACGATAGGCCGCGATGATTCGCTTAAACCGTTTTTCCCCTTGCCGGTTGCCCTTGTTGGCGTCGGGATGATATTTCTTGACCAGAGCCCGATAGCGTGCCGTAAGTTCGCTCAGGGTAACCGCCACCTCAAAGCCAAGCTGTCGCCAGGCGGCCTGTTCACGCGGGTCGCTGCGCGGTTTTTTTTCTATACCCGTATCGATTCCCAAACCGCTTGCATCGATGGTCGGGTTAAAGGGGCGCGGGCTACGCGGCCAAGTGGGACGCCGGCCCACCTGATCGGCACGCAAAATCGCTTCGAGCTGTTGGGCAGAAAGCCCACGGCCAAACCGCCAGGCGCGGTTGTGTGCCCGGGCGTGGGACAGACATAACCAGCAATAGGATTCCCAATGCTCTGGGGCGACGCGCACCCGGTGGACGCCCTCTTCCTCACACCCGGGATGATCGCAAACACGCAAGGATGTCGCTGCCTTGGCCATCGCAGTTAGGAGGTCTTTTTCGTTGCTGGTTTCGCCGGTTTCGTTTTCGCAGCAGGCTTTTTCGTTGCCGATTTGACCGTAGATTCCTTCGCTACTGGTTTTTCTTTTGCTGTCTTGCTTGCTGTCTTGTTTGCCGTCTTCTCTGATTTTTTAGCTGCTTTTCTTGCTTTGGGCTTACTGGCCTTGGCTTGCCGCGCGGAGGCTTCGTCCGCTTGCTTTTGCAGCGCCTCTAGGGTCATGGTTTTCTTCTTCACCTTGGCAAGGCTCAACAGCCAATCCACCACCTTTTCCTCGAGAATTTGACCGCGCAACTCCTGTTGCCGGTCGGGATTTTTCTGAAAAAACTCGAGGATCTCGCGAAACTGTTCTGGGCGCGATTGCGCTTGTGCGGTAATGGCTCGGTTAAGCTCATCATCGGCTACGGTGATGTCATGGACTTGCGCATACTGGGCAAACATCAACCCGAGCCCCAAACGCCGCCGCGCTATGGATTCGATCTCTTTGTCATCCACACGCTCACCGCTTTGGTTTAACTGCGCTGCAAGGTTCGCTTTTTCTCCCGCCAGCATAAAGTCAGGCAAGGCAAAATCGATGGCCTTGGCAAGGGCATCAAGCAGGTGTTGCTTGGCTTGATTGCGGCAAATCCCATCCAGTCGTTCTTGCACCTGTTTTTCGACGGCCTCACGCAACTGACTGACGCCCTCCAGCCCCAAGGACTTGGCAAAGGCATCATCGATGGCAGGAAACTCAGGGCGTTCTATGGCGGTCACTTTGCAAGCAAAGGTGGCCTTTTGCCCAGAAAACGGGCTATCTTTTGGCATGGTGACAGGAATTTTTTTACTTTGCCCAATACTCATCCCCGTAAGCCCTGCCTCCAGGCCTTCGATCAACAT
Organism: Pseudomonadota bacterium; assembly: GCA_039028835.1. GTDB lineage: Bacteria > Pseudomonadota > Alphaproteobacteria > JBCCHK01 > JBCCHK01 > JBCCHK01. Next base: position 106,468 of record JBCCHK010000005.1, read on the forward strand.
CCCTGCGCCGATAACCGCCGCATGGTCTTTGCTTTGCATCTGATCGGGCTTGCGACCATCGGCGAGCTCACCCGCAAAATCTACCGTGACTCGATCCCGCAATTGGGCTTTGTCCTTCTTGCCCTTGAGGGGGTTAAAGGTCGCTTGGGTGGCGGTAATCTGCTCTAGGCGCTCGTCGACCAAGTCTGGCGTGGCGGGCACGGCCGGGCTTTCAATCTCGATCTTGGCCGGATCGGGCAGGGTGATCGTCGGCAACAGATCAAAGGTCATGGTGAAGGAAAAACCTCCTTCTTGGCTGACGTCATCCAATTGCGGTTGCCGCGCCGGTCGCAGATCGTGATCTTTGATGGCCTTGTCTCGCGCTTCACCGAGTAAGCCTTGCAACACCTCAGAGCGCACTTGTTCGCCATAACGCTGGTGCAACACCGCAAGCGGTGCCTTGCCTGGACGAAAACCGGGGATCCGGGCGCCCTGCCCAACTTCCCGCAACTTGTCATTGAGCCGGGTCTTGATGCCATCCTCAACGATGGTCACGCTGAACGCGCAGCGCAAATCTTCATCTAGGGTTTGCTTGAGTTCGATCATAGCGCCGCCTTGGTTTAGTCTCGGTTCTAGTCTGTCGTGAAGCGATATCGCTGGTGCGGGCGAAGGGACTCGAACCCCCACGACTCTCGTCACCGGCACCTAAAGCCGGCGCGTCTACCAATTCCGCCACGCCCGCCCGCCTTGAAGTGATACTCCGGCTCGGCCTTACGCGCAAGACGGCAAAACACGTCAAGAAGAAACCAGGCAAGTCCGGCCCATAAGACGCAGACCCCAGCGCATCACTTAAAGCAGGAGTATGCGCGTCTAGCCCCGCGCAAACAAGAGCAGGATCACAACGGCAACAGTGCCGATCAGGCTTAACACAAGGGAGATCAACTTGCGGCGTATAAAGTCTTTGAACATCAATCTTTCCGGTACCCCTGCGGGCCACCTGCCCGCACCTGAGCATATCACTAAAAACAATTATAAATTGTTAAATATTCTCCTATAAATTGTTATTTGAAATCGTTATTTTTTGCGCACCCTTTCGTCCGAAACTCGCCCAAAGCATGGCACATCTCTGACCGCCAACACGGCTCGAGCAAAAAAAGTTTACCGATAACGTCTTTACCTCTTGAAATGGTGTGCGCTTACGTCCATATACCTGATTAGCACTCGCTTGATGAGAGTGCTAACTTTTTGGCGGCGCCTGCCGCCAACCCATGACATTTGATCAACATGAAACTACACAAGGAGTAGGCACTATGGGCTTTCGTCCTTTACACGACCGCGTTCTCGTGCGGCGTGAGGAACAAGAAGAGAAATCCAAAGGCGGCATCATCATTCCCGATACCGCCCAAGAAAAACCCCAAGAAGGCAAGGTCATTGCCGTTGGTCCCGGCGCACGGGATGACGACGGCAAGCTGATTAAGCCTGATTTGAAAAAGGGTGATCGCATCCTTTTCGGCAAATGGTCCGGGACAGAGGTCAAAATCGACGGCGAAGACCTGTTGATTATGAAAGAATCCGACGTCCTGGGCGTGATTGACTAATCCCCTTATTACTTAAAATTAAAGGAACAAACGAACCATGCCTGCAAAAGATGTAAAGTTCAGCAGCGACGCCCGAGAAAGACTCCTTAATGGGGTCGACATTCTGGCCAACGCCGTGCGGGTGACCCTGGGACCCAAGGGGCGCAATGTCGTGATCGACAAGAGCTTCGGCGCGCCTCGGATCACCAAAGACGGGGTCTCTGTCGCCAAAGAAATCGAACTCAAAGACAAGTTTGAAAACATGGGCGCACAACTCGTTAAAGAGGTCGCCTCTAAAACGAGTGATATTGCCGGTGACGGCACCACCACCGCGACCGTTCTGGCGCAAGCCATTGTCCGTGAAGGCGTCAAGGCTGTGGCCGCCGGGATGAACCCTATGGATGTCAAACGGGGCATCGACCATGCGGTGGATCTGGTCATCAAGGACATCGAAAAGCGCTCTAAGAAAATCTCCACCAGCGATGAGGTTGCCCAAATCGGCACCATCTCCGCCAACGGGGACAAGGATATCGGCGCGCTGATCTCTCAAGCCATGGAAAAAGTCGGCAACGAGGGGGTCATCACGGTGGAAGAAGCCAAGTCTTTGGAAACAGAACTGGAAGTCGTGGAAGGCATGCAGTTTGACCGCGGCTACCTCTCACCCTACTTCGTCACCAACTCGGAAAAAATGCTGACCGAGCTGGAAAATCCCTACATTCTTCTGCATGAGAAGAAACTCTCCAACCTGCAGCCGCTACTGCCAGTGCTGGAGGCGGTCGTGCAATCCTCTCGGCCGTTGCTGGTGATTGCCGAAGATGTGGAAGGCGAAGCCCTCGCCACCTTAGTGGTGAACAAGCTACGCGGCGGCCTTAAGGTCGTAGCCGTCAAAGCCCCAGGCTTTGGTGATCGCCGGAAAGCCATGCTCGAAGACATGGCGATCCTCACCAATGGCCAAGTGATTTCCGAAGATGTCGGCATCAAGCTGGAAAACGTCACGCTACAGATGCTCGGCCAAGCCAAGCGCGTCGTGGTCACCAAAGAAGAGACCACGATCATCGACGGCGGTGGCACGAAAAAGGACATCCAAGAGCGGATCGGCCAAATTCGAGCCCAGATCGAGGAAACCACCTCGGACTATGACCGGGAAAAGCTGCAAGAGCGCCTGGCGAAGCTGTCCGGCGGTGTGGCGATCCTGCGTGTCGGCGGGGCAACGGAAATCGAGGTCAAAGAGAAAAAAGACCGTGTCGATGATGCAACCCACGCGACCCGCGCAGCGGTGCAAGAAGGGGTCGTTGCCGGTGGTGGCGTGGCCTTGCTTTACGCCTCTCAGACTCTTGCCTCTGCCAAAGGCGAGAACGAAGACCAAAAGGTCGGCGTCGGCATCGTGCGCCGCGCGTTGCAAGCCCCGATTCGCCAAATCCTCAGTAATGCCGGGGAGGATGCCTCGATCATCGTCGGCAAGTTGCTTGAGCAAAAGAACACCAGCTATGGCTTCAACGCCCAAACCCTGGAGTTTGGCGACCTTGTCAAGCAAGGCGTGATCGACCCGACCAAGGTCGTTCGCACTGCCTTACAAGATGCGGCATCAGTCGCAGGCTTGCTGGTGGCAACCGAAGCGATGGTTTCCGAACTGCCTGAGGACAAACCTGCTGCGGCAGGCGGTGCGCCTGACATGGGCGGTATGGGTGGCATGGGCGGCATGGGCGGCATGATGTAATTCCGGCCAACCATCCAACTTCCTTATCACTTCTTTATCAAAGAGGCGGCGCGATGTTCATCGCCCGCCTCTTTTTTCTTGACTTTTGCGGACAAACGTCGTACACCTGGTACAGATTGCTCAACTTTTGCTCTCTACTTTGTTCAATACAACTTCTACCTATGGTTGTTATTCCTGGGTTAGAGGTAAGATAAACGAGGCAAATGAGAGGAGCAAAAAAGCGATAGAAGCGAGCGACACGATACGAGCGACACGATAGAAGTGAGTGAAGCGAGAATCGTGTCTTGGCCCACCCAAGGGATGAACAGGTGGCCTGAAACGGGTCGCCAAGCAAGCTTCAGGTAAGCAGATTGAGCAGCCCTGTATTAGCCGCCGTTTGACGTGTTGCGATGCAGGCGTAAACACAAAGATCGTGGGATAAACCCATAGGTCTTTGAGAAGAAGGCCTTAGCCTTAAGGCCTTTGTTGGAAGGATCGTCACGAGAATGTGACGAACCAGGAGGGAAGTGTCCGATGTTGTCGGGATTGCAGGCAGGGCTTTCGAGTTCTGGCATCGCCCGTTCGATACCGATATCGCCCCCGGCGAGCCAGCAGTTTAGCGAGTCTTACACAGATTCGAGTCTGCCCAGCGTGTCGCCGGTTGGGGAGTCAGCCCTGACGCGCCCGGTCATCGGCGCCCCTTCTCCTGCCGCAATCCGCAGCGAAATCTCTAGGCCAACCCTTGCGCACACCCCTTCAGATACCCAAGAAACGCGCCAAGCCCCCCCACAAGAGCCCCCCCCTGCGCCACGCAGGACGCCGTTGCGACCGCCACCTTCGATCGCCGCACGAGTCATCCTGGAGGGCGCGAATACGGTGGTGTTCGTTCTAGACCTGCAAACCCGCAAGCTCTTGTTCTCTATGCCGCCCCAAGAAGGCGACGCGCAAAAGACCTACCAAACGGTGCGGGAGCTGACCGCGTCCTCAGCAAATAGCATTCTGGTCTAATTACTCAGACACACAAACGCACCGAAGACACCACAAGGTATCCCTGGCACCTAAGCGCTTTTCTTGAGCTTTTTACTCGGTTTTTTAAGACGGGCTTCCATCTCGTCCCGGAAATGACGAATAAGCCCCTGCACGGGCCACGCGGCCGCATCCCCTAGGGCACATATCGTGTGCCCCTCGATGCGCGAGGACACATCCACCAACAGGTCAATATCGCTGACCTGAGCCTCGCCGGTGACCATCTGCTGCATCGTGCGATACAGCCAGCCGGTACCTTCCCGGCACGGTGTGCACTGGCCGCAACTCTCATGCATGTAAAAGTGCGAGAGGCGCGAGACCGCCTCGATCACATCGGTGGACTCGTCCATGACGATCAATCCCGCTGTGCCAAGACCTGATTGAACCTCCTTCAAGCTGTCAAAATCCATCAGCACATGATCGCAGATAGACTTGGGCAATATCGGCGTAGACGACCCACCAGGGATCACCGCCTTAAGCCGATCCCAGCTACCCACAACGCCGCCTGCGTGCCGATCGATGAGCTCGCGCATGGGGATGCCCATCTCTTCTTCCACCGTGCACGGGCGATTGACGTGGCCAGAGATACAAAACAGCTTAGAACCTGTGTTGCCAGGCCGGCCCAAGCCCGCAAACCAGGCCGCCCCCCGGCGTAGAATGGTCGGTACCACGGCGATGGTCTCCACATTGTTCACCGTCGTGGGACAGCCATAGAGTCCTGCACCGGCCGGAAACGGCGGCTTGTTACGCGGGAGACCCTTACGCCCCTCCAGCGAGTCCAGCAAGGCGGTTTCCTCGCCACAGATATAAGCCCCAGCACCGCGATGCAGATACACATCGCACGCCCAGTCCGATCCGCCGGCGTGCGTACCGAGCAAGCCTGCGTCATAGGCCTGCTCAATGGCCATGGCAAGACGACTTGCTTCCACGTAAAACTCACCGCGGATATAGATGTAGACAGTATGGGCACCCATGGCGAAAGCGCTAACAACCGCACCCTCGAGCAAAAGGTGCGGGTCACTGCGTAAAATCTCGCGATCCTTGCAGGTACCCGGCTCGGATTCGTCGGCATTAATCACCAGATAGCTCGGACGCTTGGGGTCGATCTGCTTGGGCATAAACGACCACTTCATGCCGGTGGAAAAACCTGCCCCACCACGTCCCCGCAAGCCGGATTCTTTGATCTGCTCAACAATCGTTTCCCGGCCACGCTCGATCAGCTGCTTGGTGTCGGACCAAATACCCCGCACCCGCGCACCCGCCAGGCCATGATCGTGCTGGCCATACAGATTGGTAAAAATTCGATCCTCAGGCTTAAGCACTCATCCCGCCTCCGGTTGTGGCTCGCAGGTATGGCGACCAGATTGGGAGCCCGGCTTAGGGGTCTTGCCTTCGGTCAAGGCTTGCAAAATTGCCCGGGTGTGATCGTAGTTCAGATCCTCATAATAATCGTCGTTAATCTGCATCATTGGCGCGTTCACACAGGCACCTAGGCATTCCACCTCCATCAGGGTGAATAAGCCGTCTTTGGAGGACTCGCCATGGGCCGTGAGCCCGGTGACCTCTTTAATGGCGCGCAACACATCGTCACTACCGCACAACCAGCACGGCGTCGTCCGGCACACCTGAAGCAGGTAACGCCCCACCGGCTTGAGGTTAAACATGGTATAAAACGAGGCGACCTCATAAGCCGTGATATAGGGTACACCGACAAGCTCAGCGACGTATTCCATGGCCTGGACCGACAACCAGTTGTCATTCTGTCGTTGTGCCAAATCCAACAAGGGCAAAAGAGCGCTACGCTGCCAGTCCTTAGGATAGCGTGCGAGGATCACCTTCGCGCGCTGTTGATTATCCTGGTTAAACACAAAACTCATCGGTCGATTTCCCCAAACACGACATCCATCGCGCCAATAATCGCCACAACATCTGCAAGCATATGACCGCGAGACATGAAATCCAAGGCTTGTAGGTGGGGAAAGCCCGGCGCGCGAATGCGGCAACGATAGGGCTTATTGGTGCCATCAGCGATTAAAAACACACCAAACTCACCCTTCGGAGCCTCCACGGCGGCATAGGTCTGCCCTTCAGGCACATGATAGCCCTCGGTATAGAGCTTAAAGTGATGGATGAGCGATTCCATCGAGTTTTTCATGTCTTCGCGCCGTGGTGGGGCGATCTTGTGATCGTCCACCATGACCGGCCCGTCAGCGGGCATAGCAGCGAGGGCTTGGTTGATGATGCGCACAGATTGGCGCATTTCTTCCATCCGTACGAGATAACGCGCATAGCAATCACCGGTCGTGCCAACCGGCACATCAAAGTCCATCTTGTCATAGACCTCATAGGGCTGGGCCTTGCGCAAGTCCCACGCCACGCCACTCGCGCGCAGCATCGGTCCCGTCAAGCCCCAGGCTTGAGCTTGCTTGTCGGTCATCACACCGATATCCACCGTGCGCTGCTTGAAAATGCGGTTATTGGTCAAGAGACCCGAGAGATCATCGATGACGTTCGGGAAGGTTTCCATATAGGCCGCGAGATCGTCCGCCAGCCCATTGGGGAAATCTTGATGAACACCGCCGGGGCGAAAATAGGCCGAATGGAGCCGCGCGCCGGACACTCGCTCGTAAAACTCCATGAGGATTTCCCGTTCCTCAAAACCCCACAGGGCCGGCGTGAGTGCCCCCACGTCTAAGGCAAAGGTCGTGATATTGAGGATATGGTTCAAAAGGCGGGTAACCTCGCTGAAGATGACCCGAATGTATTGCGCGCGGATCGGGGCGTGAATGTTGAGCAATCGCTCGACCGCAAGGGCGAAGGCGTGTTCTTGATTCATCGGTGAGACATAGTCAAGTCGATCGAAGTACGGCACCGCTTGCAGATAGGTTTTATACTCGATCAGTTTTTCCGTGCCACGATGCAACAGGCCGATATGCGGATCGGCGCGCTCGACCACCTCACCGTCCATCTCTAAGACAAGGCGCAGGACGCCATGCGCCGCTGGATGTTGCGGGCCAAAGTTAATCGTACTGGGATTAATACGCGGCTCAGTCATATTTTTATGTTTTCTATATTTTTCTATTTTATTTTCTACTTTTTGCTGTCCGGCCCAATGGCATCATCCGTGTTGGCCTTTTCATCACCGGGCAGCATGCCTTCCCACGGGCTTAAGAAATCAAAGTTACGAAACTCTTGAGTGAGGCTCACAGGTTCGTACACCACGCGCTTGCGCTCTTCGTCATAGCGCATCTCGACATAACCGGTGAGTGGAAACTCCTTGCGCAGTGGATGGCCCTCAAACCCATAATCGGTGAGAATCCGCCGCATATCGTTGTTGCCTTCAAATAACACGCCAAACATGTCCCACACCTCACGCTCGTACCATCCCGCGCAGGGAAATACGTCCACGGTAGAAGGGATCGGCGTGGTCTCATCCGTGAAGGTGCGCACCCGTATCCGCAGGTTATGGCGCATGCTCAACAGATGATAGATCACCTCAAAACACTCAGGCTGACCAGGCCAGTCCACGGCGCTAAGATCAATCAGCTGGCTACAATCAAAGGCGGCGGTATCGCGAAAGTAACGCACCACGCTGGCCGCATGGACGCGCACAGCGGTCACCTCGAGGTGGCTGTGACCAGGGGCGGGAGGCGCGATGTCGGTGATTTTATTTTTAAGGTCTTTTTTAACCTTCGCGGCCAGGTCGGTCCAATTTGTCATCGACTTAATCCGCCGCGAGAATCGTGGTGCGGCGGATTTTCTTTTGCAAAAGCATAATCCCGTAGACTAAGGCCTCAGCTGTGGGGGGACAGCCGGGCACATAGATATCGACAGGCACAATGCGATCACAGCCGCGTACCACAGAATAAGAATAGTGATAATACCCGCCGCCGTTGGCGCAAGAGCCCATGGAAATCACCCACCGCGGTTCTGGCATCTGGTCGTACACCTTACGCAGGGCAGGCGCCATTTTATTAGTCAGTGTCCCGGCAACAATCATGACATCGGACTGGCGCGGGCTGGGGCGCGGAATCACGCCCATGCGATCCAGATCATAGCGCGGCATATAGGCGTGGATCATCTCCACCGCGCAACAGGCCAGGCCAAAAGTCATCGGCCACAGCGAGCCCGTGCGCGCCCAACTCACTAGGGTTTCCGCGCTGGTGAGCAAGAACCCTTGGTCGCGGGTTTGATCGATCAAATCCCGAGGAGTCAGAGTCTCGGTGAGATGCTCCTGGCTGACAGGGTCGGAGACACTCATGGCTGCTGATCTTTCTTTGCTAATCCCACACCTAATCCCATTCTAGGGCACCCTTGAACCACTCATAAGCAAAGCCCAAAGTGAGCACCCCTAAAAAGAACACCATCGACCAAAAGGCCGGTGCGCCCACGTCCGTCAGGGTCACGGCCCACGGGAAGAGGAAGGCGACCTCCAGATCAAAGATAATGAACAGGATCGCGACCAGATAAAAGCGGACGTCAAACTTGCTGCGGGCGTTGTCGAACTCGGCAAAGCCGCATTCATAGGCAGAAAGTTTTTCCTGGTCTGGCTTGTGAGGGCTGACGATCCACGAAGCGAGAAGAAGAATCAACCCAAGTCCGGCGGCCACGGCAAAAAACACCATGACGGGGAAATAGGACTCCCACAAATAGGTCGTTAAATCTGGACTCATGGCCCCGTCATCATCCCCTACGAGCGCGTGTTTATCAGCAGATATCCGGCACATTCGTACCGCATAAGCAGTGTCGCACGATGCTTTGCACGGCGCAACTACTCAAGCGTTACCTTACGTTACCTTGTTTTAACTTGCGGGCTGGCTTGCAGACTGACCTACTGGCTGGCTGGCCGATGGATCTGGGGTCATCGCCTCTACAAAACTGACCGGCGCGGCAAGGCGTTGGCGAACGTTACCAGCGATGATCTCATAGATACCGTAGCCCCGCTCCACCAGGCCATCGCGGCGGATGCGAAACAGCCCACTGACCCCTAAAAAACCGTCCTGACTATAGAGATCCTGACGACGAAAACCGCTCTCCTCGCTCAAAACAGCCACCATCGCCACCAGATCATAAGCCAGGCTGGCAAGCTCAGTGGAAGAAGACACCGCCGTGAGTTCCGTCAAGCGGAAGGCAAAGTTCTCGCTCTCGCTGTCGTCCAGGGCGGCAAACCAAGCCCCACGAAAAAACGGATCACGGCGGATATCAGGATTACCCCAGGTATCGATCCCTAAAAACTGCACATCGGGCCGCTCAAAATAGCCAAACAGGGGCACGATGGCCCGGGCGCGGATACCGTCATCCAAAATCACCACAGCATCAAAGGGTGCGCTGGAACTGATAAGGTCGCGCACGACCGAGGAAAAATCCCGGGTTTGCTTGTCGTAGTAACGCACACTGACCATACGGCCACCAACTTGCGCCATACGCTGGGACAGGATATCCGCCGCCGCCCGACTAAAGGGCTCTTCAGGAGCGAGCATGGCAAAACGCCGCAGGCTATGATCCCTGGCGGCGTAGTCGATTAAACCGCCAAGCTGATCGGTCAAGGTCACGCCGCTAATCACCAAATCCGAAGACGCCAGAGACACATCGTTACTCAGCGAAATCACCACCAGATCGGGATCATCAACAAAAGCCGCCACAGTGCTGGTTTGCCCGGAGAAGACAGGACCGATGACAAGAGAAAGGTCTTCTTGGGCGATACGCCCGATTGCCACGCGCAGGTCCTCAGGGGAAAAGCCTGTATCAATAGGCACCAGTTCCAACCAGTCGTTTTTCATATCAAACAGCGCCAGCTGGGCAGCGGACAAGATCGCCTGCCCCAGCGCCTGATCCGGTCCCGATAAAGGCACAAGCAAGCCCACCCGCACCCTCACCTCAGGCTCGGTGAAGGTATCCAAGATCACAATATCGTTCGCTGCTGGTGCGGCCAGCGGCGGGCCATCACGATCGATGGCCTCGCGCTGGGATTCAGGGACAATAGCGCCGGGGGCAGCGAGCCCCGCCGAGTTCGGGTTGTTCCGATCAAACAACGTGATCTCCCCGGGCTGGCCTTGGAAGGGCTGGCTGGCGATATCCTCGGCCTCGATGGCTTGCTCGCTCACTGGTGGCGGTTGTGGAATCTCGCTGATCTCTGGGGTGATCGCGCCTTCACTAGGCTGAACTGTCGAATCAGAAGCGGGCGTTTGGTAGTTGGGGTCCGGCACGGTCAGGCACGCCGACAACCCGAGCGCGAGCAAAAGGACGCTGCCGAACCGTGTCGCTTGTGCCACAAAACAAGATAAAGCCATAGATCCTTTGTCCTGAGATCCTTTGCCCTGGGGAGTCTCACTATCCATCAATCGATAGATTGATGGCGATAGATTGATGGATGGAGCGTTGACGGGGCGATATGCTACCGTAAACACTATAACGTGCCAGGAGGGCTTGCCAAACCCTTCGCCCCTTCTTTTGCCACCCTATTTTTGCCCATGCTTGCATATCTGATCCGGCGACTGCTTTTAATTATCCCCACCTTGTTTGGCATTATGGTGCTGAACTTTGTGGTGATTCAATTTGTCCCGGGCGGACCTATCGAGCGCATCATCGCTGAGCTGCAAGGCCTGGGCGGTGAGGCGACCGAACGCTTTTCCGGAGGCGGGGGCGAAACCTTCGAGGTTGCCGATATCGCAGGCGACGCTAGAGGCACCGACAGCGTCTATCGGGGTTCCCAGGGACTCAGCCCAGAGTTTCTCGCCGAATTAGAGACCCTTTACGGCTTTGATAAGCCCCCCTTGGAACGTTTTTTATTGATGATCGGCAACTATCTGCGTTTTGATTTCGGCACCAGTTACTATCGGGATGTCGGGGTATTCGAGCTTGTCTTGGAAAAACTACCCGTTTCTATTTCCTTGGGCTTATGGTCTTCGTTGTTGATTTACGCTATCTGTATCCCTCTTGGGATTCGCAAGGCGATCACCGACGGCTCTAAGTTCGATGTCTATAGCTCCGGGGTTATCGGAGTCGGCTATGCGATCCCCAGTTTTCTGTTTGCCATTGCACTGATCGTGCTTTTCGCAGGCGGTCGGTATTATCAATGGTTTCCCTTGCGTGGCTTAACCTCGAGTAATTTTGAGGAACTCTCCAACTTGGCAAAGATCAAGGATTATTTTTGGCATCTCACGCTACCGCTTGCTGCCATTGTGATTAACGGTTTTGCAACCCTGACGATGCTAACCAAAAACATGTTTTTAGAAGAGCTCCACAAACCTTACGTACTCACCGCGCGCGCCAAAGGCGGGAGTGAACGGCGCGTTTTCTATGGGCACATTTTTCGCAATGCCATGTTGCTCATCATTGCTGGACTACCGAGCGCATTTGTGTCGATCTTTTTTACCGGTTCACTCTTGATCGAGGTGATTTTTTCTCTCGATGGCTTGGGCTTGCTTGCCTTTGAGGCGATCATCAACCGCGATTATCCGGTTGTCCTGGGCACCCTTTACGGCTTTTCCCTGCTCGGTTTGATTATCGTTTTGATAAGTGATTTTGTCTATACCCTCGTCGATCCCCGTATAGATTTTGAAGCTCGGACCTCCTAATGCCGATCAAGCGCTTACAGGCATACAGATGATAACTTTTTCCCCCTTAACAAAACGACGTTGGGCAAACTTTCGCGGCAACCGCCGCGGTTATGTTTGTTTGTGGATTTTCATGGTGCTTTTTGTGCTTTGCTTGGGCGCAGAATTGATCGCCAATGACCGGCCTTTACTCATCGTCTATAAGGGGGATGCGTATATCCCAGTCTTTATCGATTACCCTGAGACCCGCTTTGGTGGCGAGTTTGAAGCACCGGCCGATTATCGCGACCCTTACGTCCGTGACTTGATTATCGCTGATGGCTGGATGGTCTGGCCGCCGATTCCGTTTTCTTACCGAACCATTAACTACGACCTGCCCACCCCTGCGCCAAGCCCACCCGATGCGGTGAATTGGCTGGGCACTGACGATCAAGGGCGGGATGTGCTCGCGCGGATTATCTACGGCTTTCGTATTTCGGTTGTCTTTGGATTGATTCTCACCATCCTAAGTTCGGTGGTTGGTGTCATCATCGGCGCGGTGCAGGGTTATTTTGCAGGCATGATCGACTTACTCGGCCAGCGCATCATCGAGATTTGGGCCAGCACCCCTCAGCTTTATCTACTGATCATCATCGCCAGTATCTTCACCCCGAGTTTTTTGATTTTGTTGACCGTCTTGTTGTTATTTAGCTGGATGTCATTGGTGGGATATGTTCGCGCCGAATGTTTGCGTGCGCGTAATTTTGATTATGTGCGCGCAGCGGTCGCGTTGGGGGAGCATCCGGTGCGCGTATTGTTCAAGCACGTGCTGCCCAATGCCCTGGTGGCCACCGTGACCTTTATGCCGTTTATTTTGATCGGCTCAGTGACCACCCTCACAAGTTTAGATTTTCTTGGCCTTGGTATGCCGCCAGGCTCTCCGTCTTTGGGTGAGCTTCTCAATCAAGGTAAAAACAACCTGCAAGCACCCTGGCTTGCGGCCGCTGGTTTTTTAACCATGGCGATCATGCTGTGCTTGTTGTTTTTTATCGGCGAGGCCATCCGCGATGCTTTCGACCCGCGCAAAGTCAATATATAAACAATAATAGATAAAACTTTGGCTACTCGGTGCGGTGGTTTTTTTTAGCCCGAGCGCCGTGCAGTGTCTGCGCAATTCTTACTACCAATCGTTCGGCAACCTGGGTTTTACTAAACCGCGGCCAGTCTTCGTGGCTTGCCGATGAGATCACGCTGACTTGATTGTCCGATGCGCCAAAGACCGGATTGTCTTTATGAATATGGTTAACCACCAACCAATCACAGCCCTTGGCCTTGCGTTTGGCCCGGGCGTGGGTGAGCGGGTCATCGGTCTCTGCAGCAAAGCCAATCACCAATGCCGGGCGCGGATTATGCTGGCTTACTGATTTAAGAATATCGGGATTTTCTATCAATTGCAGAGTCTGGGTTGGGGTATCGCCCTTTTTGATTTTTTTAATTTTCTTGTCTTGAATCTCGTCAAGCCGCCAATCGCTCACCGCGGCCACGCCGATAAAAATATCCGCCGGGAGGTGTGCGTGCACGGCGGCATACATCTCTTGCGCGGTTCCCACCGAGATCATCGTCACGCCGGTAGGATCAGGTTCTGCCGTCGGCCCGCTGACCAAAACGCAACGCGCACCTGCGCGGGCGAGAGCAGCGGCGATGGCATGGCCCTGCTTACCGGATGAATGATTGGATAGAAAACGTACGGGATCGATAGCCTCCCGGGTTGGCCCACTGGTCACCACCGCGTGATAGCCGCGCAAGGATACCCCTTTGCTTGCATCCACCTCGCCTGCAAAGTCCGGCAGCGCAGCAATCACCGCCGGGTCGGCCATACGCCCGGGGCCGTACTCGCCGCAGGCCATCTCGCCCTCTTCGGGCGGGATGATGGTCACCCCGCGCGTAGCCAGGGTCTTGATATGCTGGACGGTGGCGGGATGCTGCCACATACGCACGTTCATTGCCGGGGCCACGTGAACAGGCGCCGTGGCCGCCAGCAATAGGGTCGTGGCCAGATCATCGGCAAGCCCGAGGGCCATCCGTGCAAGCAGATTCGCGCTCGCAGGGGCGATAAGAATCTGATCCGCCCAGCGCGAGAGAGCGATATGGTCCATCACCCCTTCCCGCTGTGTATCAAACAGGTCTTGGTAGACCGGGTTTTCGCTCAAACTGGCGACCGACAGGGGCGTGATAAACTCACGTGCCGCCGGGGTGAGAACGACCTTGACCGCCGCCCCGTTTTTGCGCAGCAGACGAATGAGCTCCAGCGATTTATACGCCGCAATGCCGCCACCGATGACCAGCAAGACTCGGCGCGAAGGCACCGGGATCAGGGATGCCATACCATAGACTCCATTCTACCTCTTAAGGGCGCCTACGATACCACACCACCCCCGCCAACAGCGCGATCATGGCGATGGGGGCACACCATAAAACAAGGGTACGCAAGGCAATAGGCGGCTTCATCAGGATATCATCACCATAACGGGCGACGAAATAATCGATGATTTCCTGACGGCTTTCCCCGGCGCGGGCTTTTTCGGTGATGATTCGGCGCATATCCACAGCCAAGGGGACATCGCTTTCCCAAAGAGGCTGGCCAACACACACCACACAGCGCAAGACCTTAAAAAGCTCGCGTGCAAGCTCTTGTTGCTGCAGGGTGAGCGATGGCGATGTGACCGATTGCGCCATAGCATGGGTGGCACTCACGATCATAAGGGTGATGAGTGCGCCCGCCAGTCTCATCCGAAAAAGAACGGTCAACCGCGCCATGGCACAGGCCCATTCACGAGCTCATGGCCTTAAGCAGAGCTTCGATCTCCGCCACATTCGCCGAGGTCAGGGGGCCGCGATGGTGAAAAATGATCGCTCCCGACGCATCCAGCAAGAAACTCTCCGGCACGCCGCGCAAGCCCCAGGCAACCGCTGTGCGACCTTGCTGATCCAGCCCTACGGTAACGTAGGTAACCTCATGGCGGGTTAGCCAGGCGGTCATGGCCTCGGCGGTATCGGCATAGGCCACGCCGTAAATGGGCACGTGCGCGCTCAGAGTTCGTAAGAACGGCAGCTCAGCCACACACGGGGCGCACCAACTGGCCATAAAGTTTACTAAGACCGGCTTGTTAAAAGGCTCAGACGCCCAAGCCACCGAGTCATGCCCAGCAAGCGGCAGCGCATCCAATGAAAAGGCAGGTGTTTTTTCGGTCAAAACCATGACTTTCGGCGGCTCGGTGAGATTCTGTGGGGAGATCAACACCCGCGCGAGCAAGGCCGAGACCACCAACACCACCCCAAGGATGATGAACACGACAATGACTCGACTCGAGGTATGACGCTTACTCATTGAGATATCCTTTAAGATTGAACCGATAGCGGGCGAATAAGAGAACGAGCAAGAAGGCACCGCTCGCCAAGGCGATCAGACTCCCCAACCATAAAAAGTTTATCATGGGATTATAACGGACCCGCAAAGGCCAGCGGCGACCGTCCGCCGAAAGTCCCAAGGTGACGTAACGATCAGCAAAAAACGTCCGCGCCACTCCGGCTTCGGTCGTACGTACGCCCGATTGTTGATACCAACGCAAGCTCGGGGCCACCGGATAACGACCATCGATGACCACTTGAGCGGTGAGGGCGACATAGCTTGCTTGCTCACGCACCTCCACGTCTTGCAAATGCACGGCAAGCCCGGCAGCCTGCGCCGTCTCCCCGATCTGCAGGGAGATAATCTCCTCCCGCGCGTAGGTCGTGCTGCCCACCATGCCGATGATGGCCACTGCAACGGCGGCATGGGCGAGAGGACGCACCAAAGCAATAGACAGGCCATGGCGGTGCAAGCGAACCATGTCCGCCAGACTAACGAGCAAAGTCCATAAAGCGACCCCTGCGGCAAAGATGGCAAGCAGATTACCGCCGCGCTCGATATAGGCCATGATAACGATCGCCGCCAAACTGGCCGATGCCGCCCACCACAACGCTGACACATGGCGACGGTTTAACCCCGGCAACGGGGCGAAAATAAAGGCAACCAACACCAAGGGCACGACGGTCATAAGATAATAAGGTCGCCCCACGGAAATCGGCGGCAGGCTAAGAGCCACAAGGATAATCGGGTATAAGATCGAGATCATTAGGGTCAAAGCCGCCGCAAGGAAGGTCACCGCATGGAGCTGACTGAGCTGGCTTAATGACCGCCATGCGAGGACCTTCGGCGGCGGGAAGCCGCGCAAGATGCCCACTCCGGCGGCCAGGGTGACGATGAGCAAGAGCCCCAGCAGGTACATCCCGCGCGCGGAGTCCTGGGCAAAGCCATGTACCGACAAAAGTAAGCCCGAGCGCACCAAGAATGTCCCGAGCAAGCAAAACAAACAGGTGGCCAGCGAGAGTCCGACAGCCCATCCGGCCAAATCACCGCGCCGCGCATGGGCCGCAAGGACGTGCACCAAAGCGGTGCCAGACAGCCATGGGATCAGGCTGACGTTCTCTACCGGGTCCCAAAACCACCAGCCGCCCCACCCGAGCTCGTGGTAGGCCCACCAAGAGCCGGCCAGCACGCCCGCCGATAGCATGAGCCAAGCGACAACACCATAAGGGCGTAAACTGTGCAAAGTTTCCGGCCAGGGGTCGGCTTTGCCTTCGCGCTGGTGGTGGGCGGCCTGCCACAACCCGGCCATCATCAAAGCATAGATTGGGATATAGCCGGTATAGCCGATGTAAATCAGCGGCGGATGAAAGGTTAACGCCGGGTCTTGCAGGATTGGATTGAGCTCTTGGCTGCCAAGCTCTGGGAGCAATCGCCGAGCAAAGGGATTAGACGGAATCGCGGTGTAGGCATAAAAAGCACTCGTCAACAGGCCATGGGCGATCAAAGCCCGCCGGCGCAAATCTCTGCCCAAAGGGGCAAAGGCCAAGACAGCCCCCCAGCCCGCCACCATCAAACACCACAGCAGCATCGATCCTTCGTGATTACCCCACAATCCCGCCAGGCGATACATTGTCGTCATGGTCGGATGGCTGTTGGCGGCGACGACCGCAAGCGAAGTATCGCTAGTATAAAACGCCCACAACAACAAGGCGAAGGCTACCGCTGTGAGTAGGAGAATGCTCGCGGCAAAGGATTGTTGCAGACGCAGGCCCTTGGGTTTAGACCCTGCAAAGACCATTCCCAAAGCCGTCACCAGGGCCACCAACAGCAATCCCTCGCCGATCAAGCCGATCACAAATCCTCACCAAATCCGGGGGGGCGGTAATTTTCATCGTGCTTAGCAAGGATTCGGCTGGCTTGAAACATCCCCCCACGTTCTAACCGGCCATAGGCGATCACCGTTGTGCCTTCGGTAACCAGATCAGGCACCACACCGGTATAGGTTACGGCTTGGTCTACCCCATTTTCTGTCAAGACAAAGGTGATCGTCCGGCCATCAGCAGACGACTGTAAAGAACCTGGCGCAAGGGTACCGCCCAGATAAATCGGGCTTGTGAAGGTCTCAGCGCGCTGCGCTTCTGCAGGCGTCATAAAGAATGTGACGGTATCGCGTCCCGCCCACAACAACAATGCCGTGCCGGTCATCACGCCTGCAAGCAAAAGCCCCAAACCCACGAGCCGATTGCGCCGAAGGGTGTTGCGTGTGTTCATTGTCTTGGTATCCGGATGGGCGCGAGGTGTGTTAGCCGCCCTCTTTGACCGGGCGCGATGACCGCCCCGCCCGGCAATGGCTGCGGATGACATAGGCCGCAACCAACAGACCAATCACAGCGGCCACACTGTAGCTTGCCAGGACATAGATGCTGGTCTCAGCGGAAAGATCCATCATGTCGTCTCCCTTCGTTTTCCGTATTCATGCTAATCGCCCTCGCCAGGGGCGGGATCAAACTGCTCTTCGACTTTGTTATCGACCCCTTCCCATTGCTTAGCATCTTCGGGGGCTGGCTTCATGCGGGTGATGTTGGGCCACTGTTCGCTGTAACGGCGGTTAAACTCCAGCCATTTTTCGCCCGCATCGCCTTCAAAGTCCGGCTTGATCGCTTCGATGGGGCATTCGGGTTCGCACACGCCGCAATCGATGCACTCATCGGGATGAATGACTAACATGTTCGCGCCCTCATAAAAGCAGTCCACCGGACAGACCTCGACACAGTCGGTGTACTTACAGCGAATACAAACATCAGTCACAACGTAAGGCATTGAATCATCCTGGGAACTTAGTCCTTTGGCTCGGTTGCGGCGCGGGATTGCCGCCGCGCTAGCCCAGAGGCCGCATCAGGCACATACAAAAGCCCGGCCAACCGGCGCATGAGAGCAAGCTCGTAGTCATCCGCATGGCCGTCCGCATGAACGATATCCCACAGCCATCTTATAAGGTCATGACGCTCACTTTGCGAGAAATCTTTGCACAACCGAGAGGTAAAAGGATGCAAGTCGGTCGCCTCGGCGCGGGCAATTTGCGCTTGTTGCAAGACCTGTTCACCGTCGCCAAAGTGATGCTCGATGATCTCCCGCGCCCGCGCGCGCTCTGTTTCATCTTGACGACCATCCATCTCGGCAACTTCCAATAAAAGCGCCGCCACTGCGATGGCCGCTTCATTCCCTTGCCAGGCAGGATCGCTGGTCTTGCTGCGGGACAAGCCCAAACGCAATTGATCGAGAAGGCGCTGCATCATGGTATCCGTAAAGGGTCTTGAAAAGGTCTCACACCTTCTATCTAAAGGGAGATGACCGGCCAAGGTCAAGGCATGATTTTCCTAAGCCCTGCATGTCAGGCGGGATCACCGCGCACCTTAAGCAGGACCCGGCGTGCCTTTTTCGTCGGTCGCGGTCCGGCCCGCTGGGGGGTGATTGCAAATGTTGGTGGGGTGAGGTCTTCATACAAACCTTGGGCGATGCTGGCGGATCCACGCCGGATTGGGATCGCACGTACTTTATAAACGCGCACACCGACGACCAAGCGTACGGTGAGCACATCGCCGATCGTGACGGTGCTGGCGGGCTTAATTGTCGTGCGCCCTTCGATCTTGACCTTCCCCTCACGCACCAGTGCGCTGGCGGCCGTGCGCGTCTTGACCATACGTGCACACCACACCCAGCGATCAACGCGGGTTTCTTCAAGTTTGCTTTCTATACTGCTACTCATAACGCGTGATGGGTTTTTGATTTTCTACTATATACTTTTTTATTAGATAATTTTTTACGGGACGATTGTTTCGGATGGTTTTTTTTCGGACGAGAGGCTGGCCGTCCCTTACCAGGTTGCACCGCAGGTTTTGTGTGTCGCTTTTTCGGCTGCGCCTTTTTCGGCTTTTGCATTCGGGCAATATCTTTACGGGTATACAGATACGGAGCAAGACGATGGAGCTCCTTTAACACCTCATGATAGAGCCTCGGGGTGCGCTGGAGCTTCTGCCAAGAGGTAAGATACGCCCGCCCACGCTCGGTGAGCAGCCGCTCCAACCGGTCAATACGAATCCAGATGCGCCCCCCTACACAGCGATGATACCCCGAAAAGCTGATATCTTGTGCACGGTCTTGCATAGCGATAACCTCCCCGGCCAGTAGCGGGTTTATATCTAGATACTCGCCGGACTCCTGTTTCTTTTGCCGGGCACGGGCTCGCTCTAAGATGAGCCACAGCAGATAGTGAGGCGCGCGATAAAGGGCCGGCAAGAAGGCATACTGCGCGCCAAAACGTACGCCTGCGCGGCTCATACGCCGGGCGGTCTGTTTATCAAGGGCACGAGATTCCTCGCGCGGCACCCTCGCGCCCAAAGGGCTTTGCCGCAAGGCATAGAAAATTCCGCGCGCCGACGGGTCCTCATCAGCGTTTTCAGCCCGGTTGAGGCTTTGCAAAATAGCCTGAAGATCACGGGTCTTTCCGGTGAGCCATTGTCTTAGCCAACGACGTACAGTGCGCATCATCTCATCAGGCAGGGCCGGCACAGCGATAATATCGATCTGCGGGGATAGAAAATCATCACCCTTGACGAGCCGGGCAATAACTTCCTCGCGCCACAGGATACGCGCTGTATGATCGATCATCACATCGCGCACTGAACTGGCGCACAACTCTTGGATACGCGCCTGCTGCGCTTTGGCGATGATGCTGGCTTGGACGCGCGGCACATCACCACGAAAACAAAATCCGACAAGCTCGCCAAACACCGCTCCAGCGATCGCAACCTTACGACTCTCGTCGATACGGACCGGGTCCGGCGAGTTCAGCACCTGGCGCAAGGCATGTTTACGGCGATCCACAAAGCGGCGTGTCAGGCGTTCGTGCAGAGTATCGGACAGCTGATCCTCTAAATCCCGGCAGCGACGTCGCCACGGATCGGGCCGCGCCAGCCACGATGGGCGCTGAGCGATATAGGCCCAGGTGCGCACTTGTGCCAAGCGTAATGCAATGTCTTCAATCTCACCTTCATCGCGACGGGTGGGTGCAGTTGCCTGGGCAATCCAACCCTCATCGACGTACTCGCGCCGGACTAACTGACCAAACAAACGATCAAGAAAGCGGCAATGGCTTTGTAGCGGTGTTTTTTGAAAGTTAGGAATCTGGCACACATGCCACAGTAGCCGGGTACGCGTGGCGGCCTCGGTTTTATGCCGGCCATGCTTGCTGATAATCGCTAAAGCCGCCTCATCGACAGCGCGCGGGGCTTCGCTTAAAAGGCCGCTGCCGGAGGGACGCGCCAAACTAGCGAGCAACGCCTTGGGGCTATGGAAATCAAGATCGCTGTTGCGCCAGTAAATTTGTTTGATGGGCTGAAGCTTGTGGCTCTCGATCCCATCGATAAGCCGTCGCGAGAATCCCCGCGGCAGTGCACCAAAAAACCCGTCGCGTCGCCACCGCCCGGCCCGGCCTGCGATTTGAGCAAGCTCCATATCGCTTAACGCACGCAACTGCCGACCATCATACTTTCGCAAGGCGGCAAACACGACATGATCGACATCCATATTGAGACCCATACCAATCGCGTCGGTGGCCACCAGATAGTCCACCTCGCCCCGTTGATACAGACTCATCTGAGCGTTGCGCGCGCGCGGCGATAACGCCCCAAGGACAACCGCCGCGCCGCCACGATGGACGCGCAGATAGTCAGCGATTTGGTAAACTTCGCTGGCGGAAAAGGCGACCACCACCGTCCGCGGCGGCAAATCTGCGAGACGGTAGTCCCGGTTTGAGAGGCGCGAGAAGCGTGGTGCGGTTTTAACCTCAGTTTGGGGGAGTAATTTTTCTATCACGCCGCGCATCGCCGCCGACCCCATCACCATAGTTTGCTTACGCCCGCGCCCCTCTAGCAACGCACGGGTAAAGATGTGACCTCGTTCGCGATCAGCGCACAACTGGACTTCATCGATGGCGAGAAAGTCCATCTGCCGTTCGATGGGCAGACTTTCCACAGTACACAGCAGATAAGCCGGGCGGGGCGGCAGGATGCACTCCTCTCCGGTAATCAGCCCGACCGCCTCACGCCCGCGCTGAGCGACCACGCGGTCATAGTTTTCCCGCGCAAGCAAGCGCAAAGGAAAACCCATCATGCCGCTTTGATGACGCAACATGGCATCAATGGCCTGGTGGGTTTTGCCGGTGTTGGTCGGACCAAGCAAGGCGGTTAGCGCCGCAGATCGATTATTCATACTTCTTATTTTTGATTTTATCTTGCATGTCTTTTTTAGATTTTCTATATTTTTTCTACATTTCTACTATCAACGTGAGCCTCTGCAAAGGTCGCCATGCCATCATAACACGCGAGGCTGGCGCGAATAAGATTGATTGCCAACGCCGCACCGGATGCCTCCCCCAAGCGCATCTCAAGATCCAGATAAGGGCTAAGGCCGAGACGAGCAAGAGCGCGGCGATGCCCAGGCTCAGCAGACACGTGCCCCGCACGGATATGATCCAGTGCGCTACTCCCGCCTGCATAGAAAAGAACACTGGCCGCCGCCGCTACGACAAAGCCATCGAGCAAAACCGGAAGACCCCGCAGCCGTGCCGCAATCATAGCGCCTACCAAGGCCGCAAGCTCACGCCCACCCAAGGAAAGCATGACCCCCAATGGGTCTTGTGGGTCGCTGATCTGTTGGTGGCGCATCAGGGCTGCGCCGACAACCTCGCGCTTGGTGCGCAATCCCCTGGCGTTCACGCCTGTACCCAAGCCGACCCAATCGGCGCCCCCGCCGCCGTGCAGTTGGGCGCACAAGGCGGCGGCGATGGTGGTGTTGCCGATGCCCATTTCTCCCACGGCAAGCACATCGCAGGCAGAAAGTGCCGCCACCGCCGCCCGCCCGGCATTGAGCGCGGCCAGACCTTCGGCTTCGGTCAAGGCTGGGACTTGGGTGATATCAGATGTCGGTCTTTGAATATCGAGCGGGATGACCCGAAGGGTGGCGCCGACAGCTGCGCAAAGCTGGTTGATCGCGGCCCCGCCCGCTTCGTAGCTGGCCACCATCTGGGCCGTCACTGTCGGGGGATAAGCCGAAACCTCATAGGCATGGGCAACGCCGTGACTCCCGGCGAAAATCAGCACCGCCGGATCGACGCAGATAGGCCGGGTGCGCGCTTGCCAAGCGGCAAGCCACGTGACCATGTCCTCTAGCTGTCCCAATGAGCCCGGCGGCTTGAGCAAGCACGCCTGCCGTGCTGCTGCTGCTGCTGCTGCCTGATTGTCTGGCCCAGGCAAGGCCGTCAGACACACCCGCACCTGCGTGAGGCTACGCCAAGCCTGGTTAATCTGCCTGGCCTTCTGGGCCTTCTTGTCCTGCGCCGCCGTCATCGCGCTTACGTCCGCAGGGCCTGGATCAAGGCCGCCGGGGTGGTAACTGGCGGCAAACACGTTTGCCGTCGGCAGACAAACGCTGCCGCCTTGCTAGAAGCATCGAACCTTGGCGGTATGCGTCCGGTTGCCGCACCGGGCCAGGCAACGATCAGGGATGGCACAGCAGACTGCCAGGCCGTGCGCGCGAGCTCTACAAGCTCGCTTGCGTGATCGCCCGCCAACACCACCACGGCCTCATCCGCCATGGCCATGGTGACCGCCATTAGATGAGCGACCATAACCGGATGCCCTTGGACAGTGTTGATGAGATTGTCCCGCAAAGCATGCGCCCGCTGGGTTGCAGACTCATCCTCACATAACAACCCCAGCTGCCATAAGGCCTCCAACATCATGGTGTTGCCAGAAGGCTGGCTGGCGTCAATCGTTTGGCTGAGTTTAACCGCCAGCTCTGGCGCATCACTCATGAGATAAAGCCGCCCATCCCAAAACCGTGCCTCACTCATCGTCCGCCAACGCATGACATGGCCTAGATAATGATCGTCTCCCGTGGTTTGATATAAGGCCAATCCCGCCAGCATCATGGAGGCGTAGTCTTCCAGCAAGCCATCAGCAATCACTCCGCCTTTTTCGGTCCAGGCGTGGCCTAAACGTTCTTCATTATCTATATTCTCGATAATAAAATCAAAAGCCGTGCACGCCATGGCAAGCCAAGACTCTTGCCCCATACGCATTCCGGCGCGCGCCAGGGCCGCGATGGTAAGGCCGTTACTGTCGGTGAGCACCTTTTCATCCCGGTGTGGATGGGAACGCTGGGCGCGCACGTCGCGCAGTCGTTCGAGTATATCAGCGTCACCTAGTGCCTCATCACGACGATGCAGGACATAACGTCCTTCAAGATGGGGCGTGCCACTTACACCGTAGGCCTTTTTGAAGGCTAAAGCGTCTTTTTTTAGGGCGTTTTCTATCTCACTCATGCTCCAGGTATAAAACGCCCCCTCGGTCAGCCGGCCCTGCGCATCGAGACTATCAGCATCCAGTGCGGTGGCAAAACCGCCACCGGGTAGACGCATGTCCTTATCAAGCCAATCGACCGTTTGAACAAGCCGAGCGGCATATAAATCTTTTCTATAAAACAGATACGCCCAAGAAAGCAGATCGATAAATTGTGCGTTGTCGTAAAGCATCTTTTCAAAATGCGGCACCAGCCAACGAGCATCCACGCTATAGCGAGCGAGCCCCCCCGCCAAGTGATCAAAAATCCCACCCTGACACAAACCGGTTAACGTACGGCACACAGCGCCTTCGTGCCGATCTTGTCCCCTCACCCCGTCATCCAGCGCAAGCCAGCGCCAGACCCCAAACTGCGGGAACTTTGGCGCGCCTACCAGACCGCCATATTGCTTATCACAAAGGCGCACAACCTCGTTTATCGCAGCCACCGGATCGCGCGGTTGATCGGCTGCAGGCGATGGTGTGCCCATCGCCGTTAAAGCCTCCAATAGGGTGTGCGCATGATGCTCGACTTTCTCAGGCTGATCGCGGTAGGTATCGGCGATGATAGTCAATACGCGCGGAAAACCTATGCGGCCATAGCGATCTTCAGGCGGAAAATACGTGCCGCCGCCAAAGGGCTCACGCGAGGGCTTGAGAAACATCGTCAAAGGCCACCCACCCGAGACCCCCATCGCCACCAAGGCCGCCTGATATAAAGCATCCACATCAGGACGCACCTCCCGATCAACCTTGATATTGACAAAAGACTCGTTCATCTGCGCGGCAATGGCAGAGTCAGAAAAAGACTCCCGCGCCATGACGTGGCACCAGTGACAGGCGCTATACCCGATGGACAAAAGAATCGGCACATCGCGATCCTGGGCCTGGGCAAACGCTGCCTCCCCCCAGGGGTACCAGTCTACCGGCTGGTGCGCGTGATCGAGCAGATACGCACTCGTCTCATGAATCAGATGATTGGCCATAGGGCAATTGGACGCCAAAGCGAACGCAAGAGCAAGAGGGCGCGTGAGCGGGCACGGACGCTCGCGCTCAGGATGAGACGCGAGGGGCAAGCACGGCGAACAGAGTCTAGCCCATCAAACCGGTGCGGCGTTTTTCCAAATAGCGTTGATGATAAGCCTCGGCGGGCCAGAACTCACCCGCCGGCTTAATTTCCGTGACAATGGCATCGGGGTAGCGCGGCGTTAGCGAGGTGCGCACGAGACGCGCGGCAGTTTCTTGAACCTCATCCCCATATAAGATGATCGAGCGATATTGAGAGCCAATATCCGGCCCCTGCCGATTAAGCTGGGTGGGATCATGCATCTTAAAAAAGGCATGCAACAGATGCTCATAGGAGCACACGGCCGGGTTATAGAAAACACGGCACACCTCGGCATGACCGGTCGCCCCCGAACAGACCTCTTTATAGGTAGGGTTTGGGGTCTTGCCGCCAGCGTAGCCAACGGTTGTATCCTCGACCCCATGGATTTCACGAAATGCCGCCTCGATACCCCAAAAGCACCCGCCCCCAAACACGCCATGGGGGTAGGAACGAGAATCAAAAGAATAAGACACAGCGGCACACCAAAGGTCAGTGAGCGAAAACGCCCGAAAGCTCTCCTCGCACGATTATAGCAAAATATCCGACTTTTCAAAAGACGCCTTTATAAAGACGCCTTTATGCTGTGCTCTCGTCGTCATGATATCGCCTGGTTATCTTGCCATGAGAGCGTCGCTCGCCTACTGTATTGCTTTATCCTTGGATGACGCATGAACTTTCAACCCTTTCTCGATAAGGTCTCCCAAGGCGGCATTTTAACCCGCAGCGAAGCCCGACAAGCTTTCGATGGAATCATGGACGGGATAGTCCCCGAGATTCAGATTGCCGCTTTTCTTGCGGCTATGACCGTGCGCGGCGAGCGCGTTAATGAATTGGTCGGGGCAGTGGAGGCCCTGCGTAGCCGCTGCGTTAAGGTGAACGCACCCGCTGATGCTATCGATTGTTGCGGCACGGGTGGCGACCAACTCCATACTTTTAATATTTCCACTACCGTGGCTCTTGTCCTGGCCGGCGGCGGCGTGCCGGTCGCCAAGCATGGTAATCGCTCGGCCTCCAGCAAGTGCGGCGGTGCCGATGTTCTGGAGGCTTTAGGGGTGCGCATCGACGGTGGCGCGGACGTGGCTGAACGATGCTTAGAGAAAGCCAATCTTTGTTTTTTACTTGCGCCGGCTTTTCACCCTGCGATGAAAGCCGTCGTCCCCGTGCGCAAAACCATGGCAACTCGCACAATCTTTAACCAGATCGGCCCCTTGGCTAATCCTGCGGGGGTCACCCGGCAATTGATCGGCGTACCCACCGCCACTTGGGTGAAGCACTTGGCCCAAGCCTTAGAGACCCTTGGCTGCCAGGTGGCCTGGCTGGTGAACGGCCATGGCGGCATGGACGAGTTGTCTACCATCGGACCCAACAAGGTCACCGAGGTCTGCGTCCCCTGCGGCAGCAAGATCGAGACCATCAACCCCACCGACTTTGGCCTTGCGACAGCGCGTCTTGAGGATTTACGCGGCGGCGATGAGACGACCAACGCTGACATCGTCACCCAAATCCTCAAGGGCGAAACAGGCCCTCGGCGGGATATCGTGATTCTTAACGCCGCCGCTGGCTTTGTCATCACCGAGCGTTGCGAAGATATTGCAAGCGGCCTCGCGCTCGCCCGGGAGTCGTTGGATAGCGGCAAGGCTAAGCAGGCCTTGGAAAAACTGATCGAAGCCTCTCAGTGATGACCGCCTCGATCCTCACTGAAATTTGCACAGCCAAGCGCGCCCATGTCGCCCAGGTAAAAGCCAAAAGTGCAACACTCATCCGAGAGGGAGCGCCGCCGCGTAGCTTTCATGAGGCCCTTAAAAACGCCCCCGACATTGGCATCATCGCCGAAGTTAAGCGCGCCTCCCCTTCCCAAGGACGCCTACGCGAAGATTTTGACATCCAAACGCTCACCCAGGCTTATCTCACAGGGGGCGCGAGCTGTCTGTCGGTTTTAACCGACACCCCGTATTTTCATGGCTCGGACGATGACCTGGTTACGGTGCGCAAAATGACGGACATGCCAATCCTGCGCAAAGACTTTATGATCGATCCCTATCAAATTACCGAGTCTTGGGCGCTGGGTGCCGACTGCGTCCTGGTGATTTTGACCGCTGTCAGTGACTCTCTCGCAGCCGAGCTGATCGCCGCCGCCCAAGGTCATGGCCTGGATGTTCTGGCAGAAGTTCATGACCGGGACGAGCTTGACCGCGCCCTGGCTTTGGGCTGTTCGCTGATCGGCGTGAATAATCGCAACCTGCATACCCTGGCGGTCGATCTAGCCACCGGGGAGACTCTCCTACCCTTGATCCCGCCTCCTTGTTTGGCTGTTGCCGAAAGCGGGATGAAAAATGCCGATGATCTGATGCGCATGCATCGCGCCGGAGCGCACGCCGCCTTGGTCGGCCAAAGCCTTTGCCAATCCAACGATCCAGCGCAATCCCTGCGGGCGTTACGGGCAGCCGTCGCCTAAAGCCAGAAAGCCGCAAGCAAAAGCCAACTACACACAAAAGCCATGCCCCGCGATCCTGAGAAAAACAAAGCCTCCAAGCCCAACCTGAGCCACATCGATGAGGCCGGTAAGGCGCAGATGGTCGACATCACCAACAAGCCTGCGAGCCACCGCCGCGCCACCGCCAGCGCCCAGCTCACCGTCGCGCCAGAGACTCTACACGCCATCCAAGACAATCGCCTCGCCAAGGGCGATGTTATCGCCACCGCACGCCTCGCAGGCATCATGGGTGCAAAGAAAACCGCCGATCTGATCCCCCTGTGCCACCCGCTACCTCTTTCATCCGTACATGTGGTGATCGATCTTGAACCACCGAACCGCATCCGTATCCTGGCGACCGCCCAGACCTTTGCCTCCACCGGCGTGGAGATGGAGGCTCTCACCGCCGCCAACATCGCCGCCCTAACCATCTACGATATGACCAAGGCCATTGATCGCGCTATTGAGATCGGCCCCGTTCGGCTCGAGCATAAACAGGGCGGACGCCGCGGTGTCTGGCAACGTGATGATTCCTGTTGAGCAGGCTCTCGCACGCATCACCACGGCTCTTACGCCTGTAGCAAACGAGAGGGTCAGCCTTATCGAGGCGGCCGGACGTGTCCTCGCCACCGCACCTGTCGCGGGATTGGATCACCCCGCCGCAGACATCTCGGCGATGGACGGCTATGCCGTGCGCCATGAGGATATCGACAACACGACCGCCACACTCCCACCTTTGCAGTGTATCGGCGAGGTCCCCGCAGGCGTCCACAACCCCAACGCCATCGCTTGCGGCCAATGTATGCGCATCTTCACCGGCGGGGTGATCCCCACCGGGGCGGACACAGTCATCATCCAGGAAAACACGCGCGCCCAGGGCGATCAGATCACCCATCAAGGTGAGGCCGTGCGCGGCCAGTTCATTCGCCGCGCCGCCATGGACTTTGCCACTGGCGATACCCCCCTGCGGGCGGGACGACGATTGACCGCCCGGGATATCGCCTTAGCCGCTGCCATGGATTGCCCACAGCTTAGGGTGTTCGCGCGGCCACGCGTCTCGATCTTGGCCACCGGTAATGAACTCCGCCAGGCAGGCACAGCGCACAAAGCTCCCCATAAAATTCCCTCCGCCAACGGCCCCGGGCTGGCCGCTTTCATCCACCAAGCAGGCGGTATCCCGCGATTGCTGGATATCGTCCCCGATACCCAGACGGCTACCCAGCAAGCCCTAGACCAGGCGACCCGGGAGGCGGATCTGGTGGTCACCTCCGGTGGAGCCTCAAAAGGTGATTATGACTACCTGCATACCTGCTTGGCCCCCACCGAGTTTTGGGGCGTCGCCATGCGCCCAGGCAAACCCTCGATGTTTGCCTATTATAAAGACGTGCCGGTCATTGCCCTACCGGGTAATCCGGTTTCCGTGCTCGTCACCGCCCAGGTGCTGCTCGCTCCTGCTCTTGCCAAACTGGCAGGAGAAGACGCCCCCCCTGCTGAGCCGCTGATCGCCCGTGCCGGGTCGGCCCTCGCCGAAGGCGGGCAGCGGCAAACTTACCTGCGCGCAACCCTCGCTTGGGAAAAGGGCCAGCCCATTGCCACCCCCGTCGCCAACCAGGACAGTGCCGCGCTGGCTGATTTGGCTAAGGCTGATGCCCTCATCATCCGCCCCATCGACGCGCCGGCCCTAGCGACTGGCACCAAGGTGCCGATCTTACCCCTTTGGGGCAGCTCTTGTTTCAATTTTATCCACACATAATCCCTTGACCAAGAGAACAAAATTAGATAAAAAGAGAAATATAACCCCAAACGAACCCACTCGTGCGGGATTCATGAGTTCGGGCAAACGTCATACGACGAGTGTCATACGAAAGGTATGCCTCTCAAATGTATGAATCATAGGCGAAAATCATGTACGAAAATCGTCTATGAAAATCATATGAAAATCATAGAGAGTAAGACCTAGCTTGGATAAAATTAAGGAGGCATGAACCATGCTCACGCCCAAACAGCAAAAACTGCTGGAGTTTCTCACCACCAGCCTAGAACAAAATGGCGTCTGCCCGTCCTATGATGAGATGCGCGAAGCGCTCAACCTCAAATCTAAATCCGGCATTCACCGCCTGCTGACCAGCTTACAAGAACGGGGATTTATCCGCCGCCTCGCGCACCGCGCCCGCGCCATTGAAATCCGCCGCCGTGCCACCGAAGCCAGCCGTCTCAGCACCGAGTCCGTCCCGGCGACCACCCAGGCCAATCCCGCGCTTGGCCTGGGCGCCGCGCAAAACAGCACTCAAGCCGTGCCCCTGCTTGGTAAAATCGCCGCCGGAACGCCCATAGAAGCTCTGCGAGATGATTCCACCCTCGCGCTCGTGCCGCAAAGCATGATCGGCCAGGGTGATCACTTTGCCCTGAAGGTAGAGGGCGAGAGTATGCGGGATCTCGGGATTATGGATGGCGACCTGACGATCATCCGCCGCACCGACCGGGCCGCCAATGGCCGGGTCGTCGTTGCCCTCATCGATGAGCAAGAAGCAACCTTAAAAACGCTGCACGCCGCAGATGAGAAAATTACCCTCAAGGCCGCCAACCCGGACTATCCCGATTATGTCTATGAATCCGGACAAGTACGCATCCAAGGGGAATTGGTCGGGCTCTTACGGCACTACTAGCACTCCGAGTAGTGCACCTGGTGCGGGCGAAGGGACTCGAACCCTCGACCCCAACCTTGGCAAGGTTGTGCTCTACCAGCTGAGCTACGCCCGCAACAATTTTCCTGGATACCCCCATCCCCCGGACAGGTCAAGACTTGTCTAATGCACAGCAATCATAGATGCTGGAAGACATGGATGTTGTCAGCCCCAACACCCGGACCAATCGCGCCTCTTGGTGGCCGGACCTGCATGATTTTTTGCACGCCACCTTACCGCCCGAGTGTGTCTTGAGCGATAACGACAGCCTCACCCCCTATCAAAGTGATGGCCTGACCGCCTACGCCCAAACACCACCGATTGCGGCCCTACCGACCAGCACCGAGCAGGTCAGCGCGATCTTAGGCTATTGTCACAAAAAGCAGATCAAAATCGTTCCCCGCGGCGCAGGCACCTCCCTATCCGGTGGTGCTCTGCCCCTGGCGGACGGATTATTGCTCGTGACTTCTAAACTCAATCGAATCCTGGACCTTGATCCCGATAATCGCTGTGCGCGCGTCCAAGCCTGCGTTGCTAACCTTGCGATCAGCGAGGCAGCCTCGCCGCACGGCTTGCTCTATGCGCCTGATCCCTCCAGCCAGATCGTCTGTAGTATTGGCGGCAATGTCGCGGAAAACGCTGGGGGCGTTCACTGCCTGAAGTATGGCCTGACCACCAACAACCTGATGGGGCTTACGGCCGTGCTGATCGATGGCACAGTCCTTGAGCTCGGCGGGGCACACCTGGATAACGACGGCCTTGATTTGATCGGCATCTTGACCGGCTCAGAAGGGTTGCTCGCAGTCATCACCGAGGTCACCGTCCGCCTCACACCCATCCCGCCCGAACAGCGAGCTATGCTTATCGGCTTTGATCGGGTCGAGGACGCCGCTCATTGCGTGAGCGCGATCATCGCCGAGGGGATCATTCCCGCTGGGCTTGAGATGATGGATCAAATCGCCTTGCGCGCCACCGACGCTTATAGCAAGGCGGGCTATCCGCTGGAGGCTGCTGCCATCCTTATTGCCGAGGTCGATGGTACGGGGAACGAGATCGATGAGGTCATCGGCAAAATTAAAACCATCGCTCAAGGGCAAAACGCCAGCAGTCTGCGTATCAGCGAAAACGAAGAACAACGGCAACGGTTTTGGGCCGGACGCAAAGCCGCTTTTCCCGCCATGGCCGCCCTTGCGCCAGACTACTACTGTGTTGACGGGAGTATCCCGCGCAAAGATATCGCCAAGGTCCTCAGTAAAATCACCGAGCTTGGTCGCGCGGCGAACTTGCCCGTGGCCAATGTCTTTCATGCCGGGGATGGCAACCTGCACCCGCTCATCCTTTATGATCGAAGTCAGCCCGGCCAACTAGAAAAAGCCGAGCAACTGGGCAACGACATTCTCAAGTTTTGCGTCGATGTCGGTGGCGCGCTCACGGGCGAGCACGGCGTTGGCATTGAAAAACGCGGCCTGATGGAATATCAGTTCGACCAAACAGACCTCGCCCAACAACAGCGCGTAAAGTGCGCCTTTGATCCAAACCAATTGCTCAACCCTGGTAAGGTCTTTCCCACCCTGCACCGCTGCGCCGAGCTTGGCCGCATGCACGTTCATCATGGTAAGATTCCCTTTTCGGATATTCCGCGTTTTTGAGACAAGGAGGCCTTGTAGTGCCTACAAAACACATCGTCACCTCCTACGATAAAGAACTTCGGAGCCTTTCAAAAAATCTGATCGACATGGCCGAACTGGTTGCTGGCCAGCTAGAAAACGCCCTTACGACCATCGTCCAAGCCGATCAAAGACTCTGTAAAAAAGTCATCAATCAGGACGACAAGGTCGATGAAATGCAACACATTATCGATAAAAATGCCTTGCGCCTGCTTGCCACCCGTCAACCCGTCGCCGGCGATTTACGCGAGATTGTCGCCGCCACCCGTATCGCTTCGGATCTTGAACGCATTGGCGATTACGCCACCAACATCTGCCGTCATAGTTCTACCATCACCGACGCGCCGACCTTGC
Source organism: Pseudomonadota bacterium (assembly GCA_039028835.1). Classification (GTDB taxonomy): domain Bacteria; phylum Pseudomonadota; class Alphaproteobacteria; order JBCCHK01; family JBCCHK01; genus JBCCHK01. The sequence goes on from JBCCHK010000005.1 coordinate 138,375, forward strand.
CCTCTAATAAATCTGTTTTGCGTATGGGTAAACTCGCGATTGCCAATCTGCACGACACGATGGAAAGCTACCAAAAACACGACGCCAAAAAAGCACTCGCCTGCTGGGAAGCCGACCGGGATATCGACGATATTCTGGTTGCCAGCTTTCGCCACACCCTGACCTATATGATGGAAGACCCACGCACAATCTCGACCGGCATGACGATCCTGTTTATGGCAAAAAACGTCGAACGGGCGGGCGACCACGTGACCAATATTGCCGAAACAGCCTTCTTTATGATTACCGGCAAGCCCTTCGTTGCGCCCCACAAGCGCCAGAAAGCTAAGAAAAAGTAAGCACGATGCATATTCTTGCCTGCCTGGGGGCCCACGGGCAAGGAGGCGCCGAGACCTACTTCGTGCGGCTGTCCCGTGCCCTGATCGAAAGCCAACATACCGTCACCGCCGCCATCTATCACCACCCGCACAAAACCAGTAAGCGGGCTGACCACCTGCGCGCGATGGGTGCGCAGGTCGTCACGTTGCCCTTTGCAGGGCGATGGGATTTCTATACTCGGCGCAAACTCGCGGCTCTGTCTGCGCAAGCCGATGGCGTGATTGCCTTCATGAGCCGTGCTGCCAGCTTACTATCACCCCCTACTGCTGCGCCGCATATTGGAAGATTGGGGGGGTATTATGATCTGAACCGTTTTACCAACTGTGATCATCTCATCGCCAACACCCCTGCCCTCGCCGATTGGATTACGCGCCAAGGATGGTCCGAAAAATATGTCAGCGTGATCCCCAACCACGCCCCGATCATCAAGGGTAGCAGCCCATGCACCGGCAAACGCCAGCTCCTCGCCCTGGGTCGCTACCACCCCAATAAAGGATTTGATATTTTGCTTAACGCAGTGGCGATGGTCCCCAACGCCCAACTCATGTTGGTCGGATCGGGCCCTTTAGAAACAAAACTACGCCATCAAGCCGAGCACCTGGGCATCACCTACCGCGTCAAGTTTCTACCCTGGCAATCGGAAATCTCTCCCCTTGTGCACACCTGCGATCTGGTGGTGATCCCTTCGCGCGTCGAACCCTTGGGTAATGTCGTGTTGGACGCCTGGGGTCATCAAAGGGCCGTCATCGCCAGCGATGTCGGCGGTCTGAGTTGGCTGATCGATCATGAGCGCAACGGCCTGTTGGTACCACCCGAAAACCCCGAGGCGCTTGCTGATGCCATCCGTCGCGGCCTAGAAGACCACCACCTCATCACCCGGCTCATTCAGCAGGGCTCACAGACCTTCCAAGATCGCTTTACAGCGCAGAGAGTCATTCCCCAATGGATCAATCTCATCGATCGCTTGCGCCAGTATCCCCAACAACGTCGCCGCTGGCGTCCTGAGTAAACCGTTCATCCCTCGGGTTTGTAACAATTCGTCACATTTCTTATATTGCGCTGGTTTTTCGGTCTATTTACTCTACATCCCAAGGGCATGCTCTTCGATCAGGGGTCTTATGGATCAAGAGGCTTGCCTGAAGGCTGGTTACGAAGGCTAACGCTAGGATTAAAGCGACGATCAAAAGCTTGAGAGCCTCGATCTAAGCGGCATCATTGCGTTTTCCTCCCTAACAATAGCAAAGATTCATGTAAAGACCCGCACCATAATCCTTAGCATTTGGCGTTGATCTTGCAGAACTTAAAGCACAAAAGGCCATGACCGAAGCTGTTCATCACAGCGAGCGTCTATCGAAAAGTAAATACGTCAAATACGTGAGGACCGCCATGGCTAAAGTTGCTACCATTAAAACTGACTATTCTGTTGCTCCTGCCGCAATCAATATGCGCTATACCCCGACAACCCCTTTTATTGCAGCACCGGTGGCGCAGATCAACCAGACGACAGTTGCCCAGCCGTCCCATCATTCCGGACATGGCTTGCATACCGGTAGGCCGGTTGCGCTTTCTATCTATCCAGGAAAAACCGACCAAGGCATTGTTTTCGTCCGCACCGATCTGCCTCGTGAACAAAATCGCATCCCTGCACGTTATGACTATGTGACCGATACCCGCCTGTGCACCGTCCTGACCAATGAACACGGCGCCACTGTGCGCACCTGCGAGCACTTGCTTGCAACCTTTTCTGCCTGCGATATAGATAATGCCGAAGTGCATATCAATGGCCCCGAACTTCCCATCGGTGATGGCAGTGCGCAAGGCTTTGTTGAGCTCCTTAGACATGCCGGAAGCCAACAATCTGCTGGCAGCCGCTGGGTTATAGAACTCAATCGCCCCATCCACACAAACCTTGGCCAAGCCCACGCCTCTCTCTACCCCGCCGCGCATGTCTCTTATGACATTAAAATAGATTTCAGTGCCAAAGACGGCCCTATCCAATCCTTGACCTATACCCCGCACCTGCACAGCTTTGCCGAAGCCCTCGCGCCTGCCCGTACGTTCTGCTTTCTCAATGACGTGAATGCCATGCGCGAAAATAACCTCGCGCTAGGGGGTAGCTTGGAAAACGCCATCGTCCTAGACCAAGGCCAAGTCCTCAACCCTGAAGGCCTGCGCTTTGAGGATGAGTGTGTGCGTCACAAAACGATGGACGTCATCGGTGATATGACGCTTGCCGGGGCTACCGTTCTTGCCACCTTTATCGGCGAGCAGGTTGGCCACCGCTTAACCAACATGCTCCTGCGCGATCTTTTTGCCCAGAAAGACGCCTGGACCCGCCGACCCATGACCCGAGAAGACCTTAAAGCACCAGCTAGCTAGCCGCTTGTCATCGCTGACCACACCCTTCGGGCGGCTTATAGATATGCTATGATGAGAACGTTGCGCCCATGAAACGCACCTAATAATATGACAACTGACCATGAGTTCTGCAAAATCGTCCGCCTTGGATGACACCATCGCCGCCGCCTTACTCGAGGCCAAAGGCAACAAGACTAAAGCTGCCCAACTGCTCGCTCAGCGGTGTAAACAAGATCATAACTTGCTCGCCCAACTCGCGTTGCCGGTCATGCCCGCCATCGTCCAAGCTCATCTCAACCTATCGATCGCCGACTTGCGCAAAAAAACAAAAACCCCGCCGACGATTGATGACGCCCAACTCAACGCACTCAGCAAAAAACTCGGGGACGTCATCGGCAACGTTGGCCCCTCTCACCAAGGCCTGGAGGGCATCATAGAGCCAGAAACGCCGCCCCAAGCCGGTGAGAGTCATATCACCGCGCTACAAAAAATGATCCAATCCTATAAGCGTCGATGACCTTTGCCCGCCCGATCGGCGTGCCCGCCCTAGCCTCTACCAATGATACCCTGGCCGCTATGGCCAAAGCTGGCGCCCCTCATGGCCTGGCCTTACGTGCAGACACCCAGCGTGCGGGGCGTGGACGACAAGGGCGCTCATGGCATTCACCCCAAGGCGGTCTCTATTTATCCCTGCTCGTCCGTAAAAAAGCCTCACCGCCCCTGCCGCTGCTCGTCGCCGTTGCCGCCGCGAGAGTCTTGCAGGCCTATAGCCGTGAGAAAATCTGGTGTAAGTGGCCTAATGATTTGCTGATCGATAATAAAAAGCTTGCCGGTATTCTCATCGATGTGATCCAAACTGGCGAGAATACTGCCACAATTATCGGTATCGGCATCAATGTCCACAATCCTCAGCCCGAAATCGCCGCGTTATCTCAATACACCGATGTGCCGATTGATCTCAATGCATTACAAGACCACCTCAGCGCAGAATTACTCCATATCGCCCATCATCCTGATCTTTCGGTGATGAAAGATTACCGCGCCCGTGCGGCTTACTTAGGTAGATTTGTTCATCTTGATACACACACCGGTATGTTTTTTGATATCCGTGATGACGGCCCGCTATTACTGCGCCGCCAGAACGGCGATCTGACCGCCCACCACAGCGGTACCCTGCGATGCACGTCGCAAAAAATAGAAAAAAGTACGACCGACAAAGAAAATACACCCGCATTATTGCGATGGCTTACGCAAGTCGCCGTGCCCTTCTGGTCGCAGGAGGGATTTGATTCGAAAACCGGACTATTTTTCGAAGCTGTCCGGTTAGACACCCTCGCCCCAATCACGGACCTACCGCGTCGGTCCCGCGTACAAGCCCGGCAGGTCTATGCCCTTGCCCACATGTCTTTTCTATCACAAATCCCCCAGTGGGGAGAACAGGCCCTTAGAGCGTTCGCCACGATCCAGAAAATCTGCTGGCAAGACTCGGCCTGGATTCATACGGTAAATGCCGAAGGTAAGCCTCAGGATCGGCGCGCTGATACCTACGATCATTGTTTTTTTCTGCTCGCCCTCGCATGGCTTTACCGCTTAGAGCCGAGCAAAACCATCACCCACGCCATCGATGACACCGTCCGCGTGTTTGATACTGTTTTGCGTGCGCCGCGCGGCTTTTATGATGACAACCAACAAACGACGCAACGAAGCCAAAATCCCCATATGCACTATGTGGAAGCTATGCTCGCACTCTATGAGGCTACCGGCAATCACCGCTGGCTGGAGCGCGCCATGGATGCCACTAAGCTTGTCCTTTCAACCTGTCATGACGGCAAGCTCGCTGAACTGTTCGATGAGGATTGGCAGACCAAAGAAACGCCAATCTATGAGCCGGGTCATCATTTTGAATGGGCGTGGCTGATTCATCGAATTTTTCTATGTAGCGGCGATAAGACATTTCTATCTCTTGCCATATCATTGACCGATTTTGCCCGTCAAGCTGGCTTTGTGACCTATAAGGATCACGAGATCGTGCTCGATGCCGTGGGCGGGAAAACCGCTCGCCTCTGGGTACAGACCGAGTACTTACGTTGGTGCGCTCTAGATGCAGACCCACAAGACCTCGATACGCTGTGGGGCCATCAGGATCTTTTCTTGCGTACCGATTGGCCTGGTTGGATTGATCGTATCGATACCCGTGGTCAGCCGCTTGCCAAGAATGTTCCAGCTAGCAGTCTGTATCATCTCATCACCGCAGCAGCACAACTTATCGCCTGCCACTATCAAGGGACTTCGTAATGCTATGTGCGGCATCATCGGCGCCATTATAAAAAAACCCGTGCAAGACACTCTTCTTACCGGTCTTAGCCGGTTAGAGTATCGAGGCTATGACAGTGCTGGGATTGCCACCCTCGATCAGGGCCACATTCACACACTGCGGCGCGCAGGAAAGCTCTCCGGGCTTATCTACGCAACCGAGCAAAACGCCTTGCCTGGTCAGACTGGTATCGGTCATACCCGCTGGGCCACTCACGGCAAACCGAGCGAAATTAACGCCCACCCCCACACCTGTGGGGTGGTTACCTTGGTGCATAACGGTATTATAGAAAATTATGCCGAGCTTCGTGATGAACTCACCAAACAAGGCTATATATTCGACAGCGAGACTGATAGCGAGGTCGCCGCTGCTCTTCTTGCACAAACCCTTGCGATCAATAAAAATATCGATACCGCAGTGCCAAAGACACTTTCCCGCTTACGCGGCGCGTTCTCACTGGCGATCCTCATCAAAGGGGAAGATCGAACCATCATCGCGGCGCGACGGGGCGCACCCCTGGCTCTCGGGCGCGGGGCACAAGGGCTATTTGTCGCCTCAGATGCGCAGTGCTTGAGCGGAATGGCGCAAGACGTCGCGTACCTGGAGGACGATCAGTGGGCTATCCTACGTGAGAATAAAATCACGGCCCGTAATCTTGAAGGGGCAACACCGGAGCTAAGTTTCCAGCCCATCGATACGGCCGCACAGGACTTAAGTAAAAACGGCTACCCGCACTTTATGCTCAAGGAAATCTATGAGCAGACCGAAACCACTGCGCATCTGATTACCCGTAAACTGGATTTTGCACCTGACTTTTCTCATATCGATGCCATGTGCGCGGTAGCCTGCGGGACCGCCTACTATTCTGCGATGATTGGCAAATACTGGATTGAACAGTTTGCACAACTTCCGGTCGAGGTCGATTTAGCCTCTGAGTTTCGCTACCGTGCCCATCCCATGAGCGAGCGAACGCTCTATGGGTTTATCTCTCAATCTGGTGAGACAGCAGACACTCTTGCCGCAGCAAAATATGTACAGACTTTTGATCGATCCTTATTTTCTATTGTCAACGTAGCGCGTAGTTCGCTTGCGCGGCTATCGCCCCATTGCTTGCTAACCGGGGCTGGGCCAGAAATCGGCGTAGCCTCCACCAAGGCCTTTACCTCCCAACTTGTAGCCCTAGCACGCTTGGCGATTGAAGCCGGACGCCAGCGGGAAACGATCGATGCGAAAACCTATCGCTCTCTGAGCAAGGCATTACGCGCCGTGCCTGAGCATATCGCCGCGATTCTTGCCCAGCGGGAACAGATTTTAGACCTCGCACAAAAAATCAGCCATGCGCACGATGTTTTGTTCATCGGCCGCGGCACATGCTATCCGCTTGCGCTGGAAGGCGCACTCAAGCTCAAGGAAATCTCCTACATTCATGCGGAAGGGTATGCTGCAGGTGAGCTCAAGCACGGGCCGCTGGCGTTGGTGGATGAGGGCATGCCGGTGATTGTCCTCGCGCCGGGGGATGATTTAACCGACAAGACTCTGGCCAACACACAGGAGGTTGCCTCCCGCGGCGGACGGGTTTACATCTTGGCTGGTAAAAATATCAGCAAACGCGCAGGCCAGGAAAGCTTTAACGTGATTCCCTTGATCGATGATGACTCGCCCTTTGCGGTGATCTCTTTAGCGATTGCCGTGCAGCTTTTGGCTTATGAGACCGCCAAACTCAAGGGCGCAGATATTGACCAGCCCCGTAATCTGGCGAAATCTGTCACGGTGGAATAAGTTTCAACGGGTGAGGGATATTATTGTGACATTTAACGAAGAGATACAGCGGTGCAGTTAGGAATTATTGGCGGGATTGGTCCGGCAGCAACGGACTATTATTATAGAAAACTCATCAGCAAGTTTGCATCAGAGAATGAGACATTGGATATGACTATTGTTCATGCCGATACTCCTACTCTTCTCAATAACTTGGAAAAGGATAACACTGATGCTCAAGTTGAGATTTATACTCACCTTACCAATAGACTCTCATTAGCAGGCGCACGTTGTGTTGCCATCACCTCTATTGCTGGACATTTTTGCATTGAAGAGTTCACTAAAGTATCACCGCTTCCGGTGATTAATATGCTTTCTTGTGTTGAGGATGAAGTTGTAAAGCAGGGATATCGCAAAATTGGAATACTTGGAACAATGACCGTCATGGAGTCCAAGTTCTACTCTGGTATATCATCTGCTGAGGTCGTTACTCCAAGAGGGCATTTGTTAGACGACGTACATTGTGCATATGTTGGCATGGCAAAGGCAGGCGCCGTTAACGATGAGCAACGAAACATTTTTGATAATGCTTGCGACCATCTTTTCAATGAGGCAAAAGTAGACGCAGTGATGCTGGGCGGAACAGACCTCGCACTTGTTTACTCAAACAAGATAAGTGATTTTGAATTAATCGACTGCGCAGAAATTCACGTTGATTCATTATTCAATTATTTTAAGGAAAATAAATAAAAGCTTCTCGCTCATTGATCGCCTATTGTTACCATGCTTTCCTACCATTTTCGCCCCTCACTTACCGTACCCCTTATTCGTTTGGGAAGTACAAATGACGGTGGGTATCTTACGACCAAAAAAGCCGTTTTATCCGCTGATGGACTCATTAGTCTTGGCGTCCGATCCAATTGGGATTTTGAAAAAGATTTCTATTCCATCAATCAAGTTTCTATTCATGCTTTTGATTCGACATCCCCCATATCATTTATATATTATCAATACATAAAAATTATAGGAAAAATTTTACTAGGTAAGTTTGCAAAAATTTCTAACTTGCGCGACCTGATTACTCATAGCGCAGATTATTTTTTCTTCTTTCGGCGCCGTGTTCACTTCGAGAAAAAAACCATCGGCAACACATCGCAAGGCCATACAAACCTAGATGAGATTTTTGATTTATTCCACCAAAACGCTAAGTTATTTTTAAGTGTTGATATCGAAAGCGCCGAATATGATATCCTTGCAACACTCATAAACCGTGCAGACAATTTGACGGGACTCGTGATCGAGTTTCATGGTTGTGATCAATATCGAAAAGATATTGAACAATTCATAGAACATTTTAATCTAACGCTCGTACATATTCATGCGAATAATTATGGTGGAGTCGATGAAAATGGCGACCCCCGATTGTTGGAACTAAGCTTTGTGCACCCAAATACGTTAGCCCAAGAAATGATATACGAGCCACCTTCTCTTCCTCATTCGTTTGATCGTCCCTGCAATGCAAAGATGGATGAGCTTAGCTTAAGATTCGCTCCAGAATCTCGATAATACCTATGTCCCTTTCTCATTGGATTTTGTTGTTTGCCTTGGGACTGCTGTGGGGAAGTAGCTTTGTCTTTAATGAGTACTTATTATTTTTCCTAAGCCCAATACAGATCATCTTCCTGCGACTCGCAATTGGCGCCATTGCCTTGCTTGCCTATTGCCTAATACGGCAGTTATCTTTGCGTTTTTCTCTGCGTGATTGGTTAATCATTTTTGGTTTTGGTTTGATCAACAACACGCTGCCCTTTACGCTGATTTCTATCGGCCAGCAGTACGCTACCGGTGGGCTTGCCTCTATTCTCAATGCTGCTACCGCCCTGTTTGCTGTGCCGATTGCTGCCCTTTTTATCGCCAATGAGCCCCTGCGCTCCCATCGAGCGTTGGGCGTGATGGTTGGATTCATCGGCGTGGTGATCGCCGTCGGGATTGAGAACCTAAGCCAAATGCGTCTGGAAAATCTAGGACAACTTTGGATCCTCGTAGCCGCAATATGCTACGCCTGCGCAACCGTTTTTGCTCGCCGCACCCTAGGGCATATCCCCAACCAAGCCCTGGCAACCGGCATGATGGTGTGCGCAGCGATTCAAATCACGATCTATAGCCTGATCGCAGGAGAAATAACCACTCTCACCCTTAATACGAATATCATTCTTTCCTCTCTTGGTTATGGCGTATTAAGCACTGCCCTTGCTTATCTATTGTATTTTCATATCCTCACCAACGCAGGCGCCTCTTGGGTCTTGCTTGTCACTCTCATCGTGCCAATTTTTGCAATTACCCTTGATGCCCTATTTCTCAGGCAACTGGTAAGCCTCACCGAAGTCATCGGATTTCTTGTGATTTTCTTTGGCTTAATCCTCATAGACGGTCGCTTAACGACGTATCTTAAAGCAAAACGTTCGAGATCATGACAGCTCGGATTTTGCAGGCTGGCTTTCATCTGCTGCGCTACCTTCCACCAGAACGGGCACACGATCTTACCCTTGCCGCTCTCGCACGTGGCATCTATCAAGCAGCAAGCCCAGCCAACCAAGCAACACAATCTTTTTCTGTTCTCGGCATGGATTTTTCTAATCCTATTGGCCTTGCCGCTGGCTTTGATAAGAGTGCCACTGCCCTTACAGGGCTCGCCAACCTCGGTCTTGGTTTTATAGAAATCGGTAGCGTGACCTATCATCCTCAGAGAGGCAATCCGCGCCCACGGCTGTTTCGCCTACCTGCTGATCGCGCCCTCATCAATCGTATGGGCTTTAACAATGATGGCGCGCAGGTGGTGCGTACGCGGCTGGCGCACTGGCGGGAGCACAAGCCCGCTTCGTTCGTGCGTATTGGCGTGAACATCGGCTGCAATCGCGATTGCGAGGACCCGGCGCAAAACTATGCCGATTGTGCGGGGATGCTTGCCGATCTTGCCGATTATCTTGTCATCAATGTGTCCTCGCCTAATACCCCTGGCTTGCGAGAACTCCAGAGGCCTGATGACTTGCGCCGTATTCTCTGGGTAGTGCGAGAGAGATGCCGCGCCGCGCCGTTGCTGATAAAAATCGCCCCCGAATTAGATGAGGCGGACCTTACCTCGATCATCCGCTTCATCACCGAGGAAAAGCTGGCAGATGGCCTGATTATCGCGAATACGACAACGGTGCGACCTGCGCACTTACACGATCATAACGCACACCAAGCCGGCGGGTTATCTGGCGCGCCGCTTGCAGCGCGAGCCAGCGCGCTATTGGTTTGGGTGCGCCAGCACTTTGGTGATGAGCTCGTTCTCATCAGCTCAGGCGGCATCATGAACGCAACCGACGCGCGCGCGCGCCTGGATGCAGGCGCAGACCTGATTCAGCTCTACAGTGGATTTGTCTATGGCGGGCTTGAACTCCTGATCGACCTACAAAACCTTGACTATAAAAAACAGAAAAACCCTCGGCATTAAAAATAATACCGAGGATCTTTCATCTATAACGTTGATTTGGGCTAGCTGGCTTTACGCAAATTATTGCGACCTTCCAGCAATTCCAGGGCGCGGATCATACGAGTCATACCGATACCGCCACCAAAGCGCGGGAAGAAGTCATAGGAGAGAAACTCATTCAGTTCCTTTTCCACCCGGTCTTTGCCAAACTTATCAAACAGGATCGAGGCATAGCCGCCATTGCTGATACTATAGAAAAGGTGACGCATTTCCTGCACATCACAGCTACGCTCGGCAGAGCCAATCGTCTCGCAACCAAACAACAGCACATCGATTTTCCTTGCGATGCCGTTCTCGCTGGCCATATTCCAAAACGGACTGGTGCGCTCAGGAAAGTGGCTTAAAAAGAAGGCAGAGCCGTACTCTTTTTCGATGCGCCCTTCAATAGTGCTATCGATATCATCGGTTTGGTAATGAGCCGCAACATCGTCCCAACGCCCCCCAGGGAAAGAATCACGTGCCCCAAAGCCGAGGTATTCCAGCAACTCGCCCTCGAGTTGGCGCATATCATCCATCGTCCCGCGGGTTTCAAACTCAAACATCGGAAAGATGAGATTATGTCGCCCTTTGATCGGGCTTTTTTCGTGCCTATAGCTGGTGGATAAACAAAAGACGCCGGGAAGCTCGGGATTTCTAAGCAGCTCGTGCTCTAACCACATTTGCCCCGTTTGCGGTAGCGGCCAGACTTGTCCTGCGTAGGTATAACTTGCGATGGTGTTAGGGTCTTCGCAGGCCGCAAGGATGCTCAGACGGTTTTGGGTATGCACCTCAACGAAGTTTTTGGCCAAAAAAAACTCCCTTAAAAGGGAGTGAGTCCTGTGAAAATCCTGAGGTGAGATATGAGGGATGAATGACATGATGGTTGCTCCAGTTGTTGACTACGATCCATGTACCGCTCTTGCGAACGCACACGAACCATACGAATGCTCCTGGAAATAGGATGATCTCCCAACCTTGTTAGATTGTAAAATAGTCATCCACAGGATTACCTGAAGATTTTACAAAGAGGACCGCGTGATACACTAGCCCGCCGAGCCTCATCTTTGAGAATACCGCCCATCACGTTAGGGATAAACAGCCATGACTTTTTTCACGCAACGCGAGCCCATTGCCTTTGAAGGCCCCGACAGCCGCAATCCCCTTGCTTTTCGGTACTATGACCCGGATCAAGTGATCGCAGGGAAGACCCTGGCTGAGCACCTGCGTTTTGCGGTGTGCTACTGGCACAATTTCGTCTGGCCAGGCACCGATCCTTTTGGCTGGCCAACCTTTGATCGCCCTTGGTTTGGTGAGGATCTGGACCATGCCCGAGCCAAGGCCGACGTCGCGTTTGAGATGTTCCGCTTGTTGCGGGTGCCGTTCTTTTGCTTTCACGATGCCGATGTCCGTCCGGAAGGAAAAACCTTCGCCGAGAGTGCCGACAACCTGGCGGTGATGACCGATTACCTCGCGCAAAAAATGGAAACGAGCGATACCAAACTCTTATGGGGCACGGCGAACCTCTTTTCCCATCCTCGTTTTATGGCCGGCGCCGCCACCAATCCAGACCCGGATGTATTTGCGTTCGCTGCGGCGACCGTCAAGGCCTGTCTTGATGCGACTCATAAGCTAGGCGGCGCAAATTATGTTCTGTGGGGAGGGCGCGAGGGGTACGAGACCTTGCTTAATACAAACCTCAAACAAGAGCTCGATCAGCTGGCGCGTTTCCTACACCTGGTCATCGACTATAAACACAAGATTGGTTTTACCGGCACCATCTTGATCGAACCCAAACCCCAAGAACCCACCAAGCACCAGTACGATTACGATGTCGCCACGATTTACGGTTTTCTCGTGCGTCATGGCCTGGATCAAGAGGTGCGCTTGAACATCGAGCAAGGCCACGCCTTTTTAGCGGGACACGCCTTCGAGCACGAACTCGCTTTAGCCTGTGATTTGGGTATTTTTGGATCGATCGATATGAATCGCAATGATCTGCAATCGGGATGGGACACCGATCAGTTTCCCAACAACGTGGCCGAGGTGGCTCTGGCGTATTATATGATTTTACGGGCGGGCGGCTTTACCACCGGCGGCACTAATTTTGATGCCAAGCTACGCCGCCAATCGACCGACCCCGATGATCTTTTGTACGCCCACATCGGCGGCATGGATACCTGTGCTAAGGGCCTTACGTGGGCCGCGGCGATGCTTGAGGACGGCGAGCTTGCAAAAATCGTGCAACAGCGCTACGAAAAATGGCAGAACCCTGAGGCGCAAAAGATGATCGACGGCACCTATGATCTAAGTGACATCACCAGCTATGTCACCCGCAGTAACCTCGATCCTGTGCCCGTCTCTGGCCGACAGGAGTTTTTAGAAAATCTCGTCAACCGTTACGATCTATAGAAAACCGGGCACGAAAAATCAAACGTGGCACGACACCACCGGGAGGTCCTTCCAGTCGGTTGTATAGCACGGCGAGGCAAAATCCCGGCGTGGATGCCAAGGGGCCTCGGGCATAGAGCCTGTGGCAAAGCGTACCACCCGATGGCCGAGCCGCTGATTGAGCTGGTCTATCGTATCGAGTAACTGGCGACGGTTAGGATCATCGCCCGTGCTGAAAAAATCTTCTTGTGCGAGGCTGTGGGTCACACAAAGCGCAACCCCGACCTTGCGGTACCGCCCGCCAGGGACATAGCACCCCATCAAAGTCTGGCGCATGGCGGCCAGTAAGCGAGATGTATCCGCCGTTGGATGCGCAAAATCGAGGGCCTTAGAAACCCGCAAGGTGTTTTTGTGTGCGCGATGAGACCCTTGCGATGGATGCAATAATGGGCGCGATGATGGATGAGTAAGCGGCGGATCACCGCGTAAAAAGATACTAAGCGCACGAGCATAGCCCCCTTGATGACGTAGCTTTTCTGCCACGATCATCACGTGCTCGGCCAAGGCACTGAGAAGATTCGCGCGGTCAGTGACGACCTGGCCAAAGGAACGCGAGGAGATCAGGCTATGCGCCCCTTGCTCGTCCGGTGCATCGATGCACGTCATCCCGCGTAGTTCACGCACGATCCGCTCCCCCCGGACTCCGTACTCCCGGCGGATAAAGTGCGGATCAATCGCCCGAAGCTGTCCGGCGGTCATGATTCCCGTAGCCATGAGCGCGGTGGACATCTTCCGCCCCACACCCCACACCTTGCCGACGCTTAGGTCTTTGAGTATGTCAGCCTGCTCTGCCGGATCACACAGATCATAAACCCCCTCGTGTTTCGCCTTGTGACCTGCAACCTTGGCCAGAGTTTTATTTGGCCCAATACCAATCGATACCGGCAAGCCGGTCCATTGTTGGACCTTAGTACGGATCTTATGGCCTTGCTCGATGGGCATCGGATCATCGTCCAAACGAAAAAAAGCCTCGTCTATAGAATAGACCTCCACCGCGCAACTGTGTTGGCGGATAATGCTCATAACGCGGGCGGACATATCGCCATACAAGCGATAGTTTGAGGAAAAAATATGCACCCCGCCCCGGCGCAGCATCTCCCGATGCTTAAAGTATGGTGCTGCCATAGGGACGCCCAGGGCCTTGGCCTGGGGCGAGCGTGCGACGATACACCCATCATTGTTAGAAAGCACAACAACCGGACGATCATGCAGGTCTGGACGGAACAATTGCTCACACGCACAGTAAAAATGATTACAATCCAATAAGGCAACGACAGACATAGAAAACTGGTAATCCTTACACCTTATGGATGACCGCCGTGACCACGCCCCAGATATCCAGACGCATATCGCCGCTGAGCTCGATGGGCTCATAGTCATCATTTTCCGCCGCTAGGGTGACTCGCGCACCGTGACGGCGATAACGCTTGACGGTGAGCTCGCCATCGAGGGCAGCAATCACAATGCTGCCATCGCGCGGGGTAAGGCTACGATCCACCACCAGCAGATCATCATCGTGAATCCCCGCACCGATCATCGAGGGCCCGCTCGCCCGCACATAAAAGGTCGCCGCCGGGTTGGTGACCACATGATCGTTCAAATCCAACCCCCCGACCAGCAAATCATCCGCTGGTGAGGGGAAACCCGCCGAGACCTTGCTGGCGTATAAAGGGAGCGAGCGCGCGGCATGAGCCCGCAACATCGATCGTGCCGATTGCGCCTTACCGTCCTCTCCGAGCTGGGCGCGCGTTTCGATAAAGGTGGTGATGTCCTCGCGCAGGGCGGCAGGCACGCGCATGACCGCACTCGGTGCGCCCCAACGGCGAGGCCGGCCAGCACCGCGTCGGGCACCACCTCGAGTGCTACTTTGGGTGTTCCCTTGGGTATGATCCGGGCAACCAGGGCGAGAATCAGGCGTTTTCTTGCTCACTTTTCTTTTTCCATTTAGTTTTTTTCGTTTGGTCTCTTCCGTTGGTGTATCATATTTTGTTACAAAATCAAAACATCTTGCTTCCTCAGCCCCGTCAAGAGTCGCCCCAAAACGATAGATTAAGGCGCATACGAAACGGCCTCACATGGACTCACGGGAGATTCTTTGCTAGCGTTCGATCACGTTATTTATGGGAGGAACTAACATGAAACGTGATATTTTCCGTCGCTTGCGCATCACCGCAGGCCTTAGCGCTGTGGCTCTGGTGACGGGCCTGGCGACACCGAGTAAAGCTGTCGATCTAGAGGTCACTCACTGGTGGACCTCTGGCGGTGAAGCCGCCGCCGTGAAGGTCTTCGCAGACGCCTATAACGCCCTGGGCGGCGATACTTGGGTGGATGGCGCCATTGCAGGGAGCGGCGGAACAGCACGCCCCATCATCATCAGCCGAATAACCGGCGGCGATCCCATGGGGGCAACCCAACTGAACCACGGCCGGCAGGCTGAAGACCTGGTGGCAGCCGGCCTCATGTTGGATCTGACCGACCTTGCCGAAGAAGAAGGCTGGCGCGACTTTGTCCGGCCAGTGAGTCTGCTGGATGCTTGCACCATCGATGGACGCATTTACTGCGTGCCGGTTAACATTCACTCGGCCCAATGGATGTGGACGAGCCCTCCCGCATTTGAAAAGGCCGGTATCGCGCCCCCGAAAAACTGGAACGAGTTTGTTACCGCCGCTCCGGCCCTTAAGGCCGCAGGCATCACGCCGCTCGCCGTCGGCCAGCAACCCTGGCAAAACACCTTGATGTTTGGTGTTTTGGTCGTTGGACTGGGGGGAACGGACCTATGGAAAGCCATTAACATCGACAAAAACCTTGAGGTCGCCCGTGGGCCACAAATGGCGGCCATCTGGCAAGCCTACGCCGATGCGCGCGCCCTAAGCGAAGGCAGCAACGTGAACCAGTGGAACGAGGCTACCAATATGGTCATCACTGCCCGCGCCGGGGCGCAAATCATGGGCGACTGGGCGCAAGGTGAGTTCAGCGTCGCTGGACAAACTGCTGGCAACGAGTACGACTGCCTGCCTGGACTTGGTCTACAAACCGTCCTTGATACCGGCGGCGATGCCTTCTATTTCCCCAAAACAGATGACCCCGACATTGCGCGAGCGCAACGTAAAATGGCCTCGATGATGATTAGCAAGAGCGTCCAGGTTGACTTTAATCTTGCGAAGGGTTCCTTGCCCGTCCGCGGCGACATTAACCTCAGCGCGGCCAATGCGTGCATGAAAAAGGGACTGGAGATTCTTAAAAATCCCAACAATATCCTGCCCTCTGGCGATATGGTCTTCTCTGCCGATACCCAAGGCCAGTTCAATGATCTCTTGGTCGAGTTTTGGTCCGACACCGACATGACCGCTGAAGAAGGTCATGAGGCTTACGTGGATATCATCGCCAGCGCCGACTAGATAAATCCCTATCAATCTGCGGTCTTTAGGGTAATCCCTAGGCCGCAGATTTTTCGGCTCTGTGTCCATCCCCGACCAAACCAAACCGCCGCCTCGGTTGTTTCGCAACCTGAGCGCAAAGATCGCTGCGGTACCGATGATCTTGACTGCTTTGGTTGGCTTCGTCGGTTGTTCGCTGTGGACGATCATCTATTCTTTTACTGCATCGCGCGGGCTGCCGGTCGAGACCTTTGTTGGGTTTGAGCAATATGAGCGTCTGTTTTCCTCCCGCCGCTGGATCGCGTCGGTGGAAAACATTGCGCTGTTTGGCGTCTCTAGCCTTATCCTCTCGCTTGTGATTGGCTTTCTCTTGGCGGCGTTGCTGGATCAAAAAATTCGCTTTGAGAACACTTTTCGAACAGTTTTTCTATATCCCTACGCCCTATCCCTCATTGTTACCGGCCTTGTCTGGCAATGGGTGCTCAATCCCGAGTTTGGCATCCAACAGGTCGTGCGTGATGTGGGCTTTGAGTCTTTTGTCTTCAGCCCTCTACAAAGTCGTGATTGGGTCGTCTTTGGCCTGCTGATCGCCGGGATCTGGCAAGGAAGTGGGCTGGTGATGATTCTGATGCTTGCAGGGTTGCGCGGTATCGATGAGGAGGTCTGGAAAGCCGCGCGGATCGACGGCATCCCGACCTGGAAAACCTATCTGTTTATCATCATCCCGATGATGCGCCCGGTTTTTATCACGACCCTGGTTTTGATCGCCTCAGGCATTGTGAAAGTCTATGACCTGGTGGTTGCGCTGACCAGCGGCGGACCTGGTTTTTCTTCTGAGATGCCGGCAAAGTACGTGTTCGATTTTATGTTTCAGCGCAACAATATCGGCCAAGGCCTTGCCGCCGCCACGATCATGCTGATTACTGTGCTGGCCATCCTCATCCCATGGGTCATGCTCGAGTATGGAGGGCGCAAACGTGCCTAATGCCGCCCCTTCGGGACCCAAGCCTCAACGCGCCATCTCGCCGCGCAACATCATGCTCTATAGTGTTTTGCTGGTTGCGAGCGTTTATTATCTGTTGCCGCTTTATGTGATGGTCATGACCTCCCTTAAGGGTATGCCAGAGGTTCGCCTTGGTAATATCTTTGCCCCGCCGGTGGAGATTACCTTTGCCCCTTGGATCAAGGCCTGGGATAGCGCGTGTACGGGCCTTTATTGCGAGGGGCTGAAGGTCGGGTTTATGAACTCGGTACAGATTCTTATCCCCAGTGTGATCATTTCTATTGCCATTGCCTCGGTCAACGGGTATGCCCTGGCGAACTGGCGTTTTCGCGGATCAGAAGTCTTTTTTACCATCCTGCTTTTTGGTGCGTTTATTCCCTATCAGGTTATGATTTATCCGCTGGTCATCATTCTAAGGGAGCTTAATCTCTTTGCCTCGCTGGGAGGCGTGGTGCTTGTGCATACCATTTTTGGTATGCCCATCCTAACCCTCTTGTTTCGCAATTACTTTGCCAGTGTACCACGCGAGTTATTTAGCGCGGCACGAGTTGATGGTGCTGGATTTTGGGGCATTTTCTTTAAGGTCTTAATGCCCATGTCGCTCCCAATCTTTGTCGTAGCGATCATTATTCAAATCACCGGCATTTGGAATGATTTTCTGTTCGGGGTTATCTATGCCGGGACAAAAAACTTTCCGATGACAGTGCAGCTTAACAACATTGTCAACTCCACCCAAGGAGTCAAAGAATACAACGTCAATATGGCGGCCACCATCATCACTAGCCTCGTTCCCCTGACGGTTTATTTCGTCTCAGGCAAGCTGTTTGTCCGTGGCATTGCCGCCGGGGCTGTTAAAGGGTAACACCCATGATTAGCATTCGTGATCTTTCGCTTAGTTTTGGCTCTCTTCAAATTCTCGATCATCTCAATCTGGAAATCAAAGAAGGTGAGTTTCTCGTGCTGTTGGGCGCATCGGGGTGCGGCAAATCCACTTTGCTTAATTGTATCGCAGGGCTTTTGGATATCTCTGGCGGGCAGATTATTATCGATAATAAAAACGTCACCTGGGAAGAACCCAAAGATCGAGGCATCGGCATGGTGTTTCAGTCCTATGCGCTGTATCCGCAGATGACCGTACGGGGCAACCTCTCCTTCGGCTTGAAAAACGCGGGCGCGTCGCCTGATGTTATCAAAGAACGAGTCGGCAAAGCTGCGAAGATTTTGCAGATCGAGCCCCTGCTCAAGCGCAAACCCGCCGCGCTATCCGGCGGCCAACGACAGCGGGTTGCCATTGGCCGTGCGTTGGTGCGTGATGCCAGCGTCTTTTTGTTCGATGAGCCGTTGTCTAACCTGGATGCCAAACTGCGCGCTGAACTGAGGGTCGAGATTAAACGGCTGCATAAGAGTCTTCACAACACAATGGTGTATGTCACCCACGACCAGGTCGAAGCCATGACCTTAGCGGATCGCATCGCCGTGATGCGTGATGGGATCATCCAACAACTGGGCGATCCCCACACCATCTACCACCGTCCGCAAAATCTCTATGTGGCTGATTTTATCGGATCGATGAACTTCATCACCGGCGCCGTGCGCGATGGTAAGGCGTTTGCTTTTGACGATCACACCATCAACCTTAAAAACTACCAAGCAGAAAACACCCTGACCCAAGATCAGAAAACGGTGTTGGGCATTCGCCCCGAGCACGTTATCTTAAATCGTCAAGGTTCCTCCCTTACCCTCATCGGGGAGGGCCGGGTCGAGCTCGATGAGCCTATGGGACCAGACAGCCTCGTGTGGCTCAAGGTCGGGCAAACCACTTTTTGCGCACGGGTTGCTGGCGCGGCCACCTTTACCCCGGGCGATCAGGTGCAGGTCTGCGCAGACATGACCCATGCCTCGTTGTTCGATGCAGCCAACGAGCAACGCCTCTAATATCACACCCCTATTACACCGAGACTTACACCCCATGACTATCGAATTTTCCTATCAGCTCTACACATCGAGAAATTTTTTTCCCCTTGATCGGGTTTTGTCTATGCTACGAGATGCAGGCATCCAAAAGGTTGAAGGCTTTGGTGGCTTGTACGACGACCTCCCCGGCCTTGCGCGTGCCTTAAAAGATTTTGATATGACCATGCCCAGCGGTCATATTAACCTTGATACGCTAGAGAATGATCCCGCTCGCGCTGTAGATATTGCCCAAACCTTGGGTATAGAAAATGCCTACTGTCCCTACTTGGATGCAAGCATGCGACCCACCGATAGCAACAGCTGGCAAGATTTTAGCAAACGCCTGTATGGGGCGGGGGAGCCTTTACGGGAGGCTGGCATCGGTTTTGGCTGGCATAACCATGATTTTGAGTTTGTACCCCTCGCCGACGGTAGCCTGCCCATCGATCACTTGCTTGGCACTGAACCGCGATTAGAGTGGGAGGCCGACATCGCCTGGATTATCCGTGCGCGTAGCGATCCTCTTGCGGCCCTCGATCGTTTCGGCACAAGGATGACCGCCGTGCATATCAAGGACATCGCACGCCCAGGCGAGAAAACAGATGAGGATGGCTGGGATGATATTGGCGCGGGCACGATTGACTGGGCCCTTTTGCTAGACCGGATCGCCGCCTTTGCAACAAAACACGTCGTTCTCGAGCACGATAACCCCAGCGATGATAGGCGCTTTACCGAACGTTCGCTTGCCTACCTTAACCCTCTGACCAGCCAAGCAGCCTCCTCATGACCCGTATCGGAATCATCGGTTGCGGTAACATTTGCGCCGCGTATTTTAACTTGTCTCGCCTTTTTACGGACCTCCAGATCGTTGCCTGCGCCGATCTGCGCCAACAAGCCGCGCAAGATGCCGCAAACACCTATGGTGTGCAAGCTCTGTCGGTCGATGATCTGCTAGCCGATCCTAAGATCGATATCGTCGTCAATCTCACCATTCCAGCGGCCCATTTTGCCGTATCGGAACGCGCTTTGCGCGTCGGCAAACACGTCTATAGCGAAAAGCCCCTCGCTCTTGACATCGGCGATGGGATTAAGCTCCGTGAGCTTGCCAAAGAGCAAGGGGTCATGATCTGCTGTGCGCCGGACACCTTTTTAGGTGGCGCACCCCAGCACGCGCGTGAGGTGATCGATCAAGGCCAAGTCGGTGATATCACCAGCGGCACCTGTTTTGTCATGAGTTTTGGGATGGAACATTGGCATCCCAATCCTGATTTTTTCTATCAAAAGGGCGGCGGCCCGGTCCTGGATATCGGCCCTTATTACATCAGCTTGCTTATTCACCTGCTGGGTCCCATTAAACGTCTGGCTGCCCTAGCAAATACCCCGCGCAAGGAGCGTACCATTACCTCTCAACCCCGTGCGGGTGAGCGCATCACCGTTGACACCCCCACCACCTTGCTGGCCCTGTTAGAGTTCGCCAGCGGCGCAACCATCACCTTGCATGCCAGCTGGGATGTGTGGGCGCACCGCCACGCCCCGGTCGAGCTCTATGGCTCTAAAGGTAGTCTTTATCTGCCTGATCCAAACTTTTTCGGTGGCGAGATTCTCATCACCGATAAAAATAATCCACCCGCGCCCCTGCCTGTGAGAAGTCACCCCCTCGGGCTCTCTAACTTTGGCGACCATGCCAACTACCGCACCGTCGGTCTTGCAGATATGGCCCGCGCCATTGTTGACGGGCGCGAACCGCGCTGTAGTATTGACCGCGCCTTGCACTGTTTGGATGTGATGACCGGCATCTTACAATCAGCGCATAGCGGCGGGTTTGTATCGATGCAAACAACCTGCACAAGGCCCGCTGCCTTGACCGGTGACGATGCTCGCGCATTGTTAAGAGAGGACTGGCAGCAGCACCTCAAATCGATAGATTTTTAAGATACTTTAGATAGAAAATATAGTAAACACAGAAAAAAGGAGACCACGATCATGATTGGAAAAATTAAGGGCCCTGGTATTTTCCTAGCTCAATTCGCCGACGATACGACGCCCTTTAACTCGTTAGAGGCGATCACCGCTTGGGCTGGTAATCTGGGCTATCGCGGCGTACAGATTCCCACCTGGGACGGGCGCCTTTTCGATCTGAAAAAAGCCGCCGAGTCCGATACCTATTGCGACGAAGTCCGTGGCATCTGCCGTGATGCAGGTGTTGAAATCACCGATCTCTCAGTGCACCTGCAAGGCCAGTTGGTTGCCGTTAACCCAGCATTTGATGAAGCCTTCGATGCCTTTGCGCCCGCTCAATATCACGGCAATCCTACCGCCAGACAAGCCTGGGCATGCGATCAGGTCACCCTCGCCGCCCACGCCAGCAAACGGCTGGGGCTCAGCACTGCGGTCGGCTTTACCGGTGCACTTGCTTGGCCTTTTGTCTATCCCTGGCCGCAACGACCGCCGGGCCTGATTGAGGGAGCCTTTGATGAGTTGGCGCGCCGCTGGAGGCCACTCCTGGATACCTATGACGATGCTGGCGTCGACATGTGCTATGAAATCCACCCGGGCGAGGACGTGTTCGATGGCGCGAGCTTCGAGTTATTTTTAGATGCCCTGGATGGTCACCCGCGCTGCTGCATTAATTATGATCCCTCGCACTTTGTCTTGATGGCTCTCGATTATCTCGCTTTCATCGATCTCTATCACGAGCGGATCAAGGCTTTCCATGTCAAGGATGCCGAGTTTAACCCCGATGGTCGCCAGGGCGTTTATTCCGGATATCAGCCCTGGACACAACGGGCGGGACGCTTTCGCTCGCTCGGGGATGGCCAGGTCGATTTCGGTGCGATTTTCTCCAAATTGGCCACCTATGGCTATGACAGCTGGGCTGTCTTAGAATGGGAATGCTGCTTGAAAAACGCGGAAGATGGTGCCGCCGAGGGAGCACCGTTTATCGCCGAGCACATCATAGAGCCCGCCGCTAAGGCCTTTGATGACTTCGCCGGCGGCGAGTCTGATCCAAACGTCGTCAATCGCATGCTCGGTGTAAAATAAACGACGCACAGAAATAGATACATAGAAATAGATTCATCAAAGGAGAGCAACGATGGAAAATGCCCACGCTTATAAAAATCGCCACCTGCGCCTTGGCATGGTTGGTGGCGGCAAAGGGGCCCTGATTGGTGCCGTGCATCGCATCGCCGCACGGCTGGACGATCACTTTGCCATCATCGCCGGGGCTTTGGCCTCTGACCCGGCGCGCGCCCAAGACTCCGGCACGATGATCGGCCTTGCCCCAGAACGGATCTACGATAACTATCGCACCATGGCCGAGAGCGAAGCCGCCCGTGACGATGGCATCGACGCCGTTGCCATCGTCACCCCCAATCACCTGCACAGCGAGATCGCCCAAGCCTTCTTGGAAAAAAACATCCATGTCATTTGTGATAAACCCCTCACCGCAACCTTAGAGCAAGCCAAAACGCTCTTTAAGGCAGCCAAAAAATCCAAAGCCCTGTTTATCCTGACCCATAACTACACCGGCTATCCCCTCGTCCGCCATGCCCGACAGATGGTCGCCAATGGTGAGCTCGGTTCCGTTCGGGTGATTCAGGCCGAATACCCCCAAGGCTGGCTCCACCGCGAGGCAGACGCCGATAATAAGCAGGCCTCCTGGCGCGGCGATCCCACCCGATCTGGGATCGGTGGCTGCGTGAGCGATATCGGCACCCATGCGCTGAACCTTGCGCAGTTCATTACCGGACTTGAGATTGAGTCCCTCGCTGCGGACCTGCACACCTTCGTGCCAGGCCGCGCCTTAGATGACAATGTACACGTCCTGCTTCGTTTTAAGAGCGGCGCGCGCGGCATGCTGTGGGCGTCCCAAGTTGCCCCCGGCGCCGAAAACAACCTCGGGGTCCGCATCTACGGCGAGGATGGCGGCCTGGCTTGGTATCAAGAAGAACCCAACAAACTCTTATGGACTCGCCAGGATGCCGCCGCGCGAGTGCTCACCCGGGCAGGTGCAGAAACCGGCACCGATGCCGCCCGAGTCACCCGCATCCCGCCCGGTCACCCTGAAGGCTATCTGGAGGGGTTTGCCAATATCTATGTTGAGGCCGCCGCTGCCATTCGCGCCGCAAAAGACGGCAAACCTCCCCCCCCTAACGTGGTCTACCCCAGCCTTGAAGACGGCATGGTTGGCATGGCCTTTATCGATGCCTGTGTGCGCTCCAGTCAAAACAATGCCGCCTGGGTGACTTTAGATCTGCCATCCTGATGACGACGATTACCCATCTGACCACCCACGACCTACGTTTTCCCACGTCACAACACCTTGATGGGTCGGATGCGATGAATCCGGACCCGGATTATTCCGCTGCCTATGTCATCTTGCATACCGACGGTGCGCACCAAGGACATGGCCTGACCTTTACCATTGGCCGTGGCAATGAGCTCTGCATCGCCGCCATCCACGCCCTCGCTTCGCGCGTGGTCGGGCTCTCGTGCGATGAAATTTGGGATAACCCTGGCGCGTTTTGGCGGCACCTCACGTCCGATAGCCAGCTCCGCTGGGTCGGCCCCGATAAAGGGGTCATTCACCTTGCTACCGCCGCCATCGTCAACGCCGTGTGGGATCTGCTCGGCAAACAGAAGGGTAAGCCTGTCTGGCGATTGGTGGCTGAACTTTCCCCGCAGGACTTTATCAAGATTATCGACTTTCGCTATCTCACCGACGCGATCACCCCCGATGAAGCCCTCGCGTGGCTGGAATCCCAAGCCCCAGGCAAACCAGAGCGGATCAAAACCCTCATGCAAACCGGCTATCCTTGTTATACGACCTCGGCCGGTTGGCTTGGCTATGATGATGACAAACTTACCCGCCTATGTCGCCAAGCGCGCGAGGCGGGCTTTACCCACGTCAAGTTTAAGGTCGGGGCTAACTTACACGATGACATTCGCCGCCTGACCATCGCCCGTAAGGTGCTTGGCGAGGACATCCACATCATGATCGATGCCAATCAGGTCTGGGATGTGCCCGAGGCGATTGATTGGATTAAGCAACTCGCCTTTGCCCGCCCGTTTTTCATGGAAGAACCCACCAGCCCCGATGATATCCTCGGCCACCGCGCCATCCGCAAGGCCATTGCGCCGATCAAAGTTGCAACGGGGGAAATGTGTCAAAACCGTGTCATGTTCAAGCAGTTTATTACCAACGAGGCGATCGATATCGTCCAGATTGACTCCTGCCGCCTGGGCGGATTAAACGAGGTGCTCGCGGTCATGCTGCTCGCGGCAAAGTATGGCCTGCCGGTCTGGCCCCATGCGGGCGGGGTGGGCTTGTGCGAATACGTCCAGCACCTGTCGATGATCGATTTTGTGGCCATCAGCGGTGAGAAAGACGATAAGCGGATCGAGTTCGTCGATCATCTGCACGAGCATTTTGTAGACCCTTGTATCGTACGCCAAGGGCACTATCTTGCGCCGACTGCGCCCGGTTATTCAGGTGAAATTAAGGCCGAAACCCTTGCGGATCCGCGCTATAACCATCGCGGTTAGGTTATCCCTTTTGTGCCCCAAGGGTCAGGCCTGCAATGAAGTGCTTTTGCATGAGAAAAAACATGATCACCGGCGGCAAGGCGGCCACCACCGCACCTGCAGACATGAGTTGCCAGGAGGCGATCCACTGACCTTGCAAGGCACTTAGCCCGGCGGTCACCGGCCGATAGGCATCTTGCTGGACAAGAATCAATGCCCAAAAGAAATCATTCCACACAAAGGTAAAGATCAAGACCGCCAATGCCGCCAGGGCAGGCCGCACCAAAGGTAAGACGATAAATAGAAAAATACGCCACTCACCGGCGCCGTCGATTCGTGCGGCTTCGATCAATTCGTGGGGCAAGCGTGAGATAAAGTTACGCATAAACAACGTGCAAAAACCGCTTTGAAAGGCGATATGAAAGAAAATCAAGGCATAGTAGGAATCATACAAGCCAAAACGTAACGTCATATCCCGCACCGGGATCATAAGAATCTGAAAGGGAATAAAGTTGCCGCCAACAAACAGCGCAAACAGCACAATGTTGCCGAAAAAGCGATACTTAGCGAGCGCGAAACCCGCCATGGTTGCAATGCTCACAGCACCGATCATCGCCGGTAGGGTAATCACCAATGAATTGAGGATATAGCGCGCCATGGGTGTGTTTTGAAAGACTTGCGAGTAATTTTCTACAAAGGCCCATTGGTTAGGCACACCCCAATAATTACCCTGAACGATATCCTCCAACCCGCGCCCGGAGGTTAAGACAATCCCAATTAGGGGAATAAGCCATATAACCAAAGAAATTGGTAAGGCGACCCGATAGGCCAGTTGGGTCGTTGAGGATGTACGATCAATCGGCGTGGGGAAAGCCATGGATCTATCCTTCCTCTCGCTCTTGTTTAATCAGCCACCACAAAAAGCCGATGATAAACACATCCATGATAAGAAACAGCACCGTCGCAATCGCCGCGCCGTACCCCATGGAATAGTTGAACATGGCCTGCTCATACATATACCAAGCCAGCACAGACGAATGATTATAAGGCCCGCCCTTGGTCATGATGGCGATAATATCAAAGCTCCGTAACGCGCCGATGATAGAAATCACCACCGCAATAAAGGTCGCCGGGCGTAACTGGGGCAACACAATATGCCACAACATCCGGGCACCCTTCGCGCCATCGATGCGCCCGGCTTCAATCAACTCAGGGTTCACCGAATTAAGCCCGGTGAGATATAAAATCATGCAGTAGGCAATCTGCGGCCACATACCTGCCGCGATCACGCCATAGGTTACCAGTTCAGTGTCAGATAAAATGGCTGGCCCCTGGATACCAAAGAGGGCCAAAATCGTATTAAAAAGACCGTTGACCGGTTCATAAAACCAACCAAAAACAAGGCCGATAACGGCAAGAGAAATCACAAAGGGGAAGAAAAAGAGTGACTTAACCAGGCGAATGCCAAAAACCTCTTGGTTTAAGAACAACGCTAAGGCGAGGCCAAAAATTGGGCTAAGCATAAAAAACAATAACCATAGGATATTGTTTTTGATTGCAAGAAAGAAATGGTCTTCAGTAACAAGCCGTTGGTAATTTTCAAAGCCGATAAACTCTTTCTCGCCAAGGCCGTCCCACCAATGAAACGACAGCCAAATAGAATCAATGATCGGATAAATCACGTAGACGGCAAAAATAATCGCCGCCGGGGCCAGGAATGTCACTGGCACAAAGCGCTGAGAAAAACGCCACCAGGTATAAGATGGGCTGGTTACTTCAACAGACATGGCTCAATGATAGCGCACGCAGCATAGGATAATAAAAGCAGAAAAAAAGGGGCAAGGTGATCTCACCCTGCCCCTTTTATGACTTGCGTTACTTAAAGATGCGCTGGCGGGCGCGCTCTAATGTTGCAAGGATTTCATCAAGATCATCAGGGTTATCCATGAACTGAACAAATCCTTTCATACCTTCTTGCGCCATTTCCGGCGTGGTATCACGATCATAAAATTGAGCCGTCTTAGATCGCGCAAGCATCTCCGCGCCTTTTTGCACGAAGCGATTGTCCGATACCTCAGCATCTTTATGGGGCGGAAGGTTTTTCAGCGCCATATTAAGCGCGCTTTGCACATCGGGACGCGCCACATAGGCCAAGAACCGTTTGGCATCTTCTTTGTTTTTTGCCTTAGCCGGAATATGAAGCGTTTCAGTCGGCGCATCCTCGCCAAGATCCAACGATGGATCAATCGCCGGGAACTGGAAGAAGTCTATGTTCGCGGCCACATCATCACTGAGCTCACCCACGAGGAAATTACCGATTAGATACATCGCCGCCTCGCCGTTGATCATCGGCGCTTGCGCCTCTTGCCAGGAATAGGATGTATGATTCTCTAAGAAGAATCCCGCATCCACCAACTCACGCCAATTCTCAAACGTCTTGCGCACCCGTGCATCAGTATAAGCAACCCGGCCAAGCATCAAATCAATATGAAAATCCAGGCCGTTGGTCCGCATATTCAGATAATCAAACCAACCAGCGGACGTCCACAGGTACTTGGTGCCGATGGTAACCGGTGTGATGCCATTATCTTTCAGTGTCTTGCCCACCGCGAGAAGCTCATCCCAACTGGTCGGCGCCGATAGGCCGTATTGGTCAAAAATGTCCTTACGGTAATACACACCCCAGTTATAGTAGGCGTAGGGAACGCCCCATCGCTTGCCGTCGATCGTCAACGACGGACGAGTCGAGGCCATGGCCTCATCAAGGCCATTATCACGCCACACGTCAGAGACATCCTCAAACAGGCCGCGCTCGACAAAGGTTGCCATGCGGTTACCAGCGAACCAGAAGACCACATCGGGCGGTGCGGCAGGAAGCCAGGTGCGAATCGCGGTCTTATAGGCTTCATGATCGTAAATGCTGTACTGCACCTCGATGTCCGGATGCTCGGCCTTAAAGCCATCGATGACCGTATCCCACGCGGCCTTAACGTTCGGGTCAGAAGCGTTGGAGTTGATCACAAGGGTCGCCGCCGACGCACTCGCGCCCACAAGCAGTCCAGCGGCAAGAACCGCGACGGACAAAAACCCAGCTGATTTATTGGTATGCATAAGAAGTCCCTCCCATATTGACGGTATCTTTATCGTTTTGCCGGAGAGTATCAACCTATTCTTCCAATAATTCGGGTATAAATTCCCAAAATCTTCGTATACAATCCTTACCCAAAGCACATCAAGAACATAAACTGGGGGAGGAGAGCCCCATGTCGCCACGCAACCGGGCAAGCCAGTGGGACGCAATGGATTACACCTATACGGATCCCACACGGATTCCCATGGAAGGGAGCTTTTTGATCGAGAGCCACCAGCCTCACGTATTCAAGCGTCCCTACCACCATCACACGTCGATCGAGGTGAACTTTCTGACCGGCGCGGAGATGGTCTATTCCTTTTCTGGTGCACATATCACAATCCCGCCAGAGCAGATGGCAATCTTCTGGGGCGCGGCGCCACATCGAGTCATCGAAGTTCGTGGGGAGGGGAAAATTATCAATATCTACCTAACCTTTTCCCAAGTCATCCAGTGGGGCCTGCCTGGCGCGTTCATCGAGTCTTTAGTTAGCCATAATATCCTCACATCGACCGAAAAGGATTCGACAGATGAGGCGATCTTTACGCGCTGGGCGCGTGATTATCACCACACAGAACACGACTGGCGGTGGTTGATCTTACGGGAGATCGAACTGCGCTTTCATCGCCTGTGCCTGGAGGGGTGGGTAGCGATAGAAAAACAATCGAAAATCAACAATGAGAAAACAAACCTGCACTCGCAACGGGAGACCGATCCCGCTCGGATGCGCGGACGCACCATGCGCCATGTGGAGGACATGCTTAGCTTTATCGCCCAAAATCACACGCGCCCGCTACGGATATCCGATGTCGCCGAACACGTGCATCTTTCGCCCAATCATGCGACGACGCTTTTTCGCCAAGTTATCGGTATTCCCATTAAAACCCACCTTACGCATTTGCGTTTAACCCATGCGCGCATGCTACTGGCTGAATCGCAAAAGAAGATTCTGACGATCGCGATGGATAGCGGATTTTCTTCCCTCTCGAGTTTCTATGCCGCGTTTGAGGCTCACTACCATCAGCCACCCGCCGCATTTCGGCGCAAAGCGCATCAAGGGAATACCTCTTCTAATCGGCAGGACGACCTAAAAGATATCCCTCTAGTCTAGAATCCAATGGCAATGCAATCAGTTGTGATGAAGCACAACAACGCCGCTTCTTAATCCAAAGGGAGCGGCCTGATGCTTGACAATCTCTTTAATCACCAGGACGTTCCTTGACAGTGTTGACCATACGGTCAAAACACTGCATAATCCTTCACGATCTTGGTATCGACATGATCATAAAAGCGAGGATCTCACATGCCTTGGGAAAAATCTTTTGATATGGATGAAGCTCTGGACCGGGCTACTGAAGTGTTTTGGGCAAAAGGTTATGAAGGTACCTCCATGTCGGACCTTCTTAAAGCAACCGGGATCAATAAAGGCAGCTTATACAACGCATTTGGGAGCAAGCAAGGCCTCTTCGTCAAGGCAATCCTGAAGTACGATTCCCAAAGCCGTAAGGCAACTTTGGAAAGATTACGCGATCAAAATAACCCTATAGGAGCTATCAGTGGGCTCTTTGATGCCCTAATTGAGGAAAGCGTGTCTGATCCAGACAAAAAGGGCTGTTTTTTGGTGAATACTGCTCTGAATCTCCCCAACCAGGAAGCCGTGATTGCTAAACATATCAAGTCTGGCATGAATGATTCGGAAAAATTTTTCTTTGACCACATTTCCCTGGGGAAAAAAAATGGCGATATCCCGGATCACGTTGATGCGCGGTCTTCTGCAAAGGGTCTCCTTGCGCTTGTGGCAGGTCTCAGGGTTCTGGCACGGGGAATCTTCGACAAAAAGAGCCTAAGGGCGATCAAGTCTCAAGCCCTTAAAATCATTGAATAATACGCAATTCATAAACACCTTCAAGAAAATGTGAAAATTGTCTTGACCAATCGGTATAAATGTGTATTTTGTTTTGACTGATCGGTATAAATCGAAGGTATCACAATAAATAATGGAGAAATCAATGACACATTTTACCCCCCACTCGGTTACAACAGCCCCCACAGCCTCTAAGCCATTGCTTGAGGACATCAAAAAAACGGTCGGGTTTGTCCCCAACTTGCTTGGAACCATGGCTCAGGCTCCGGCAATGCTAGAAGGATACACAACCCTGGCCAGCATCTTTGATAAAACCGACCTGTCAGAAGCTGAACGTCAGATTATTCTGATGACAAACAGTCGCCTGAATGGATGTACTTATTGCATGGTGGCACATACATCGCTATCGCAAATGGCTGGGGTAGCCAATGACGTTATCGAAGCCCTTCGCGCCGGCACGCCGATTGCAAACCCAAAGCTTGAAGCTTTGCGCACATTCGCAACTGTCATCAATGAAAGCCGTGGTTGGCCGACGCAAGCCGATATCAAAGATTTTCTGGCTGCCGGCTATAATCAACAAAATATTCTTGAGGTGATTCAAGGCACGGCCCTTAAGGTCATGTCAAACTATACGAATCACATTGCTCAGACTGATCTGGATAGTGCGTTTGCACCAAATGCTTGGTCGCCATCAGCATCTCAAGTTGCTTAAAACCATCGACCTTTGTGTGACGACTTTCTGACTTTTGCCCCCAGAGAGTCGTCACAATGTTGGCAAAATCATCACAGAAATCATTACGGACAGTATTATCCTCTTACGAAAATTGGAGACATCACATGATAGACCTGTACACTTGGAGCACACCGAACGGTTGGAAAATATCTGCAACATTAGAAGAGCTTGGCCTTGACTATATCGTCAAGCCGATCGATATCACTACCAACATTCAAAAAGAGCCTGCGTTCCTGGCCATTAACCCTAATGGACGCATTCCGGCGATTATCGATCGTGACGCTGACGATTTCATTGTGTTTGAATCGGGCGCGATCATGATCTATTTGGCTGAGAAGGCCGGGAAACTATTGCCAGCCGATGCCAAGGGTCGTTCACTCGTCATTCAATGGCTCATGTTTCAGATGGGTGGTCTTGGCCCAATGCAAGGTCAAGCCAATGTCTTCTATCGCTACTTTCCTGAGAAAATCCCCGCTGCAATCAGTCGCTATCAAAATGAAACCAAGCGACTTTTAACAGTCCTTGATACGCGCTTGGCAGATAACGAGTTCCTCGCAGGAGAGTTTTCGATTGCTGACATCGCTAACTGGGCGTGGGCACGCATTCACAACTGGGCAGGGGTCGAGATTCCGGACCTTCCCAACCTTCAACGCTGGCTCGATCAGATGGAAGCTCGTCCTGCGCTGATCCGCGGCTCGGAAGTTCCTCACGCGACCGATGAACACAAAGCAAGCGCGAAGGCCGAGGGTGATACTCGCGGTAACGAGAACATGATTCAAAAATAAAATAATGACTCATACCCAAAGATAAACATTTGGATTGAGAACCAAAACTTAACAATTTTAGGTATCTGACCCTGGCGTGTTTCGATTAGGTAATGTGCACCAAGTCTTCAAGGGACGAAATAGTCTTGGTGGGTCGGTACCCCCATGGATCGAAAACAACCGCAGCACTACGCTTTAGCCATGCCGTTTTCCAACCACAAGCACCGGCACCGATGATGTCAAAGGGATTGCCGGATACCAGCCACGTGTTTTCGGGCTGTGACTGCGTTATTTCATTAAAGAGTTCATAAACATCTGGATCTGGCTTAAAACTCTTTATACGCTCGACGCTCACGATGGATTCCAAGAAGCCAAGGACTCCAGCATGAGATAACAATGCATTCAAATCAGAGGACGTACCATTAGAAAAGGCATGAAGTCGAACCTCTTGATCAACCATCATCTTGAGCGTAGGCACGACATCATCAAACGATTCTAGCCTAAGATACTGCCGCATAAGATCATGCTTGATCTCATCGTCAATTTCTATATCTAATGCTAGGCAAGCATAGTTGAGAGCATCACGTGTTACATCTGTGAAGGGAATGTAAGAACGCATCAAGCCTCGACGAAAGCTGTATTCCAACTGTTTGCTTCGCCAGAGTTCAGCCATAGCAGAAGCGTTGCCGCCTACATGTTTTTCCAAAACAACAGAGATACCCAGAGGGTTAATCAATGTACCATATACATCAAATGCGAATACTGTATGCAACGTACTTCCCTTCAGTATTTATAATACCTTAAAATGATCTTAGATTGCATTAATTAGGATATACGCTCAAAATGAATCTATAACTTACCATACTGTGAAAAGTACATAATGAACGCCATAAGATATTTTAGCAATATCTCACTTTGAGGAATCATTCTCCTCACGTCTTGGCTGATGATTTTCAAGTATTGGAATGACAGTCTATACTTGGTCAAATATTTTTATGATTGGGTTTAAGGCCATGCGCTTGTTTTTCTTTTTTGTGTGTGTGATGTGGATCAATACAGTATCTGCATCGGACAATGAATCCCAAGACTGTCCCGCAGACGGAAGTGATCCTGCGTGCTTTTTTGTTAACGATCAAAACCACCCCATTCAGACGGTCACACCGACCTCCACCACGTCAGACTGTGTAGGCGATACCAGCCGCCGCGAGTGTGTCGTCGATACCTGGGTCACGTGTCTTGTCCAAGATCAAGACCCTGAACTGTGTGAACGTATTAAGTGGGATCAGCAATGGATCCGTTTTACTAGTGAACCACTACCCAGACAACTATCTATCATTGGAGGTTTTCCTAAAAAACTAAAGTATCATATTACATCGGCTGAACGCTGGGGTTTATTTGTTGATTTTGAACAACATATTTGGGGTGAAAACCGGGTTATTTTAGACGAGACCGGCTCAATTGTATTGCAGCATATCGGTGGCAATACTCGCTTTTTCTTGAATAGGACACTTACAGGCTGGCAAATCCATGATGGGAACCACTATGACGGCATTCCCACTGGGATTCGTTCGGTTACTAAAGATATCATCACGTCAGATTGTATCGGTGATTTATCCACCCCTGTGTGTACAGTTGATACAGTCGAGTATTGTTTTGCTCGGCGCGATCAAGATTTATGCTCTTTCGTGGCAGGAGATATGAAACGATATAATTTTAGAGAGGAAAAAGAAGATGTAATCTATCAAATTATTGATATTTTCTACGATGAAGGAAAAAGCGATATGTATCGTTCTTTTCGTTCCGATGGCAATGCCATTTTTGCCGATGTTATTGTCGATCACTATACAGATAATGAAATTTTTACTTACTACCTATGGCAAACTCCGAGAGGTTGGGTTTTTCTACTCAGTGATCTTGGTCAAATGGATGGGTTTGAGTGTAATTTTTCTGAATACTGTGATTCAAAAAATTGAGTATTAGCAAATCTTTATTTCTATAGTATTTTCAATTTTTTACTTCGTAGATTGATGATTAAAGTTGGGGGCACCATATTCGGTTGCTTTACCATATAAAAACTCATCGGGATTCTCTAGTCTGCGAGATTCATAACTGCCATCTTTATTGATTTTTGTAATTTCATAAACCTCGACATGAATGTGATGGTTCGTATCTTTCGAATAAACTGAATGGATATCTTGTGCAGTGGCAATTTTGTCACCTGCTTTTATTTTTATCCATTTTTTCTCGTCTTTAAACTCTGCACCTTTTACAGAAGATACCTGATATTGTTCTTTTGGCTTTGCATAGAGAATCTTAAGAAGATATTTTTGTCCTCCGTAAGTAAAACGGTACCCTTGAGATCGCCTCCTTTATTGCTAGCTTGCTCTACAGTTCTTATGACATAACCATCGATCAAACTGGTAATATCCTCTCCTGGTGTTGTGCGAAAATCCCGCGCTTTGTGTAGCCTTCGAGTACCATCAGGATTTTTTCTCCACGCATCTGGTCCACCGCCTCCCGCGCCATCATTTCTGGTATTATCAATTCCCCATTGCTGACGCACGCTTCCAACACCCCCCTCTTGCGGTAGATCATTGCTTTGGTTCTTATCACCCTGCATATCTTGTGTTGGGTTTTGATCCTTTTGCTTTTGGGATTTGGCGGCCAGAAGTTCCAGCTCGCCGCGTTGATCCTCAGCCCTGAGCTCTAACGTGCGCATCGGACCCTCTCGCTCCGCCTTGTCATACATAATCCGCTGAA
>JBCCHK010000006.1:0-161486 GCA_039028835.1 Pseudomonadota bacterium
CCATGTTTGCGTTGAGTCTACTGCGCATCCGTTCGATTTGGCCCTATATCGTACTCTCGTTATGCCTTTGGTTTATCATTATCCAATCGGGGATCCATCCGACCATCGCCGGTGTCGTATGTGCCTTTTGTATTCCCCTACGGCCAAACCCAAGCAGTGGGGTTTCTATGGCACACACCCTCGAGCATAAACTCCACGGGCCCGTTGTTTTCATCATTATGCCAATTTTTGCTCTTGCGAACGCCGGATTGGCCCTGACCGGTTTACAAACCCAAGATATGATCGGCACCGTGCCCATCGGCATTGCGCTGGGGCTGCTCGTTGGCAAGCCTTTGGGGGTCTTTGGCATCAGTTATCTTGCGGTCAAATCGAACCTCTGTTCGCTCCCCAGCCAGGCTGGCTGGCACCACCTGCTCGGGGTTGGCTTTTTAACCGGGATCGGCTTTACCATGAGCTTGTTCATCGGCAACCTGGCTTTCCCCGAAGGGTCTTTGTATACCGATGGAGTGCGGTTCGGGGTGCTCAGCGGCTCGATTTTGGCCGCTGTAATCGGGTACCTCTATCTCAATCGCTCTAAGCAAACCACGCCAACTGCCAGCGGTTAACGCACGCGCCAAGGTCTCTTATATCTGCTTTCTTACACTTCTTCTTGGGGGCTAATGCCGCCAGGTTTTTAGGGGGCTAATGCCGCCAGGCTTTTAGAGGGCTAATGCCGCCAGGCTTGGCGCATCGCGCAACGCGCACGCCACAAGCGTTGGCACATCAAATCCCACCGAGCGTAAAAAGCGCGCCAGATCATCAGCCAGCGACCCTTCATAATGACATCGCTCGCCCGTGATCGGATGGTCAAAAGACAGCGCCAGCGCATGAAGGGCCTGGCGTGAAAAACGTCCGTCCGAGCTATAGGTCCGATCCCCAATCAAAGGATGCCCTTGATGGGCGAGATGCACCCGAATTTGATGGGTGCGCCCGGTGGCAAGACGGCAAACCAGGGCCGAGTAACCGCCCACCTCAGCGATGACCTTATACAAGGTCCTGGCAGGTCGTCCCCCCTGGGGGCGCACCGCCATCCTGAGCCGCCGCGTTCGATGACGACCAATCGGCGCATCGATCACGCCCACTTTCGGACGCAAGGGCGCTGATGTGAGAGCCAGATACACCCGCCCGGCCTGACGCTCGCGAAACTGGCGCGTGAGGTTGTGGTGTGCCGCGCGAGTCTTAGCCACCACCAGCAAGCCGCTGGTATCCTTATCCAGTCGGTGAACGATTCCCGGACGGATTTGATCGGGGCCATCGGCAAGCTCATGGGCAGCGAGTAAACCGTTCACCAAGGTGTCGTCATGATGACCGGGTGCAGGATGCACCACCAACCCCGGCGGTTTGTTAATGACGATGATCGCCTCATCGGTGGCGATGATATCCAGTGGCATGACCGTTGGCGTGATCGTCACCGGCGCAGGCGCCGCTGCGCGCACGGTAAAGACTTGTCCGGCACTGACCTTCACCGAAGGCGAGCGCATGGCCTCACCAGCCGCAGTCTGGACATGACCCTCTAGGATCCACTGCTTGATCTG
This sequence comes from Pseudomonadota bacterium, assembly GCA_039028835.1. Lineage (GTDB taxonomy): Bacteria > Pseudomonadota > Alphaproteobacteria > JBCCHK01 > JBCCHK01 > JBCCHK01. Next base: position 1,575 of record JBCCHK010000006.1, read on the forward strand.
GCTACGGGAAATATCAGGAAGGTGGCGCGCGAGGGCCCGGTCTAGACGGCCTTCGTCGCCAACCACCGTGACATGATGTATCGTATCGGAGGAATCGAGTGAGTCGTTCATCGTTGTCTTCTTGCTTGTTTTGTATCCACCCTCGTCACGACCCTTTTTACGATTCTTGTGCCGCAAAGCCAATGACCCCGCCACGTTTTGAACTCGTCAGCGATAATACTACTGGGATCGCTCCGCAGATTCTCAAAGGTCTGGCCAGCCACGCAAGCGGGCGCGCCCTGCCCTATGGCGATGATACGGTGTGCACAGCGGCAAGCGAAGCCTTTGATAAGGCTTTTGAGCGCGAGGTCCAGGTTCGCTTCGTGACCACCGGTACAGCAGCGAATGCGCTTGCGCTCGCGTGTCTCTGCCCACCCTTTGGTGCAATAGCAACCCACCGCTACGGCCACGTCTATCGTCACGAATGCGGCGCGGTCGAAGCCTGCAACCCAGGCTGTCGCCTGTTGCCCATCGGCGATGATCCCTTCAGCAACCATGCGAAAATTACCCCGAAGGACATCAGCCCCTGGCTTGCAGAATCTCGCCAAGGTGGCGTCCATGTCTGCGAATTAACTGCAGTGACCCTAAGCCAACCGACCGAAGCAGGCACCTTGTATACCCTTGAGGAAATTCGTGCCCTCACCGACTGGGCGCACAGCGAGGGCCTCAAGGTGCACATGGATGGCGCACGCCTCGCCAACGCGGCGGTGGCCTTGGATGACACCCTGGCTGAGATGACCTGGCGTGCTGGGGTCGATATCCTATCCTTTGGCGGCACCAAAAACGGCTGTATGGCCGCAGAATCCGTGGTGATTTTTAATGATGATCTGGATGCCCGCCTGCGTCGCCATATGAAACGATTCGGTCATGTCCTCAGCAAGGGGCGGTTTTTGGGTGCCCAGTGGCTCGCCTACCTTGCCGATGAGACCTGGCGCACCCTCGCCCGCCAGGCCAACGAAAAAGCACAAGAACTCGCCCAAGGCCTTCAGGATTTCTCTCTGGCCGTACCGGTGCAAAGCAACATGCTGTTTGTGGAAATCCCGCCAAAAAATGCCGCGCATATGATCGATCAGGGCTATCTGCTTGCCGAACGATTCCGCGATAACACCTACCGCCTGGTCACCGGCTTTGATACAACCGATGAGATGATCCAGGACTTCATCCGCGATATCAAAGGGGCATGAGCAACCCGCGCCCGCCCTTTGTTTTGGGGATCGAGACCTCGTGCGATGAAACTGCTGCCGCAGTCGTCTGCGCGGATCCCAACCAGCCCATTTTAAGCAACATCATCGCCCGGCAAGATCACAACACCTTTGGCGGGGTGATCCCTGAAGTTGCCGCCCGGCAACACCTGCGCACCATCACCCCGACCATCAAACGTGCCCTGGCCACAGCCAAGCTAAAACCGCACGAGATCGATGCGGTTGCCGCTACCAGCGGGCCGGGTTTGCTCGGCGGGTTAATTGTCGGCGCAAGTTTTGGCCAGAGTTTCGCCGCAGGTCTTAAGCGTCCTTTTTTCTCGATCAACCACCTAGAGGGGCACCTGCTTTCTGCACGGATTCATCATTCCGTTTGGTTCCCTTTTCTTATTCTCTTGATCTCAGGCGGACACACGGAATTGATGATTGCCCATGATATTGGCGTCTATCAATCGCTTGGCCGTACCATCGATGATGCCGCCGGCGAGGCCTTTGATAAGGTCGCCCGTGCCTTGGGTCTAGGATATCCCGGCGGCGAAGAGATAGAAAAATATGCCAATATAGAAAACGATTCTACAGAAAATAAAGATACTGATCTTATCTTGCCGCGCCCCATGATAGGGCGGGAGAATTGTGATTTTTCTTTTTCTGGTCTCAAGACCGCCGCCTTTCGCGCGATTCAGGCCAAGCAAGCCTCAACAGCGCAGGTCTGCCGGGCGATGAGCAGTGCCATCAGCGATTGTCTGGTGGATCGAACCGCTCGAGCCATCCAGCACTATCGCCGTATCCAGCCCCATAGCGGTCACCTGGTGGTGGCGGGCGGGGTCGCCGCCAATCAACAGATTAAGGCGGCTTTAGATGATCTTAGTACAAGAAACGGTATGAAGCTGTGCGCCCCGCCGCGTGACCTGTGCACGGATAACGCCGCGATGATTGCCTGGGCAGGGCTGGAGAGGCTCTCACGCTGCCGGGCTATGGCCGTGGACGCGCCACGTCCGCGCTGGCCCTTGACCAAACTCGCCGCGGTTGGCTAATGAGCGTGATGAACGTGGCTTATACTATAGGGGCGTACTATAGGGGCGTACTATGGGGGCGCACAGGAGAGGAGGATTGGCGCCCGAAGGCACCAATCCCCTGCCTTCCTGTTGATAGGCGGCAAACCTCACTTCAGTCAAAGACTAAAGAATTTCCGGAGAACTCGAGTCGCTTACGCGGCCAGAGCATAGTCTCCAGCATAGTTGTCGTTGGCAACTAATAAAATGACCCGATAACGGTGGTATCATGCCGGGCAAAAAGCATGTCTTTACCACTGCCGTCAATCCCATTTCGCCCCCCTAACGCATGCATACCAAGCCTTTGCCTGTATTGCGGCGGTGATGGTGGAGGCGGCGGCTTCGAAGCCGCGTCCGGTCAGCTTATTCCACAGGCCGTTTATCGCCATAGTGCACAAAAGGCACGTCATCATTATACCGTAGTCTTGCCCCGTTGACCAGGTACGTCATCCTGCTCACCCGAATCTCAGGATCACAGCCATGTGGATATTTTGGGGATAATCAATAAAAAAACGACCCGATCAGGGTTATTTTAAGGCATGCTCAAAGGGCTATTGGCTATTGGAGGTTGGCTCGTTTTGCCGCTATGTTTGCCTTTGCTATAAGTAGGTCATCTCAATTAAATAGCCCATAGATAGATTGAGATGCCTGCGTAGGTAACTCTTTTGTAACCTGCGCATCCTAAACTGTCGGTATAAGCGAGCGCCCTGTTTGTGGACGTTCCTGTGCCCCCTCGTTGGGGATTTGTCCGTTTTTGTTAAGGATACCGAAAATCTCATGCCTGTGCGCTTCTTCCCTTGCTCTTGTCTTCAAAAAATCCATGAAATGTTCATCGTGCTGATGGGCTTGGGTTTAATCGTCCTGATGACCACCGGTTGCGGATTGCGCGACAGCCTAGGGATTTTGCAAGCTGAGAATACAGCTTCCTCATCCACAGCCACCCTCGCCGCCACCACACCCCTTGAGGGTATCCCCTTAGGCGAGTGGCTTGTAGATGCGGTGGATACCTTTGTGGTACGGCAAACCGGCCAGCGCCTCCCTGCCGATGCCCAGCATACCCTCTCCAATGCCGGGGAGTTCGCCCTTGAGGTCGTCCAAGAAGGCCACACCACCACCACCATTCTCGATCCCACCAAGGCCGTGCAAGGCTTTCTAACACCCCAACGCACCTACCACAAAGACGGCCACATCTGTCGCCGCTTTTCCCACCACACCATCACCGATGACCAAAGCGAAGTCATCACCGGCCACGCCTGTCGCACCGAGCAAAGCGGATGGGTGGCCGTCTCGCCACCGCGGCGGCACAACTACACCCTACCGCCTACGCCTGAGCATAAAGACAACCAAATCCCCCAATCTCTCATCATTGCTTTATGGACGTCATGATAGCAGACGTGATAGAATCACGTCGCTTGAGGTCCCTTTCATCGATTGGCTTTGGAGATATTACTCATGAAACTAAAAACGCTTCCCCTTGCGGTCGTGTTGCTCACTGGCTTGACCGGTTGCTTTCCCGAAGGTACCGGCCAGCGCGAGAAAATTGGCACTGTCGGGGGTGCCGTCTTGGGCGGCTTTCTTGGCTCTAAGGTCGGCGAGGGCGACGGGCAAAAAATCGCCATCGGGGCCGGCACTCTTCTCGGTGCCTATGTCGGGCGCGACATCGGTCGCCTACTCGATGAAGTCGACCGACAAAAAGCCTATCAAACCGCGCAAACAAGCCTAGAGACCAGCCCAACCGGGCAAACCATGACCTGGCAAAATCCCGATACCGGTAACGCGGGCAACTTTACCCCCGTGCGCACCTATCAAGGAAATAACCGCCCTTGTCGCGAGTTTACCCATGAAGTGTTCATCGGTGGCCAGGCAGAAACCGTGGTCGGTCAGGCCTGTCGCACCCCTGATGGAACCTGGCAAGTCGTCAGCTAAGCCCCTCCCCCGCCCCGCGGCGTCCCCATTCCATAAGAAACCACGCCACACCCATCGCTATGACGTCATTAGGCATTATCGGACTTGGCGTCATCGGTCGGGAAGTCTTACAGCAAACTCTCGCGCCAGAGGACTCTGGTGAAGCGTCGTTGCGCGCCGCTTGGGTGCTTGACCGTTCGCCTGACAAAACGCCTGCTGGCATGGATCAATCCAAACGCGCCTTCTTGAGTGAGGCTTGCGCGGCGGCGATTGATCTATACGAGACAATTGACGACCTCCTGCCCGCCCTTGCTGAGACCGACGTCGTGATCGAGGCCACCGGCGACCCCAATGCCTGGAAAATTTTCCAAGCGATCATGGACGCCAACCCAAAGATACGCTTTGTCACCGCCAACAAGGCCATGATCGCCCACCACTCAGACGCGTTTTTTCACCCCGATCTCGCCCATCGGGTTGGACTGGAGGCCGCCGTCGCTGCGGGTTTGCCCTTAATCCAATCGGTTACCCATCACGCCCGTTGCGATCAAATAGATAGCCTCGTGGGGATTCTTAACGGCACCACCAATTTTGTCCTGACCGAGATGGAAAAGGGATCCAGCTTAGACGATAGCCTTAAGCGCGCCATCACCCACGGCTATGCCGAGCCTGGGGGCAAGGGCGATATCGACGGCTTGGATGCAACCTTTAAGCTTGCGATTCTCTTGCGCCTCGCACTTAATCAACACGTGGCGGTGGACAAGCTTATCGACTCACCCCTCGCGCACGGCATCATTCCCCATGAGGATAGGCCAACAGACATACGCGATGGGGTACGCGCTGTGGATATGCTCTATGCCCGGCATTACCTGAATTGCGCCATTCGGCACATTGGCCTTATCGAGCGGCACGAAAACAGCACCGCCTTTTGGGTCGGCCCGGCCTTAGTGCCCACCACCAGCGCACTGGGGACCACCTTTGGCGCACGCAACACCGTAACTCTGCATTCCCGTTACCTTGGCGATATTGTTCTGCAAGGAGAAGGCGCAGGCCCCGCGCCAACGGCCAGCGTGTTGCGCTCTGATGCGATGACGCAGCTACAACTGCCTTCACATCATACACCGCCCAGTACCCACAAGCCTGATCTCAATGGTTTTGCGCCGCCCCGTTGGATGGTGCGCTTTTGCTGCCTAGAAGGCACCGGAATCCTAAGCTATCTCTTTGATAGACTCCAAAGCCACGGCTTGCAGATCGATGAGGTGTTTCAGTTTCGCGATCCGGCTCTTTTGGCGCAGGCCGTAGACTCCTACGGCACACTCGCACTTCCCAAGCGCAAAGTCACCGAATTACGACCTACCGCCGTGACCTTAAATCAAGCACCTTTCGGGCAAGTCTTAGAAGCTCTGCACGATGCGTTTTCTATACCCTCAGAGCAAATCGTCGATGACGCACAAAAGAACTTCGCACATCATATGGTGCCCGCGCTTGCCGATACGCCCTTTGCCCTTTATCCCATTTTGGATCATGCAATCTAGCCATGTCCGATAATCCGCTCTATAAGGCCAAGCAGGCGAAACTCAACAGCCTTGCCCAGCAAGGCATCGACCCCTATCCAGCGCGCTTTAGCATTACCAATCACGCACAAAACCTGCAAGATCGCTTTCGTGACCTCGCGGACGATACGCCGGCACATCACACCGCTGCCATCGCTGGACGAGTCATGGCTGTGCGCAATAAAAACATGTTTATCGATTTGCACGACGGCAGCGGTAAGATGCAAGTTTTCTGCCCACAGCAAAGCATCAAAGGCAAGAGTGCTATCGTCCATGAGCATATCGACATCGGTGATATCATCGGTGTACGCGGCCCCCTCCGGCGCACCCGGCGCGGTGAGCTCACCCTGGATGCCCAGGATTTGGTCATGCTGAGCAAAAGCCTGCAGCCCTTGCCCGAAAAATACCACGGGTTAAGTGATACCGAGATGCGCTTTCGCCAGCGGTACATCGACTGGATCATGGACCCTGCGCGGCGCGCGTTGTTCTATACCCGTGCCCGAGTCATTCAAGCGATGCGCGATCATCTATGTGAGAAAGGCTTTCTCGAAGTGGAGACCCCGATGCTCCAGCCCATCGCGGGCGGCGCCACTGCGCGCCCCTTTATCACGTATCACAATGCACTGGATACCGATTTATATCTGCGTGTCGCACCGGAACTTTACCTGAAAAAAATGATTGTAGGCGGCTTCGATCGAGTATTTGAAATCAATCGATGCTTTCGTAACGAGGGTCTATCCACCAAACATAACCCCGAGTTCACCTCGCTGGAGGTCTATCAAAGTTATACCGACTATCGCGGTATGATCGATCTTGCCGAGGCTCTTTTGGTTGCCGCGGCCCACGCCGCTCTTGGCAAAAATTTGATAGCGCAAATCGGCGATCATGCAATAGACTTCACGCCGCCCTATGCCTGCGGTTCTATGCTCGAGTTTATTAAAAAAACGTGCGACGTGGATTTTGCCGAGCTGGACGAAGCGCAAGCGCGCGCCCAGGCAGAAAAAATGAAAGTGCCGCTCACCGGTCGTGAGCCTTGGGGAAAAATTGTTGAGGCCGTGTTTGGTGAACACGTCGAGCCCACCCTCATCAACCCAACCCACGTCACAGACTTTCCCAAAGATGTCTCGCCGCTCGCGCGAACGCATCTGGACGACCCACGTCTCACCGAACGGTTTGAGACCTATATCAACGGTTGGGAGGTCGCCAATGCCTTTAGCGAGCTCACCGATCCTGGCGAGCAACGCCGCCGCTTCGCCCAGCAGGCCAGCGAACGGGACAAGGGCGATACGGAAGCGCAGGTGCTGGATGAGGATTTTATCATCGCATTAGAGCACGGCTTGCCACCCACGGGAGGACTGGGGATCGGCATTGACCGGCTGATGATGATTCTCACGGGCCAGACGGCCATCCGTGAGGTCATCGCCTTTCCGACTCTGCGCCCGAAATAACCAACAAGGCATGACCTTGACCGCAAAGCGTGGCTTTGACCAATTGCTCATCATACATCAGTGGGTATTAACCTCGCCGCGCGAGTCTGTGCTTACATCGTACGGGAATAGCAATAATACATAGCACACGACTGGGGATAGAACATGGGGGTTTTTACAATCACAGATATAGACGTAAATCAAACCGTCTTGCGGCCCTGCGGGATAGATTCCTGCTTTCGTAGGAATGACGATCTAGAACAGTGAACGACAAACGACTACGCAACCTTATGCTTAAGTTTTCGCTCGACACACTCGATCATCAAGCCTGCGATATTTTTTCCTGTAATCGACTCGATCCCTTCAAGTCCAGGTGAGGAGTTAATCTCCAGCACCTTCGGGCCCGATTTTGAGCGAATAATATCCACCCCAGCGACTTGCAAGCCCATGGTTTTGGTCGCCGCAATCGCAATTTTACGCTCCTGCGAGGTCGTCTTCACTGAACTCGCTGACCCGCCGAGATGCAAGTTTGCTCTAAACTCACCAGCAGCGGCTTCCCGCTGAATCGAGCCCACCACCTTACCATCCACAACAAAGCACCGAATATCTTTGCCGTCAGCCTCTTTAATAAACTCTTGCACTAAGATATTCGCGCGCAAACTCTTAAAGGCGTTAATCACACTCTCAGCCGCCTTTGTCGTTTCAGCCAAAACAACACCCTTGCCTTGCGTACCTTCCAACAATTTCACAACCACAGGCGCGCCACCCACCATCTTGATAATATCGGACGTGTCCATCGGCGAGTTCGCAAAACCCGTCGTCGGCATGGGAATACCTTTGCTCGATAATAATTGCAATGACCGCAGTTTATCCCGAGAGCGCGAGATAGAAACATAATCATTCAAGCAATATGACCCCGTGGATTGAAATTGGCGTGCGACCGAGCAGCCATAAAAGGTCATAGATGGCCTGATCCTGGGGATGATCGCATCCACATCATCAAGCAACTGGCCACCTCGATAATAAATCTCTGGTTTTTCCGAGCTGATGTTCATATAACACTGGCTGATATTGATAAAACGCATTTCATGGCCACGCTCCTCGCCCGCTTCTATCAACCGCTTGTTGGAATAGAGATCCGGATTGGTCGCAAGCACGACAATACACAATCCATCTTTTTTAGGTTTAACGGTGCCGTAATGCTTCTTGACCTCCTCAATCGGGATCGTTCCCAAAGAAAAAGAACTATCGGGATCGATCAACACACGGTTTGTCATCGCCTCACGCCCGATGAGCATTCGATAGCCCATCGAGTCCCGGTTGGTGAGCGTGACTTCAATATCCCAAGTCTCATCGCCAAGGGTAATCGGTGTTTTAATCACCGGTCGACGTTCCTTATCCCCGCTGGAGCTCTTAACTTCACGCTTATCGACGACCAAGCCACGGCAGCTTTGGATAGTTTTTCTATCATTTTGAATCGGATGAATATCAAAATGAACGTAACGTTTGCCGCCCTCTTCAAACTGATGAATATTAAATGCATGTAAAGAAGAGGTTTTGGCGCCAGAGTCTATCCGCGCTTTAATCGCGGGTAAGCCTAATTCCTGGAGCTCGCACCACTCCTCCTTGCCGATAACAATTTTTTTACTCATAGCTTGTCTCGTTTATGATATCAATTTTAGATTTCATCAAGAAAATCATCGACCTGCTCTTTAACTTGTTTAGAGTTATCAAAGGACGCGATATGAAACGCTGCATCCCCTTTGTTGAGCAACGGCATCGTCACCGCGCCGACAATAATGCCCGTACAGCTTGCCGTGATTTCTGCCTTGTTGCCACCAAAGGGGTCAGAAATCACCCCGAGCACCTGTCCTTTTGTGACCCGATTACCGATATGCCTAATTTGTCTTAGACTTCCGCTTTGGGGCGCACGCACCCAGGTGCTCGACAGCGCCATAAACAGCTTCTCATCTTGCGCCTTTTTTCCCCTCGCATAAGCAATCATGCCGATTTCATTCATGAGGGTAAGAATACCGGTCAAGCCCGATTTAATGACGTGCTCGTCATGGCGTAGAGCCTCACCCCCTTCAAACACGAGGATCGGGATTTTAGCTTCACGTGCGGCCTCACGCAAAGAGCCATCGGGCAAACGTGAGTTAATCATCACCGGCACATTAAAGTTATGGGCAAGCTCGTTTGTTTGTGGGTCGTCTAAATCAGCACGAATTTGCGGTAGGTTAGAACGATGGATCGCCCCTGTATGCAGATCGATACCGTGGGTGCATTGCAAAACAATCTCACTCATAAACGTGTGCGCAAGTTGCTCGGCCAATGATCCATTGATAGAGCCCGGGAAGTGACGGTTTAGATCCCGCCGATCAGGCAGATACCGTGACTTAGTGTTATAACCAAAGACGTTGACAATTGGCACCGCAATGAGTGTGCCTTTAATTTTTTTCAAGGCTCGATGCTTGAGCAAACGCTTGATGATTTCTACCCCGTTGATTTCATCGCCGTGGGTTGCGGCACTGACAAACAAACGCGGTCCCTGCTCTTTGCCCCGAATGACCTCGACGGGAATATTCATCTCAGTAAAATCATAAAGGCGCGCGACGTTGATATTGATTTGCTTGCGCTCACCTGGTTTGATGCGTGTGCTTCCAATTTCTAGCATTGTCTCTGCCCTCGTATCAGAACCATTTGAGTCTTTTGAAAATGATGACTTGTAATAAGACGACGATGACCAGCAGGCCACAGAAGATGAGAAAAGCACCAAAATGATCGGCCCCAGGAATACCGCCAACATTGATCCCAAGAAGGCCGGTTAAAAAACCTAACGGCAAGAAAATCGCTGCAATGACCGAGAGAACATACATATTGTGATTGAGTTTATCGGCAATCATGTTCGCAAGCTCATCCTTGATAATCTGTGCGCGTTCACGAATGGCATCCAGATCCTCCGCATAACGGGTGACATGATGATACACCTCTCTTAGATGCCACTTGTGGGTATCCTTTAACCACTTAATCCCATCAGTCATGACGAGCTGGCTGATCGCGTCCCGTTGTGGGGCCATATAACGCCTGAAAACAATTGCTTTCTTACGGGTATCGATAATTGTTTCCCTTAGAGTCGAATCTGCATTGTCAAGAATTTGCTCTTCAATATGATCTATCCCCTCTTCCAGTTGCGATAGTACGGGTTCCATACGTTCAAAAAGCCCAGAGAAAGAAAACCTACGACAAACAGGGCAAGCAAGAGCTTGGCGATCCATGTTTGGGGCCTTAGTAAACGTGCCCAGAGTTTTTTCATTGTATCATCCTGTCTTTTGTGTACGATGATCGTGCGATTATCGATCAGAGGCTTGGCGTTTTTGTCTCTTAGCCTTATGGGAGATGCGCTGACGCCATTCTTCTTGTGCCCGTGAATGAGTCGTTTGCCTGTGTCAGCTTACCTTAAACGAACTTTTGCCTGATTATAACCCAAGCGGGCGATAGAGAGTTGGGTGATGGATGATGCTTTTTGTGAAAATCCCTGGATTTTCGGTTCTGCGGCAAGGCATGGCCTTAATTGATTGCTCATCATGCTTTCGCCCATGTTAAGGCCGCCGCGCGTATCTTTGCTTACATCTGGTACGAATAGCCCTAACTCAGCAATGCTCCGCCCCTGTTTCTCGTCATTCCTGCGTAGGCAGGAATCCAGGAGAGGTTGCAACCAAAGTGATGGTGAATTCCCGCTTCCGCAGGAATGACGAAATGGTATAAAAACTGCGCGTTACATGACTGGAGACAAGGCATGGTATCGCCACAATCGCAGATATGGACGGAATCTTGCTCATCTGGTTAAGACTCCTCGTGCAAAACTGTACCCAGGTCATGCGTCGTATGCTCCCCAAGGGAGGGGGCTCTTGTCTGATTGCCAGGTCGTACCCCATCGATGCCAATCGGGCAACGTGTGGTATAAGCCTCCGCCCCTGTGTCCGATATGATTTTTTGTATCGGGTCTAATGCTCTAAAGCCATCGCAGGCAATAAACTCAGGCCAATCAAGAACCGGCGCACACCAAATTCCTGCAGCGTCTAAAATATCCAGCCAGTACTGGGTGGGCTTTTCTATAAAGATATCCGCAACGATTTGTTTAATTTCGTTGATGTGAGTGAAGGCTTGATCTTGAGAATATTCCGCGATTGCTGGTGACTCAAGAAGCTCGGCCACTCGTGCCAAAGGAGTCATGGCAAAGACCAAGTACCCGTCACTTGTTTTATAGATTCCGTAAGGGGCTGGCTGGTAAGGATTGGCGTTGCCTATGTCATGGCGCGGCGGCGGCGTGTTGTCATCATTAAGAAAGCAAGTGAATTGCTCGAACGTCATATCTAACGCCGAGGATAGCAAATCCACCTGGACAAGACCCCCACACCCTGTAACGCCGCGACGCACCAGACAAGCGAGAATGCCTTGCACCAAGTTGCCCGCCGTTGCCACATCCAGCATGGCAAAACCGGTGGGGACAGGCCCATCTACGGCGTTGCCACTAAGCCAAGCAATGCCAGACAATGCCTGAACCAAAAGATCTTGCCCTGGCTTGTCCCGCCAAGGACCCGTCGTGCCATAGCCCGAAACCGCACCATAGATAAGCCGTGGATTGATTTTTTGCACATCCTCAAACCCAAGGCCGAGACGTTCCATAACGCCAGGGCGAAAGTTATGGATCATGACATCAGCGGTCGTTATGAACGCGCGGACTTTATCCAGATCATCTTTTTGCTTGAGATCAGCTGCAATGCTTTTCTTGCCGCGATTAAAGGTGTGAAACACAAGGCTATCACCATCGAACGTTTGATCATTAACAACCATAGAGCGGCATAAATCGCCGCCCTGGGGCCGCTCGATCTTTATCACTTCCGCCCCCAAATCTGACAGCCTGAGCGCCGCCACTGGACCTGCTAGAAACTGCGAGAAGTCTAAAACGCGCAAACCTGAAAGTGGAAGCTCGATAGACCGTGTGGTCATGACTCAAAACCTCTACTTCGAAAGAACATCGCCAAAGGAGCTAGAATCAAGACGAAAGCCCAGCTCGCGCGACAATTCCAAAGCGCTGATGCGAATGATAGTAAGCGCTTCTTCGGCCGTGACGGTCATGTCTTGTTGGCCAATGAATCCACAAGTAATAGCCGCGACCACACCGCGCATATCAAACACCGGAACACAAAGATTGCGGACTCCGTGAATCATTTTGCTGGGAGTATCTTCAAACCCATCGGCTCTAATTTGCGCAAATCGCTTACGCAACTTTTCCCGTTCGCCTTTGGCAAATCGGTTGACAGAGCGGATTTGCACATCATCTGGGGAAAACGCCAGAATGACGTGGCCTGAACTGGTTTGCTTGACCGGGAACAGAGCGCCTGTTCTTACGGAGTATCCCGCTGGTAAAGGGCTATGAACCGAGGCAAGCACAAGAACATTTGTCCGGCTCAAAACACCCAAATGGCAAGATTGTTGGGTGCGCGCCGCAATACGCTCGAGAATTGGCAAGGCGAGGCGGATTAAACGATCCGTGGGATCATACCGATGGGACAATTCAAAGAGCTTGAGGGTCAGTGAGTACCGATTGGTGACAGCATCATGATGAAGATAGCCTCGCTCCGCCAAATAGACGACGACCCGATAGATTTCCCCCATGGTTCGCCCGAGCGCGTCGACAATTTCATTCATCGTCAGGCCCTGGGGAGATTCTGCGGCAAGCTCAAGAATATCGAACGCCTTCTCCGCTGCTGGCACAGAGGATTTGCTTTTCTTATCTGCCGGGACTAAGGCGAATGTGGTTTTTTTCACTTGCTTGGGTCTTTCAATTGGGCGCGAAGTTTAGCCTGTTCAATTTTTGCAAAGCAAAGGGACATGAGTTCATTTTCTATGCGCAGGCCCTCTCTTATCGGCAGGTCCATAGCACTACGCACGGCGGCTTTGACCGCTTGAGTTGCCACCGGATTATGGGCGGCGATACTCACAGCAACTTCCCGTGCGATCGTAACTTCCTTATCCTCATCTGTCAGCCATTCGATCATGCCCATTTGTTTGGCTTGTTTGGCATCAAAACGCTCACCGCTTAACAGCAGCCGCATCGCCTGGCCATAGCCGCACAGCCGGGTAAGATGCTGTGCGGCTCCGCCAGCACCATTCCAGCCGAGTGTGACCTCCGGCGCACCAAAAACAGAAGACATCGAAGCGACCCTAAGGTCACACGCCAATACAATTTCAAGACCGCCGCCCAGAGCCCAGCCCTTGATCGCGGCGATACACGGCTTGCGCATGGCAAGGATTGGCGGGATATAATCGAAACGGTTTCGCCAAGCCCAAAAATCTTCATAGCCTTCCAGGGCCTTAACATCAGTGCCCGCACAAAAGGCCCGCTCGCCCGCGCCACGTATGATCACCACATGGACATCAGCAGAGTCATCGGCCTTCTCGCAGCAACGCGCCATCTCGCGGTACATCGTTGGCGTAAGGGCATTGTGCTTGGTCGGACGATCAATAATGATCTCACCAATATGATCTGCAATCTCCAGCCGGACGCATCCTTCTGTTTGCGCATTCATCTCATGCCTCGCTTGAATCAAAGATGGTGCCGATGCTTTCCTTACGTCGCGATTATATCTTGTTATTTTCATATGTCAAATTAATTTTTATATTTGATATCGATATCCCTTTGTGTCAAGATCCCTACATATCGTCTTGCGCAATCCGGCAAAAAGGCACGATTTCTATCTTGAGCAACATACAACTCACCCAAGCAAGCGTTTGTTTACACATGATTATGCTCAAAGAAATCAACATCGTCAGCTCCTTATCAATTTAACGAGGAATTTGAAGAAGCCATGCAGTTGATTGAGTCAGGTAAAATCGATTTTACCAAACTGACCGCGAAGACCTACCCTCTGGAAAAGACTCACGAGGCCTTGGCACAGATGGCGCAAGGAGATGCAACTGGAAAAATTTTGATAGAGCACAATGTTATCCAAACACCGGAGCCATGAAACAATGAAACGAACAAAACCCTCAGGAGATTGCCATGGTGGATTATTACAAGTGCTTTATTGATGGAAAATGGTGCGATGCCTCCGGGGGCGGACGTATCCAAGTAGAAAACCCGGCCACCGGCGCAGTCTTTGCCGAGGTGCCCAAGTGCGGTGCAGAAGATGCCCACCGGGCTCTAGAATCCGCCGAAAACGCCCGTCATGCATGGGGTCACCTTCCCCCTATTGAACGCGCCGAGTACCTCAAGCGCATTTGTGAGGGCCTGGCAAAAGAGCGCGACTACTTCGCCCGCCTTCTTGTCATGGAGCAGGGCAAGACTCTCGCTGAGGCAACGTTTGAAGTTGATGACACGATCCGCTACATGACCTACAGTGCCGAAGCCGCCCGCAGACTCCAAGGGGAAATTTTACCCGCCGACGCACCCGGTGAGCAGTTGTTTATCTTTCGGGTTCCCTACGGCGTGGCCTTGGGCATCTGCGCCTATAACTACCCGCTGGCGTTAATTGGCCGCAAGCTGGGTCCGGCTCTTATCACCGGCAATGTGATGATCCTCAAGCCCCACGAAGCAACCCCGGTAACCGGCAGCGCGTTTTGCCGTATCGTCAAGCAAGCAGGTGTGCCAGACGGCGTCGTCAACCTTGTCACCGGTACGGGCGCAGAACTCGGCAAAGCCCTGGTTGAAAGCCCTCTCACCCGTATGATTAGCGTAACAGGATCGATCCGGGCGGGTCAGGCGATCGCCGCTGGGGCGGCAAAAAACCTCGCATCGTTGTCGCTCGAGCTTGGTGGTAACGCCCCGTTTATCGTACTCAAAGATTGCGACATGGATGCCGCAGTGCAGGCAGCATCGATCGCACGCTTTGCCAATGCTGGGCAAGTGTGCATCTGCAACGAGAGTGTGCTTGTCGAGGATTCGGTGGCGGATGAGTTCACGGAAAAACTTTTAGCACAAGTCGCCAAGGTCAAACTTGGCGATCCCATGACAAATGCGGGTATGGGTCCGGTGACAACCCAGACATCACTTGCAAAGGTTGAGAGGCTGGTGGCCACCAGCCTCAAAGAAGGTGCTGAACTGGCAACCGGCGGCCAGCGTGGGGACGGCCCCTTTGCCCAGGGACATTGGTATGAACCTACGGTTTTACTCAATGCCAAGGCCACAAGCGAAGCGGTGCGGGATGAGATCTTTGGCCCGGTGCTACCGATTGTCCGCACCAGCGGGTATGACGAGGCCCTTGCCATCGCCAATAGCCGCCCGGACGGGCTGTCCGCCTATCTATGGACGAAAAACCCGTCGATTTTTATGGATGCCATCCAGCGTATTGAAACAGGCACCGTGTTCCTTAACAAAGGCATTGTCGGCTATGTCAATGGCTTTCACAATGGCCACAAGCTAAGCGGCCTGGGTGGTGAGGATGGTGCCCACGGCCTGGAAGGCTATATGCAAAAGCGCACGGTCTACATGGCTTACTAGCGATGACCATAAGAATTCGGCCAGTATCTGGGGATTTAGCGATGGGCAATACAGCGAAAAACCACAGGCCGATGGGTGCGGATGAAACTTCTTGTAATTTTGTATATAAAAATGACTTTCATATATTCAACGACTATGCTAAACGTTGATGGCAGACATTGAGGGAGGGTTTGATGTCGAATGCCGCAAAATTCGTTCTTGAAAAGAACATCATCTTTGTCACGATCATCTGCTGTTTCGTATTCTTTTTAATAAGTCCGCGCTTTTTAAGCTTGGACAATATGTCGGCGATTTCCAGGCAAATCGTACCCATCGGCTTGATCACCTTAGGTCAGTTCTTTGTTGTTGTTTCTGGCAATATCGATCTGTCGATGGGAATGGGGGCTGTCTTATTTGCGATCATCTTGGGCGTCTTTTATTGGCTGGCCGGGGATGTCGCCTGGGGTGTTATGGCGGTGTTGGCTTGCTCTTTGGTCATGGGGTTCGCCAATGGCGCCCTCGTTGCTCGCCTCAGGTTACCTGCGTTTATCGTGACGCTCTCTGCTTTGTTTATGGCTCAGGGGCTGTCGGGTTTGATTATTCCACGCGGCCAGCAAATTTTCCTGGTGGGTGATTTCTTTCGCGTTGTGGGAGCTGGTAAGTTTCTCGGGTTTTATTGGTCGTTTCTATTTCTTCTCACACTCTTTGCGTTGGCCTATGTTGTCTATAATCACACCCGCTGGGGTGCTTACGTCATCGCTCTTGGCAACAGTGAAGAAAACGCAAAACTGGCGGGAATCAACACCCAGCGTGTGAAGATATGCATTTTTATGTTTTCCGGCCTGTGTAGCGGTTTTGCTGGCATGATGCTCTCGACCCGCATGGGATTTGTCCAACCGGGATTGGATGGCAACGGACTTTTGCTGGATGGCATCGCCGCGATCATCATCGGCGGTACGCTTATTCAAGGCGGTCGTGGAACGATCGGCGGTGCTTTCTGGGGTGTTTTGTTTATCGGCGTTGTCAACAATAGCCTCAATTTATTGAACGTTGAAGACGTCTGGCACCTGGTTTTCAAGGGTGCTGTCATCCTCGCTGCGCTCGGCGTGAACTGGCTTTTATGGGAATCCCGACAAGTCCAAGCACAATGACAAACATTATAATAAGAATTTTTCGATCTATCGGGTGATTGTACCCGGTTGTAACCTTATCGGCCTTAAAAGGAGGAACTACCGATGCCCAATAAACTGAAAACGATCATGGCGAGTATGGTTCTGATAACCGCAGCGGGAACGAATGCGCATGCGGCAGATCACAATCTCGACATTGTCTTTATTAACGATGGTCACGTGGCGCCCTATCACGTCGCTTGGCTGGGTGGCTTTGAAGATGCCATCGAAGCCTACAATGAAGCCTTTCCAGATATGGAAATTACCGGTCGCTGGCTCAGTGCAGAAGGCAGTCTTGAGAAAATGATTCAGCAAGCTGAGGTGACCATCAATGAAAAACCCGATGTCATGTTCGTCAACGCCATTAATGTTGACGCGTTCGAGCCTCTGGTGAAGAAGGCCCAAGATGCAGGCATTACCTGGATTGCCGTTCACTCGCCGATGGATAGTGCCGACTATAGCTTTACCTTGGGCGATGTGGTGAATGGCCGCAATATTGGGATGGCCATGTGCGCCCTCTCCGGTGGTGAGACTTATAACGTTGGCATCATGCTCGGCCAAGCCGGTAACCCTTCGGGCGATGCACGTCATGCTGGGATTTTAGAAGGGATTGCGACCTGCAACAATGTGAAGGTTCTTGCCGAACAGCCCGCCGACTGGGATACCGTTAAGGCGCAATCTATCGCCGAGAACTGGCTTACCCAATTTCCCGATCTAGACGCCATTGCCGGTGTGACTGATGGGTATATGTATCCATCTATCGCCATTGTGCAAAACTCAGGCAAGGATCACATCGAATTTTTCGGCTATGACGGCGATATCCCGATCATGCAGCAGATGATTGATGGCAATGTGAAAGCAGATATTTTGTTATCTGGCACACGTGAAGGCTGGAACTTCGTGCAAATGGCCTACCGTATTCACAAGGGTGAAACACCTGAAAAGGTCTATGATTTCTTCACGCCCCTGGTGCTCACCGAAGAAAATCATAAGATAGCTCTCGCCAACGGTTTCCCCAAAGACGTGGAAGTCTACTACGTGCCTAAGGCCATGGAGGTCGCGGAAAAAGGATACCTGGAGTTCGGCCCTGATTCTGTGAAATAAAACCTGACGGCTACCGACATGCTTGTTGTGTCGGTAGCCGATCATCGGGATGCAGGCTTAGGAGATAGAAATTTGGGTAGAAGAGTCTGGTCATGACTGCGAGTACCAACGCCATCACAACGTCAAAGCCACAAAAGCACATGAGCGGACTCACGTTACGCTACCTCGTACTCAGCGGCTTGATTTTGATTGCCGCTGTTGGCTTTAGCATTGCCAATGATAATTTCTATTCACTGGTTAATATAGGAATCCTTCTGCGCTCTATCTCGGTGCTGTTTTTGCTGTCGATGGGTATGACCTTTATCATGTTAACAGGCGGCATTGATTTAAGTGTTGGCTCTAACGTGGCTTTTTCTGGCGGGGTCGGTGTCATCACGCTGGGCGCAACGGGCAGTCCGCTGATGGGCTTTATCGCTGCCGGACTTGCCGGTATGTCAATCGGCCTTCTTAATGGCGTGTTTATCGGCAAACTTAAACTGTCTGCCTTTATGGTAACTTTGGCAACCTTTGCCCTGGCGCGAGGATTGGCACTGGTTATCTATGATGCGGACTCGATCAACGTTACCGATCCGGTTTTTCTTTGGCTGGGGGGAACCAGTTGGGGCAATTTGCCGGTGGTCATCCCCTTCGTGGCCATTGTCTTTGTCGTACTTTCGCTGGTGCTTTATCGCACGTCCTTTGGGCGCGATGTCTATGCGGTGGGCGCGAATTTCAACACGGCGTTTGTCTTGGGACGAAACCCGGCAAGATCAGTGGTCTGGGTCTATGTCCTGACGGGTCTGCTCGCCGGTCTTTCAGCCATCATCACGGTGGGGCGGGTATCCTCGGGCCAGCCTTGGGCAGGGTTATATCTTGAGTTTGATGCGATCACCGCGGTCATCTTAGGGGGCACCTCGCTTTTTGGAGGTCGGGGTCGTCTGCTGGGCACAATCCTGGGCGTTCTTCTCTACGGCATTATCATCAATGGTCTTGTCTTGACTGGCACCAACCCCTACCTGCAGAGCCTGATTAAGGGAATGATTCTCTTGGGGGTGGTGCTCCTTGATACCTATAGCCAAAAAAGGAAATCCACATGAGCGATCATCGTATCGACATGCGTGATATCAGTAAAAGTTTTTTTGCGACTAAAGCGTTAGATGGGGTCGATTTTTCCTGCATCTCGAGGGAAGTGCATGCCCTTGTTGGCCTCAATGGTGCAGGGAAATCGACCTTGATGAAGGTGCTTGGCGGTGTTTATAGCGCCGATGAGGGTACCATCACGATGGATGATACGATTGTGACGATCACCCAACCGTCCGATGCCGAGCGGCTCGGGATTGCAATGATTCACCAAGAGTACTCCTTGATTAACGAACTGACCGTCACCGCCAATATCTTTCTTGGACGAGAATTACGCCACGCAAAAACACCCTTCTTAAACAAACGCGAGATGACAAGACAAGTCAAAGCCCAGCTCGATCGTTTCGAGTTAAAGCTAGATCCGAACTTGCCTATCCGTGACTTAAACTCCGGTGAAAAACAAATCGTAGAAATCATTCGTGCGTTGATGTCAGACAGCTGGCTGATTGTTATGGATGAACCAACCTCGGCCCTCTCAGAAGAAGATAAGGGCCGACTGTTTGCGTTTATTAATCGATTAAAAAGTGAAAGCGTATCGATCATATATATCTCTCATCACATGCCAGAGATATTTAGTATCGCGGATCGTGTGACGGTCATGCGCGATGGTAAAATTGTACTCTCAGAAAAAATCCAAGACACCAAAGAACAAGTCGTGATTCACGAGATGACGGGCCGGGAACTCAAAGGCTTTGTAAAGCCGCATAAGCAAGTTTCCAATCAAATTTTGTTATCTGTACAAAACTTGCATAAAGATGATGTTTATCAGGACATATCTTTTGAGGTGCATCGCGGCGAGATTGTTGTACTCACGGGGCTTCGAGGTTGTGGTGCTCCTGAACTTGCTAAGGCCATCTTCGGGCTGGAAGACGATTACGAGGGGACGATCACCTATCGCGGGCAAACGCTCAAAAAAGTTCGCAACCCTGCCCGAGCTGTGAAAAGTGGGATGGGCCTGGTGACTGAAAATCGAGACAAAAACGGTATTATGGCGGCTCTCTCTGTGCGCGATAATATCGTATTGCCTTTCATAGAAAAATCTATCCGTCATGGCATGATTAACAGCATTTATACAGAAAAAATTGTCATTAAAGCAATTCACGATACGTCGACTAAAACTGCCTCTGCTGATCAAGAAATACAATTTCTTTCCGGTGGCAATAAACAAAAAATCTGCTTTTCACGTTGGTTGGATGATGATCTTGAGTTATTAATTTTATTGGAGCCCACGCGCGGAATCGATGTACACGCAAAAGCAGATATCTATCGTATCATCGAAGGCTTGGCAGAAAAAGGCGTTGGTATTTTAATCCTATCTTATGAAATTGACGAAGTAACCATGTTGGCGGATCGGGCTCTGACGATGTATCACGGCAGACAGATCAATGCCTATCAATATCCTAATTTTGATAAAGGGCAAATGCTGGCTGATATAGCCGGGGCTGAACAAGGGGGATAAAACGTATGGCAAGCACCTATGACCATATTGTCATCGGCGGCGGCTCAGCGGGCAGTGTGGCGGCCTCACAGCTGGTGCTTGGCGGGGCCAAAGTTTTGTTGCTGGAGGCTGGCCACCATCATCGGCATCCGCTCCTTGATATGCCTCCGGGTGTGTTCAAGTTATTAAAAAACGGCTCTAAGTTTTTCAAGACTCATAAATCTATACCGCAAGAACATCTGGGCGGACGTCGCGCTGAGATTCCGCAAGGCAACGTCCTGGGTGGGGGATCTACGGTTAACGGCCAGGCATACGTTCGAGGACGCCCCAGCGATTATGATGAATGGCACGAAACCTTGCGGGGTAGCAATGACGCTATCGATTGGTCATGGGAAGCCGTTCTACCCCATTTCATGCGCCTGGAAGCAAATCAAAAGTTTAACAATGAGCTTCATGGTACTGACGGTAAACTGATTGTCTCTGACCCGGGCTATATCGATGATATGGCTCGATGGTTTGTCCAATCCCTACAAGAACAAGGGGAGCCGTTTAATCCTGATTTTAACGGACCAACCCAGCGCGGGGCAGGATACTTTCAGTTTACCTATAACAAGGGTCAGCGAGTTTCTGCGGCCTACGCTTTTTTGGACCCTCTCAAGAATAATGAAAACCTGAAGATCCGATTGCGCGCTAGCGTGCAAAAAATCGTCATCGAGAATGGTCGCGCTGTAGGCGTGATCTATCAAGATCGCACGGGACGGTACGAAGCTCGAGTTGATGGTGAGGTTATTCTATCGGCGGGGGCGTTTATCACGCCAAAAATTCTGATGCTTTCGGGTATCGGCCCAGCCGACCATCTGCGAGAGCACGACATCGATGTCATCGAAGATCATGCGGGTGTCGGACAAAATCTCAAAGACCATCCCGATTGTTCAGTTGTCGCTCGCGCGAATGGACCTTATGGCTACTGGAAGCAGGATAGAGGATGGAACATGATCCGTAATGGACTGGAGTTCAGACTCTTTGGGCGCGGTCGGATCACGACCACCGGACTGGAAGCGGCTTGCTTTGTTAATCCCCTTGACCCTGACGCGCCGCCAACCCATGAGGCCTATTGCATCCCGGTATTATATTTGGACGATGAGGTGCTCAAAAAAGTCGGTGACGGGTATGGCGTGTCGATTCAAATCGTTTTACTCAAACCCCATTCCGTGGGCGAGGTGAGGTTGGCTTCAGCTAACCCCGCCGATATGCCTCTCATCTCCCCCAATTTTCTAAAAGACCCACGCGACATGCAGGCGATGATTACGGGCTTGCGCTATTTCCGTCGTACGATGGAAACCAAACCCATGGCTGATAAAATTTCAGGGCTGATCGCGCCAGACCCTGCGGATTGGAGCGATGAAGGCCTTATCGAGCATTGCAAGAGGGTGGTGAAAACCAACTATCATCCCGTGGGCACCGCCAAGATGGGCACAGCGGACGACACAATGGCCGTTCTAGACCCTCGGATGCGGGTGCGCGGTATTGAGGGCTTAAGGGTATGTGACATGTCGGCAGTGCCTGAGATACCCGCTGGTAACACCAACGCTCCCGCTATGATGCTGGGTGACAGATGTGCCGATCTGGTTATGGGAAAACTATAGAAAAATACTGAGCCCCACCTTTTCTCGTCATTCCCACGAAGGAGAAAATGACAAAAGAAAGACAGACATAACAGACCAAGCAATGGCGGATGGGGTGGGATTCGAACCCACGAGAGGTGTGAGCCTCTGCTGGTTTTCAAGACCAGTGCCTTCAACCACTCGGCCACCCATCCCGCGCCCATGATAAGTCTTCCCAGCCCTCAGGCCAAGTCGTGAGAGGGTTCTTCCCCGTCGCTCTTGCTCACACCGACCCATTCCCGCCGCGTGGTTTTATTCATTGACACATCGACGCTGGTCCGGTTGAGTATGGGGTTGTCCTGCTCTGGTGGCAGACATTCCGAACCAGACGAATGGCTTTGCCCGCCGCGCTCGATACACGTTAATTATAGGGAGACCACAACTCATGAAAAAAGCTCTTGCAACCCTTGTCATGGGGGCCTTTGCACTGATGTCCAGTACTGCGTCCGCAGACGGCCACATCACTGCATGCCTGATTACAAAAACAGACACCAACCCTTTCTTTGTAAAGATGAAAGAAGGTGCTTCGGCCAAAGCGGCAGAAGAAGGGGTGACCCTAAAATCTTATGCCGGGCGGATTGACGGCGACCACGACAGTCAAGTGGCTGCCATTGAAACCTGTATCGCCGATGGCGCCAAAGGCATCTTGCTCACCGCGTCCGATACCGCCGCGATTGTCCCTGCCGTGCAACAAGCCCGGGATGCCGGCGTACTGGTCATCGCGCTGGACACCCCACTAGAGCCGATTACTGCCGCCGATGCGACCTTTGCCACCGATAACTTTAAGGCTGGCGAATTGATCGGCCAGTGGGCGGCGGCCTCGCTCGGTGCCGATGCGGCGAATGCGAAAATCGCCATGCTGGATCTGGCCATCAGCCAACCCACCGTTGGCGTGTTACGCGATCAGGGCTTCTTGCAAGGCTTTGGCATTGACCTTGGTGATCCCAACAAGTGGGGCGATGAAACCGACCCCCGTATCGTTGGCAATGATGTCACGGCTGGTAACGAAGAAGGTGGCCGTCGTGCGATGGAAAACCTGCTCACAAAGGATCCTGGCATTAACGTCGTCTACACGATTAACGAGCCTGCGGCTGCCGGGGCTTACGAAGCGCTCAAGGCCGTTGGCCGGGAGAATGACGTCCTAATCGTGTCGGTCGATGGCGGTTGCCCTGGCGTACAAAACGTCAAGGACGGAATCATCGGTGCCACCTCACAACAGTATCCGCTGCTCATGGCATCCTTGGGCATCGAAGCCATTAAAACTTGGGCAACGAATGGCACCAAACCTGCCAACACCCCCGGCAAGGACTTCTTTGATACGGGCGTTGCCCTGGTCACCGATAAGCCTGCCTCAGGTGTTGCCTCTATCGACACAGATGAGGGCATGGACCTCTGCTGGGGGTAACCTCTTCTCATGATACAATGCAAGCAAACCCAGGGCATATGCGAACATATGCGTCGGCGGCGACATCCCTGGGTTTGCTCGTGCATTGTGTGGGACTCTCCATGTGGGACTCTCCATAATGCCCTGTCTACACAAGGCCATTGTTTGAGAATCTGCGTATGAATGACTCCCCCGCCAGCCTTCAGCCCGAGGACTTGCCCCGCGATCACAGTACGCTTGCGCGGGTGCACCATTTTCTTCATCACACTCCATCGTTCGTCTCGCTGGTGGTATTGCTGGTGTCGGTGGTTGTCTTTGGCCTTATTCTCGGTAGCAAATTTTTCTCGCCCTTTGCTCTGACCCTGATTTTGCAACAGGTCGCCATCGTCGGTATCGTCGCCTCAGCCCAAACCCTGATTATTCTCACCGCCGGGATCGATCTCTCGGTGGGCGCGATCATGGTTTTATCCTCAGTAACCATGGGGCAAGTCGCCTTTCGTTACGGTCTACCGCCGGAAATTGCGGTGCTGGCCTGCTTTGCCGTGGGTGGGTTGTGCGGCGCGATCAACGGCGTACTGGTCGCTTACGTGCGTCTACCACCATTTATCGTCACCTTAGGCATGTGGCAGATTGTTCTTGCGACAAACTATATCTATTCTGCAAATGAGACGATCCGTAGCCAGGATATTGCTGAATCTGCGCCACTTCTTCAGTTTTTTGGTAATAAAATTAACATCGGCGGGGCGATTTTTACCTATGGCGTGATCGCCATGTTTGTCCTGGTGGTTGTCCTTGCCTATGCCCTCAAGCACACAGCATGGGGGCGACATGTCTATGCAGTGGGCGACGACCCAGATGCTGCCGAGCTCTCCGGCGTTCAAGTCAAGAAAATTTTTCTTTCTGTCTATATTTTGGGTGGTCTTATTTGCGCTCTTGCGGGTTGGGCTTTGGTTGGGCGCATTGGCTCGATTTCGCCCACAGCCGGACAATACACTAATATAGAATCGATCACGGCCGTGGTGATTGGCGGTATTTCTTTATTCGGTGGACGCGGGTCTATTTTCGGTGCGCTTTTTGGCGCGCTCATCGTCGGCGTGTTTTCTTTAGGCTTGCGCTTAATCGGCACTGATCCCCAATGGACGTACTGGTTTATCGGCCTTTTGATTATCATTGCGGTGGCTGTGGATCAATGGATTAGAAAGGCCGCCACGTGAGCACGCCCATTCTCAGTGCTCATAAGCTTGTCAAACGATTCGGCCACGTGGTGGCTCTCGATGAGGCCGATTTTGAGTTACTTGGCGGCGAGATTCTCGCCGTTATTGGCGATAACGGCGCAGGTAAAACCACTTTGATTAAGGCCTTAACCGGCGCACTCAAACCCGATGAGGGGCATATCTATATGGACGGGAGGCGAATTCAGTTCTCCTCACCTTTGCACGCGCGCAACGTCGGTATAGAAACCGTCTATCAAAACTTGGCCCTATCTCCGGCCCTTTCGATTGCGGATAACATGTTTTTAGGGCGTGAGATTCGTAAACCTGGTTTGGTTGGTCAACTTTTTCGCAAGCTCGATCATGCCAAGATGGTGCAGTTGGCCCGTGATAAACTTAATGAGCTGGGCTTGCTTACGATTCAAAACATCAATCAAACGGTCGAAACCCTCTCAGGCGGGCAACGACAAGGGGTGGCCGTGGCGCGCGCCGCAGCCTTTGGCTCTAAGGTCATTATTATGGATGAGCCCACGGCCGCACTCGGGGTTAAGGAATCTCGCCGGGTTTTGGATTTGATCGTCGATGTCAAACAGCGCGGCTTACCGATCGTGTTGATTTCTCATAATATGCCGCACGTTTTTGAGATTGCTGATCGGATTCATATTCATCGCTTAGGCAAACGCTTGTGTGTGATCGATCCGAAAGACTATTCTATGTCTGATGCGGTCGCTTTTATGACCGGAGCCAAAGACCCCCCACCCATCAGCTCCTAGCCGGAGGGGCAAGACTCCGCCATCATCTGTTCTCGTTGCAAAGGTGGCGCTGTCCCGAGTAAACGCCGTGGGTGCTGCTAGGGTCGTGCCTCCTAGCCGGAGGAGCAAGACTCCGCCATCATCTGTTCTCGTTGCAAAGGTAGCACGGTCCCCAGTCTCATGTTGTGACACTTTGCACCGCACTGTCATTCCCGCAAAGGTGTAAAACAAAGCCTTGACCGTTGGTTCATCATGCTTTTGTAGTTGTTAAACCCGCCGTGCGGATCTTTTCTTGCACCCGGACCTGTAACTCCTGGATTCCTGCTTTCGCAGGAATGACAAGGTATGGCTTTACCTGTATCACGCGAAAATAATAACACTACATGGCGTAAGACTGGGGATATTTGATGAGCGAAGCTCATCATCCCGTGGGTTATCACCATCACAGATGATGGCGAAATCGAGCCCCGTGGGGCGCAGGAATGACGGGGTAGCCTTGGCTGATCATACAGTAGGGCTAGATTTGCGCTATCTTGCGCCATCGGGCACCGGGGCCGCGCCCTGTTGCCTGGATTTTTCCTTCGGCCTTCATTTTATGTAACACGCTGCGTACTGTATCCCGACTAATCGCCGGGCACAGATTTTCGATCTCACTGATAGAAAAAGATGAATGAGAATTATCCACAGCGCGACGCACAGCGCGAGCCTTATCACCGCGCGTATTTTGTCTTTGATCAACACGCATCTCAAACTTTTTATAAGCATGCACAATGACACCTAAAAAATAGTCTAACCAGGGCATAACATCATGCGTTCCTTCATGCCATCCATCAGAGCTTGCTTCTAAGGTTTCGTAATATTGATTTTTAGTGTCTATAATAATTTTCTCAAGACTAATCCATCGACCGACCTTGCTACCGTGATGATACAAACACAGCAAAGCAAGCAGTCGCGCTATTCGTCCATTACCATCCGGAAATGGATGGATACATAGAAAATCGAACACCACCAAAGCGGTAAGAATAAAAGGATCGATGGCTCCTTTCTCTTTAGCGGTTTGGTAGTTTTTAATCCACGCCTGCATCATGCCTTCGACAAGGTAGGGCTTTACCGTTTCAAAACGAATCCGCTCAAAACCATCAGGATGTCTCTCGATAATATGATTATCACCTTGCTTGAATGTCCCGCCTTCGTCTGGCAGGTACCCATAAAGCTTTCGGTGGATTACTCGAATATCATTCAAACTGACGTGCAGGTCTTTGTGGTGGGTGTGAATCAGGCCAAGGGCATCATTATAGCCAGCAAACTCCTGTTCATTGCGCGATCTTGGCTCTTGCTCCCTTTTAATCAGCGACGGCTGAAGCCGGGGGGCCACAATGATATTTTCCAGGCGCGTAGAGGCGTCGACAGACTCGATGATCGCGCTTGTCTTTAAGGATTCTAGGAGCCGTGGGACCTGCTTCTCATGAAGCTCTTGCCTCCCTTGGTAATGACCCAACGCCCCAATGGTCTTCGTGATCTTACTGCTAAAACGGAGCTGCTGGAGATAGGCAGGGCGAAGCGAAGACATGGCAAGCCTGGATAAAAGGGCGATGCAAAAGGTGAGACAATCATAATAAGAGTATTTTATAATAATAAGGGTATTTTAAATCCTAAAATACCCTTATTATTTATTTTTTAGCTCTTTTTACCGATTTCCGGCCAGGAGACGCGACCTTAGCAACACCCACGGCGTTTACTCGGGATAACGCCACCTTTGCAACGAGAGCAGATGGTGGCGGAGCCTTGCCCCTCCGGCCAGGAGGTGCGACCTTAGCAACACCCACGGCGTTTACTTGGGACAACGCCACCTTAGCAACGAGAGCAGATGGTGGCGGAGCCTTGCCCCTCCGGCTAGGAGTGGATATCGGCGCCCTCGTTCGGCGTAAACCAAGACACACAACGGCGGGTATAAATGTGCATGGATGGGATCATGTCCGCCCCCTCATCCAAGGTGCCGCCTGCAAGATAACGATGATCGGGAAATCGCGCCACCTCATTCAGCATCCGGGTACCGCAAATCGGACAAAAATGCTTGATAAGGCCCTGCCCTCCGGCGCCATAAGCATAGGTCTGGGTTTTACCGGTAATCTCTAGTGCCGCCGCATCCACCCGCACGATGAAGGCAAAGGGTCCGGCACTATGACGCTGGCAATCCAGGCAATGGCAACAAAAGACCAAGTCAGGCGACGCGTCACAACGATAACGCACCGCACCACAAAAGCATCCCCCCCTCAGCGTAACGGGTTTCTTCACGGATGCGCCCCTAGGGGAGTCTTTAGTGTTGGAGGCTTTTTTATGGGGCTCTTGGCTACCCATTACTGATCTCCTTTTTATGGGGCTTATGGGCGTGCGGGGAAGGACTCTCATTATCTAAGAGCAGTTCTCTCATCACAAGAGGTCATGGGAAAATATTTACTTTTACTATTGAAGTATTGATACTTTTATTTTAGGATTGTTTTGTGAAACCTCACCACCTGGTTTAACCCACCTACAGAGAATCCGCCCATGCCGCACCGCACGCGTTGCCCCGTCGCTTGCGCTTTAGATTTGATCGGTGATCGTTGGTCGCTGCTCATTATTCGCGATTTGATGTTCTATGGCCGACACGAATATAAGGACCTGCTTGCGGCTGGCGAGAATATCTCCAGCAACACCCTCTCCCAGCGCCTTGCAAGGCTTACCCGCGCCGGATTGATTACAAGCGGCCCCCACCCGGACAGCAAGCGGCGCAAGCTTTATGATCTAACCTTACGCGGCAAACAGCTCGCACCGAGCATGGTGGCGCTCATTGCCTGGGCGGATCAACACCTAGCCCCTGATATTCCCAAGGCCCAACGCGTGCTCCTTCGGCAAAACCCG
The DNA here is from genome assembly GCA_039028835.1 of Pseudomonadota bacterium. Taxonomy (GTDB): domain Bacteria; phylum Pseudomonadota; class Alphaproteobacteria; order JBCCHK01; family JBCCHK01; genus JBCCHK01. The sequence goes on from JBCCHK010000006.1 coordinate 29,971, forward strand.
CAAGCGGTGATCGATCACGCGCTCCATCGCAAGACGCCGCTCGCCTAAGACAGCCGCGCAAGGACCCCCTCGATCCGCCCTAACGCCGAAGACCAACCCTCGTCATGGCTATCGCGCAGGCTCTCGTTGGCAAAACCCGTTTGCTCAAAGATCATTTCCGTCTTAGGCGATGAGTCTGACCCCTCTAACGCCGTCAGAGTGATAGTAATAACCGTCTCGCCCTGTGCGCCGATATCCCCTTCCCAGCCATGAGTCATGACGATCTGCCGGGGTGGGTCGAGCTCTTGGTATGTGCCGTAAGAGGTGTACTGCTGGCCTTGTTTGTTGGCCATGACAGACCGCCAGTTCTCGCCTTGCTGCGCCTGGCCTTCATAAGAAATGACGTCCATGTCTTCCGGCGCAAACCACGTGCGCAGATGGGCAGGCTCTGTCAACACCGCAAACACAAGCTCTGGCGGCGCGGTAAAGATACGAACGATTTTCAGTGTTGGTTTCATGAGTTTTCCTTTCGTGGTTTCTTTTTCCTATCGGTCATGGGTCCCGATTTTGACGTGAGGGTTTGTAAGTGAGCCTCCATCCGATCAAAGCGGGACTCCCACAGTTGATGCTGCCGCGCCAACCAGCACGAGGCTTTGTCTATACCGGCCGGGTTAAGGGAATAGAATCGCTGTCGCCCGGACTTGATGACCCGCACGAGGCCCGCATCACGCAGGATTTTCAGGTGTTGAGAGATTGCTGGCGCACTATGGGAAAATGACGCGCCAATATCCTGCGCACAAAGCGGTGAGCGCGCGGCCAACCGCTCAATAATGCGGCGACGGGTAGGATCAGCAAGGGCAGTAAAAGAATGCATGCCCTTTTTATCGCATAGTTTTATATTTAAGTAAATACTTAAATATAAAACCTAACGTATATACGTTATCCAAAGGCGTACACCGTGAGGATACAGGGCGCCAATAAGACAGCTAAGAAGCAGCATAAATTGTAAGCTGGTCAAACTCTCGTAAAGCCACAGCCAAGACAACAACGCCCCTATCAACGGCGAGAGCGCCGTATAGAGCATGCCAAAACCGACCGGCACACGACCCAAACCATAGTTATAGGTCAGAAAATTAAGCAGCCCCATGCCGAAAATCATATAGCCAAAAAGCCAAAACTGGCTGATATCCAGCTCCGGCAACACAAAAGGGGCACCGGTTATCACCCCGGCGATACTCACGCAGATAAATGCGCCCGTACATTGAGAAACAGCCATAGCAACCCAGTGGGGCTTGCCACGATTAAGAAATCGTCCGAGCACTGCGCCGATCACCGCCAAACACACACACGTCAGCCCCAAAACAACACCCCACCAGGTGATGGCGGTCTGTCCTCGCAGTTGGGCAAGGGTCAAAACCCCGGCAAAAGCAATGGCCGCACCAATCATCACACTACCGCTCAGGGTCTCGCGCAACATGACATACGCAGCGATCGGTACCAACAGCGGCACCAACCCCCAAAAGGCAATCAACGTCGTGCCGTCAAGATAACGGGAAGCCAGGCCATTAAAAATCAATACCATCCCCGGGGCAATCAGCCCGCGCGCAATACCCGCCAGATACTTGCGCACAGGCGGACGTGGACGGCTAAAAAACCAATCCACCACCCACAAGACCGCTGAGGTGAGCCCGAGGTGCCAAATCAACATGGTCAAGAGCGGGATTTCCTCGCTCACCACCTTGTGGGTCAGCAAGCCCGCCATCCACAGGGTGACCGATAAAACCATACAGATGTGCCCTAAGGGCGAGCCAAACGCTGCGGAAATCTGGCGGGTTAACGCCATACGCCGAAAGCATCAGAGGTCATGTAATCCCCGCGGTAAAACAACAGCCCCCCCTGGCCTGTGCCCTGGGCAAAATCGGTGACCTCACCGATAAAGACATCATGGTCGCCCGCCGGGATGATCTGCTGCACGCGGCAATCAAACCAGACCTGAACAGACGGCAGATAGGCGTTGCCTGAAGGCGTCCGCGCAATAGCGAGCCGATCAAAGCGTGCCGCATGATCGTTCTGGGTAAAGCGATGGGCCAGGTCTTCTTGCCCGCCGGCCAAAACATTAACGCAAAAACTATCCGCCCGGCAATAAGCGGCGTTGCTCATCGAGGCATGACGCAAACACCACAAAACCAGCGGCGGCTCTAGGGAAACCGCGCTGAAACTATTACACGTTAAGCCCATGTCCTCGCCCCTATCCCGGATGCCGTCTTGGGGAGCATCAGGGATATGGGGCGGATCGGTGTTCTGGGCGGTGACCACCGCCACGCCGGTGGCAAAGCACCCCAGCGCATCACGCAAAGCGCGGCTCACGGGACCTCCTGGCCTGCGGCAATCGTCCAAAGTTCAAACCAGGTTTCACGATCAATCGTGACTCCCAGCGCTTGGCTGAACGTGGCAATACGCTCAAGATTGTTGCTGCCGAGAATCGGCACGATGCGCGCTGGGTGGGCAAGCAGCCAGGCAGTGGCGAGAGCCGCCGGGGCAACGCCAGCGGATGCGGCAAGCGCAGCAAGCCGTTCTTGTAATGCTCGCAACCCAGGATCATCAGCAAACAGCCGACCACCGGCCAAGGGCGACCAGGCCATTGCCACGCGCCTGGTTTGCTGGAGTTGCGCCAGGGTACCGTCGGTAAAGGGCTCGCGCGCCAGCAGGCTCATTTCAATCTGGTTGATGCTAAGCCGGGTTTTCATCGCGGATTGGAGCAGGTCCAAGTCCCACGGCATGAAGTTCGACACCCCCACTGTGCGCACCTTGCCCTCGGTGACCAAGGCATCTAATGCTGCGCCGGTGGCAGCATGGTCCATGAACGGATCGGGACGATGAATGAGCAGCCCATCGAGGGCCTCGACCCCCAAACGGCTGAGCGATTGTTCTACCGCCGTGCGCAGGTGCGCAGGGCTCGTGTCATAAAACTTAACCCGCCGCTTAGGAAAAGCCGCGCCGGTCAGCATAATATCGGCCTTGCTGATAATCTGCATCTGCGCACGTAACGTTGGGGCATCCCTTAAGGCCTCGCCCAGCAACGCTTCACAGCGATAATCGCCATAAATATCCGCCTGATCGAAGGTCGTAATCCCCTGATCCAGGCAAAGCTCGACCTTACGGCGGACATGGGCCGGACTGGTATCCGGATCGTCTGCCAACCGCCAGCAGCCATAAACGATCCGGCTAAGGCAAAGGCCTTGTCCGGCAAGGTCAACAGGATCGATCATAGACGTTCTCCGACTCCTAAGGGGGTGGCGGGCACCTGCGCGGGCACCCGCCCATAAACCTCCGGTAGCGAGCATGTGGCAAGCTCCGGTAAGACCTTTTTGGCAAAGATCTCGCATTCGTCTTTGTGGGGATAGCCTGAAAAGATAAAGGCGCGAATGCCCATGGCTTGGTAGTCGTGGATTTTACTAAGCACCTGATCGACGCTACCGACCAACGCCGCACCACAACCCGAACGGGCACGCCCGACCCCGGTCCATAGGTAGGGTTCGGTAAAGCCATCATCATCGGCCCGAGCGCGGTTTTGGGTTTGCAAGGCCACGCCAAGGCTCTTGGCATCCAAGGCACGATTGCGGATGGCCTCGCCCTGATCGTCATCCAGTTTGCTGATCAGCGAGGCGGCATAGTCGCGCGCTTCGGCCTCGGTATCGCGCACGATCATATGCACCCGCAGCCCGTAATCGATGACTCGGCCATAGTGAGCCGTCCGTTCGTGCACGGTGCGCATCCGCTCAGCAAGCAAGTCTTGGGTTTCTGGCCACATGAGATAAACATCACAGTGCGCGCCACACAGATCGACCGCTGGCGGTGAATAGCCGCCAAAATACAGCAAAGGCCCGCCGCCGACTTGATAGGGACGCACCGGATCGGTCGAGAGCCCCTGCAGGGTATAAATCTCCCCTTGATAGTCGATGGTGTCCTGGCTCCAGGCCTGTTTAAGAATCTCCACCACCTCCCAAGAACGGCGATAGCGATAGGCACTGGGGGCGTCTTCACCTGGAAAATTGGAGGAGATGACATTCAGGGTCAGACGGCCGCACAGCATATGATCCAGCGTTGCCACCGTACGCGCAAGCATCGCCGGGTGAAGCTCACCACAGCGAATCGCGGCCAAGAGATTAATCTGCTTGGTCAACGGCGCGAGGGCCGAGACAAAGGTCAAGGTGTCCTGGCCGACCTGATAGGACGATGGGCACAGCACATTGCGATAACCCAAGCGATCCGCCGTGAGTACAATCTCGCGGGTGTTGTCCCAATTGCTGCGCAACGCGCCGTCCGGCACCCCCAAATAGCGAAAGTCATCCGAGCACAACGGCGCAAACCAGGCGACCTCAGCGGCTTTAAGATCGGCACTTTTGATAGGCACGATACTCATGCCGTCCCTCCTTTATTTTGCGCCACCATCGCGGACGCTGCATCTTGTCTCGTATCTTTAATCGGTGTACACCAGCATGAATGAATTGTAAATCAATCCTTGGCTTATCTGATTTTACCAGCCCAGGTGTATGAGTATGTGCATGAGTACGTGTATGAGCACGACAGCCCCATCGACCGTCAGCCATTCGCTGATTCCCCTGCATCGTCAAGTGCGAGAGTTTTTGCTGCGTGAGATTGCCGCCGGACATTTTTGTAACGGGGATCGTCTGCCGCCCGAAGCTGAGCTCGCGCGCACTTTGCGGGTCGCGGTAGGGACTCTGCGCCGGGCGTTAGCCCAGCTAGAAAAAGAAGGATTGATTATCCGCCGCCAGGGCTCGGGCACCTATGTTCATATGCCTGCGGAATCGATCTATTCGTTTTTCCGCTTAGAGGCCCTCAGCGGCGGCGGCCTGCCCACGGCTCTGATTATTCGCCTGGATCGTATTCCCAAACCCATCACCTTGCCCTCCCTAGGGGATGAAGTAGCCCCCTGTCCGGACGTGTTTCGCATTCGCCGCCTGCGTTCGTTAAACGGACAACCCTGCGCGCTGGAGGAAATCTGGCTCGATGGTCGCCACACCGAAAGCCTGGACCCTGCGCAGATTGGTGACTCGCTCTATGCGCACTATCGCGAGGCGTTGGGTTTTTGGATCACCCGGGTAGAGGATCACATTGGCGTGGCCGTACCGCCACGCTGGATTCCGCCAGAGTTTCAGGTCGATCCTTCCGCTCCTTGCGGCTATATAGAAAGAGAGGCTTGGGGCAGCACCGGCTTTCGTGAAGAGTTTTCTACCACCTGGTACAACCCGCGCGTGGCGCGCTATTGCGCACGGTGGATGGCATGACCGCGCCGTTATCTTACGGCTTGATCGGCGCGGGGATGATGGGGCAGGAGCATCTGCGTACCCTTGCCTTACACCCTCACGCCCAGATCACGGTTATTCTCGAGCCCGACGCGGGGATGCGTAAGGCCGCGCACGCGTTGGCCCCGGGCGTGATTTTTGTCAATGATCTCGATGCCCTTTTGAATAATCCGCTGGATGCGATCATCATCGCTACCCCCAACGACCTGCATGCAAACCAGCTGTGCGACATCTTAAACCGCCGCGTAATACCGGTGATTTTAGAAAAGCCGTGCGCAATCAATCTTGCGCAGGTCGTACGCCTTCGTGCCCTGCCTAAAGACGCCCCTGTTTGGGTGGGTATGGAATATCGCTATATGCCCCCTTTGCAAGCGTTCATCCAATTCTTGCAAGACCAGCAAGCGGGCAAACTCGTCAACCTTACGATGTGCGAGCATCGCTTTGGTTTTCTTTCTAAGGTGGGAAACTGGAATCGCTTTAATGCCCGTACCGGCGGTACGATGGTAGAAAAGTGTTGCCATTTCTTTGATCTGATGAGTCATATCATCGGTGATACCCCAGTGCGTCTTTATGCCTCAGGCGGACAAGATGTGAACCACCGGGACGAACGCTACGAAGGCCGCATCCCGGATATCCTCGATAATGCTTACGTCTTGGTTGATTTTGCCTGCGGGGTGCGGGCATGTTTGCACTTGTGTATGTTTGCTGAAGGGGCGCCCTATCAAGAAGAGATCACAGCGATTGGCGAGCATGCTAAAATTGTCTGCCGCATTCCGGGCCCTGCGCGTCTTTGGCGAGACGACAACCCGCAGCCTCCGGCTGATCTGTGCGTCTATCCCCGCACCGGTAAAGTCAACCCAGCGCAAACCTTTGAGCTGGAGCATGCCCTACATGAGTCCGGCGATCATTACGGCAGCACGTTCTATCACCATGAAAAAATCTATGCCTGGCTAACCGGGGCAGGGCCTATCGAAGTCGGCTTGCCTGAGGGTTTGCGCGCCGTGGTGATGGGGCTGGCCGCGCAAGAGTCTATGCGTGCCGGTACCGCCATGAGTTTGCGCGATGGCGATTTTGCGTTGGCCTGATATAGAAGACTATAAAAAACTCCGATGCGCACTTCTGCCTGGCAACTCTCGATCTTTATTTATCTTCCCGGACTTGCTCTGTGCGCCGTTCTCGCGGCGATGGCCATGGCCAGCGAGTATTGGAGTGGCGCACCAGTCATGCTTGTTGCCCTGGTTTTAGGCATGATCGCCCGCCCAGGACTGATTGCCCCTGTCACCCAAAAGGGCACCCAAATGGCCGCCAAGCGACTGTTGCGCTTGGGCATTGCCTTACTCGGGGCACGAATCACCTGGCAAGACATCCTGGGTTTAGGCCTCACCCCAATCGTGCTGGTGTGTATTGCGGTGCCGGGTACCGTGCTGATCGGCTGGGGCCTGGCGAAAATCCTCAAACAACCCAAGACTTTTGGCCTACTGACTGGCGGCGCGGTCGCCATTTGTGGGGCGTCGGCGGCCTTGGCCTTTGCCGCCGTATTACCAGCTGGCAAACGCCACGAGCGTGATACTCTGTTCACCGTGCTGGCCGTCAGTGCCTTGTCCACCGTGGCGATGATCGTTTATCCCGCCTTGTTGCGCGCCTTGGGTTTTGATGATCCGTTGATTGGCATCTTACTCGGGGCTACGATTCATGATGTGGCCCAGGTTGTCGGCGCGGGCTACAGCGTCTCTCCCCAGGTCGGCGATATTGCCACCTATGTCAAACTCTTGCGCGTATCCCTCTTGCCCATCGCCATCATCGCCACCGCTCTCATCTATCGTCCGCCTGGCGGCACGGCAGCGGTCAAGATTCCCTGGTTTGCGGTGGCCTTCGTTCTGATCATGATCGGCAATTCGTTGGGCATGATTCCCGCCCCAGCACAAAGTCTGATGATCGTGGCATCCCAAGGGCTCCTGGTGACCGCGATTGTGGCCTTGGGCGGTAAAACCTCCCTGCGTGAGATGAGCAGTCTTGGCGCCGGCGGTATCATCCTGGTGGTGGGTGAGACCCTCGCCTTGCTGCTGGCTGCCATCGTTTTCATCCGCTTCGTTTCTTAAAAAGATCCGCGACAAGCCCACCGCATGGGCTGCGGGCAAGGCCCTGTCGTTATAAAGTGCGAGGTCAAAGACATAAAATCTGTGTATGGGACCTTTCACAATTACTCCAGGTGGTGAAACCTTCGGAACAATAAATCACGGTACAGCGATCTGCCGCGCCTCTCGTATCTGATCCTGCCCCTTAAGTTTTATCTAAGTTTCATCTGAGCGCCATTCCCATCGTTTCGCGCCGGTCTGTGAATACAGTACCCGGGGCATTGCTTATTGCTTCTCACACGCGTGATCGCAAACGCCAAACAGAACAAAGAGAAAGAGTATCCCATGTCATTTCTTGAAAGTTTTTTCAAAATCGAACAACAAGGCAGCACCATCCGCAAGGAAGTGATTGCCGGGGTCTCAACCTTTCTGACCATGGCCTACATCATGGTCGCCAATCCAGCGATTCTCTCCGATGCGGGCATGGATTTCTCCAGCGTGTTTGTCGCAACCATTATCGCCGCGGCGGTGGGTACATTGATTATGGGCTTGTGGGCCAACTGGCCCGTGGCTCTCGCGCCAGGGATGGGACTGAACGCCTTTTTTGCTTACGGTGTGGTGCTTGGCTCTGATTTAACATGGCCTGAGGCTCTGGCGACCGTGCTCATCAGCGGTATCGCCTTTGCTATACTCTCGCTGGTTGGGGTGCGCACCTGGCTTACCAACAACATCCCCCTCTCGTTGCGCCAGGCGATCAGCGTGGGGATCGGCTTCTTTCTTGCCTTCATCGGCCTGCGTAATGCAGGCATCATCGTGGATAACCCGGCCACCTTGGTATCCTTAGGGGATATTCACAGCCCGGCCATTTGGCTGGCGGCGTTGGGGCTGATTTTGATGGTCACACTAGAGTATCTGCGGGTCCTTGGCGGTGTGATTATCAGCATTCTGGCCGTCAGCGCCCTTGGTTGGATCTTTGGATTGCACGAGTTTCAAGGGATCGTCGGCGCGGTACCGAGCATCGAGCCGACTCTTTTGCAGATCGATATCTCTCGCATCGCCGAGCCTTTGTTTATCTCCACCGCCTTCGCTTTTTTGTTCGTGGATTTTCTCGATACCGTCGGTACCCTCACCAGTGTTGCCACCGTTGCAGGCAAAACCGATGAGACGGGCAAGATCAAGAACATCGGCGGCGCGGTCATGAGCGATTCCCTGTCGACCGTGCTGGGTTCAATGCTTGGCACCTCGACCGTGACCTCTTATATAGAAAGCGGCGTCGGCATTCGCGAAGGGGGCCGTACGGGCTTGACCGCCGTGGTTATCAGCGTGCTGTTTTTATTGTGCTTATTTTTCTCGCCGCTCGCACTCAGTATCCCGAGTTTTGCGACCGCGCCCGCCCTTATTTTTGTAGCGACATTCTTTGTCAGCGGTATGGCCAAGATCGATTGGCAAAATCTTACCGAAAGCCTACCGGCTCTTTTAATCATGTTGGTCATGCCGCTATCTTACAGCATCGCGGGCGGTCTTGCCGCTGGCTTTGCGGCCTATGCGGTCCTTAAACTATGCACAGGGCGGCGGCATGAGCTTAACCCAGCAACGATCACCCTGGCTGCGCTCTCTCTTTTGTACCTGTTACTTGGTCACTCATAAATATAGAAAAATATAGAAGAATATTACAAACGCCAGGCAAGGGTTTTCTTACCTCGTAAGAGCTCGGCATACACCGATAGGGTCGCTTGCTGCATTTTAGTAACAGAAAAGTTCTTGACCCATGCCTGCGCCCGCATCGCAAGGTCGGTTCTTTGTTGCGCGTTCAGATCCAAGGCCGTGCCAAGCGCCGATGCCAATTGCCCGGCATCACCAGAAGGCACCACCCAGCCCGTCTGGCCGTGTTGCACCACGTCAGGGAGCGCACCGATATCACTCACGACAATAGGCCGCCCAGCGGCCTGCGCCTCCACCGCCACCCGGCCAAAACCTTCTGCCACTTTGGGGCATTGCACGACCACATCACTAAGCATATAGGCCGCCGGCATATCCATGCAGGGCCCCGTGACATGGACGCAAGACTCAAGCCCTAACTGCTTGATTTTTCTCACCAGGCTGTCACGATATCGCTCATGATCGACGTCCGCGCCAACGATCAAGCATTGGAATGACCGGTCAGCCATGAGTATCTTTAAGGCATGAAACAGCATCTCATGGCCTTTGGAACGGGAAATACGCCCGGGCATGAGAATCACTGGCTCCCCATCACGCAAACGCCAAACCTTGGCGAGTTGGATTTGCCTGAGGGCCGTCACACTTTCCGGCGCGAAATGGGAAAGGTTGATCCCCCGCTCGATCACCCGCACCGACGCATGATTGAGATTGCGATAGGTCTTACCGATATGATGATCGACAAAACGCGAGATCATGATAGTACGGTCACTGCGAATCATCACCGAGCTATAGAACCGGCGAAACATATTAGTATTGCGATAGGCCCCGTGCACCGTGGTCACAAAGGGCGTGCCAGTCTTCCGACAAGCCCGTAGGGCACTCCACGCTGGGGCGCGGGATCGCGCATGGACCAAATCAACCTTGTGATCCTTAATGATTTGGATCAACTTCTGGCTATTGCGAAAAATATCGATGGGATTTTTGCTATGGACAGGCAAACTGATATGGCCGGCACCCGTCGCCTCCAATTTTGGCGTCAACCGCCCGCCGTTAGAGATCACCAACGCCCGCGCCCCGTGCTCGATCAGGGCTTGGGCGATACTGATCGTACCAACCTCAGCCCCGCCCACATCGAAGGACGGTAGAATCTGCAAAACAGTGATGGAGGAGTCACGGGACACCGGTCTAAGCGCACGACGACGCCACACACACGTCTTCTACGTATTGCGGCTAGTAGGTATCGTCCGTCCTTTTGACGAGATCATCGATATTTTCAGGGGGCCAATCTGGCAAGTTCATCCCCAGACTCAAACCCATGCCTGCGAGAACCTCTTTGATCTCTAGCAAGGACTTGCGACCAAAGTTCGGCGTTTTGAGCATTTCTTGCTCGGTTTTTTTCACCAGGTCGCCGATATAGATAATGTTATCGCTCTTCAGGCAATTGGCGGAGCGGACCGAGAACTCGAGCTCTTCTACCTTGCGCAGAAGGTGGCGCGAGACGCTATCGCCTTCGTCGTAAGCATCAGGAGCGAGGGTGTCCATTTCCTCTCCACGACGGAAGGGGATGAGTTGTTCGTGCAAAATCCGCGCCGCTTGCGCGAGGGATTCTTCAGGCAAGATCGAACCGTCGGTCTGAATATCCATGATGAGTCGATCATGGTCGGTTTCTTGTCCGACCCGGGCGTTTTCCACCCGGTAAGACACCTTGCGTACCGGCGAGAAAACCGCATCCACAGGAATGACCCCAATCGCATTTTCCGACGAGACGTTTTGTGAGACCGGCACATAACCATGGCCAACGTTCACGGTGATCTCCATGGTGATGGTGGCTTTTTCATCCAGATTGCAAATGACGTGATCGTGATTAACAACCTTCACATCCGTACCGGTTTCGATTCGCCCGGCAGTGATCGGTCCAGGACCGGTAGCCTTAAGTTGCAAACGTTTGGGGCTGTTGCCGTGCATCCGAAAGATGACGGATTTGAGATTCATGATCGTCTCGGCCACGTCTTCACGCACCCCAGGGATGGGAGAAAACTCATGCAGGACGCCTTCGATTTTCACGTGGGTCACAGCCGCCCCCTCCAGCACCGAAAGGGCCACCCGCCGCAGGGCATTACCTAAGGTCATGCCAAAGCCGCGCTCCAGTGGCTCGACGATAATCGTCGCCAGCCGTGCAGGATCATCGCTGGGGATCACCTCATAACCAGAGGGAACAATCAAAGAGCGGGAAGTCTGATTTTGAGTCAACACAAGCTAAACCTCGTCAAAAAGAGCGAATCACACAGGAATCATACAGAAATAGGGCCGCAGGGTTACCCCCGACGACGCTTGCGCAAGCGCACGCCGTTATGGGGAATGGGGGTCACATCCCGGATGATGGTAATTTGAAAACCGACCGCTTGCAGAGCCCTTAGGGCGGACTCGCGGCCTGCGCCGGGACCTCGAACATTGACCTCCAGGGTCTTCATGCCGTGCTCCTGCGCCTTGCGCCCAGCATCCTCGGCGGCGACCTGCGCCGCATAGGGTGTCGATTTTCGCGAGCCCTTAAAACCCACCAAACCAGGGGACGACCACGCCAACACATTGCCGTGGGCATCGGCAATGGTAATCACCGTGTTGTTGAACGTCGCGCTGACATGCGCCACGCCCGAAGAGATGTTTTTCCGCTCTCGACGGCGAAGTCGAGTTGCTCCTTTGGCCATTATTTCTTCTTACCTGCGATCGGGCGCGCTTTCCCTTTACGTGTGCGGGCGTTGGTGTGAGTCCGCTGGCCTCGCACGGGCAGGCCCTTACGGTGACGCAACCCGCGATAGCAGGCCATATCCATGAGCCGCTTTACGCCCATGGCCACCGTGCGACGAAGGTCACCCTCCACCAAGTGGTTTGCAGCGATCAGATCACGGATGCGGGCGACTTCCTCATCGGTGAGGGAATCGGTCCGACGTGCTTGATCCAAGCCGACTTCATGGCAGATATCCCGCGCCTGCTTACGGCCCAGGCCGTGGATATAGGTCAACGCGATTTCCACCCGCTTTCGCGTGGGGATGTTAATGCCCGCGATACGCGCCACAAGCGACCTCTTAATAAGGGATTAGAAAGTGTTTGTTCGAATGCCACCAGGGCGCGTGGTCATGCCCTTTACCAAAAACAAAAGACAAGCACTTCGCCCCGAACTGTCATGGCTACAGGGTACTCACATCCTGAGTTGTGTCAACAGGTATCCGATGGATTATTACGCCCCGTACCCCGCCTCCTCAACGGCGCGAACCTCTTTGACTTGCGGGATATAGTGACGTAGCAAGTTCTCGATCCCAGCCTTGAGGGTAAAGGTGGAACTCGGGCAGCCCGCACACGCTCCGCGCATGACCAAATGCACAACCCCTTCATCAAAGCTGTGAAACTGAATATCCCCACCATCGCGCGCCACCGCAGGGCTGACCCGGGTGTGCAACAGCTCTTTGATTTGCTGCACCACGTCATCATCCTCTGCGCTTACAGCATTGCTTTGCTCGGGCGGGCCTGACTGACGGATCGCAGGCTCCCCTGAGGCAAAGTGATCCATGATCCCTGCTAAGATCACCGGCTTGAGCTCAGTCCAGGACTCCTGGGGAGTTTTAGACACGCTGATGAAGTCCGAACCAAGGTAAACGCTAGAGATCCCGCCGACTTCAAAAAGACGGGAGGCCAGGGGCGAGTCTGCCGCGCTTTGGGGAGAATCAAAATGATGGGAGGCGGCAAGAGGCTGACCCGGAATAAACTTGAGGGTGGCCGGATTGGGCGTTTCTTCGACTTCAATGAACATCACAGACTCTCCGATTGCAGACGTGTTGATGGGACCGTGCGCTCAGACGGCGATGGGGTGCCGCTGGTAATGACAGACAGGGGCGTACAGGGCGCACCGGACATCATCGCCTTATGGGGCAAAGGTGTGCGCCCGTCTTGGGAAAAGACAAACGCCTGGGAAGGATCGAAGACCACCTCAATCAAGGTGTCTTGCGCCGGCAAGAACTGGCCTGGCATCCGCGCATGAAAGTGTACCGTCGCATCTGCGTTTGACGCTTGCGGGTCGGGCACGGCCAAGTGAATCATGCTTGTGCGGCCAAGCAAGCGGGCAGCCTCGACTCGCGCTGTGATCGGTGTGCGCCCGGCTATGGCCTGTCCGCCAGGCGTGATTTGCGGAGAGATCAGCAGCCCTTCGGGGCGTACCAACACCTCCACCGCCGTGCCATCAGCGACATCGGCGACCTCTAAGCTACCGAGCGGGGTGGGGATCATCCCGCCCATCACCCGCGCCTGGACTCGGTTGGCCTCGCCGAAAAAGGTGGCGACGAAGGAATCCATCGGGCGGCAATAAAGCTCGGTCGGTCGCCCCATCTGCACAAGCTGCCCGTCACGCAATAACGCGATCCGGTCGGACATAAACATCGCTTCTTCGGGGTCGTGCGTGACTAGCACCGTCGTCGCCCCATGGGTTTGCAGCAGGTGCAAGGTCTCATCACGAATCCGCTGACGTAAGCAGACATCCAGATTGCTAAAGGGTTCATCGAGCAAGATGATCGGCGGGTGCGGCGCCATGACCCGCGCCAGCGCAACCCGTTGCTGCTCACCACCGGAAAGCTGGTGTGGGTAGGCGTTGGCCACATGCCCCAGGCCAACCATCTCGATGGTTTCTTGCGCCCGTTTCTTGCGTTCTTGCGCGCTCCCAAAATCCGCACTCAAGCCAAACTTGACGTTATCCAGGGTCGTGAGATGAGGAAACAACGCATAATCTTGAAACACCAAGCCAACACCGCGGCATTCCGGCGGTTGGGCACGCCACCGGTCCGCCACCACCGAGCCGCTGATCGCCACGGTGCCCCGGTGGACTCGTTCCAGCCCGGCGACGATGCGCAACAAGGTGGACTTGCCGCAACCAGAAGGTCCTGCAAGGCACACGATCTCGCCACGCGAGACCGACATGGTGATGTCATGCAAAGAAAAGCCACCCGGCGCATCAAAGCCGACGCTGGCGATTTCTAAAATCGGATGGTTGCGCGCCACAGGGATCGTTCCACTCTTAACCAAAGGCCTGTTTACCCGAAGGTCAACATCGCCATCACAATAGCACGATTGCGGTCCTTCGCCAATCACGCCCCTAAGGGATAGCAGCCGCTCTAAAACAAGCTCTAAGAGAACAGGAGATAAGCTGTGAATAGGTTTTGTTTTTGCGGCGGATCGTGCTATACCAGACCAGCATCAAAGAGCGGTTCTTCTAAGCCTACCTGCGCTTAAGTCTACCTATGCGCTTGTGCTAAGCCGCTTACCAAAACGCAACAAAAGGCCGGATGCGAATTCCTCGCCCCCAGACAGGGCATAACATCAGGATGTGCGCGCCGGTTTGCCATGGATCATCCATGGATCATCCGTGGACGAGGAGGACACCGAATGGATCGCACCAGCCTGTATCATCTGCACGTTTCTTTAGGGGCCAAGATGGTCCCCTTTGCGGGCTATGAGATGCCCGTGTCCTACCCAGCGGGAATCATCAAAGAACACAACGCGGCGCGAGAAGCCGCCGCCCTTTTCGATGTGTCCCACATGGGACAAGCTGAGATTCTATGCGACGATAATGCCGCTGCATTGCTTGAGGAATCAGTCTGCGGAAGCCTGATGGAACTGAGCGCGGGGGCCATGCGCTACACCTTGCTCACCAACGATCAGGGCGGCATCGACGATGATCTGATTATCGCCCGCCCGCCCTCGGGAGAGAAGAATCGTCTGCTCATGGTGGCCAACGCTGCTCGCAAGGATTTTGACTATGAGGTCATTGCCAAACGCCTAGGAGAGCGCGGCACTCTGATCCGTCACGATGATCGCAGTCTGCTTGCTCTGCAGGGTCCCAAAGCCGCCAAAGTCCTTGCAAGGGCGGTGCCCGAGTGCGCAACCATGAACTTTATGACCATGGCGCAGGCTGAAATTCAAGACTGTCCCATCACGATCTCCCGCACGGGCTACACCGGCGAAGATGGCTATGAGATCAGCATGGGCAGCGAAGATGCCCCGATCATCGCCCAGTGGTTGCTCGATCAACCCGAAGTACAAGCCTCAGGCTTGGGCGCACGCGATAGCTTGCGCCTGGAGGCCGGCTTGTGCCTTTATGGGCAAGACATGGACAGTGAAACCACCCCGCTGGAGGCCGCGCTTGGTTGGGCCGTCGGCAAACGCCGCCGCACCGAAGGCGGTTGGCCCGGTTTCCCCATCTATCAAAAGCAACAAAAAGAGGGCGTCAAACGCAAGCGAGTCGGTCTTCTCTTAGAGGGAAAATTGCCCGCCCGGACCGGCGCGGCAATTCACGATGGACAAGACAACGTTGTTGGTATTATCACCAGTGGCGGCTTTGGCGTGACGATCAGTGCGCCGGTCGCTATGGGCTATGTCGATATCGATCACGCCGCGGTGGACACGGTGTTGACCATCATGGTGCGCGAGAGGCCCATTGCCGCAAAGGTCGCCGCCACACCCTTTGTACCGCAACGCTACTACCGCGCACCAAAATAAAAAGGCGAGTTCCGTCTTAGGCTTCTACCTTACGCTTTGTCTTACATTTTTTTAATCTATTCTGTTTTAACTTAACCTTTTCTATGTTTTGTGCTGTAACACATATGTGCTCTAGAGCCGTGACGTAATCAGGTTATCTTTTTACTTCTATCACCTAAGGGAGGTTCATGATGAGCGAGAAATATACCAAAGAACACGAGTGGATCCGAGCCGATGGCGAGACAGCCCTTGTCGGAATCACCGATTACGCCCAATCCCAGTTGGGGGACATTATTTTTGTAGAACTGCCTGAGACCGGCGCCAAACTCAGCAAAGATGGCGATATGGCGGTCGTAGAATCGGTCAAAGCCGCCAGCGAAGTCTACGCCCCGCTCGATTGCGAGGTTGTCGAGATCAACAGCGCCCTAGAAGCGGAGCCCGCGCTCGTCAACCAAAGCCCGCAAGCCGATGGCTGGTTTGTTCGAGTTAAACTCAATAACCCAGACGAACTTAACGAGCTGATGGATAAAGCCGCCTACGACGACTTCGTCAGTAACCTCGACTAACTTAGCCTCAATCACTTAACGTTAGTTTTTTTCTATGCGCTATCTTCCCCTTACCGATACCAACCGCAAGGACATGTGCAAAACGATCGGCGTCGATAGCGTCGATGCGCTCTTTGCTGACGTGCCAAAACGGGCCGTCCTGCCTGGCCTCATCGAAGGTCTACCCCATCACGCCAGCGAGATGGAGGTCGAGCATAAACTCGCCACCTTCGCCGGTCAAAATCAAGTCGATGGCCCCTTCTTTGCCGGCGCGGGCACCTACCGCCACCACATCCCGGCGAGCGTGGATTATCTGATCCAACGGGGTGAGCTGTTAACAGCCTACACCCCCTATCAACCCGAGGTCAGCCAAGGCACCCTACAGATCCTGTTTGAGTTCCAGACCCAGGTCGCCCTGCTTACCGGCATGGAGGTCGCCAACGCATCGATGTACGACGGTTCCACCTCAACCGTCGAAGCGGCGATGATGGCCATGCGCCTCACCAAACGAGCGAAGTGCGTTTTATCAGGCAATCTGCACCCGCATTATCGCGAGGTGATCGAAACCACTTCCCACACCGTCGGCTTTGAAGTGCAAACAAGCAGTCCCACCCCCGGCCAAGTCTGTCGTGGGACAGACCTGGTGGATGACAGCGTAGCTTGCCTGGTTGTCCAAACGCCGGATCTTTTTGGTCTGCCCTATGATCTGCGCGACTTGGCCGAGGCCTGCCACAAGGTCGGCGCGTTGCTCGTGGTGGTCACCACTGAGGTCATCAGCCTGGGGATGCTTGCCTCCCCTGGCTCCCAAGGCGCCGACATCGTCGCTGCCGAGGGCCAGTCCATCGGTAATGCGGTCGGCTTTGGCGGCCCACACGTTGGCCTACTGGCCTGTCAAAAAGCACACCTGCGGCAAATCCCGGGCCGGTTGTGCGGTGAGAGCGTGGATGAGGATGGCCGTCGCGGGTTTGTCCTCACCCTGGCCGCGCGCGAGCAACATATCCGCCGGGAAAAAGCCACCTCGAATATCTGTACCAACAGCGGCTTGTGCGCGACGGCGTTTTCTATCCACCTCTCGTTGCTTGGTGAGTCCGGGCTCGCCCGCCTTGCGCGACTTAACCACGCCAAAGCGCAAGAGCTCGCCGACATCCTCGCTAAGGTCCCGGGCGTGACGGTCCTTAACAAGGGCTTCTTTAATGAGTTCACCCTGCGCCTTAAAAAGCCCGCCACCGCCGTCGTGCAAACCTTAGCCGAGCAAGGCATCTGTGCCGGTGTGCCGGTCTCTCGCCTGATGCCCAAGGATGATTCCATGCAAAACCTGCTGCTTGTCACCGCCACCGAGCTCACCTCCAGCGAAGACATGCAAGCCCTCGCCCACGGTCTGAAAGGAGCCCTCTCATGAGAGTCGAAACCCGCGCAGAACCCTTGATCTTCGAATTAGACGCCCAAGGTCGCAGCGGCGTCGACCTGCCCGAGGTCACCGTCACCCCCAAAGTTGGCGATGCTCCCCTGCGCGAGACCATCGGCCTGCCTGAATTGTCCGAGCCCACCGTCATGCGCCATTACACCCGCCTATCGCAACTCAATATGAGCATCGACAGCAACATGTACCCGCTCGGCTCATGCACCATGAAGCACAACCCACGTCTCAATGAGAAGGTCGTGCGCCTGCCCGGCTTTGCCCGCGCTCATCCGCTCCAGCCGCAAAGCCAAGTGCAAGGCGCCCTGGGCCTCATCCATGAGCTGGCGAATTGGCTCACGACCTTGACCAACACCCACGCCGTGGCCATGAGCCCAAGCGCAGGCGCCCACGGCGAGCTATGCGGCATGATGTGTATCCAGGCCGCCCTGCGCGACCGCGGTGATGATCGCAAGATTGTCCTGGTGCCCGAATCCGCCCACGGCACCAACCCGGCGACCGCCGCCACCTTAGGCTTTAAGGTCGAGGCGATCAAAGCCAATGATGCGGGGCGGGTCGATATGGCCAGCTTCAAGGAAAAACTCAACGACCAGGTGGCTGCGATCATGCTCACCAACCCCAATACCTGCGGGTTGTTTGAGCCCGATATTGCCACCATTGCTGACCTCATCCACGAGGTTGGTGGCTATTTCTATTGCGACGGCGCGAACTATAACGCCCTGATGGGACGGGTGCGTCCGGGTGATCTGGGGATCGATGCCATGCACATTAACCTGCATAAAACGTTTTCGACTCCTCACGGTGGTGGGGGCCCCGGGGCCGGCCCCGTCGTGCTGTCCGAAGCCCTGGCACCTTATGCGCCTCTGCCTGCCGTGGTTAAGGATGATGACGGTACCTATCGCCTGGTCGAAACACCTCAAGATGATCCCCGCTTTGCCAAGTCACTGGGCCGGATCAAGGCCTTTCACGGACAAATGGGCATGTTCATCCGCACCTTGAGCTATATCCTGTCTCACGGTGCTGATGGTCTTTATCAAGCCTCCAGCGATGCAGTGCTCAATGCGAACTACATCAAAGCAGGCCTGAGCGATGTCATGGCGCCATCCTATGAAGGGGCGTGCATGCACGAAGCCCTGTTTGACGAGCACGCCCTTAAAGATACCGGCGTCACCACCCTGGATATGGCCAAGGCACTGATCGATGAGGGATTTCATCCCATGACCATCTACTTCCCGCTGGTGGTCAAGGGCGCGATGCTCATCGAGCCCACCGAAACGGAAGACAAGATCACCCTTGATCGCTTCATCAGCGTCATGCGCACGCTCGTCGCCAAAGCCAAAAAAGGCGGCGGCGAGGCCATCAAAAACACGCCACAGCATGCGTTCCTCAAACGGCTGGATGAAACCGCCGCCGCACGTAACCCCATCTTAAGATGGGAGCCATGAGTCCTGTTGCTACGCGCGGTGTTTTGCTCTGTGGACACGGTAGTCGCGATGTTGATGCCTTAAACCAATTTGAAGCCATGGCTCACCTGGTGCGCGACCATCTCGCGCCGCTGCCGGTCGCCCATGGCTTTTTAGAGTTCGCCACGCCGATCATCAACCACGCCTTAGATGGTCTCTGCGCCCATGGGGTCACGCAAATCGACGCCCTGCCTTGCTTGCTGTTGGCCGCCGGTCATGCCAAAAACGACATGCCCTCAGTGCTCAACACCTACGCCGTCCAACATCCGGGGGTTGAGATTCGCTATGGCCGGGACCTGGGGTTAGACCCGAAAATGATTCGGGCCGCCGGCCAGCGCATCACTCAGGCGCTGGACGATAAGGTGCCCCCCTATGAAACGGCCTTGTTATTTGTCGGGCGCGGCGCGTCCGATCCTGATGCTAACAGTGAAATCTGTAAAATCATGCGCCTGGTGTGGGAAGGCCTTGGCCTTGGTTGGGCGCAGGTGGCCTACTCTGGCGTAACCTTTCCGCTGGTGTCTCCGTCCCTTGCGACCTTGGTTCGGCAAGGCTACAAACGGATCGTTGTCTTTCCCTATTTTTTGTTTACCGGTGTGCTGGTTAAACGCATCTATGCCCAAGCCGACGAGATTGCCCGCAAGCATCCTGAGGTCGAAATCATCAAAGCACCCTACTTGAATACCCATCCGCTGGTGATCGACACCCTTCTACAGCGGTACCGTGAGATCGATGAGGGCCTGGCGGTGATGAACTGCCAGCTGTGTAAGTATCGCGAGCAAGCCTTGGGATTTGAAGATGAGGTGGGACAAGTCCAACACTCTCATCATCACCATGTAGAAGGCATCGGCACAGGCGAGGATACAAAAAACGGCGCGAGCGCGCGGGAGTCACACACCCATCACCACGATCACAGAGATCATCACCATCATCCCTACCCCTATGCCGATCATCCGATGGGGCCGGTAACGCTGGATAAAACCAAAGATTAATGGCCGTTGGTGGGCTAATACCCACCCATCCCGCCTTGCGCGGCAAGGTAGGCTTCTTCCTCAGGGCTTGACGTGCGGCCTAAAATTGCGTTGCGGTGAGGAAAGCGACCAAACTTTTTAATCGCCTCCAAATGCTCATAGGCGGACTCCAAACTTTTCTCACCAAAACCCCCGGCTTCAAACAAACGCACGCATATCTCTTGATCTGCCAGATTCTCGCTGTGCATCAGGGGCATGTATAAGAACATGCGGGTCAGGTCCGGCAACTCCTTAGCGAAGTCGCGCGCCAAGGCGCGACGGACAACCTCAAGGGCGAGATCATCACTGGCAAAAGCAGCGGGCGTGCCGCGATACATGTTACGAGGAAACTGATCCAGCACCAAAACCAAGGCGAGGGCCCCGTTGGCCGTGTCTTCCCAATCGCTTAATGCACCACAAGCAGCTTGCTTGTATAATGGTTCAAACCGCTGGATGATTTCTTGATCGATTTCCTTGGTAGCCATAAACCACCACCTCTTTGGCTCTTGATCCGGGAACCAAAAATCTAGAATATCTTGGCTGGTGATCTTCGGCATATCGGGCATAAGTCTTCAACCTTTTCGTAATCGCTTTTTGTCACGATGGGTGGATTATTCGATCAGTGCGAACTAAGGGTATCATTAATTTATGAACATCAGCATATCAGATTTTTCTAACCTTTGGGAGCTCATGTCCCGCAGTCTCACGGTGGGCGGACAAGCGGTTCTGACCTTAATTGTTGGTCTGCTTATCGCCAATTGGGCACACAAACTCATTGTCCGGGCCTTGTTTGATCGCAAGCACCTGGATCAGACTCTTGTGCCTATCTTTGCCCAAGCAGTGCGCTTTACGATCATGATTATCGTGGGCATTGCGGTGCTCGACCGGTTTGGCGTGACCACCACCAGCATCATCGCGGTTCTCGGTGCGGCGGGGATTGCCATTGGCCTTGCATTGCAAGGTACCTTATCGAACATCGCCGCAGGGATCATGCTGATTATCATGCGCCCCATGCGGGTCGGCGAGTACGTCGATGCGGGGCAAGCGAGCGGCACCGTCAAAGCCATTGGTCTGTTTACCTGCGAGTTCGAGCGCTTTGATGGCGTTTATCTATCGGTACCCAATACGCTGATTTGGAACACGCAAATTATTAACTACACCCGTAACCCGCGTCGCCGCGCGGACGTGCCGATGGGCATCAGCTATCAAGATGATATCGATGGCGCACGGACGGTATTGCTGGCGCTGATGGCCGGTGATAGCCGGATCGCCAAAACACCGCCGGCAGAAGTCCTCGTCACCAGCTTAGATGACAGCGCGGTCACACTGACCATGCGTTGCTGGACCAGCAATAAAGATTATTGGGCGGTGCTGTTTGATCTTAATCGGGCCGGCAAACTCCAACTAGAGGCGAATGGGTTTTCTATCCCCTTCCCACAGCGCGATGTGCATCTTATTCATGCCAAACCCACTGATGGGCCTAAACCAAAAACACCGGCAAACAAGAAAAAACCCGCGGTGCTCATCCAATCAAAGACGACTCGTACGACAAGCAGCGCCGAACAAGAAGACGGATAACCGTTTTATTTTGATCGACTATTTTAATCGGCAGCGACCAATAGAACCTGTAGCACAGATCGTTTGCCCGTCGATCCAGCGTGCCCCAGTCAGATCAGCGTCACGAAAATCTGCCCCTTGGATATTTGCCCGGGTAAGGTCTGCTTGAGTGAGATCGGCATTGATAAATTTCACCCGACGCAGATCGGTATCGATAAAAAGTGCGCCCTGCCCTTGGATGCGAGTCAAATCAGCCTCATAAAGGCGCGCACCGGTAAAGTCAGTGCCTTGCACTTGCGCACGAACCAAGCGGGCGCGAAAAGCATCCGCCTCACGCAAGACACTATCGCGCAGATCAGCGCGAATGAGCGAGACATCTCGCAGTTTGGCATTACTGAGATCAACACCGGTAAGATCAGAGGTGTTTTTATTACACCGCCGCCAATCGACACCAGGCTGGGCGAAGGAAGCGCAGTCCGCAAAGGCGATCTTGGGCTCTAAGACTAAGAAGAAAACGCCAAAGAAGAAGATAGAAAAAACGGAACAGTTAATCCAAAACTTTTTCACGCTTAAACACTTCCAGGATGTCACCTTTTTGCAAATTATGAAACTTTTCTATACCGATACCGCATTCATCACCCTCACGCACTTCATTGGTGTCATTCTTAAAACGCCTGAGCGAAGAGATTTTCCCTTCATGGATGACTGTATCGTCACGCAATACGCGCAGGAGCGAGTCCGCCTGAACAGAGCCCTCGATCACCTTACAGCCTGCAATGTTACCGAGCTTGCCAATATCAAAGACCTCTAGGATTTCGGCCATGCCGGTGATCTCATCATGGGTTTGCGGGCCGCGGGCTTTGCTGATGACCCCATCAAAGGCCTCGGCCAGCTCATAAATCACACTATGATAGGTAATCACCACGCCATCGCGTTTGGCAACCTGGCGCGCTTGTGGGTTGGCGCGCACGTTAAAGCCAATGATGACCCCATCGTTCGATGCGGCCAGGCTCACATCGCTCTCGTTAATACCGCCAACTGCGCTATGGAGTGTACGAATCTTGATATCATCGAACTTCTCTATACTTTTATGCAACGTCGCAATAATCGCCTCGACGGAACCTTGTACATCAGCCTTGACGATAATTGGAATCTCTTTGATTTCTTGCGCGGCCGCAGACTCCAACATTTGATCCAAAGAAACCTTTTGCGTCGTGGTGGCCTGGCTTGCAAGACGCTTTTTGCGCGCCCGATAATCGGCCACCTCGCGCGCGCGCGCCTCGCTGTCGACAACGATGAAATCATCACCAGCCTCAGGCACACCATTAAGGCCAATGACCTCGACGGGGCGGGAGGGACCCGCCTCATCCAAGTCTTGATTGAGGTCATCGCGCATGGCGCGGACACGCCCATCTTGTGCGCCGACGACAAACACATCGCCTTTTTGGAGCACCCCGGCAATCACCAGCAAGCTCATAACCGGGCCGCGCCCTTTCTCTAGACGCGCCTCGATGACTTTACCGCGCGCCGGACCGGCATAGTTTGCCGTGAGCTCGCCGATACCAGCTTGTAACTGGATGACTTCCAGAAGATCGTCCAAACCATCGCCCCGTTTAGCCGAAACCTGGACGGCAGGCACGGTGCCACCTAAGGACTCCACAACAACCTCGTGGTTAAGCAGGTCTTGCAACACCCGCTCAGGCTTAGCTTCAGGCAGATCGGTCTTGTTGATGGCAACGATCATCGGCACCTTCGCAGCCTTGGCGTGGTTCATTGCCTCGATGGTTTGCGGCATAACCCCATCATCGGCGGCGACGACCAGCACGACGATATCCGTGACCGACGCACCGCGGGCGCGCATAGCAGTAAAGGCCTCGTGCCCGGGGGTGTCCATGATGGTGATGGGCTCACCTTGATCGGTGTTCACACAATAGGCGCCAATATGCTGGGTAATACCGCCCGCCTCCCGGTTGGCCACGTTGGTTTTACGCAAAGCGTCTAATAAGGAGGTCTTGCCGTGATCCACGTGCCCCATGACGGTAACCACCGGCGGGCGTGGGCGGATATCTTGAGCGTCACCCTTGTCCTGGGAAAGGCCGGTCTCAATATCCGATTCTGCGACTCGGTGAGGACGGTGACCCATTTCTTGGACGACAATCTCGGCGGTATCGCCGTCGATGACGTCATTGACGGTGACCATGACCCCCAATTTCATGAGGCATTTTGTGACCTCGCCCACCTGTTCGGACATACGATTAGCTAATTCGCGGGCGGTGATTGACTCGGGGATTGTAACATCGCGAAAGATTTTCTCTGCAGGCGAGAGGGGGGCAGCTTTCTTTTGACGATTGCGGGACCGGTGTAAGGACGCGAGTGAGCGAGTTCGCTCGCGCTCGTTATAACCGGAGAGCACCTGCGAGACGGTGATACGGCCCGCACGACGCTCCCGCGGCTGGCGGGTGACCCGCCGTTTCGAAGGCGCGTCTTGTTCCTTGCCGTCATGGGCGGGGTCTTTGTGCTCGGCATCTTTGCGCACATCTTTTTTCGGTTCGGCGGCACGAGTTGGCCGGGCCGGATCGGCGGGCTCTGGTGTGGGAATACGCACGAGTTCGCGTACTTGGGCGGCGGCGATTTCTGCTGGCGTGGGACCGACCTCGGTTTGAGGGGCAGACGGCTCCGCCTGGGGAGGCTCTGGGGTTACCGGTGCATCAGGCTCAGTTTGAGACTCCTGTAGAGCCTTGACCAGCCGTTGTCGTTTTTCCTGTTCGGCGAGGGTGAGACCTGCTGAACCGCTAACCAAGTCCTCCCCCAGACTCGAGGCAGGGCGATCACTCCGGCTACGTTTGCGCTCCACCTGGACGATGTTCGTGCGACCATGGGAGAAGGTTTGCCGCGTGAGATCACTGCGCGAGGCAGGACCAGTGCGCGAAGGGCTGCGCGAAATACTGAGCGTCCCACGGGATCGGGGCGACCGCGGGGATTGGGGTTGGTCACTCATGGGTCATCGCTCACGATCAGTCAGGTTAACAATCGGGTTCATAGAGGCTTTGCATAAGCCACCCCAGGGCCACAAACCAAAGGCCATAAGGCGTAGGGCGTGAGAACAATCACGGGAGAACAATTCCAGAATGCTCCCATGCGCACTTGAGGGGTCTAAGCCAATGGATTCAGCCCCCGAGTCTTGTTTGTGCGTTCCACTTATGGATTAAAAACCATAATATAGCACCGTTAAGGCACGGATTCCACCATTGAGATTCTCTCACCTGCCCTATCGCGGTGAGCATCCTCAAAGATCACACCGAAGGATCGACCCCATCGCCAATTCCCCTGTTGCCACGGTTGTTTGATCGCGCCCCCTGGTTTTTGGTGACGGGCTAGGTTTATCGCCGCGCTTGGGTATATCATGGGCGGATCATGAGTGAAAAAAAACACCCCAAAGCCCCGTCACCGTCAAAATCTCGACCAAAGACACGCAGACAGGCTCGCTTAAAGAGCCAGGCTTCCACCTGCACGGGCGCGATATGGAGTCAAGCCTTTGCCAAACAATCCAAGGGCAAAACCCCTGAGGACATGACCTGGCACACCCCTGAAGACATTGCGATCCCGCCGGTGTTTGCGCCCGGTAGCCCCGATGCGCCCGATGCGCAAGACCCGCCATGGCCAGGACTATGGCCCTACCGGCGCGGCATCTACCCGTCCATGTACGCGGGTCGGCCCTGGACAATCCGCCAGTATGCGGGATTTTCTACCCCTGAGGAGTCCAACGCCTTTTACAAGCAAGCCTTGCGCGGTGGCCAGACGGGGCTATCGGTCGCTTTTGATTTACCCACCCATCGCGGCTATGACAGCGATCATCCGCGCGTGGCGGGTGATGTCGGCAAGGCCGGCGTCGCCATCGACAGCGCCCAAGACATGATCGACCTGTTTGACGGGGTGCCGTTGGCGGACGTGTCGGTATCCATGACTATGAACGGAGCCGCCTTGCCGATTTTGGCGTGTTTTATCGTCGCCGGGCAAACCCAAGGGGTCGATCCTAAAAACCTACGCGGTACCATTCAAAACGACATCCTTAAAGAGTTTTTGGTGCGCAACACTTACATCTATCCGGTGGAAGACTCCATGCGGATTACCGCCGATATCATCACCTATGCCACCCAGGTCATGCCGCAGTTTCATCCGATTTCCATCAGCGGCTACCACATGCAAGAGGCCGGGGCGACGGCCGTGCAGGAGCTGGCTTACACTATCGGCAACGGCCTGGCCTACGTTAAGGCCGCCCAAGCACGTGGCTTGGCGGTCGATGACTTCGCCCCGCGCCTATCCTTTTTCTTTGGCATCGGCATGAACCTCTTTATGGAGGTCGCCAAGCTGCGTGCGGCGCGCGTGTTGTGGGCGCGCCGCATGAAGGACGATTTTGCGGCGCAAAACCCTCGCAGTTGGATGCTCAAGACGCATTGTCAAACCTCCGGTGTATCCCTGACTGCCCAGGATCCGATGAACAACATCATCCGCACCACCATCGAGGCTCTTGCCGCTGTGCTGGGGGGAACCCAAAGCCTGCATACCAACGGCTTTGATGAGGCCTTAGCCTTACCGAGCGACCTGGCCGCCCATACCGCCCGCGCGACCCAGCATATTCTTGCGCACGAGGCCGGAATGACCCGGGTGGCCGACCCCTTGGGAGGCTCTTATTATATCGAATACCTGACCGATCAGCTGCTAAGCAAAGCCGAGGACCTGCTTAGGGAAGTGGATGAGGCAGGTGGCATGGTGCGCGCGATCCACGCGGGCATTCCCAAAAACCACATCGAAAAAAGTGCCCTGGCTCGGCAAATCCGCGTCGACAGCGGTGAAGACCTGCTGGTGGGCGTGAACGCCTTTTCCGCTGAGGACCCGCAAGATATTCCCCAACGAACCATCGATAACACCGCCGTACGACAAGCCCAGATCGATAAACTCACGCGTCTGCGCGACCAGCGCGATGAGACCCAAGTCACCGCCGCGCTGGACCGTTTGCGTGGGGTTGCGGCAAAAAAACAAGCCCCTTTGATGCCTGCGGCCATCGAAGCCGCCGCCGCGCGCGCCACCATCGGGGAGATGTCCGGGGCCCTGCAAGACGTGTTTGGCCGACACCAAGCAACGCCATCCTTGGTTACGGGGCTATGGCAATCGCACATCAGGCAAAATCATGACTTAAGCGCGCTCCACCAACGGGTGAAGCACTTTACCGAGCGTACTGGTCGCCGACCTCGGATTCTCGTCGCCAAACTCGGCCAGGACGGCCATGACCGTGGCGCCAAGATCATTGGCGCGGCCTTTGCCGATATGGGCTTTGACGTGGATATCGGACCGCTGTTCCAAACCCCAGCGGAAACCGCACGCCAGGCCGTGGACAATGATGTCCATGTCGTGGGCATCTCCTCCCAAGCTGCGGGGCACATGACTTTGGTGCCTGAGTTGGTCACTGAGCTCAAGCGCCTGAGCAGCCCCGCGCTCACCGTGTGCGGCGGCATCATCCCGCCCAAGGACCATGACGCCTTGTATCGTAGCGGGGTTGCGAAAATCTTCACCCCTGGGGTATCCATGGCCACCGCCGTGAGCGACGTTTTAGACCTCTTGTCCCCCTCATGATGACCCTACAATAGCCCTATGACTCCGGATCATCCTCATCTCACACCCCCGACGAAACGGCGCAGGTGGGTTTGGATCGCCCTTGCGTGGCTGGTGGCCGTCATCATAGCCCTACCCCTCGGGGTGGTCGGCTGGCTCCATGGCAATCTGCCCGCGCCTAAGCAAACCCTATCGCATGACCGCCTCTCATCTGCGACAACGGTTTTTCGCGATGACTACAGCATTGGCCATATTTTCGCTGGCCACTATGATGATGCCCTGTTTGCCTTGGGTTTTCTTCATGCCCAGGATCGCCTGTGGCAGATGGACATGAGCCGCCGGGTTGGCCGCGGCACCCTCTCCGAGGTCATCGGCTCTGCGACCTTGGGGATCGATCGGTTCATGCGCACCTTACAGCTGACTGCCAGCGCCGAGCGTGACCTGTTCTTCCTCTCTGAGGAGGAACTGGGCTTGCTTGAGTCCTATCGTGACGGCATCAACGCCTTTCTGGCACAAGACCCGGTGCTCTCGCCTGAGTTTCTTTTGCTTGGCTACCGCCCCGACCCATGGGAGAACATCGATAGCCTGCTGATTGGCAAAATCATGGCCCTCAGCCTTTCCGCCGACTTCTCACAGGAGATTGCCCGGGCTCGCATCGTCGAAGACCACGGCCTTGACCTTCTGAGCACCTTATTACCTGAGGTCGACATCATGCCCGTAAGTGAGCTCAATCCCTATGCGGCGGCGGCGGGCATGGTGCGTTGGCATGGCGATGACCCGGTCGGCGCGCTGACCCAGCACTGGCACGGCCATGCGCTAACCGGCAACACCGCCTCTAACGTGTTTGCCGTTACCGGCTCGCGGAGCAAAAGCGGCCGCCCGATTCTTGCCAACGACACCCACCTGGAGCTCTCCACCCCGGCTGTGTGGTACCTGACGGGTTTGCACACCCCCACTCACAGCATCGTCGGCGCCACCATGCCGGGCATCCCTGCCGTGCTGATCGGCCACAACCGCCACCTGGCGTGGGGGATCACGGCAACCCATGGCGACCAACAGGACCTTTTCATCGAGCGACTCGATGGTGATGGGCGCGTGCTCACCCCCACCGGTGCCATTGACCTGGTGACCTTTGAGGAGGTCATCGCCATCAAAGGGCAAGACCCGGAAACCCTTACCGTGCGGGTATCGCCGCACGGCCCGCTGATTTCGGATGTGATGGACCTGGGCACCGCCCCGGATGTTGCCATCGCCCTCTCGTTCGTCCCGCTTAAAGACGTGGACACCACAGCGCGCACCGCGATGAAGATGGGATTAAGCCCGACGATTGAGTTCTTCGTGGAACTGTTAACCTCCTGGACCACGCCGCATCTCAATTTTGTCCTCGCCGACACCCAAGGCCGCCTTGCCTTTCAGGTTGCAGGCACGACCCCCAAGCGCTTGGATGGCGATGGTTTCTTGCCCAAGCCGGGTTGGGTGGACACCTATGACTGGCAAGGGTGGGTGAGTTTTGAACAGCTTCCGAACATCCCGCCAGGGACCCAGACGCTCATCATGAACGCCAACGAAAATATCAACACCCAAGAGATCACAGTCGCTCATACCTTCGAGGCCCCTTACCGGGCACAGCGGCTGGCCGAGTTGCTCGCCGGGCCAACACCGATCGGGATGGACGAGGCTCAGGCGATCCAGCTGGATCACGTGTCTCTCGCGGCGCGTGTCTTGCTCACACATCTTATCGATACCACCTCAGCCGACCAAACCGTTACCGACGTGTTACTCGCCCTGCGCTTGTGGGATCAAACGATGGACCCAGATCGTCCCGAACCGCTCATTTTCATGATCTGGATGATCGAGCTTGCCCAACATCTTTACGGTGATGAACTCGGCGAGGCGGCGCAAGGCTTGGATCATCCCAACCCAACGGTCCTCGATCACCTCATGCGCTACGAGCCAGTCTGGTGCGATGATGTCACCACCGAGCGCAATGAGACGTGTGATGACATTGCCATGACCGCATTGCGCGATACCTTGGATACACTAACGGCACAATACGGCCGCAACTTCACCAAATGGCGTTGGGGCGATCGCCACAAGGCCCCTCAGCCCCATACCCTGTTCTCGCGTGTGCCAATCCTGGCGTGGCTGACCGACGAATCTGCCTCCAGCCCCGGGGGACCTTTCACGCTCAATCGCGGGGACATCGATGAAGACCTGCGCCACACACACGGCGCCGCCCTGCGGGTGATCTTCGATCTAGCAGATTTGGATCGCTCACGCTTTATCATTGCAGGCGGCCAGTCGGGCAACGTGCTCTCAAGGCACGATAACGACCAGCTTGAACTCTGGCGTGAGGGCGCGATGATCGAGATGGCCAAACCGCAAGATTATGCTACCACCACCCGCCCGCCGATGCTGTTGTTTCAGCCGACAGGGCAATAACGCACGAAGGGCCGATCAGATATGGAATCCCGCCCCTAACGGTGCTATGATGGGGTTCTGCCTTTAATTCTTCTAGACACGTATGGCCTTTGCGCACCCGCGTTTTTTGGTCGTATCGTGTTTTTATGACCAAAAATCTGTGTAAGACAACAGAGCAACAAAAAAAGAAAGACGAACGAGTTTGTTATGGCGGCCACGCACGAAACCATCGAACAAGTCCAATCCCTGCAAGAGGGATACCAGTACGGCTTTTCCACCGATGTCGCGCAAGATCGCTTGGGCAAAGGCTTGAGTGAAGACACCGTGCACCTGATTTCCAGTAAAAACGAAGAACCCGAGTGGCTGTTGGAATGGCGGCTTGGCGCGTTGCGTAACTTTAAGCGGATGAAAGAACCGAACTGGGGCAAGCTCACCTACGATCCCATCGATTATCAAGAGTCCTATTACTACGCCGCACCCTCGGGCAAACCCAAGCCGAAAAGCCTGGACGAGGTTGATCCCGAGATTCTCGCGACCTATGAAAAACTCGGCATCCCGTTAAGCGAGCAGAAAATCCTTGCGGGCGTCGTTGCCGTGGACGCGGTGTTTGACAGCGTGTCGGTCGCCACCACCTTCAAAGAAAAGCTGCACGAAGCTGGGGTGATTTTCTGCCCTATCTCGCAGGCCGTGCAAGAACACCCTGACCTTGTCCGTAAATACCTGGGCTCTGTCGTGCCGCGGGAAGATAACTTCTTTGCCACCCTTAATTCTGCGGTCTTCACCGATGGGTCTTTTGTCTATGTGCCGCCAGGTGTGACCTGCCCAATGGAGTTATCGACCTATTTTCGGATCAACGCGCAAAACACCGGCCAGTTTGAGCGCACTCTGATTATCGCCGATACACAATCCTACGTCAGCTACCTTGAGGGCTGCACCGCGCCCATGCGTGATGAAAATCAACTGCATGCGGCGGTGGTCGAGCTCGTGGCATTGGATGAGGCTGAGATCAAATATTCCACCGTACAAAATTGGTATCCTGGGGATAAGGACGGACGCGGCGGCATTTATAACTTTGTCACCAAGCGCGCCGCCTGTCGGGGTAGAAAATCAAAAGTATCGTGGACCCAAATAGAAACTGGCTCCGCTATTACCTGGAAATACCCAAGCTGTATCTTGCAAGGGGACGAGTCCCAAGGGGCGTTCTACTCGGTGGCGATTACCGGCAACCGCCAACAGGCTGACACCGGTACCAAGATGATTCATATCGGTAAAAACACGCGCTCGCGTATCATCTCAAAAGGCATCGCCTCAGGACGATCAGATAACACCTATCGTGGCCAGGTCCGTTTTGCGCCGACAGCCCTCACAGCCCGCAACTTTACCCAATGCGATAGCCTATTGATCGGCGATCAATGCGGCGCGCACACCGTCCCTTATATCGAAGTGCGCAATCCAAGTGCTGATGCCGAGCACGAGGCCTCGACCTCTAAAATCAACGAAGACCAACTTTTCTATTGTCAACAGCGTGGGCTCGATCCCGAAACCGCGGTGGCCCTGATCGTCAATGGCTTTTGCCGCGAGGTACTGCAAGAATTACCGATGGAGTTTGCGGTCGAAGCCCAGCGGTTAGTCGCAATAAGCCTTGAGGGCAGCGTTGGCTAACTAAAGATTATTTCTATGCTATCGATAAAGAATCTCTGCGTTCAGGTCGACAATAAACCGATCCTGAAAAACTTTACCCTTGATGTTAAGGCCGGCGAGGTCAGTGCCATTATGGGTCCCAACGGCGCGGGTAAATCCACCCTCGCCCACGTGATCGCTGGAAAAGATGGCTATGATGTTACCGAGGGGACGGTGACCCTTAATGATCAAAATGTTCTCGATTTAGAGCCTGAAGAACGCTCTTTGTTGGGGATTTTTCTCGCCTTTCAGTACCCGATGGAAATCCCCGGGGTTGGCACCATGACCTTTTTGCGCACAGCGTATAACACCCATCGCGCGCACCAAGGCAAAAGTGAGACCGATGCCTTAACTTTTGGTAAGTTAATCCGCCAGACCTGTGATGATCTTTCTATCCCCCATGACCTGCTCAAGCGACCTATTAACACCGGCTTTTCTGGTGGCGAGAAAAAACGCGCTGAAATCCTGCAGCTTGCTTTGCTCGCGCCGACGTTCGTGGTGATGGACGAAACCGACAGTGGCCTTGATATCGATGCCTTACAGTCGGTGGCGGAAGGGGTGAATCGCCTGCGCAACAAAGACCGCGCTTTCTTAATTATCACCCACTATCAACGTCTGTTGCGTTTCATCGTTCCCGATGCGGTTCACATCATGAGTCAAGGCGCGATTGCCAAGTCTGGTGACAAAACCCTGGCCGAAGAGCTAGAGGCCAAGGGATATGCCGGAATCATGGGGAGCTGATGCCTGCATTGCTGAATTTCTCGCAGCCCCTCGCGGATGTTTTGAGCAAAGCCCGCAGCGATGCACAACGCGCGGCTTTGCAACGTTTTGACGACCATGGTCTGCCGCACCCGCGCATGGAGCGTTGGAAGTACACCAATCCAAGCAAAGCCCTCACCGATCAGACCTTTATCCTCCAACCAGCGCGCACGCCGTTGCCTGCACCGCTTGCCAAAAAGATCGAGGCCATTGCTACCCCCCGGCTCGTGCTTCATAACGGCGTCATCGATCCCGATACCTCGCACGATGTAGAAAACCTACTCTCGATACCAACCACCCCCCCTGCGGTGACCGGTAACTGTTTTGCCGAGCTCAGCATTGCCCTAAGCGATGCACCTTTTTCCCTAGCCCTTCATAAAAACACCCACCTGACAATCGTGCATGTGATTGCTGGTGATCAACCTACAGCGGCATTTTCCTGCGGCATGATTGAGATTGCCGGTGAGGCCCAGATCGATGAGATTTTTCTCTCGCCAGAAACGCCAACCGGCCACCTGGCATGCCCAGGGTTGATGATGACCCTTGCCCCCGGCGCGCGCGTAAACCGCCAGCGGATCATCGATGCACCCGCGCTTGCCATGCTGGCCACCAATGATGTCATTACAATCCCCGAACGTGCCACTTGCCGTAGTTTTACCGCCAACCTGCGCGGCCAGTTGCTGATTAACGAGACCCACGCACGCCTTGCAGGCGCGGGCGGAGATGCACGCATTAGCGGCTGCAGCATCACCCGCGCTCACGTCGATAACACCAGCCTGGTGGAGCATATCGCGCCCAGCTGTACCTCGCGCAGTGTTTTCTATTCAATCGCCAGCGATAAGGGGCGCATTGCCACCCAAGGTAAGATTCATGTTCACAGAACCGCACAGCAGACCGATGGGTATCAAATGTCGCGGGGCTTGCTACTCTCCAAGCAAGCGGAAATCGATCACAAACCCGAGTTAGAAATCTATGCTGATGATGTGAAGTGTAGCCACGGCGCAACAGTGGGGGAATTGGATAAAGATGCCCTTTTCTACCTTCGGGCACGCGGTATTTATATATCTCAAGCACGGCAGATGCTCATCAAGGGCTTCGTGCACACCGCGATAGATGAAATTACTGATGACGATGCTCGCGCCCGGGTCACCCAGGCTGCTGACCAGGCCGTTGAACGACTCGCTCAAAGTTTTTAATATCTATCCCCTGATATCTACTCTGCCCTTGCTATGATGCACACCAGCCCCCTTAATGACTATGATTTGCCAAAGATCAGGGCACAATTTCCGATCCTCTCGCGTAAACTGCACAATGAGCGAAACGGCGGGGTCGATCTTGTCTATTTGGATAATGCAGCCTCGGCACAAAAACCCCTGGCGGTGCTCGAGAGAATCGACCACCTTTATCGCCATGACTATGCCAACGTTCATCGTGGATTGCACAGCCTGAGCGAAGCGGCCACCGACGCCTACGAGCACGCTCGGCAGACCCTCGCGGATTTTCTTGGCGCACCCCGCGCTCAAGATATCATCTGGACTCGCAATGGCAGTGAAGCGATTAACCTGGTTGCCTCCAGCTTTGGCGAGCGGATGCACTCTGGCGATAACGTGATTATCTCCGGCGCGGAGCATCATTCTAATATCGTGCCATGGCAGATCCTCAGCGAGCGGCGCGGTGTTGAAATTCGGCCCATCCCGATCGACGATGACGGGCACATTGAGCTTGACCAGCTGGAGTCCTTGTGCGACCAAAAAACGCGCTTGATTGCAATCACGCATATTTCTAATGCACTGGGGATGCGCACGGATATCGAAACTGCGACGGCTTTCGCCCAGTCGCGCAAGGTACCGATTCTCATCGACGGCTGCCAAGGCGCGGTGCATGAAGATGTGAATCTTAAAGATATGGGCTGTGATTTCTATATCATCACAGGACATAAATTATATGGCCCGTCCGGTATTGGTGCGCTGTGGGCTAAACAAGAGCATCTTGAGAGTATGCCGCCCTATCAAAGCGGCGGGGAGATGATTCGCTCGGTCAGTCTTACGGGCAGCACT
Source organism: Pseudomonadota bacterium (assembly GCA_039028835.1). GTDB lineage: Bacteria > Pseudomonadota > Alphaproteobacteria > JBCCHK01 > JBCCHK01 > JBCCHK01. The sequence goes on from JBCCHK010000006.1 coordinate 64,046, forward strand.
TTCGCCCCGCCGCCTGCCAAGTTTGAGGCAGGCACCCCGCCGATTGCCCAAGCCATTGGCCTGGGCGCCGCCCTTGACTATATAAACGCGGTTGGCCGGAAAAATATTCATGCCCACGAGCGCGCATTGACCGTCTATGCCGCAAAAAAGTTGCGCGAGCTTGAGGGCATCCGCCTTATAGGACGTGATCACAGCCATGGGATTGTCTCGTTCTGCTTGGATGATATTCATCCCCATGATGTTGCGACCTTCTTAGACCATCAGGGCGTCGCCATCCGCGCGGGCCACCACTGCGCCGAGCCGGTCATGCAGCGTTTTGGCCTGCCCGGTACAGTGCGCGCCTCGCTCGCGATGTATAATAGCCAGCAAGATATCGATACGCTGATCGTGGCGTTGACCGAAACGCGCAAGTTTTTTGCGTGAGTGTAGAGCCGTGAGTATCTTGCTATGAGTCTGGATGATCTGCGCGCCATCTATCAAGAGCTGATCTTAGATCACGGCAAGAGTCCACGTAACTTTGCTCAGCCGCAGACCTACACCCACAAGGCCGCCGGATACAATCCAGTCTGCGGCGACCAGTTGGTTGTCTATCTTAACGTGAATACTGACGATCATCTGCAAGGTTGTCATTTTACTGGGCAAGGTTGCGCAATTTGTATCGCCTCAGCATCAATCATGAGCGAGATGGTGCGCGATAAATCCAAGGCGCAGGTCATCACGTTGGTGAGCGAAACCAAGGACCTTGCCACCGGCGTGCGAGACGAGCCCAATGATGCCATCGATGAGGATGATCGCATTCGTTTAACGGCCCTTTCTGGGGTGCGCATGTTCCCGACCCGGGTGAAGTGCGCAACCCTGGCCTGGCATACCTTGCAAGCAGCCTTGGATAATGTTGAGGAAGTCTCTACTGAATAACCAAATCAATTGACGCGTCAATGGGCGTGCACAAGTGAGGAACCATGACCATCGATCTGATTAAATGGGTGCAAGAAAAAGATGATGCACCCGAAAATCCGCTCCATAATGCGGTGATCCAAGCCTTGCGCAGCGTTCACGATCCAGAGATCCCCGTCAACATATACGACTTGGGCTTGATCTATCGCTGTGAGGTGGAGGACAACGGCCTGGTGACCATCGATATGACGCTCACGACCCCGAACTGTCCTGTTGCCGAGCTCATCCCGCAAAATGTGCACGACGCCGTTGCCTTGGTGGACGGCGTACGCCAGGTCAACGTTTCGCTTATTTGGGATCCGCCGTGGGAGCCCAGCAAAATGTCCGAAGACGCTAAATTCGCCCTCGATATGTTTTAGTAGATATAGTTTAATCCATATAGTCTATCATTTTTTCTATACTTTTATTATGAAGACACTTTTTCTTGTTCGCCATGCTGACGCTGAAAACCAAACCACCAATGACCGTGAACGGGCTCTCTCCTGTGCCGGTATGACCCAAGCGAGCAACGTCGGCCAGGCTGTTGCACAGCTGGGGGATATCGATTACTTGGCAAGCTCGGTGGCGGTGCGCACCCAGCAAACCGCCCGCCAGATCATCATCGCTCTTGAAAAAGAGCCCGCTTATGCCTGTTGTGATCCCATTCGTAGTGGCAGCGACGATGATATCATCGCCATGATTCGAGAATTTCCCGATTGGGCTCATACGGCGATGGTGGTCGGCCATAACCCGACCATCTCTATGGTGGCCGCGCGGCTATGCGAGAACACTGCGATAGGCGGGTTTTCCCCATCGCGCTGTCTGCGCCTTATCTATGAGATAGAAAACTGGACCCAGCTCGTCGAACGCACTGGTCTTATGACCCATGATATCGATGGCAATGCCTAACCGCTTAAGATATCTTGCGCCATGGCAAGGGTGATCGGCGCACCTTGCTCTAAGCCCAAGCGGTCAAGCTCAGCCGTGATCTTGGCGACACTGAGATAACTGCGCTCGATCCGCCGCAGAATAGAACTCTGCACCCGGTCGCTGACTCGCAATTGACGCATATCAAAATAATGCTTGAGTAAAAGCGCCAGGGTCTCGTCATCAGGGTCATCAATCTCAATAAAAACACACAAGCGCAAGCGGGAAATCAAATCCGGCAACCCTTTGGGCCATTGCGCGGGCGGCAAACGATCGGTGAGCAACAAGCGACCCGAGCCATTAAGCACCGCGTTCATCCAATGAAGCAGAAGATCATCTTTTTCGCCGACCGCCTCGATGGCGTTTTCTATCACCACCATCGGATAGATATCGATAATCTCGGTCGGATTATGGCTTTCTAATTGACTGATATCAAAAACCCATGCGCCACCGTTTTGGGTTGCCCACTGGTGCGCGAGATGGCTCTTGCCGCTTGCGGGCGGACCAAACAAATAAGCCATCTGCCAAGACGTGTTCGCGAGGGCCTGAATGGCCAGACGATGGGCCGGGGTGTCGATAAACCCTGCGGCGGTCTTGATTCTCAGCGGAAGGGTCAATTGGCGAGTCATGACCGCGCCCCGTATCCTTATAAGCGATAGAGATCGCTGTTTTGATAGGCCAGCAGACCGCGCCGAACAAGCACGCCGATCACGGCCGCCGCAGGCACGGCAATCAAAAAGCCCGTAAAGCCAAGCAGCTGGCCGCCCGCAAGCAGAGCAAAGATGATCCACACCGGATGGAGCCGCACCGCCTGCCCCATCAACCGCGGAGTGAGGATATTGCCCTCGATAAACTGGCCAACCATAAAGATGACTGCGACCACTAGCCACATAACCCAATAATCAAAACTGACCATCGCAATCCCGGTACCGATAATCAGCCCGCCTAAACTACCGATAAAAGGAATAAACGAGAGTAAGCCAGAAAATAAGCCGACAACCATACCAAAGGGCAAGCCTACGATCTTAAGGGCCGCAGCATAACCAATTGCGAGAACCAAACAAACAAGGAGCTGACCCCGCACAAACGCGCCAAGCGTCTTGTGGGTTTCGTTGGCAATCTCACGGATTAGCGGCTGATGCTTTTTCGGCAGATAGCCATCGATACCCGCCACCAGACGATCCCAATCACACAAAAGATAGAAAACAACGATCGGTGTAATCACAAGAATCGCAAGAAAATCAAACACCGTTAGGCTAGAGCGGACTAGGGCCTGAATTGCTTTGTTGAGCCAGCTAAGAATCTCGCCGGTATACTGCCTGGCAAGGAGTTTGATCTGGGCTTGCAGATCGCCACTGGTCTGCTCTGCAAGCAAACGATCCAGCCGGCTCGTGTAGGTGGGAATGGTAGCAATCAACTCACTCAATTCTCGCACCAATTGCGGGAACAACAACCATCCAAGCAAACCGATAATCATCACAAGGCCGACTAAAATGCCAAACGCAGCGATGACGCGCGGCACGCGCAACGCCTCGAGCCGGTCCGCAAGCGGATCGAGCAGATAGGCAATCGCCAAAGCAGCAAAAAAGGGTGCCACCACATCGCTCAAAGCGTACAATACCGCAAGGACGAGCGCGAGAACGACCAGCCATCTGCCTATATGTTGGGTTGCTTGTGACGTTGCTTGTGACATTGAAAAATCCGCAAACCGGTCCGCCTAAAGCCCCAAAGAAACGAGGGAAAGTTGATAGATCTGTGTCCCTCCTTGGGTTTGCGAACCTCGTGTGAGCCTCAGCCCCTGCTGTTCTAAGAGCGAGCGCAATTGCCCCACATCCATCCCATGGGTGAGCGCAAGATGAGCCCGGCGATAGGTCATGGCGAGAATCCGGCTCGATACGGTCGGCTCAAGATTGCGCAAAGCGGGCAGAATATCAAACCAAATTGTTGGCCGATCAATCACGACCGTGACAATGGTCTGGAAGCCACCCCCGCCTGGGCGCGAGGTGACCTCCCGCCAGAGGTCCTCGGTGGCCTTCACCGCGCGCGCGGCTGCCCCTTCGTAATCACCGGTCAGAGTCATGACTTGCGACTGGCCGTCCAAGACGCCGCCATACCAGCGCAAACCAAGCAGGTATTCTTGCCGGGGCCGCGGGGTGAGGGTCGCCACCAGCACCGTGCGCGCATCATGCGCTTGCGCCAGACGCTCTAAAGCCAGGCGATCACCGATCACGGCTTGCCGGGACGAGAGAGCCGTGATGGTGCTAAGTTCTGGCAGGGGGATGATAAAGGGCACGAGTCCGGGCTCTTTCGAGCGACGAAGCCAGGCGTCATACCAATCATTCGGCGGTTGCCAGAGTTTGAACTGATCGCCGCCGATATTGAGCAACGGCGCCACCACCACCTTCTCGGCAGCAAGCTCGGTGTAAGCGATCCCCGAACGCGCCAACCACACCCGCACCGCCTGGGGATCAAAGACAACCGTAAAGGTGCCGATATATCGGCCAGGGCCAGTTTGTTCGGACTCGACCTGCAGGCTCTCGATCAACGTATCGAGCTCATCGCGCGGCGGGGTACCATAGGTACGGGCGGCCTCGGCTCCGGCCAGCCGGCCTAAAAGGCGCATAAAGGCCATCGCCCGCGCCCCTGCAAAGGCGGCTTCTTGCGCGAGCACGGTGGTTTGTGCCTGCTCATCCACAGCGATCCCGCTCACCTGATAGATTTCTGCGACTTGGTCCACTTCTGTGCCGGTCTGGGCATGCCCCATGACAGAGTTTCCTATCGCGCCCATCGTGAGGGTTACTACAGCTATCGTTTTGATGGCGGTCTTAAGATAAAAAATAGAAAACCATACACCTAAGACAGGCTTAATCATCACACGTAGCATCAGCCATTCCTTTAATGTCTGTTTGCACGGCAAACAAACCACCGGCTTGCGCCGGGGCGTTCGGTGTTTCTCGCGCTGCGGTGGTGATATACAAGGTCGTCAGGTCCGGCCCGCCAAAACAGCAGTTCGTTACGTTGGGCACCGGCACATCGATGATCCGATCCACAGACCCATCCGGGGCAAAGCGAGCGACGCATCCGCCACCCCACCGCGCGTTCCACAGATAGCCCTGGGCATCGATGGCAGAGCCATCGGGAACCCCCCGGTCATAGTGAATAAAGTCCCGGCCATCGCTTAAATGGCCATCGATGGGGTCATAGGTATAGCACCGGATCACGCCTTGCATGGAATCACCGAAATAGAAACGATCTTCAAACCAGCACAGGGTGTTGGGAATACCAAGCCCCTTGATAACTGGGGTGATGGCGCCGTTCTTCTCTCTGCGATAGAGGGTGCCTTGGTCGTCTGCGATGCTTACCGGGTTCTTATCAGGCGCAAGATTGTTTTGCATGGTACCAAACCAAAAACGCCCTTGCGGGTCGGCGCCGCCGTCGTTGCTGCGGTTAAAGGGCAGATCGATCTCCACCGCCTGCTCAAAAGCCAGGCCAGTTCCCTCATCCGGGGTAAAGGTATAAAGTCCGCCGTGGGCGGCGACAATGACCCCGCCCGAGCGGCGTGGCGCAAGCGCAGACGGCATGACCGGCACATCCCAAAAAGTATGGACCTCTTGCGCAAGACGGTGAATCTGTTGCCCAGAGATATCGACCCACCACAGGGTTTGCCTGGCGGCATCCCAAGCGAGTCCCTCACCAAGGTCGTTGTGGCAATCGATCAGACAGGTGGCTTGCGTGGCGGACATGAACGGGGTTTTCAAAGTTTTGGTTAAGCTCTGGGTTTAACGTGATAGCGCATCTTATCACCGCCCTTGCAGGGTATAAAGCCGCGACCAACCCTAGCCGCGCCCCACCAGTGGCATGGTGGTGGCCATCAGAGTCATCTGCAAGATGTTGGCCTCCAGCGGCAGGTTTGCCATATACACCACCGCCTTACCGCATTGGTGGCGATCAAAGGTGGGCTCAGGGCGGATGCTGCCATCGGCTTGGGCGATGCCGCGGCGCATAGTTTGGGTCATGTCCGTACCTGCGTTGCCGATATCCAGTTGGCTGCAGGCAATGTGATAAGCCCGACCATCGAGGGCGAGAGACTTCGTCAGGCCCGTGATCGCGTGCTTGGTGGCGGTATAGGGTGCACTGTTGGGGCGCGGTGTTTGGGCGGAGATCGACCCATTGTTGATAATCCGTCCGCCTTGAGGACGTTGCCGGCGCATCAAACCAAAGGCTGCACGCGCACATAGAAAAGCGCCTGTGAGATTTACCGCCACACACGCATGCCAGTCGTCTATGGCCAATTCATCGGGCGGCACGGCGGGCGCACTGATCCCAGCATTATTAAAAAGCACATCCAACCGGCTATGGTCTTTTTCTATTGCCGCAAAAAGCATCGTAACGTCATCGTCTTTGGTGACATCAGCCGGGTGCGTGATGATCGGGGGATGGCCTGTCTTCGCCTGAACGGCAGTTTGTTCGAGTGCATCGGCGCGTCGTCCGGTGATGATAACCTGATAGCCCGCTTTGTGCAGGGCCAAGGCCGCCGCTTGACCGATACCAGAGCCGCCCCCGGTCACCAGCGCAATTCTCATTGATGCAGATTTTTCTAAGTTTGGTTTTCTATCTTTTTTGGGCATCACAGCTCTCTATTTTTTGATATTTCTCTGGCGCATCATGAAAAAGGCAATGCTCGCCGCCTGGGCGGCATTCAGACTAGCAAACTCAGCCTCGCCGCCAAGCCCAAGCAACCCATCACAGCTTTGGCGGGTTAAAGGCCGCAGACCCTTAGCTTCGCCGCCGATCACCACTGCCAAACGATCATCACAAAGATCATCCACGCCTAAGGGTGATGCCTCTTGCGCAAGACCCACGACCCGCACCCCAGTCGCTTGCATATCGCGAATGGCTTGGGCGATGTTACCAACCCGTATGATGGGGACGCGCTCCAATGCCCCCGCTGACGCTTTGGCCACTGCGGCTGATAGGGGCGGCGTACGATGACGTGCCATCAGCACCCCATCCAGGCCGTAGACTGCGGCCGAGCGAATAAGGGTGCCCAGATTCTGCGGATCCTCAACCCCATCAAGCAAGGCGACGCGCAGCTTAGGCCGCATCAGAAGGTCCTTGAATGAGGGGCCCGAAAGGGGCTGGACCTGCACCGCAACTCCTTGGTGCACCGCGCCGGGGGGTAGTAAGCCACTGAGTAGCCCCGCGCTGAAAATCTCTGCCCTTGTGGTATCGAGGGCGCGGTCGTTGAGCATGCGCTTGCCCGCTGCCGTTGTGCATAAGCGTAAGACCGTCCGCGCCGGATTGGCCATGGCCGCCGCCACCGCGTGATAACCATAAAACCAGAGCCCCGTGCTTTTGGCCGCCGATTTGCGCACCGAAGGACGAGGCGGCCTGGTCAAGGATTTATCAAAGTGCACTTGTGGTACGGGCTTGGCCGATGATCGCGCCGACCGGGCAGACGCCCGGGGTGCAACGCGGGCTTTGCGAACGTTAGAATCTCGCCTCTCGCCCAATCCAGCGCTGCCGCCCGACCCGCGCGTGAAGGGCCGAGACGATAAAGCTCGCTTTGTGCCCCTGCTCGTTTTCACAGTAGCCCGATCAACAGGGCGACGGGACGGCTTTTTGACAGACGGACCTGCGCGCTGTTTTTTTCCGGCAAAACGTCGATCAGGCGAGCCCTGTCGCACGGCGCGGTCGCTGGGACGGTCATCAGAACGGCCTTTAAGACGCCCCTTAGGATGCCCCTTAGGGGTCACTTTTTTCATCGCTCTCTTCTTATGGGGATTCGGACGGAAGGGCGGCCTGTTTTATCATACTCGATGTTCAGGTACCATCTTCATTTTTTGTACCCTTTTGCAACCCCCTATGCCTAAAACAGATCCTTTTTTGCAGGTTGATTCCTTGCGCAAATCGTTCGGCGGGCTTACCGCCGTGCGCGATTGCAGTTTTTCGATCCAGCGCGGCGGGATTACTGGTCTGATCGGCCCCAACGGCGCGGGAAAATCCACCGTGTTTAACCTGATTGCCGGGGCACACCCCCCTGATGGCGGGCGTATTATCCTCGATGGGCAAGATATCACCGGCATGCCTGCCCATAAGCTCTTTCGCCTGGGGCTCGTGCGGACCTTTCAAATCCCCCGGGAATACGGGCGCTTGACCGCACTGGAAAACCTCATGATTCCGCCTATGGGGCAACGGGGAGAAAACCTGCTCAACAGTTGGTTGCGCTGGTCTAAGGTGCGGGCTCAAGAACAAGCCATAATCGCCCGCGCTGAGGAGGTGCTGGATTTTCTCGGCCTGGGGACCGTGCGCGACGTGCGCGCTATGAATCTCTCAGGTGGACAAAAAAAGCTGTTGGAGCTTGGTCGGGCGATGATGGTCACGCCCAAGCTGGTCCTGCTGGATGAGCCCAGCGCCGGGGTTAATCCTACCCTGGTGCAGACGCTCATCAGTAAAATCAAGCAACTCAACCAAAGCCAAGGCTACAGCTTTTGCATCGTCGAACACGATATGACCGTCATCGAATCCCTGTGCGATCCGGTGGTGGTCATGGCGGCGGGGGCTGTTTTGACCCGGGGCACCATAGGCGAGGTCCGGGCCGACCCGCGCGTGTTGGATGCCTATTTCGGTGCTACCGCCGCATGAGCCCCCTATGAGCCTGCTCACCATCGAAACATTGTCTGGTGGCTATGGCGCCACCGATATCTTGCACGGCGTTCATCTGCGCCTTGGCGCGAAGGAAGTCGTCGTTATTATCGGGCCGAACGGGGCGGGTAAATCCACGTTGATGAAAGCGGTCTTTGGCCTGATTGACATCCGCGCCGGTACCATTCATCTAGGCAAGCAAGACATCACTGGTATGGCCACCTCCCGCGTGGTCAGTCGCGGGATTAGCTACGTACCGCAAAACCAAAATGTCTTTGCCACCCTCACCGTAGAAGAAAACCTGGAGATGGGGGCCTACCTTGAAAAAGACCCGATTGGTGAGCGTCTGGCGCGCATTTATGAGCTGTTTCCCGACCTCGCGGAGAAACGCCGCGCCGAGGCGGGCACCCTATCGGGTGGCCAGCGACAAATGGTGGCCATGGGCAAAGCTTTGATGAGCAATCCCCAGGTCTTGCTGCTCGATGAACCCACCGCAGGGCTCAGCCCGAAATACCAAGACCAGACCTTTGCCATCGTGCGCCGGATTCACGACAATGGTACGCCCATCTTGATGGTCGAGCAAAACGCCAAGCAGGCCCTCGCCATTGCTGATCGCGCTTACGTCCTGGTGGACGGCAAGAACTTTGCTGACGGCTCAGCGCGAGAGATTCGCGAAAATCGGGACATTGCAAAAAGCTTCTTAGCGGGCGCGGCATGATCGAGTTTTTCAATTTTTACCTCATCCCCGGCATCGTTGTAGGCTGCATCTATGCGCTGGCGGCCTTGGGGATTTCCTTGACCTTTGGCATTTTACGTTTCGCGAACTTCGCCCATGGCGATACGATGACATTGGGCGCCTATTTCATCTGGACCTTTGTTGCCCTGGTCGGTATGCCGCCTGTGGTCGCCTGGATTCCCGCCGCAGTCTTGACGATCATCATCATCCTTGCCTGTGATCGCTTGTTCTTTAAGCCCTTACGGCAGGCCCCGACGGTGGTGCTGCTCATTGCCTCTTTTGGCTTCATGCTCATGTTGCGTTCGGCGATCCAGCTGATTTGGGGCGTCGCCAACCGCACCCTGATCCCCGGTATTCAACAGCCGTGGGTATTTTTCGATGCGATCCGCATCGTGCCGCGCCACTTTTGGATCGTTGGTGCGGCGATTGTGCTCATGGTTGGCTTGCACCTGATCCTCACCCGCACGAAGATCGGCAAGGCCATGCGCGCAACCTCGGACAATCCCATCCTGGCGCGCCTGTCAGGTATTGCCACCGAGCGGGTGGTGGCCGCCACCTGGATCATCAGCACAACCTTAGCCGTGGTCGCCGGGTTGTTTTTGGCCATCGATACCGACGTCAATACCCTGATGGGCTATCGCATGCTGTTGCCGATTTTTGCGGCGGCAATTTTGGGCGGGATCGGCAAACCCTATGGCGCCATGGCGGGCGGCCTTGTCATCGGCCTTGCCGAAGAGCTCTCGGTCTATCACTGGCTGGGGGATGATCCTTTGATCTCGCCCGCCTATAAGGGCGGTGTTGCCTTTGCAGTAATGGTTGTAATGCTGATCTGGCGGCCTGCGGGCCTTGGCAAAGGACGGGTATTTTAATGGACTCGCTTTACGGATTCGCCCTTTACGGGATCACCCTGTTGACCATGGGGGGTATTTTCGCCCTGCTTTCGCTCGGGCTCAATATCCAATGGGGCTATACCGGCCTGTTTAACGCCGGTATAGCAGGCTTTGTTGCCATCGGGGCCTATGTGAGTGCGATTCTCACGACCGCGCCCAGCCCCCTGCATCTGGGCGGTTTTGACCAGCCGTTGCTCGTCGGCGGGATTGCCGCCATGGTCCTCTCGGGGCTCGTGGCCTGGGTCGTGGCGCGCATCTGTTTGCGCCTACGCGCCGACTATCTCGCGATTGCGACCATCGGCATCGGCGAGATTTTGCGCCTGATCTTCAAGAACGAATCCTGGGCCACCAACGGCGCGCGCGGGATTGTGAAGGTGCCCAAAGCCTTTGAGTCTCTGCCGGCACCGATGGATCAGCTTGCCTTCCTCGCTCTTGTGCTTGCCGTGGTGAGCATCGTCTACCTGTTGCTCGAGCGCGCCCATATCTCTCCTTGGGGACGACTGATCGCGGCGATTCGTGATGACGAACAAGCCGCCGCGGCTGCCGGTAAGGACGTCGTACAGCTGCGTATCCAAAGTTTTATTCTTGGTGCCGTTCTCATGGGTCTTGCGGGCGCTTTCCTGGCCCAATATCTTAAGTTTATCGGTCCCAACGCGACCGATCCGCTCACCACCACGTTTTTGGTGTGGGTCATGTTGATCGCAGGCGGATCAGGGAGCAACCGTGGGGCCATCCTCGGGGCGTTTTTGATCTGGGCGATTTGGTCCATGACAGAGATTCTCGCCGGAATACTGCCCGGCGACCTGGCCTTAAGGGTTTCGCATGTTCGTATCTTTATCGTAGGGCTTGCCCTGCAAATTATTCTCCAAAGGTTCCCGCAAGGCATTGTGCCCGAGAACCGCCCCAACATTACAGGAGGCTCTTCATGAGTAAACTATCTACCGCTGCTTGTCTGCTGATCGCAGGCACAACCATCGCGGCCCACGCCCAATCCGTTAAGGTCGGCTCTGTCGGCGCGTTCACCGGTCCTATCGCGGCCCTCATTGCCGATGTGGGTTCTGGCCGGGAGCTCGCTGTGAACCAGATCAATGACCAAGGGGGCCTGTTCGTGGGCGAGCACTATGAGCTGGTGGTCGGCGATTCTGCTTGCGATGCTAAGGCCGCGGTGGATGCCGGGCAAAAGGTCATCAACGTCAACCAAGTCGTCGCCGTGATCGGTGCAAGCTGCTCGGGCGGCACCTTGGGCATGGTGCAATCGGTCACCATCCCCAGCGGCGTCGTTGCCTTGTCTGACAGTGCGTCGGCATCGAATCTCAGTAGCCTGGATGATAACGACACCTTTTTTCGCACGGCCGTCTCTGACGCCTATCAAGGGGTTGCGCTGGCCGAACTCGCGCTCAGCAAAGGCTTTAAGCAAATCGCCCTCACCTATGCCAGCGATGACTATAACTCTGCGCTCGCCGAGTCCTTTATCAGTGCCTACTACGCCAAGGGTGGTGTGATTACCGCCAACAGCATGCACGAACCGGACAAGGCGTCCTATCGCTCGGAGGTTGCCTCGCTGTCCGGCGGCGGGGCCCAGGCTCTCGTGCTGTTTGCCTACTATGGCAACTCAGGCGTGACGATCATCAAGAATGCCCTTGAAACTGGCTCGTTTGATACCTTCGTCGCCGCCGAGGGTATGGTGCATGAAGAAATGGTCTCGCAGATCGGCGCAGAAAACCTGCAAAAAGCCGTCTTCACCACCCCAGGGGCGGATACCGCCGCCACGGCTTATAAAAACTATCTGATGGCCACCGAAGAAGCGGGCATTAACGCCACCGGACCCTACGTGGCCAACGGCTACGATGCTGCCTTTGTCATGGGCCTCGCGATAGAAAAAGCAGGCAGTGCTGACCGCGGGAAAATCGCCGCCGCCCTGCGTGAAGTCGCAGGCCCACCTGGCACGAAAATCCTACCCGGCGAATGGTCTAAGGCCAAAGGCCTGATCGCCGCCGGTAGTGATATCGACTACGTCGGCGCCAGCGGTGAGATTAACTTTGATGCCAATGGCGATGTCACTGGCTCTTATATGATTACCACCGTGAATCCGGACGGCTCGTTTAACAAAGTCTTGATGCAATAAGCGCACCTACATCGCAAGACACGGCGCGAGGGGCTTAATCCCCTCGCGCCGATGAACGCGCACAGTATGTAGAAAAGCGCAATTTTATAGAAAATGGAGCGTCCCATGGAAGGCAAACACCTGGTGGTCACCGGCGCGACCCAAGGAGTCGGCGCGGCCGTGGCCCTGCTCGCCGCCCAGCGCGGCGCGCGGGCAATGACCATCACCGGACGTAACCCCGCACAGGGCGAGGCGATGGTTGCAAAACTCAAAGACCATGGGACCGAGGCCTTGTTTGTCGCCGCCGATCTTGCCGGGGTTAAGGATTGTTTTGCCGTCATCGATCGCGCGCTGGAGACCTTTGGCCCTATAGACTCGCTCGTGAATTGTGCCGGTAAGACCGATCGCGGCACCATCGATGATACCAGTGAAGAGCTTTTTGATAGCCTGTTTGCAGTGAACGTCCGCGCACCCTTTTTTCTATGTCAGCGGGCCATGCCGTCCCTACGCGCGCAGCATGGTACGGTCGTGAACATCATTTCAATCGCGGCCCATGGCGGACAGCCCTTTATCAGTGCCTACTGCGCCTCTAAAGGGGCCCTGGCGACCTTGACTCGCAACATGGCGGGCGCGCTGCGTTGGGATCGCGTGCGAATCAACGGCCTAAACATTGGCTGGACCGACTCCCCAGGCGAGAACAACATCCAAAGGACCTACCACAACCAGTCTGCCGATTGGTTGGCCAAAAGTGAGGCCAAACAGCCCTTTGGTCGCCTGATTAAACCCGATGAAATTGCCCGTGCGGTGATGTTTCTCGCCAGCGAAGAGTCCGGCCTTATGACCGGGGCAGTAATCGATTTTGATCAAACAATCCTCGGTACCATCGATGATAATCCGCGCTAATCGTCACGCCGGATCTTTAACCACCGTAAGATCGTGAGGCGGGATGGTGGGTGCGCCGAGTACAATATCCGCCCCCGCCGGGATCGGTGCCTTAACGGGCTGAGCGCCATAATTCAAATAGTAGATCAGCCCGTTCCTCCGGCGGCGACGCAAACTGCCCGCAAGAACCTGCACATCAAGACCGGCTTGCCTTGCCACATCCAAGAGCCACGCGCGTGCAAAATCCGGCGCAGGCCACGCTGTTAGGTAGAGGCATTGCTTATGGCGGGTGATCGCCGGCCTGCCATCGGTAAAGATCAGCTCGATATCCGCCGCCCCCGGCTCAGCAAAATCCGTCCAACGATGAAAGTCATAGGTTGTGTTTTGATAAACAGCCCTCCGGGTTAATCCTGGACGCATACTCTCACACCGGCGCACACGCACGCCCATAAGATCATACAATGCCCCCGGTGCGCCGTTGGTTGGAATAGAAAAGTTAGGGTCGTATGCCCCGGTTCGTGGACCAAGGATGAGAATATGTTCTGCCGAGGAAAGGGCGCGCACCCGCGCCTCATCGATCAAGGGCATGGTCGGAATGACGACCAAGGCATAGCCTGACAGATCTTCTCCTGGGGGGATGATGTCTATAGACAAGCCCAGACTGCGCAAGTTGTTATAAAATAGAAAAAACAACTCAAAATAACGAAAATCCTGGCCGTGCGGTGCAATCGCAGTGACCCACGCCGCCTGATAATCAAACACCATCGCGACCTCCGCGACTTCGGCGCGGGCATTCTTGACCCGATCATCGGCGCGATCATGATTTGTCTCGTGCGCTGCCAGGATGGCCAGATCACGCGCCGCTTGCTGCGCTTCATCCCCGCCCGGTGCGCGCGTACCATCCCTATAGAGCAGGCCGGCATGCATATGCTCTTGCGCAAAGGGCACCTGCCGCCAACGAAAGTAGGAGACAACCTCGGCGCCATGGGCGGCGGCCTCCATCGCCCATAGGCGTACCATCCCCGGGGCGGGTGCGGGATTCCAACGCGCCCAGTTCACCGGCCCGGGCTGCTGCTCCATGATCCAAAAACGGCCACGACCCACGGCACGATAGAGATCGTGATGCATCGCCGCCGCGTCCGGATGCCCCGTGCGCGCATACTCGATACGCGCCTCATCACTAAGCTCATCGAGCCACATCTCGGCAAACCCCAGGGGATAGCTATCCCATGTCGCCACATCGATATCCTTGCCGACCGGATAATGATCGAATCGCACCGACGGCGAAAAGCCCATAAAGTTATGGCTGATAAAACGTCCCGGGCTGTGGGTCCGAAGGACATCGACCTGCACTTTTTGAAAGTCGACGACCTCTTGGGAGGTGAAGCGATAGAAATCTAGCCGATGGGCCGGTGCCGTTTCTGCTACCGTGGGGGCCGGCAGATCGATCTGATCAAAATCGTTATAGGTCATGCTCCAAAAAACGGTACCCCAGGCCTGATTGAGGGCATCGATGGTCTGATAGCGCACCTTGAGCCAACGACGAAACCCGTCCCGTACGGCCGGGGCATAGGTATGGTCCGCGCCGCCGTGACAGCCGTATTCGTTATCGATTTGCCAGCCTGCGAGGGCCGGGTGCTCGCCATAGCGGGTTGCAATAGCGGTAACAATCTGCGCACAAGCCTGCCGGTAGGTTTGATTAGACAGACAATAGTGACGGCGTGAACCAAAGCCCAAGCGGCGGCCATAAGGGTCGACGGGCAAAATATCTGGGTGGCGATCGATCAGCCACTTTGGTGGCGTCGCCGTCGGGGTGCCGAGCACGATCTTAAGCCCTGCCTTTGCAAGAATCTCCATTGCCTCATCCAGCCATGCCCATTCGTACCGTCCAGGTTCGGGCTCTAGGCAAGACCAGGCGAACTCACCGATCCGCACCCAGGTGATCCCCAGTTGCACCATCTGCGCAGCGTCTTGCGCCCATCGCTCACGCGGCCAATGTTCTGGGTAATAACACACACCGATCTGGGTCATAGCAAACAATCCTTCGCTTCGTTGATAAGGGCCGCGAGATGATCCTCCCCACCGCGGTCCGGGTGCAGCTTCATCATCAATCGCCGATGGGCTTTGATGATCTCCTGTTTTGAGGCATCTTGCGCCACACCAAGAATCTGACAGGCTTGCGTACGAGTCATTTGACCTGCAGTACGCGCCTTGCCTGCTTCTCCTGCTCTTGCAAACCGGCGGCGCGCGTACTCTTGAATAAACCGCTGAGAGAGCAGATCATTCGCTGCCTCGCGGGCACATTCCTCGATGAGCTCTTGAATATCGGACTCGCTTAACTGGGAAAGCCGCTGGTCTTTGAACGGACCGCGCCGGACGGTTGCATCAAAGCCCACCGGCGGCGGTGCGCCGTGGACCTGAAAATAGGTCAGCGGCCCCCCGCCAGAAAACAGCTGCCAAAAGCGCATGACCTGAGCAAGCAAGCCGCCCCAACGCAACGCCGCAAGAAAAAAAGAGCCGCCCGCCGCCAACGCAGGCAAAAGGCGACCGGTCATCACCAAATAAAGGGCAAGGGCGGCGAATCCAGCGATCAATAGATTGCGCAAAAGTTTTGCGCCGCTCCCGCGCGAGACAAGTAACAAAAGGACGATGACAAGCGCCCCTATTCCAATCCATAGCACCGTGGTGATCTCCGTCGGGATAGCTGTCGCTTAGGATGCCACAAGATGCCCAGCGGTCATACTCTGCGTCATACCATCTAGGTCTACCAGCAGCATGATGCGCCCGCCTTATGCGGCCCCTCTCAATGATCCAGGTGATCCAAGCCAATCACCCAAGCGCAAACGTGAGCAAGATATTAACTCTTTCTTCATATTTTACGTGTTATTAATAAAAATAATACACGCAATTATTGATTTTTTGTTTTTAGACTGAGCACACTCTCCTCATGACCAAAAAAATAGACAAACCGCTTGCTCTTATCGAGCGCAAGCTCAATAGCCTGGAAGAAAAGATGACCGAGATAACTAAGAACCTCGAAGGTCACAAGAAGGCCTATAACGCCCTAACCAAATCGCTCACTACCTTGAAAAAGATGCCCGACTAGCCGCGCGACGCAGGAGTATTCCCATGGGAAAGAAAACCGAAGCTAAAGTCCAGGACTTTCGTGAAAACTACGAAGCCTGCCAGAGTTATATCAAAGAATTCGAGAGCCTGAACAGAAAGTACGTGCCACAAATTGCACGCCTGAAAAAAGCCAGCCAAAAAGTTCCCGATACAGCGCCGGTGCCGATTGCCTTGCAAGCCTCGTTTAACGAGATTGAAAACATCATGCAAAAGCTGCTACCGCCGCTGGTGGTTAAGGCTGATGGCGCACTCATGCGAACCAATCGCAGCCTTGTTGCGCTCAATAAATGGGTCGATGACAAAAGCAAAAAAGACCCGACAACCTGGCGAAAAATTAAAGATACCTTCCGTAAAAAATAAGGATGACCTCATGTCCAGAGAAATTGACGATCTTGTCAATAAATTCGAGAAAAAAATGATCGAGACAGAAAAGAAAATAGCCCCAGCCAAAAAGAAGCTCGACGGCTATAAACTTGCCTACAATACTTTGGCAAAATCTCTATCGACAATCAAAAAGTTACCCGACTAACCCCCCCAGGAGAGAGCACGATGGGAAAGAAAACGGAAGAAAAAGTCCGCGATTTTAGCGTCGCCTACAAAACGACAAGCGATCTACTCCAGCAGTACGAAACCCAGCGCAAGCGTTATGCGCCGTTACTCGTCGAGCTCCAGTACGGGAGCAAAAAACACGCCAACGGTACGCCTCTGCCCGATCACCTCAAACAAGCAATTACAAGCTTGGACAATATTCTCAAGCATTATCTCGTCCCGCTTTCTAGCCAGTGCGAGGTGATGCTCGGCAAGACAGAAAAAAAATTGATAGCCCTGTCCAAATGGGTCGATGAGAAAAACAAAGCCGATCCCACCAACTGGCGTAAAATCAAAGACGCCCTTAAGGTGCGGGGCTAGTCCGGCAGCCTTGACCCACGCTTAGGCTGGTTTATCCGGTTTATCCGGCGCGCTCGGCGGCAGATCCAGCTTGACCCACACGTCCTTAAGCTGCTGGGGGTTCACTGCACTGGGGGCGCCCATCAAAATATCTTCCCCGCGCTGAGACAAAGGAAAAGGGATCACCTCACGGATATTCGGCGTGTCCGCGAGTAACATTAAAATCCGTTCGATCCCCGGCGCGCAACCGCCATGGGGCGGTGCACCATAGGAAAAGGCACGCACCATCGAGGCAAACCGTTCATCAACAACGCGTCGCGCATGCCCGGCAATCTCAAAGGCTTTATACAAAATATCCGTGCGATGGTTACGGATCGCACCAGAGGCAATCTCTATCCCATCGCACACGAGATCATATTGATAAGCCAACACCTCAAGCGGCGCTTGGCTCTCTAGGGCCTGCATTCCGCCTTGCGGCATAGAAAAAGGATTGTGCGAGAAGTCTATCTTACCATCTTTATCGAGTTCAAACATTGGGAAATCGACAATCCAGCACAAGGCAAACCGGCTGGTATCGATAAGCGCCGCCCGGCGGGCAATCTCATCACGGGCAAGTCCGCCAAGCTGCTGCGCTTGAGCCAGCGGCGCACAAACAAAAAACACCGCATCCCCATCGCGCGCGCCTGTACGCTCACGGAGCATCGCGGTGGCTTGTGCGCCGATAAACTTGGCAATCGGCCCCTTGCCTACCTCACCTTCAAAGATGACGTAGCCTAATCCCGGGGCACCCATGTCTTGTGCCCAACGGTTAAGGTTATCAAAAAAAGAGCGCGGCTTTTTACCCACCTGAGGGGTAGAAACCGCCAGCACCACCGAACCACTGGCAACCGCGCCACTAAATGCGCGGAAGGTCACATCAGGCTGGGTAAAAACCTCGCTGACATCCGCCAGCTCTAGCGGATTACGCAAGTCCGGTTTGTCGGTGCCAAAGCGCGCGAGAGCCTCACGGTAGCTGATCCGAGGAAAGGGCGCGGTGGTTGAGGGGATGCGGCCAAAGGTCTTGAAGGTCTCACCCAAGACCGTTTCGATCACCGTCAGGATTTCATCTTGTTCGACAAAACTCATTTCCATATCGAGCTGATAGAACTCCCCGGGCGAGCGATCCGCGCGGGCATCCTCATCGCGAAAGCAGGGCGCGATTTGGAAATAGCGATCGACCCCTGAGGCCATGAGTAGCTGCTTGAATTGTTGCGGGGCTTGCGGCAGGGCGTAAAATTTGCCTGGGTGCAGACGCGAGGGCACGAGAAAATCCCGCGCGCCTTCCGGGCTCGAGGCCGTTAAGATGGGGGTATGAATTTCCTTAAACCCCTGGCCGATCATCCCCGCGCGGATCTGCGCTATGACGTCATGGCGCATCTTGAGATGTTGTTGCAAACGCGCCCGACGCAGATCCAAAAAACGATAGCGCAAACGCAACTCGTCATTGGCATTGTCCTCGCCGTGTAAAGGGAAGGGTAGGACCTCGCTGGTGTTATGGACGGTGATATCGGTAATCCGCACTTCGATGGTGCCGGTGGGAATCTCTTTGTTGTGGGTTTCGGGGGCCCGTTCCACCACCTCCCCCGTGACTGTGATGGCACTTTCTATGCGGCAATCTTGGTTCAGTACATCGGCAATCAAGGTGCCATCGGCCCATCGATGGGTTTCTTCGGCCACACATTGGGTCAATCCTTCATGATCGCGAAGATCGATGAAAACCAACCCCCCGTGATCTCGTTTTCGGTCAACCCAGCCGGACAAACGCACTTGCTGACCGAGATCACTCGCGCGTAACGCGCCGCAACTGTGAGTGCGGTAGGGATGCATGGTCGCTCCTTTTTTTAACGTTAAGGGCTGTTGTGAACGTCCCTTAAAAAGGGTATTTTTGCCCAAGACTGCCTCTTCCTGTAGGCTAATGTAGTCAGTATTTTGATCGATACAAGTCAGCGATCACAGATAAACGCAAGCCTGATCGTTTTGGTACGATCCCGCCATAAGATGACCGATGCGATGTTAACCAGATGATGAAGCCCTATGACGGTGATCGTAAACCAAGATGACTTAGATCAGTTGTGCGCTGGTCTTGCCCGGACTGATACCGTGGCGATCGATACCGAGTTTATTCGTGAGAAAACCTACTGGCCGCGAATCTGCTTGATTCAGGTGGCCGCACAAGGCCATGAGGCGGTGATCGATGCTCTCGCCTCCCTGGATTTGACCCCTTTATGGAAGGTGACAGCGAACAAAAAAATCACCAAAGTACTGCACGCAGCCCAACAGGACCTGGAGATTTTCTACCAGCACATGGGTAAGCGCAAACCGCAAAACATCAAAGACACACAGATCATGGCCATGGCCTTGGGATATGGCGAAGCCCCCAGCTACGCCTACTTGATCGAGAGCCTGTTTGGCAAGCAGTTGGATAAAAGCTCACGCCTGTCCAATTGGGCGCAACGCCCGTTGAGCGAGTCACAAATTAACTACGCCTTACAGGACGTGCGCTACCTTTTGCCAGCCTACAAAGAGCTCAACAACAAGCTCAAAGCAAACAAGCGCGAGCACTGGACCGAGCATGAGTACGAGGTCATGCTCAACCCGGATCGCTATCGCCCTAACCCCAAGCAAGCCTGGCAGCGGATCAAAGGGGCACGCCGCAATGTCAAGCACCTGACCACGCTACAAGGCATGGCACAATGGCGCGAAGAGGTCGCGATGAAGTCCAACATTCCCATCCAGTGGGTTATGCGCGATGAGGTCCTCAAACAAATCGCCAACGAACGCCCGACAAACAAAAAAGACCTTGGCCAGGTGCGCGGCATCGCCAGTGGTTCGGTGCGGCACTACGGCGATAAGATCCTGCGCATTATCAGTGACAGCGTCCAGAAAAAACCACCGCCCCCTGAGCCTAAGAAACTGATCGCCAACCGTTATACCCAGGTGGCCGATATCATGAAGTTGCTGTTGCGCCAACGCGCTGCTGAGCACAAAGTTGCCACCAAGCTGATCGCCACCAGCGCCGAGGTGGACCTGATCGTTACCCACGGCGATATCGATACGCCTGCACTCAAAGGGTGGCGACGAGACGTCTTCGGCAAAGACGCGCTGGCCCTACTGCGCGGGGATATTGCTGTGCGGGTCGGCCCTGACCGCACCCTGGTTTTTCAAAATCAACCGATGACATCCTAGGCTATGCCACGCCTATCTCTTCCCGGTGGCCTGGCTACCCTGCCGACCGACTCCCAAGGTCGTCTACACCTGTTTGCTTATGGCTCGTTGATTTGGAATCCAGACTTTACGCCAGTGGATTGTCAACGCGCACGGATTTATGGCTACCACCGACATTTTTGCGTACGTTCGATCCGCTACCGCGGTACCCAGGCCTTTGCCGGGCTGGTGCTGGGATTAGATCGTGGGGGCTCGTGCCACGGCATGCGGATGACCATTGCCGCCGATGACATCGACAAGGTTGCACCGCGCCTTTTCGAAAGGGAAATGTCCTTGCCTGTTTATCGCCCGACCTGTCTGCCAGTATTTTGCGAAGACCGCAGACCGGTGCTGTCCCTGACCTTCGTTGCCGACCAGACAAGCGCCTATTACGTGCGCTATGACCCTGCGCACACCGCTCAGATCATCGCCCGCGCCCGCGGGGCGCGGGGCACCAACCGTGCCTATCTCTTGCAGACGCTCAAGGCCCTGCAAGACAACGACATTCACTGCCCGCACTTAGAAAAACTTGCCCACGTCGTTCAATCGCCGGGCTCGGGGTAATCCAAACGCAACTCCAGTAGCAAAGTATCGCGCCAGCGTCCATTCATCGAGCCGATCCGCTCACGCCTGCCAACGACGCGAAAGCCGCAGGCCAAGTGAAGATTCACGCTGGCGGTATTTTCGGGAAAAATGTTCGACTGCAACGTCCAAAATCCCGCCGCAGGCGCGGCGGCAATCACATGGCTAAGCAAGGTGCGCCCCACCCCGCGCCCTTTACTTGTCTGGGCAACGTAGACACTGACCGTGGCAACCCCGCGATAGTAGCAGGCTGAAGCCATGGGGCTCAGCGCGACCCATCCAATAACGGATGGCGTTGCGTCGTCGCCGATGGCCGCAAAGCGGCAATTATCGATATGCTCGGCATCCCACTGCGCCCAATCGGGCGGTGCGCGGCGAAAGGTCGCCTGGTCGGTGGCAATACCCTGGCGGTAAATCTCTAGGACGGCGGGAGCGTCCTGCGGGGTTATGGGACGAACCTGCACGGCAGGCAAGGCGTTACTCTTCGTTTTGCACGAACGTGCACTCGGTTTCCATCAGAGCCGGGGAAATCCGTTGCATGACCCGCATCGCTAGTTCTTCACCGTGAAGTTCAAAGGTTTTATAAATCTCATTGGCACGGTGCTCGGCTTCTTCCAAGGCGTAGTTGAGCGAAGAGAAACGCTGATCGTTCATCAGAGTATCGACAAGGCAATTTTTGAAGACCTGGCTACGCATGTTGACATCAACCTGGTAGGACGTGAATGCGCCCACACCGCCGCCAATGATGATCGCTGCGAGAACTGGCACGATGAGTTTGCTTTTGGCAAAAGGTTCCAGGGGACCGGGGTCCTGGCCTTCCTCCACCATGGCTTTATGCTGGCTGACCGCTCGGCTACGGGTGATGAGTACAATAAGTACCGCAATCACCGCCAGCACCAAAGCCCCGCCTACACCGCCGTAAATAACTAAAGAACTCAATGTATTCGCCTTACTTTATGGGCTAGTCCAAATACAAACCATCGTAATGATATGCCTTGATGATCCATCGTTTTTCCATTTTTTCAAACTTATTTATTCAGTTATGCGTATCTTTTTTATAAGGGTTTTATAAGGGCGCACCGATTAACGTTTGGAGAATTGGAAGCTACGACGGGCTTTCCGGCGACCGAACTTTTTGCGTTCTACCACACGACTATCTCGAGTCAAAAGGCGTTCTGTTTTAAACTTACCGCGTAAGTCCGGTTGAAACTTGACCAAAGCTCTGGCTAGGCCGTGACGAATGGCACCCGCTTGGCCTGCGAGGCCGCCACCCTTGACCGTGGCAAAGACATCGAACTGATCTTGGCAATCGGCCACCACCAAGGGGCGTTTGACTGCCATTTGCAAGACGGCACGACCGAGATAGCTTCGGTAATCACTGCCATTGCAGACAATTTTGCCGGTGCCACGCTTGACCCACACGCGCGCGGCGGAAGTTTTCCGCCGTCCCGTTGCATAGCTTCGCCCGAGTTGATCGATCTCAGGCTGAACGCTGTCCTGGGGGGTAACCTCGGCGCGCGGGGGCGGCGCGGTTGGGGTTTCTTGGGTCTCTAGGTTCAGGTCGATCATGACGCTCTCTTATTTTTGGGATTCATCGCGGCAACATCCAGGATTTGGGGGTTTTGGCCACTGTGGGGGTGGCTGTCGCCAGCATAGACATGCAGTTTACGCAGGACCTGCCGCCCGAGAGGACCTTTAGAAACCATCCGGGTGACCGCTTTTTCAATGACACGCTGCGGATGATCGCCGTCAAGGATCTCGCCCATAGTGCGCGAGCGAATGCCGCCCGGATAGCCCGTGTGGCGATAGACGGGTTTATCACGCTTTTGTCCGGTCAGGCGAACTTTCTCAGCATTGATGACGATCATATGATCGCCCGTATCGATATGGGGAGTGAAGTGCGGTTTGTGTTTGCCCCGCAAACGGCCCGCAAGCAACGACGCAAGCCGCCCCAGCGCAAGGCCCTGGGCATCGACGAGGTACCACTGCTGGGATACCTCGCCCTTTTTAGCAGAGTAGGTTTTAGGCACCAATGTTTGACGGGTCATGGTTTATCTCAACAGCGTGGCAAGATGTCTCTATGGAATAGGAATCTCAGTTAACAAGGGTTTTCATCGTCTCGGTGAGACAGAAAGGCCCGACGAGCCTGTAAAAACAAGGGACGAAGCAAAAACATAGATCAATAAAACGGCGGACAACACGGACATCGATGATTCAATGATAATCCAGTGATGACGCGCACAACGGCTCACTATAGGAGGAAATCGCGGCGCTCGCAATACAAATGATGATAGCGGTTCTAGGCTCCCCAAACGTAAACGCACAAGAACAAAAACAACCACACGACATCGACAAAATGCCAATACCACGCGGCAGCTTCAAAGCCGAAATGGCCTTTGGGGGTGAAGTGTCCTTTACGTGCGCGGGCCCAACACACGGCAAGGAACGTGGTGCCGATCAGGACGTGAAAGCCGTGAAAACCTGTGGCCATATAAAAAACCGAAGCATAAACGGTATCGGAAAAGCCAAAGGGTGCGTGGGTATACTCAAAGATCTGGATGCCGGTAAACACGACCCCCAGGAGCACCGTGAGCATGAGCGCAAGAACGGTATCCGCCCGCGCGTCATCCAAAATAGCATGGTGTGCCCAGGTCACGGTACACCCAGACAAGAGCAGCACCAGCGTCATGAGTAGCGGCAACTGGAAGGCGTCGATGGTCTCGATGGTGGGCGGCGGCCAGGAAAAAGAAATAGCCTCAGGCGGAAACAGGGCGGCGTTAAAGTACGCCCAAAAGAAGGCGGCAAAAAACATCACCTCGGACAAGATGAACAAGCCCATGCCGAAGCGCAACCCGAGCTCTGTGATTTGGCTGTAGGCCTTCTCGACAACCGCCTCATAGATGACATCGCGCCACCAGACAATCATGACGGCCAACACGGCGAGCGTACCGATCAACAACAGGATCCAGGACCCCTCGTGCATGTATTGCACGGCACCCCAGGCCATAACGCCGCCAGAGAGCGCACCCACGAGGGGCCAGGGGCTCGGACGGACAAGGTGATAGGGATGGGGCGCGCCTGGAACGCGTGTCTCTGAGGTCATGGAACGATGATCCAAAGGAGCTGTCTTAACAAAAAACCGGAAGCAAGCCCTCTGCTTGCTCCCAACATCCGTACACAACGTACGGCTGGTCTCACGATACCAACACCCTTTTTCCTGCGTCAAGACGCTGCGATCCTTATTTTTAGCGGTGTATCATCTCCGCCCTAACTCCCTTAAGTGATTGAAACCACCATCCCGTGATGATTGCACAAAAGGCCCTGCAAATGCGCCCGAAACCTGACGAAAGCCACCCTATTGCACCTTGACAAAGATGCTTGATCTGGGCGACCATCAGCGAGATTGGCTGTAAATAGGGTGTGTGCCCAGCGTACGCAGAGTGCCTTCAACCGGGTTTCGTTTGCTGGATGCTTTTTATCTGGCGATGCCCCTTAAAACCTCCGCTATAAACAACGGCTATCAACAATGGGACCGTACTATGGACAAAAAGCCCTTTTTTATTGATCGGGAAGTCATCATACGATCCGAAGAAGGGGCCACCCTCTTCACGCTGACCAAGGGGTTGCAAAAGATTGCCTTTGGCATCGCACTGGTGATGGTGACGGGTTTTGGCCTGACGACCATTCTTTACAGCACCGCCAGTCAAGAAATCGATCAGCTCAAACAAACATCCCTCAAGACCGAAGTCAGCTACGCGCGCCTGATTGCCGCCTTCGCCCAAGATACCGATCGACGATCCGCCGAGTCAGGCTCTGGTGCCGTGGAGCGGGGGCTGGTGCGCGATAACAAAACCCTGCGCAGCCAAATCTACCAGTTGAAAAGTGAAATCGCTCACTTAAACCAAGCCACGGGCGGCCTCACCCAAGACCAAGACGAAATCCAAGCACACCTGGCGAGTGCGCAAGCCGAACTGCAACGCCTGCAGGCCCGTGACCACGAACGCCAGGCTCTGATCGATGAAAAACAAAGCCAACTCAACCAATCCAACGTCCTGATTGTCTCGTTGCGCGAATCCAACCTCCAGCTCCAGCAAGAGCGCGACACCCTAGCAAACGAACTGGTCAGCACTAAGTCCTGGAACAAGGTTCTCGCGCAAAACATGGACGAGCTCAATACCGCCATGACTCAAATCGAATCCTCGCGGGAAACAATTGCCGATCAACAGCATCACCTCCAAGCCCGCATCGAGACCCTCAACCACATCATCAGTCGTAAAGACGAACAGCATCGCCAAATCACCGCCGCGCTGAATACCGTGCAAGTCAAAGCCCGCACGACCCTACAGGAGCGGGATCAATTAATCGACGATCTCGCCCTGCTCGCTGATCGCTCTGAGCAGCTTAAACACATCATCACCAACCAGCAGACCTACCACGAGGATATCCTGCTCCGGATCAAGCAACGCACAGGCAAATATATCGACTCACTCTCTGAGCAGTTGCGCTCCGCGGGCCTTGATATCGATAAAATGCTCCAGGAGGTCAACGATCAAAATACGGAAGGGATCGGCGGACCGCTGATGGAGCTGGGCATCGGTGAGCACGTGCAAAATCGCGACGAAGAAATCCTAGATATGGTCCATCACGCTGCAAACCTGGATACCGTCGTGGCGAATCTTCCCCTCAGTCATCCCATTCAAAATCACAAATATTGGGTGTCTAGCAGCTACGGGATGCGCAAAGATCCCTTTACCAAAAAACCCGCTTTTCATAATGGCGTAGACTTTGCAAGCAAGTCCGGCGTGGACGTTCTCGCCACAGGCGATGGGGTCGTCACCCGCGTCGGACGGCGCGGGCCGTTGGGGCTTGCGGTGGAAATCAAGCACCGCTTTGGCATTCACTCCATCTATGGTCACCTCAAGTCCATCGACGTGAAGGCCGGGCAAAAGGTCACTGCCGGGGAGCCCGTCGGTACCCTCGGTAACACCGGGCGTAGCACAGGCCCCCACCTGCACTACACCATCACGATCAATAAGAAATCGATCAATCCCATGAAGATCATCAAGGCCGGTAACAATGTTCGGAAAATCGCTTTCAATTCCTAAGAAAAGCTTTGAGGAAAACAAAATTGCGCCGTCGATCATCAGCGTCGATATGCGCGTCACAGGCAACATCACAACCCAAGGCGAAATCCACATCGACGGTATCGTCGAGGGTGACGTTCGTGGTCACAGCGTGACCTTAGGAAAATCCGCCGAAGTCCATGGCTATATCGAAGCCGAATGGGTCAAAATATGGGGCCGATTAGATGGCACCGTAACCGGTGGCGATGTCTTTATCGGCACCTCGGGTGAGGTGGTGGGCGATATCATTCATGATGCCGTCATCATCGAACGCGGCGCCGTCGTTCAAGGCCGCCTCAAGGCCAACGGCTTCCAGCCAGACAAGAAGAGCGCGGTCGAACTCCTGAACTCACCGACAAAGCAACTCGGCAGCAACAAGGCTGCCCCACCGGAAAAACAAAGTAACGTCCCCTGACGCGTGCCCCAGCGCGGGTAAAAGCACAATTTGCGCAGGCGGAATAATTGTTAGCACCCGTCTCGCAGGGTTTTGCAAAATCTGATGTCGGGGAAACCCAGTCCGCCTGGCGCGCTCCAATGCTGTCCGCTCAGTTTACGGGACGGCGCAAAAAGGCGGGAATCTCAACCTGATCCTCTTGCACAGGCTCAAGGGGCACCTGACGGATCGATAAATCCAACTGATTGGTTTGAAACACGTTTCTACTGGGCGGATCAGGAATCACCGGTTTGGGCCGCTCCGGACGTAGGATATTCGTCACCTGCGCGAGCAGACCACCGGACTCCGGTGCCGGACGATGATCGTGATGGTGACCTTGGCCTGACATCACCGCCGGGGCGGGTGGCGCCGCCGGCGGGTTTGCCTGTTGTGCTGGGGGCGTGAGAGATGGGGTCGAGGCCGCGGAAGACGGTGTGGCGGGCGCGGCGGAGGGACGCGATGTGACAGACGGCGGCGTGGCCGAGGTGAAGGTCGCGGCGGGACGCGCTGTATCGGACGTCTTTGCCGGTTGGGGCGAGGCTGGGGGTGTGAGCGGATCTGCGCTGGCAAAAGATGTCGCGGGTGAACTTTTCACAGGCATCTCGGGCGAGGTAGCAGATTGCGAGGGCGTGGACATATCCTCGCCGCGCACGAGCGTATCCTCACGATCAATCCCAGTAGCCACCACCGAAACACGCAGCGTCCCTTCCAGCGTTTCATCGAGAGTCGAGCCAAAGATGATGTTCGCCTGGGGATCCACCTCATCACGGATGCGGTTGGTGGCTTCGTCGACCTCGAAGAGAGTCACATCCATACCGCCAGTCACGTGAATAAGAACACCGCGCGCCCCGCGCATGGTCGTATCGTCCAGCAAGGGGTTGGAAATGGCAGCTTCGGCGGCTTCAATGGCACGGTTTTCCCCGGTCGCTTCCCCCGTACCCATCATCGCCGAGCCCATTTCAGCCATGACCGTGCGGATATCAGCAAAATCAAGGTTAATCAGGCCTTTTTTGACCATCAAATCGGTGATACCACGCACCCCGGCGTGCAACACCTCATCGGCAAGGGAGAAGGCTTCGGCGAAAGTCGTGTGCTCGCTGGCGACACGAAAGAGGTTTTGGTTGGGAATAATAATCAGGGTATCGACACACGCACGCAATTCAGCCAAGCCTTCTTCGGCAGCGCGCATCCGCGCCGCGCCTTCGAAATCAAAGGGCTTGGTAATCACACCGACAGTCAGGATGTTCTTTTCTTTCGCGGCCCGGGCGATGATGGGGGCCGCACCAGTGCCAGTACCGCCGCCGAGCCCAGCGGTGATAAAGACCATATGCGTGCCCTCCAGGATGTCTTGGATTTCCGGGAGGCTTTCTTCGGCTGAAGCGCGTCCAACTTCAGGTTTGGCGCCAGCCCCTAGGCCGCTGGTTGTTTCCTCGCCGAGCTGAACCTTTCGTTCCGCAAGGCCGCTTTCCAAGGCTTGGGCATCGGTATTCGCAGCGACGAAATCGACACCCTCAAGCCGAGCGCGGATCATATTGTCGATAGCGTTTCCCCCTGCGCCGCCGACACCGATGATCGTAATTTTAGGACGTAAGTGAGGGCTGGGCGCAACCATAGCGATTTCCTTGATCATCGCAAACTCCATGAGATATCTCTGGGAACATCTCCTATCCCCAGTAATCAGCGGCCACCGCTTTGGGCCACCGCGTTAGCAACGCAGCGACATATCCCATTATCCCCTTGGGCAACGCCCACGGCATCAAGTCTTGCCCTTCTTGGGCAGCCAATGCCAGCAATCCTAGTGCACCAGCACAAGACATCCTACACGGATTCCGGCTCGGTGAGGTTTGCAACGAATCTTCTTGTATTTTTGCACACCAGACGCAAATGTCAAAGGTCTCTTGCACAATTTCTGGTAACCCGGGCATATCCATGCCGCCGCCGGCCAGGACCATGTGACTGGGCACGCGAACTCCGGCTTTGCCGAGCCGTTCGTGCATCAAAGTGATAATCTCCCGCAAGCGCGCTTGGATCACTGGAATCAGGAGGTGGCCGTCGATTCGCTCAGGCGTACCCGCCAGAGTCTCCACCGCGATAGACTGCTCTGCCTCGCGCCGATGGCCCGCGATGGCCTGGCCATAGAGGGTCTTAATCCGCTCCCCTTCTGTTAGAGAAAGGTTAAAAATCTTGGCAATGTCGCTGGTGATTGCCGCACCGCCGATCGGCAAACAGTCCAAAAACAACAACTTACCCCGACCAAATACACTGACCGTGGTGGTGCCAGCACCCATATCGACATACAAGACCCCCTGACCTCGCAGGGGCGCGCCGATACACGCCATAGCACTAGCATAGCCGCTGGGAACGATGCTACGCACCCGCACATCACACTTTTCCACCATCCCCACTACGTTGCGTAGCCACGTGCGCTCGCCGGTCACGAGATGGATGTCAGCATCCATCGTCTTGCCGGTCATGCCGTTAGGGTCCTCCACCGCCAGCTGTCCGTCCATGACATAATTGATCGCCTGGCGATAGAGGATCTCCTGCCCTGCCTGGGGCGGGACTGCATTGCGGACCATACTCTGGATGACCGTGCGGGTGGGAGGTTGGTGACCCAGGTCCATGCTTTTACGAAGGAAATAGGATCGAATCGTCGGGCTATCTGCGCTGACGATCACATCGAGCAGCCGCTTTTTTGTGCCCTGTTCAACCTCATCGATGACCTCACCAAGGACCCGCGCTGCCTTGCTCATATGCACCACATGGCCGTTACGAATCCCTTCACTGCGTCGTTGCGCCATCGCCTTCACGTGAAAACGGGCAGACGTATCGAGCTCCGCAGCTGCACAGGTGATACTGTCCGAGCCGACGTCGATGGCCGTGACTAAAGACCCGGGACGATAGGGGTTGCGATTCATCATGACTCCGGTGCGTCCCTTTCTTGGCCCACGTTACCCGCCGGGCTTTCTATCTTCGATAAGGGGCGATCTTGCACAAAGATCCGGTCCGGTAAACGCAGGTCCACATGACTCGTCACCTGGGTCATAAGCTGGCCACGGGCTTCATGTTGCAAGCGTTTAAGCCGTTCTAGAGCTTGGTTCATATCCCCTTGGGGAAAAGCAATGCGCGGGCCGTTGCGAATAAAGACATCCCACCGGCGATGACCGATCCACGTCGCGGCAAGAAAATCTTTCGCCAACCATTCATGTTGCGCCAGCGCGGCGAGCAGATCACGCACCTGATCGCGTGCGCCTGCGCCGATCACCAATGGCAAGCGGGTCGGTTTGCGACGATCATAGGGCGCGAGAATCTCGCCCGTATCGGCGATCAAAAAAAGATCTTGCCCCCGTTGCCAAAGAGCCACCGGGGCATGTTCTTGGACGATGATCTCAAGGGTGCTGGGCAGACGTTTGCTGACTTGCGCGGACTTAACCCACGGCAAGGTTTCGACCTGCGCCCGCACGGCTTGCATATCAAGTGAGAGAATCGGCGTGCCGATATCTACCTGACTGGCGTGGGTAATTTCCTGGTGCGTTACCATATGATGACCTTGCACGAGGATGTTTTGCACACTATAGCCTTGGTTTTTGACCGCACTTAAGATCTTCTTGGGGAGCCGCGATAGCGCATCGAAACTCATGCCAGCAAGTAACATCACCCCTACGCCTACACCAGCGAGAAGGGTCATACGACGAGCAATCAAACGCCAGCGTCGTGCAATCATGAGTCTTCCTTTCGCTGATCTTTTCTATCTTTTTTTCTATCGCGCAAAGCAAGATCGATCAAGCGTTCACATAATGCGGGAAAAGATATACCCACATAGGCCGCTTGTTCAGGCACGAGCGAGCGCGGCGTCATCCCCGGCTGGGTGTTGATCTCTAATAGGAACAACTCATCATTTGGGTCTAATCGGAAATCTGCACGCGACGTGCCCCTACAGCCCAAGGTTTGGTGTGCGCGCAAGGCAATCTCTAGCGCTTGCTCGCGCACCCCGGTGGGTAAATCCGGCTCTAGCTTGTGAGGACTGCCCTGTTTTTCATCATACTTACCGCGGTAGCTGTAGATTGGCTGGTTATCGAGCATCGCTTCGGTGACCGCCAGAGCCTGATCGTCTAAGACTCCGACGGTGAGTTCTCGCCCTTTAATATAGGTCTCACATAGAATCTCTTTTTGTGCGGCAAGCACCCGATTAATCTCGTCAACCGTGTCACCCTCGTCAATATAACAAATCCCGACACTGGAGCCATCGCACACCGGTTTGGCAATATAAGGACGCGGCAAAGGATGCTCGGTCAGCGGCATTGGCACCATACACCCGCGCGGGGTTCGAATGCCCATAGACTCGAGATAGATTTTGGCCATTGCTTTGTTCATCGCCAAAGCCGAGGCGCTCACACCGGAATGGGTGTAGGGGATATCCAGCATCTCCAAAACGCCCTGGATCACGCCATCCTCACCGCCCGTGCCATGCAGCGCATTAAAGACCGCATCAGGCGGCGGGTTAAGCGCACACACCAGGGCCTGAAGATCGCGCGTCACATCAAAACTGCTCACCGTATACCCAGCCTCACCTAACGCGCACGCAACCTGCGTACCCGAGCTTAGGCTGATCTCACGCTCAGCAGACCAACCGCCTTGCAACACCACAATGGTGCCTTTATTCCCATTGGTCATAGCGCTTGTTCCCACTGGGCGGGGTCCTCTTGCCCTAGCGCAAAAGTGCCGACCCGGCGAATTTCCCAACGCAACTTGATCCCACTTCTCGTAAAAACCCGCTGGCGGACGGTCTCGCCCAATCGTTCTATATCGTGCCCGCTGGCCTGGTTTTCGTTTAGTAGAAAATTACAATGCTTTTCAGAAACCTGTGCGCCACCGATACGCATCCCGCGACAACCGGCCTGCTCGATCAGCCGCCATACACTGTGCCCTGCGGGGTTGGCAAAGGTAGACCCGCCGGTGCGGGCAGAAATCGGTTGTGAGTCTCGGCGGGTGCTAGAGATTTTATCCATCGCAGCACGAATAGTGTCCCTATCCCCAGGCATCGCAGCAAGTTCCGCGCCTAGATAGATGCACGGGGCAGGCGGCGCACTATAACGATAAGCCAGATTGAGGTCTGCAGCCGACCAGGTGGTCCGCTCACCTCGATGGGTGAGCACATGCGCCTGCACAAGCACGTCTTTAAGTTCCTGGCCATAAGCTCCGGCGTTCATACTCAAAGCCCCACCCAGGGTGCCGGGAATGCCGATAAAAAACTCCAGCCCCGTGAGACTACGTCGTGCCGCCGCCTCGGCAATGGCTGCATCCAAGCAGGCTGAACCCGCGATCAGATGATCGCCTTTGTATTCGATGCGCTTGAACGGACGCCCCAGAATGACGGTCACCCCGGCAATGCCCCCATCACGTACGAGCATGTTAGAACCCACGCCGATGGTGTGAATCGGAATCCCCGCCGGCAACCCTTTCAGTCCCTGCGCCAAATCATCTGCACTGGTTGGCTCAAACAGCACATCGGCATGTCCGCCCGTGCGAAAGCGGGTACGCTCGCCAATCGGCGCATCTTGGCTTACCTTACCCGCGCACCCGGCTAGAGCTGCCCTCGCGGCATCGCGCCATGCCTCACGCTGAGCGGATTCAAGCGCCATCGCGGTACTCATGAGCCCTCCTTGGTCATCATAGCGCGATCCAGCTGTGCGGGAAGGGCGGCGGCCCATTGGGTGATCGAGCCCGCCCCCAAACATAGTAAGGTATCGCCAGGCTGAGCGACTTGCGCGATTGTTGCCGCCACAGCATCCGGGTCATCTATGGTATGAACCTGACGATGACCCCGCTCACGAATGCCACGCGCCAGGTGATGATGATCGAACGGCTCGATCGGGGCCTCACCGGCAGCGTAGACTGGCGCGATCACAACGATATCCGCATGGTTAAAGCAGGCGCAAAAATCATCATACAACGCCATAAGCCGGCTATAGCGATGGGGCTGCACGAGGACAATGACTCGCGCAGGGGCGCTGTGAATCTGGCGTGCGGCTTGCAGGACGCACTCGATTTCTATCGGATGGTGGGCATAGTCATCGATGATGCGAATCCCGCCGCCAACCCCGACGTAGGTAAAGCGTCTATGCACCCCCTTAAAGCTCGCCATCGCGGTGCGCAGTCCTTCACTGGGAATTTGCATTTCTATTCCTACCGCCAAGGCGGCGAGGACGTTTTGCACATTATGCTTGCCGTGTAACGGTGTAAAAAAGTCTTTGATAAGGTCCGTTGTCTTATCACGCCGGTTTTGAATCTCGACATCAAAATAAGACCCCTGCGCATCAAAACGTAGGTTCACGCCGCGCACATCGGCTTGCGGCGAAAGCCCGCAGGTGATAATCCGACGATCAGCAATCTGCGGGATAAGTGATTGCACCTGCCCATGATCGGTGCACAGCACCACAAAGCCATAGAAAGGAATGCGGGTGATAAAATTGATAAAGGCGGCGCGGAGATTTTCAAAACTGCCGTAATACTCCATATGCTCGGGATCGATGTTGGTGACCACTGCAATGGTTGCAGGTAGGCGGGTGAAGGTGCCATCGCTCTCGTCCGCCTCGGCCACCAACCAGTCCCCCTTGCCGATCAGGGCATTACTGGAATAGGCATTGATAATCCCGCCGTTAATGATCGTCGGATCAAGGCCGCCGACTTCTAACATCGCTCCCACAAGCGAGGTGGTGGTGGTCTTACCGTGGGTACCCGCAATCCCGATCGACCATTTAAGGCGCATGAGCTCGGCCAGCATATCTGCGCGACGCACCACCGGGATCATCAACGCACGGGCGCGTGCCAGTTCTGCGTTGCTTTCCGATACGGCAGAAGAAATCACCACCAACGCCGTGTTTTCTACATAGTCTGCTTTATGGCCGATATAGATTTGAATACCATCGTTTTCTAATCGCTGAGTGCCCGCCGAGCGTGCTTGATCGCTTCCGGTTACATGATAGCCAAGCGCATGGAGCACCTGGGCGATTCCGCTCATGCCAATCCCGCCAATGCCGATGAAGTGAATGCAGCCAATAGAAAGAGGTAAACTTTTCATGATACAGGCGTCTTTTTGTTGTTGCTGGTTGTATCGGCGTGATGAGATTGTTTAGCCACGCAGGATTGTACAACATCATACAAGTGCGTGAGCGCATCCTGCGCGGATTGGCTGGTGATAATCTTGGCGCGCCGCGCAAGATCATCCCGATCGCTGAGGATTTGTGTAAGCTGTTTGGCCGCGCGTGTTGCGGTAAGGTGCTCTTCGCGCAGGACCCACACACAGCCCAAGGATGCCAAGTACGCCGCATTAGCCGTTTGATCGCCGTCCAGCGTATAGCGATACGGCACCAAAAGAGCGGGCCGCCCCACCTGGGCAAGTTCACACAATGTCGTTGCACCAGCTCGGCAGATTACCAAATGCGCGCGCACCAGTTGTTCGGGCATGTCGTGAATAAATGGCACAATTTCAGCATGAATACCGCTATCTTGATAGATTCTTTCAAGTTTTTCTATATCTTTATAGGCCGCTTGTTGGTGAATCGACAGTCGCATGCGTAGTCGCTCAGGCAATTGATGAAATGCCTGGGGAAAAACTTGGGAAAATACTTTAGCGCCTTGACTACCGCCAAAGATTACAAGGCGCAATGGGTCTGTAGATTGCGGATACGGTGTAGGCACAAACCCCTCGCGTACGGGCGAGCCCGTGCGCACAACCCAGCGCGCGGATGACAACCCCTGGGGCTTGGGATAGCAAATGGCCACCGCCCGCGCAAAGCGGGCAAACAAACGGTTCGCCCGGCCGCTGATCGCATTTTGCTCATGCAAAACGATCGGCACACAAAGCACCACCGCTGCCGCAAGAGGCGGGACACTGGCATAACTGCCAAAACCGACGACCACGTCCGGGCGACGGATGACCATACGCACAAAAGCCCCTAAGAACCCCCAACCCAACAGAAACACAGCAGAAAACCTGCCAAACCCGGCTGACGGTGACTTGGCATGAATGCGCTTGATCGCTTCGCGCGGCACCGCCTTGGCCAGCATATGCTGCACACGGCTATCGATCATATAATCCACCCGCCAGCCATGATTGCTCAACCGCCGGCCCAAAGCCACCGCTGGAAACACATGACCACCCGATCCACCGGTCGCAAGCAGAGCATAGCGACTCATACAGACCGCCACCGCCGGCGAAACCCGTGATCCGAGCGGGATCGTAAGAACGCCAAAATCAACCCCCACGCCAGCGCATTGGCCCACAAGGACGAGCCGCCGTAACTGATGAACGGTAGCGTACTTCCCTTTGGCGGGAGCAGTCCAATGGCCGAGCCGACATTGGCCACCGCCTGCATCATAGTCAAACACACCAGGCCCGTGCAGGCCAGACTCGCGCGCATATCACAATGACGCGTGCCCGCAAGGGCGCGCAGGGCAATGAGTAAAATCACCATCAAGAGCACCAACCCGATCACCGCGCCGAACTCCTCCACCACCACAGCAAACACGAAGTCCGCATGGGAGTCCGGCAGGTGGCGCTTAATCGTGCCTGCGCCTGCGCCAACGCCCCACCACTCGCCGCTCGCCATGGCGGTGAGGGATCGTTCCACCTGATAGCCAACACTGTCCCCCGACAGACCCAAGAAACGATCGATACGGAGCTGTACATGATCGAACGTCAGGTAACAATAAAAGGCAAAACCACCCGCAAAACAGATGATCAACGCCAGCCACCACCAAGCAATCCCCACGACGAACACCTGCGCAAGCCAGGCCGAGACGATAATCAGCGACATGCCGATATCCGGCTGGAGTAAAAATAAACCCGTGGTTATCACAAGCAGGACGAAACTCATCCAAAAACCTTTGTAGGAATTGCGATCATGGCCATAGGCGAGCAAAGCAGCAACCGTCACGACAAACCCGATTTTAACGAACTCAGAGGGCTGGATACTGCCCAAAGGGGTATAAAGCCAGCGCGATGCACCCTTGATGATTTGACCATAGAGCAAAGTTGCAACCACACCTATAAGACCAAGAAGATAGATAAAAAAGCTGATGATCCCGGCCCGGCTTTCACGCCACATTGAGACAAACACGGTAATCGCCACCGCACAGCCCACATACAAAGCATGCCGGATAATCATATAATTTTCCGGTAGACCGATCCGGTCTGCGTGACTGGGGCCGGTCGAGAAAATCACGATCACGCCAAAAGCCATCAACCCAAGCACGGACGCGAGCAAGACCCGATCCACGTCTTGCCACCACTGGGGAAGGAGCCAGATACTGCGATTCATGACCTCATCCTTTTCGAATCCTGCGCCCCTAAGAACCCGGCAACATCGGCAAACGCCTGGCCCCGCGCCTGATAATTATCAAACTGGTCGAACGACGCACCAACCGGAGAGAGTAAGACCACACCGCCGTGTTTACTCGCATCTGCATAGGCGCTACCTACCGCGTCACGCAACTGCCGAGCTTGTTGGCAAGGCACCAAATCCGAAATCGCCTGAAAAAGCCGACCACTGCCCTCCCCGATCAAGTACACACCGCGCACCTTGCCAAGATGCGCGCGCAAGGGCGAGAGGTCTTTTTCTTTTAATCGACCGCCCGCAATCCAATAGATATTCTCGTAGCTATCCAATGCGCGGATCGTCGCATGGATATTGGTTGCCTTGCTATCGTTGATAAAGGTCACCCGGCCGCTCCGCCCGCAGTAGGCCATCCGATGGGCAAGCCCCTCATAGCTATTCAGGCCATCGGTGATTGCCGGCGTATCGCACCCCAATCGCCGCGCCACCGTGACAGCAGTGGCTGCATTGATAACCTGATGCGGTACACGAAGTATCGGATTGCCTCCTACATCGATCGTCCAATGTTTTTTTGTATCTTCTTTTCTATCTGTGCCCGTTATCACCGAACCTTGCACCGTGATGACCGCCCCAGGATGATCGGGCGGATCAGGATCATCGGCGTGGATGATGAGGTCAGCACCCGCCCCAAGGGCGGTAGCGGCTTGCCGGGTATAGGGATCTTCACACACGATCACGCAATGGCGACTGTGATTAAGCAGGCGCATTTTCGCATGAGCGTAAGCCTGCATATCTGCATAGCGGTCCTGATGATCGGGGGCGATATTCAAAAGTACGCCGATGTCCCAATCCACATGGGAGATTGTCTCAAGCTGAAAGGAGCTGACCTCCAGCACACAAAGTTTTTTCTCAGGCGAGAAGGTAAAATCCAACACCGGCGTGCCGATATTGCCGCCACAGTAATGGGGCTTGTTGGCATGGGTTAAAATATGCGAAAGCATCGAGGTGACTGTCGATTTGCCATTGGTGCCGGTCACGCCGATATAACAAAGATCACGATGGTTGCGGGCAAGAATATCGATATCACTGATGATCTCGATCTTGTCCTTTAAGGCCTTGGCGACAAGCGGGTGCGGCGCAGGATGATCGCGGGCAATCCCGGGGCTGAGTACCAACACATCATCGGGCTTAAAGGTGCCATCAAAAGGCGGAATCTCCACTGGCCGGCGCGCCGGATCATCGTCCGCGCCGACGAGGCCGTCATAGGAAAAAAATCGGGCCACCGATTGTCCCGACGCGCCCAATCCCAAGATCACAAGGCGCCTACCTTTAAGCCAAGTTCTATCGGGGATATTGGATGTGGTATCGATCATCGCAGCTTCAAGGTTGCCATGCCCGCCAGGGCGAGGATCACGGCAATAATCCAAAAACGAATAACAATGGTAGGCTCAGACCATCCTTTTTTCTCAAAATGATGGTGCAGGGGGGCCATGCGAAACACGCGCTTGCCCGTCAAGCGAAAGGAGATGATTTGAATGATGACTGAAACCGCCTCCAAAACGAACAGCCCGCCCACAATCGCCAAGACGATTTCATGCTTGATGATGACTGCAATCACCCCAATGGTTCCACCCAAAGATAGCGAGCCGGTATCACCCATAAAAATCGCCGCCGGAGGCGCATTAAACCATAAAAAACCAAGCCCCGAGCCAATCAACGCGCCACAGATCACCGCCAACTCACCACTGCCGGGAACGGATATGATACCCAAATAATCAGAAAAAACTGCATGCCCCGTGAGGTAACTGATAACCCCAAAGGTCCCTGCGGCAATGATAACCGGCGTGACCGCCAAACCATCCAGCCCGTCGGTGAGATTGACCGCATTGGCCGAGCCGACGATGACAAAAACACCTAAAATTAACGATAGGATCACACCAATGGGAATAAGGTTTTTATAAAACGGCACGGCAAGACCGCCAGCAATATCTGTCCCGATAATCTGCATATAGGCATATAAAATCACCACCGCGATGGCCGCCTCAATCGCTAATCTATACCGTCCCTTAAAGCCTTTGGTATCCGCTTGGGTGAGTTTAAGAAAATCATCAGCAAAACCGATCATGCCAAAACTCACCGCCACAAAAAGCGTGAGCCAGACAAACCAATTGCTCAGGTCTGCCCATAAAATCGCCGAGGCAAGAAAACCGATCAAAATCATCAAGCCGCCCATCGTCGGTGTGCCGCGCTTCAACAGATGTGCGGAGATATCCAGATCGCGCATGGGCTGGCCATTGGTTTGCAAACGACGCAAAAACGCGATGATCGTTGGCCCAATCCACAAGGTAATCACCAACGAGGTAAACGCTGCCCCGCCTGTGCGAAAGG
The DNA here is from genome assembly GCA_039028835.1 of Pseudomonadota bacterium. Lineage (GTDB taxonomy): Bacteria > Pseudomonadota > Alphaproteobacteria > JBCCHK01 > JBCCHK01 > JBCCHK01. The sequence continues at coordinate 102,284 of JBCCHK010000006.1, forward strand.
TAATATAACGAAAGACGTTGAACGCAGAAACTTGATCCACGAACGTTAAAAGCAACCACTTAAGCATCGCGATCCTCTTGCTTGAGGGCCGCAACCAGGATGCGCATCTTCATACTGTTCGAGCCCTTGATAAACACAGTATCGCCCGGCTTTAGGCCCTTCATAAGATGTGGGCGGAGCGCCTCGGCGGTTTTTACCCATACCCCTTGGCGAGCCGGAGTAACTTGAGTAAATAATGATTTCATCAGCGCGCCGCAGGCAAAAAGTTTGTCTATCTTTTCAAGGTAGGGTAATAACTCGTGATGATAGTCTTGCGCCCCCTCGCCGAGTTCGAGCATGTCACCCAAGACGGCAATCCGTCGCCCAGCGGCGTTTGCCAAGTCCTGCAAGCCTGCAACCATCGAAGCAGGGCTGGCGTTGTAGCTGTCATCTATGACCGTGATTCTCCCCTCCTTCCATGATATTTTGTGGCTCACCCCACGGGAGTCCGGTACCGGTGCCTTGCTAAGACGCTTGATCGCCCGCGCAATATCACCGCCAAGCTCAGCCACCGTCAACAAGACACCCAAAGCGTTTTGTCGCATCGCCGTTGAAGCACTGGGCAGAGAAAACTCGAAGGTCTGACCGTGGATCGACACCGCCGAAGAAACTCGCGAAGATATCCTAGAAGATAGAAAATAGGCCTCTTCACTGGGATAGGTCACGATACGCCTGACCCCAGCCTTCCTCGCCGCATTCATCAGGATCGGCGTTACCGTCGCATCATGATCGGCGATGATTGCCGCCTGAGGTTTCGAGTGAAAAATCTCAGCCTTGGCGGCCGCCACCTCCGTAAGAGACGAAAAGTTCTCCATATGAGCGGGGCTCACCGAGGTAATTATCGCAAGATTGGGCTTGGCCATTGTGGTCAGGTCGGTGATTTCACCCGCCGCGCTCATGCCGATTTCTATCACTGCAAAGTCCGTCTTGGTGGGCATCCGCGCGAGAGTCAGCGGCACCCCCCAATGGTTATTAAGGTTACCCGTCGTGGTATGCACGGCTCTACTTTGGTCACGTAACACAAAACCAAGCAAGTCCTTGACGGTGGTCTTACCCACGCTACCCGTCACGCCAATCACCGTACCTGTCATACGCGCCCGCGCATAGACGGCAAGGCTTCGCAAGCCTTGCGCCGGATCATCGACTCCCAGCACACGAGAGGAGCGCGTTTTTACCCCCGCCCGGATCATCACCGCCGCCGCGCCGCGCGCCAAAGCGGGTTCAATAAAGTCATGCCCGTCAAAGGTCGGACCCGTAAGCGCAATAAAAAGATCCTGGGCGCGCAGGGTGCGACTGTCGATCGACACCCCGCGAGCAGGGATGGTATCTGCTGTCATCTTTGGCGTGTGCGCCGCAAGAGCCTTACGTAGATCATCCATAGACCATAGGCCTGTTTTTTTCTGCCGCACCATGCGTCGTGCCACCACGGCATCATCCAGCTTGATTTCTCTGCCTTTAATCAGCTGCGCAGGTTCGTGTCCCCGCCCGCTGATGAGCACAACATCATCGGGATCTTGGCTGGTAATCGCCGCAGCAATTGCCTGATCTCGCGGCGCAATATCTATAAACGCACAGGACGTATCCGAGGGTACGCCACGCAAAATCTGCGCCCGAATAGCTGCCGGGTCTTCCCAACGCGGGTTATCGTCGGTGATGATCGCCCGATCCGCATAGCGTGCACACATCTTAGCAAACTGGGGGCGTTTGCCCGGATCGCGATCTCCGCCACAACCCACAACGATCATCAGCTGCCCGCGGGTGCGAGGACGCAATTCAGACAGCACCTTGCCCACCGCATCGGGCGTGTGGGCGTAATCGACAAAAACACCCGGCGAGACCTCTTGCATACGTCCTGGCAGAGCCGGCAAATCCGCAAGCGCGGCCACTGCTGTCTCCGGCGGCACTTCGCTTAACGCCATGGTGAGCGCGCACAGCGCATTAGATACCTGAAAGCGCGTTATCACCGGCACTGATACCTGATAGTCGTGACCATGAACCTCAAGCGTTAGAAAAAATCCCTTTTCTAATGCCTTGATCTGATGCAAGCGCACCGCCTTGCCCTTACGCCCATAAGACCAAACCCGGCGGCCTGCTTTTTGCAGTTCTTTAATCCAAGCCCGGCCTGTTGCATCATCGGCGTTAATCACCGCATGCCCATCGGCTTGCAACACCTCATAGAAAAGTCTGGCTTTGGCCTGGCCGTAGGCTCGCCGCGTCTTGTGATAATCCAAATGGTCGCGGCCAAGATTGGTAAAGGCCGCGATAGACACCCGCACACCATCGATTCGATGTTGATCCAACCCGTGGGAGGAGGCTTCTATCGCCATGTGATCGATTCCATCCTCAGCAGCTTTAGCGAGTTGTCGATGCAACGTGATCGGATCGGCGGTGGTGAGCATCCCCCCGGAAAGTGTCCCCAAAGCCTGAGCCTGATAACCCGCATGCCGCCAGATGTGCGTCAGGTAGGTGACGACCGAGGACTTGCCGTTGGTGCCGGTAACTGCAGCCATAACCCGCGGTTGGCGACCATAGAAGTCTCGCGCGAGCTCCGCCAAACGGCGACGCGGATTGTTATCATAGAAAACCTGGATGGCAGTGTTTTTTTTGCTTAACCTAATGGGCGGCGGGGCAACAAGAATCGCGGTTGCACCCTTTTTAATGGCTTGATCGATATAGGCGCGGCCATCGTGCTGTTTGCCCTTAAGCGCCGCAAACAGATAGCCAGGGCGGACTTGACGATGATCGAAGGCCAATCCAGTGCATGTGTCGAGCTTGATGTGGGGCTCCATCGCGCTCCTTAGTTGGCCACCGCGATATCGGTATCAGGCAAGAGTGACAACATCGGCCCAATACGAGAAATCATCTCACCCGCCGCAGGTGCTGCCGTCCAGCCGCCTGTCGCATACCCATAGGTTTCTTCTAGTCCCTTTGGCTCTTCAATCATGACCAAGACCGCATAGCGCGGATCATGCATGGGAAAAGCCGAGATGAACGAGGACAGTAAACGATCGGTATCATAAGCCCCCTCATGCACCATCTCGGCTGTGCCGGTCTTACCGCCGACCTCATAGCCCTTAACATCAGCCTTCGCGCCGGTGCCGCCCTCATCATGCACCACCGAACGTAGCCACGCGCGCATCTGCGCCGAGGTCTTGCTTGAGAGAATTCGCTGCCCGCGGGCGTCCGTGGTTTTCACCAGATGGGGCGCGTAATACACACCGCCGTTAACCACCGCAGAAAAAGCACTGATGACATGCAACGGCGTGACCGCAAAGCCATGACCAAAGGACGCGGTCGCCAAGTTAATCCGTCGCCACTGACGCGGCAAACTTGGGCGGCGGCGCTCGGGCACTTCAATCGGCAGGGCTTTGTCAAAATGGTAGCGCGAGAAGTACTGCATCATCACGTCTTCCCCGAGCGCAAGGGCGATCTTTCCTGAGGCAATGTTGGAAGAGTGCATGAGCACTTCGCGCAACGTCAGCGGGCGTTTTTGTGGATGGTAATCGCGTATCGTTTGCCGACCAATTTTAAGTGTGCCGGTGGCATCGATGATCGAATCGTGACGAAAAATACCGCTGTCAATCGCCGTGGCAACGTTAAAGACCTTCATCACTGATCCCATTTCATAGGCCCCGGTCGTCGCCTTAGCATACCATCCCGGCGCACGTGGATCAGGCTTGCTGGGATCGAAATCCGGTAACGACACCATTGCGATGATCTCACCATTTTTCACATCTTGCACGATAGCCACCCCCCCCTTGGCATCGAACTTAGCGATCGTGTGATGCAAAACGCGACGGATGGCAGCCTGCACCCGCACATCGATGGTCAAGTGAACGGGATCAGGCTTGCTCCGCAACCGTTCATCGAGGCCTTTTTCTATACCGGCGACGCCGCGACCATCGATATCAGTCACACCGATGACATGGGAGGGTACCTGCTTTTGCGGATAGTGTCGTTGTTGCTCGGGGCGTAACTCTAAGGCGGGGTTGCCGAGCATGGTGATCTCTTGCGCCTGGCGCGGAGTTAGGCGCCGGCGCAACACTACCGTGCCTTTGCGTCCTTCAATCAATTTATAAAAATGGCCTGGCTCATCAGGCTTAAAAATAATCGAAAGAGAGTCGACCATGGCCTGAGCATCGCGGATCAAATCAGTGCGAACTTGCAAGCTGAGTCGCTCTAAAGATACCGCCATAGGAACTCCGTTTCTATCTACAATATCGCTACGGACTTGCGCCGATTCATAGACACGGGCCGCAAGACCCTCACCAGTAACCACCACCACAACACGGATCGATAGGGCCGCAAAAAAGACAATAAACACCCAACCGATGAGCGTGATCCGCGAGATGTGCATGATCTATCCATCCGATAAGGCGATCATGGTTCGCGGTAGGGCCGGCGGCGGCAAGGGTACATGCAAGGCCGCCACGGTGCCGCCGACGGTCTGTGCATGGACTGCGACAAGGTTCAGGTGCTGGGTAACCAGCTTCTGAAGATGTTGCGGGCTTGTTAGCAAGGCCCAATCGGCTTGTAGGACGCGCATGGCATCGCGTTGATCTGTGATGTGATCTTGCAGTTTGGCCAGCTGGGCCTGACGATCATTGATCTCATTGCCGAGCATATTGACCGCCAAGACAGCAGCAAAAACAGAAAGCAGAAAAACAGTAGATAGAAAAACTCTCATAGGCGTATCTCTCTTGTTGGGAGGACCTCTTGTGCCGTACGGCGGGCGGCGCGAAGGCGCGCACTCCGGGCACGGGGATTGTGAGCGATTTCTTCATCGTTCGGGCGCACCGCCCGACGTGTCAGTGCTTCCCATCGCGGCGGGATGGGTTGCGGGACTGGCTCAAACCGCGAGACGGCAGGCTGCTTGCTTCGCGCACATAGAAATGTTTTCACGATACGATCCTCCAAACTGTGGAAGCAGACGACTACCAACCGCCCCCCTGGCCGCAAGAACTTTTCTGCAAGAATCAGACCATCACGGAGCTCATCCAGCTCTTGATTGACATAGATGCGCAAGGCCATAAAAACCCGGGTGGCCGGGTGAATACGCCCATGTTTGTGGGGAATGACCTTAGTGATAAGGCCCGCGAGTTGGCTCGTGCGGGTAATCGGCTGCTCTTGCCGAGCACGGACAATGGCGCGAGCAATGCGGCGCGCCCAGCGCTCTTGCCCGTAGTGATGCAAGATATCGGCAATCTCTTCATGGCTCATGTCATTAACCACATCGGCGGCTTGGGGGCCTGCGGCAGACATGCGCATATCTAAAGGCCCATCAGCGGCAAAGGAAAAGCCGCGCCGGGCATCAGCAAGCTGTGGGCTAGAAAGGCCAAGATCGAACACGATGATATCGATGGGATGATCGAGATGCGCTGCCAGCGCAGAAAAGCGGTCACCGACGAAAGTAAAACGCTCTCCCCAGCGTTCTTGGAACGCTTGCCCACACACAGCGGCGGCAGGGTCGCAATCCATAGCCATGACTGTGCATTGGGCACTTTGTAACAGTCGAGCGGAATAGCCCCCCCGACCAAAGGTCGCATCGACCACAAAATCGCCATCCTGGGGCGCAGCATAGCGCACCATCTCTTCGATCAGGACAGGTTCGTGGTGATCGTGCATCAGCGTTCTACCTTACTGCGTAAACTGGGTAAAGTGAGGGACTCGGTTTGTGTGACAATTGAGGCGCTGAAGGTCTGATAAATCTCGGGTTGCCAGATTTCAAAGTGATCGCCAAGACCGACGAAGATGGCCTCACGATCTATTTTGGCTTGTTGTGCCATATCACGCGGGACGATAATCCGCCCTTCCCCATCGGGGCGAATTTGCTGGATGCTGCCGAGATATTTGTGAGCAAGAAGGTGACGCTCAGGGCTGTCTGAAGGTAGCTCCTCCAGGCGTCTCATCACTTCATCGATAAACTTGCTGGTATAGGCGGCGATGGTTTGATCGCGCAGACGCAGACCGATATGGCCATCGGTCATCGTTTCTAAGGCACCACGGAAAGGGGCCGGGATACTTACGCGCCCTTTTGCATCGACCCGGTTGAGATAATTTCCGGAAAAGTAGCGCATGATGGCATGCCTCTCCTTGCCGCTTCACGCAAACCATGTTTTGGGAGGGGTGTGGTGCGTCTCTCTCGGGGAGGCCGGTAACAAGAGAGACGCACCACGTTTTGGGAGATTATGGGATAGCATGGTATTTCTCCCCACGTCAAGGGATTGTGGCACAAAAAAACCCTTTTTTTCAAGGGTTTAGCTAACTTTATATGTCTCTTAGCGCGATCTTATTTGCACTTAAATTGATATATTTTTCTATTAGACACTTTTTGTTCTTATTTTATTTCTTATGATTTTTTTACTTTTTTTCGGTAAGGATGAATGTATGCGTGTGTATGCGGACACAAGGTTTTTCAATAAAAGGAAAAGGCGGGATCCGGCTGTATGCGGACACAAGGTTTTTCAATAAAAGGAAAAGGCGGGATCCGGCGGGATATATCGGAAAATATCGGGATGAAAACCCCAGAAAACCAGGCTTTTTAAGGGTTTGGATCAGGCCAAGGGGACGGAAAAACGGGGCGCGCGCAGGTTTTGCAATTTTGGCCAGATCGCTGTTTTCGGACAAGAGGTTTTGCAATTGGGAGCGTGTTCTTAATAAACCTCCCAATGTTTCATAAGTGCCGGAAATCCGCGCCCCTCACGAGATCGGACGCCGCCGATTCGAATCGATTGGCGTGCACCTTAGGCCGTGAAACTAGCACGTTTGCGTGCATGTTTGGCTGAAGCGTGCATGTTCGCCCGAATCCCGCACTGACCGCGGTCTTGCCCATTTCACCCTACCCTACCCAGGCAAAAAGAAGGTGCACGTTTTTATTGGGGTGGGAGGGGAACTATCCCTTCACAAGTTGCAAAGAAGGTCCATGTTCATATAGTTCCTTTAAGTCCTCGAGGTTATATATCCATAAAAGTGACGCAAGGTCTTCTTTTGAGTATTTCAGCTTTTGTAAATGGTACCTAATGACACTTGATAATCCTGCTGACTTTTCCTGCACAAGGGGAAAGGGTTCAGCTCGGTTATAGCCTGCTTTATTGTAATTAATAAGAAGCCTCTTATACTGCCAATCGGTAACCAGATTTAATGTCTTGCATCGATAAATCAGTGCTTTTATTGAGACACCCCAATAAACCTTGGTCCGAGCAAGTTTATCCAGTTTTGGATACATGAGATATCGCTTTATTTCACGTGCGGGGGCTAGAAATTCCGCAGCAAAATCATTTGCTTCACTCTCTTTTTCCGCATCGCTCTTGTACACACCAACATCTTTCTGGCCATCATGAAGCATAAGATGACCAATTTCATGCGCCAGCGTAAAACGCCTTCTATCCCCAGGTGTGCGCGAGTTTAAGAAAACAATGGGGGGAGTTCCCTTGTACCTACTACTCACACCATCCCAGTCTGTTGTCTGGAAATCCAGTTCAATAACAACTACTCCGGCTTCTTGCACCAACCGGGTAAGATTGCCTATAGGACCCTTGGCAACACGCCACGCTTCACGCAAATGACGAGCTGCCTCTTCCGGCGAGCAAGTAATGCCCTGTCTGCCATAGGTTGGAAGATTCCATACTGGCTCTTCCTCATAGGAGCGAAACAAGCGCTCCGCGCGCATACGATCAATATCAACTAGAGCTTCTATTCTGGAGAGGGTTCTTTTGCTTAAACGAGATCGCTTTCGATGGTGAAAGGGCGGCAAGGCTTGGCGTCTTTCATCATTGTAAAAAAACGCCTCCTGATATCCAAGAGCTTTCGCTAAAAGCTGCACAGTTTCATCAGAAGGCTTATCAATCAGGCGATTCTCCAGTTTAGAAATATATGCCTGTGTAACTCCGGAATTGGATGCAAGATCAGCCTGAGTCATACCGCGAGAATCCCTCGCTAAAACAAGCAATTGCTCGTTAAACACCCTCTCTGGCATAGGTCCCTCCCAAAATCTATGCACGAAGCAAAAATTGTTGGCTTACGATCTCCCAATTGTCTTCTTGACGATCATGTATTTGCACAGCCCACTCCCTATGAACTGGTCGAATTGTTACACGAATGACCCTTGAAAAAACTTGATCAGGTTCATAACCGAGAATCAATCGCTCAAAAGGTAACCCAGGTATACTCTCTTGCGCATCAAAGGCTTTCTGTTGTTTTGTGGAAATGTTCGAATGTTGCCCCTGTTGATCAACTTTTTTCAGTCGTAAAACCAATTTATCGTCAAAGTTCAAGATTTTTAATCCATTGATTTCTAAAAAGTGAAGACCAACCTTCTCGCCCAGTTTTTCAATAAGTTCAGCCCACGTATGATCATAGATCGAATTCGCTGAGGTAGACGGCCGATGTTCTGCCCTTGCGCCTGGCTCCACACTTGAATTATAGCGATCCAATCCTAAATGTGGTGCCTTTGCCATATCAGGGATATAGGGGGCAAGAATTTCATGTGCTTCTTCTTGGTTAAGCCGACTTCTCACTGGCGCATTCCTTACTCAAACAACCTTGCAAGCCGATCATCTCATTAAGGAAGAGCGTCTTGTAAGGCTACAATATAACCCAAAATATAACTACCCTCAAGACGAACTCAATCTTTCACAACCTTTTATCCACAGCAAGGCATCCCCTTCAAAAAGCATCACTCCCCCGTCACCCACAGGAAAAAAGAAGTGGGACGCTTTTTTGCTTGCAATGGGTCGCCAACACCGACCTAATGAACGTAAAAAAGAGGGGTGCACCATGGCAAAGCAAGCACACAATAGACCACAAACAAGCCAAAATCCATGATCTCTCTTGCCCAGATCAAAGCCCAGGAATGGTTTTTACTCCGTAACAAACGCTACGACATCGTTGCCACCATCGAGGATGACGCCTCTCATATGTGGCTATACCTTGGCAACGGATACGATTGCTACACCCGCGTCTATGGTGCTCGCACGGATATCAAGACCGATGAGGACATCACCGATCTCGATATGAAAGCCACCCACCGCCAGGCAACCGAGCTGATTGATGAATATCTTATCCAGCAACGCCTGCGCATGATCTGGTCGCGCAAGTGACGGGATCGTTACTCATTGGGCATCGGAAAAGAGAAGACCAAGCACCTGCCAAGCCTCCTCAACAGCCTTAGTCTCCTCCCCAATAAGTCAGCCTTTATGGCCTACCCGAAAGGGTTCTATCGCAAAAAGTTAACAAATTGTAAATAAATAAACTATCCCGTTTGTATCTGCTTTCGTGGATAAAAGCACAAAAATTGGCAAAAACACCCAGGGAATTGGCAAGAACATGTGCCTATTTTGTGCTTTTCTCTTGAAATCGTCCTGATCGGCTGTATAGTGAGGGTGGGTTTAGAAGCCCTTAGGATCGGTCGGCCCTCCGTTACAGGGCGATTTTATTATGTCCCCTGCTCGGGGGGGCGGCCGTTAAAGGCTTAAGCTTCGATACCAATAAGTCGACCTTTCTGAGGTTGCCTACCCGGAGCCGCCCGAAAAGCCCACCAGTATCCTACTGGCTTCTAACCCCTCGACAGGGGGCACCCTTGCACGTGCCCCGATCACCAGGGGACGGCCATGCAAGCCAGAATTGGCACCGATCACCGAAAAATTGGCAAGACACGCCACGGGGCTGTGCGTAAGCTCACTTTTGCCTTGCGTTTGCCCGGCGGCCAGCCTATCCTGATCACGAGTTTGACAGCTCATAGATCGGTTGCGCCCCGTCACAGCGCAGATACTGCGGTCGCCTGTGCGGCGGATCGCTGTCAAGGCTACGGTCCCTGTGGCGGGTCGTGCCAAAGCGCCCTCGGCGCCTATGCACATCTTCTTATCTGTGAAGCTGTCAAACCCCATCACAGGGGCCACCCTTGCGGTTGCCCCGAAGCCCAGGGGTTGTCACAGCGTGATCAGGTATTCTTATCCACAGTACCGCGCCGGTTGTCTGGTTCCAGTTGGACGCCGGCCCTCACCGCTCACCCTCCCCTGGGTTTGGGGCGCGGGGGGCGTTGCATGGCCGCCCGCGTCCCTTCAGGGGGGCGGGCATGAGCCGCTTTAATCGACAAGCCGATCTGTTTGCGGCCCTGCCGCCCAAGCCGGGCACCGCGCCCGTCATTGCTTTTACCCCTGCTTTTACGCGCCGCGAGCGCATCGCCCGCGCCGTGGCTGACTGCCTGACCCGCGCGGTCAAGGCGGGCAAGACCCGCGCCCAGATCGCCGCCGAGATGAGCGAGGCGTTAGGTGGCCAGCGCATCACCAAGGGCGTCCTGGACGGCTATGCGTCCTTGGGACGCGAGAACAACACCATCACGGCTGAACGGATCATCGCCCTGGCCCTCGTGACGGGCGATGATCGCCCGATTGCGGCCATGCTTTACGGCACCGGCTGGACGGTGGTGGATGATCGTTACTTGGGTGCGATTGACTTGGCCGAGGCCTACGCCCGCCGGGATGCCGCCCGCGAGGACGTTAAGTACCTAACCCGTAGACTAAGAGGAGGCTCACGATGAACACCCCGACACCCAAACAAATCGCCCTGGAGAGCATCACCACCACGGACCGCCTGCGGCCCGTGGATCAGACCGCCCTGGCCGCCCTGGCCGCCGATATTAAGGAGCGCGGCCTGCGCTCCCCCATCGAGGTCGCCAAGAAACCGAGCGGCGAGGGCTATGTCCTCGTCTCCGGGGCCCATCGCCTGGCCGCCGTCACCAGCCTAGGCTGGAAGGCCGTGCCCGCCTTCCTGGTTAAGGGCAACAAGCTGGAACTCCGGCGCGATGAAATCCTGGAAAATCTCGCCCGCGCCGAGCTCACCAAGCTGGAGCGCGCCCAATTCCTGGCCGAACTCAAGCGCGTTTACCTGGAGCTCTACCCCGAAACGGCCCAAGGCAAGGCCGGTGCTGTTGGTCGGTGGGATGCAACTGACAAGATGTCAGTTGCATTCGTTAACGCAGTCGCCGACCGCGCCCATGTGGATGAACGGACGATCTATCGCGCGGTCTGGCTGGGCGAGATGCTCCAGCCTGCCGCCGCCGAGGCCTTGCGCGGGACGCCTTGGGAAGACAACCAAGCCGCGCTGATTAAAATCGCAAGCCAAGAGCCGAAGGTCCAGCCCAAGGTGGCCGAGGTCCTCACCCGTACCGACGATCCCCCGCCCAGCGTGCCCGAAGCGGTGGGCATCGCCACCGGTACCCCCCTACCCCGGCAAGCCCCTAAGGCCGATCAAGACTTTAGCCGCCTGATCGACGCCTGGGATCGCGCCGCAGCCAAGACCCGCCGCCAATTCATCGATTGGCTGGCGGAAAACGGCGGCCTGGGATGACCGACTGCGGCTCCTACTACACCGCCGCCGAACTGGCCGCCCTGGGCCTGCCTGGCTTGCCGGGTAGCCGCTATCGGATACAAGACTACGCCGCTCGCCACCACTGGAAGACTCGCCGGTCGCCCGACGGCACACCGCTCTGGCGTCGGCGCAAGGGACGCGGCGGCGGTATCGAATGGAATGCCGCCCTCCTGCCCTCGGCGGCGCAACTCGCGCTTGCCGGGGGCAGGACCCCCAAGCCCGACCCCCAACAAGGCCGTGCCGAGGCTTGGGATACCTTCAACCGCCTACCCCAGTCCCGCAAGGACGAGGCCGCTAAACGCCTTGCGATCATCCAGGCGGTGCTGATGATGACCACCCTGCGCCGCACCGCCGCCGTCAAGGCCGTGGCCGCCCGCCACAGCATCACCCCGCGCACCATTCACGGCTGGCTCGCCCTTATTAAAGGTCATGATCCTGCCGACTGGCTGGCCTATCTCGCGCCCCGCCATGTCGGCGGCGGCAAGGCCGCCGATATCCCCGATGAGGCCTGGCGCACCTTCAAGGCCGATTACCTACGCCCCGAACAACCCACCATCGAATCCTGCTACCGCCGGCTCCAGGTGGCGGGCAAGGCCAAGGGCTGGTACCCACTCCTCCCCCCAGCCCGCACCTTTGCCCGACGCCTGGAGCGCGAGGTCGACGTCGCCGTGCGCACCCTGGCGCGCGGCGGCGTGGACGCTCTGCGCCGCCTGTATCCCTACCAAGACCGCGACCGTGCTAGCTTGCACGCCCTGGAGGGCATCAACGCGGACGGCTGGAAGGCCGATGTGATGGTGCGCTGGCCCGACGGCAAGACCAGCCGCCCGCACGTGGTCATGATCCAAGACCTGCACTCAGGCAAGCTGCTGGCCTGGCGGGTGGATCGGGACCTCACCGCCACCGCCGTCCGCCTGGCCTTTTATGACCTCTTTAGATACCACGGCATCCCCGACTTTGCCGTTTTAGATAACGGCCGCGAGTTCGCCGCCAAGATGATCACCGGCGGCCAGCCGACCCGGTTTAGATTCCAAACCAAGCCCGATGACCTGCTGGGCATCCTCACGGCCCTCAATATCAAGGTGCACTGGACGACGCCCGGCTCTGGCCAATCCAAGCCCATCGAGCGCGCCTTTGGTATCGGCGGCCTGGCGGACGACTTCGCCAAGCACCCCGCCTTTGCCGGCGCATACACGGGCAACTCGCCCGAAAACAAGCCCGCCAACTACGGCGCGCGCGCCGTAAGCCTGGAGCATTTCTGCTCTACCCTCACGGCCTGGGTGGCCGAGGCCAACGCCCGCACCGGACGGCGGAGCCACGTGGCGCAAGGCCGATCCTTCGATGAGGTCTATGCCGCCAGCTACGCGAACGCGATCATCCGGCGCGCCACCCGCGAACAGCTGACCATGGCCATGCTGGCCGCCGAGGCCGTCACCGCCCGCAAGCCCGACGGTTCGGTGCACCTGTATGGCTCGCGGTTCTGGGATACAAAACTCACCCCCTACATCGGCAAGCGGCTGGCCGCCCGGTTCGATCCCGAGGACCTCGGCGCCGGGGTGCACATCTATAGAAGTGACGGCACCTACCTCTGCCACGCCGCCAACCTGGAGCCTGCGCCGTTCCTGTCGGTAGACGCCGCACGCGCCCACAAGCACGACCGCAACGCCTACGTCAAGCATACCAAAGCCGCCACCAAGCTGGAGCGGGCCATGACGCCCGAAGAGTTGGCCGCCGCCTTGCCTAAAATCACCCCCGAACCATCGCCGCCGCCCAAGGTCACCAAGCTGGTGGCCCGGGGCGGCGGACAACCCATTCCTGCCGCCGATCCGGCGGCGGATACCCTGGCGGACGAGGAACACCTCGCCGCCATTAACCGAGTTCTCCACCTTGTTACCGGAGGACGATAGCAAGCAGGAAAGGAAGGGCTACCCATGACTGCACAACAAACCCATAACGGTCAAGACCGTTTTAATGACGAGTCCATCGCCGCGCTGGGCGCATGGCTCGAGAGCGAGAAAGACCGCACCGGCGAGTCCTGGCGGGATATCAGCACCCGGCTCAAGCTGGCCGACGGCACTTTGGCCAATTTTCTAAGCACCTGGTCCAAGGGCGAGTATAAGGGTGATCCCCAACGGATCGCCGCCGCCATTGCGGCCTATAAGACGGCTAAGGAAGACCGTGCGCAAGAGGCTTTTGAAATGGCCACCACCGTGCCGGACTTTATTGCCACGGCCACGGCGGAGGAGATCATGACCTCCTTGCGCTATGCCCAAGCGACCGGCGCGATCACGGCGGTGATCGGGGTGCCGGGGATTGGCAAAACTACTACCGCTAACCAGTACCGATCCACACACAAGAACGTATGGATTGCTACTGCCGAGACCGTCATGACCACGCCGCGGGCCATGTTGCGCGAGATTGCCGACGTGATCGGCGTGCCCGAACGTCGCGGTGGTCGGCTCTCGCGCGATATCGGCTGGCGACTGGAAGGGATCGGGGCGTTACTCATCATCGATGAGGCCCAACACCTCACCATCGAGTGCCTGGATCAACTCCGCGCCCTGCGTGACAAGCATGAGGTCGGCATCGCCTTGCTGGGCGGTGAGGTGCTGGCCGCCACCATCGACGGACGACGCGATAGTCAAACCGCACAAATCCGCTCCCGCCTGGCCATGCGCCGCACCTGCAAGGGCCCCAAGCCTGCCGATATCAACAGCCTAATATCCGCTTGGGGTGTGGGTGATGATAAGCGGGTCGTCGCCTACTTGCGTGCCATGGGTAGCAAGCCCGGCGGCCTGCGCAACATCACCATGGTCATGAAGCAAGCGCGCCTGGCGCAAACCGGCAACGGCAATACCGATATCACCCTGCCTTCCATCAAGGCGGCGGATATCACTTTGCGGGGAGAAGCGGCATGAGCGCGGCGACGACAAAAACCCAGATGACCCTTTTGTGGTCGGCCATGGAAATCCGCAAGCACATGCACGGCGAAAACCCGCTGGGCTGGCACTGGATTGAGAGCCTTGCCCAAACCCTGGCACGGCTCGCCGCCGAACTCGCCGCCGAGGGTCACGAGCGCACGGTGGCAAACTTAAGCGCACTTGTCACGGTGCTGGATAACGGGGCGAGTATGGCGCAAACCCTGGACGGGCACTGGGGGCGCAAGATCGCTGAGGAACTGATCCGCCTGTCTGGTTTGCTTCAAGATGAGCGTGATCCTCCCTCAAGCTACACCACCCATCCGGCCCTGACCGCCGGGGACGTGGCATGATCGAGACGATCATACGTGTGACGGCGGCGGTCTACGGCGTGCCAATTGAGTCTATGACCGCCGCCGGGCGCAGAACACCAATCCAGGCCCACGCACGGGTGGTGGCCATGGGGCTGGCTGATGCCCTCACGCCCCTCAAGCGGCCTGTCATCGCGCCGCACTTTGGTCGCACCCCGCGCACCATCAAGCATGCCCGCCGTCGTTTGCCGATCCTTGAGGGAAGTGATCCGCGCATTGCCGACATCCGCCGCCGCCTCCAGCGTCTTGATTCTACCGTGCGGGCCGAACGGATCACCCGGGGTGTCGCGGTCGCCTATGGCGTCCCGGTCGCCGCCATTAAGTCCAACGATTGCAAGGTGCATATCGTCTGGCCCCGCCGGGTGGCCATCCACCTGATCCGCCGGTTTACAGGATGGCCCTACAGCCGGATTGCCGCTTTTCTATCGGTTGGGGACTCTATCATCGTCACCGCTCTACGGGTGGTATCCCGCCGCCGTGCCAATGATCCCATTGCCTCGGATCGCATAGAAAAACTTGAAAGGTTTATCCATGCACGTACCTAACTCTATCGCCATCATTAAGCGGGTCGTGGCGATCTATTTTGATATCAAGGTCGCGCAGATCGATTCCCGCAAGCGCACGGCGGACGCTGTCTTGCCCCGTCACTTGGCCATCTTTTTAGCCAACAAACTCACGAACAACAGCCTCAACATGATCGCGCGGCATTTTGCTGGGCGCGATCGCTCCACAATCAAGAACGCGATCCGGCGCATGACCGAGCGCATTGCTCGCGAACCCGATCTACGCAATCTCACCGAAAAATTAGAAAGCCGCGCCGCGCAATGTTTGGAAGAGGAACGCATGATGATGCTCAAGCGGGTGGAACATTTATGACCCGTCTACATACCAACCGCCTGATCATCACGGGCTCCCTCACCGCGCCGCCCCGTCACCGATCCTGGTGGCGACGTTTTCTATCTTTTCTAAGGATCAAGCCATGAAAAAACCCATCAAACGTCACGAGTTCCGCCTGCCTGATCTGCCCATCAGCGCGGTGATGATCACCTTTGGCATTTTCATCGGGGCATCAATCGCCGTCGCCTTACAGTCGGTGGCCTTATGGTTTAAGGCCGAGGACGCCCTTACGCAGTCGCCTCTGACCTTCACCTGCCAAGAGATCATCCAAAGCGCTCCCGACGCCCAACGTAAAGTCATCACCTGCCAATGGAGCCAACCATGACCGCCCTACTTAAACAAACCACCCCTACCCTGGCCGATATCGACACGCTCGCGCAAACCTACGCCGAAAGCCATGCCGAACTGGTGGCCTTGCTTGCCAAGATCGATGAGGAGACCCGCACCGTCTACGAACGCCACGCGGCGACTCTCATGCAGGCCGCCACTCTCGCCTCCGGCCACAAGGACGAGCTGGTCGCCGCCGTGGATGGTGCGCGCGACCTGTTCGCTAAGCCCAAGTCCCAAACCCTGGCGGGCGTCAAGGTCGGCCTGCGCAAGGGTATAGACAAGCTGACCTACGATGATGATACCAAGCTGATCGACCGGATCGTGGCCCTATTCCCTGACCAAGCTCGCACGCTTTTAAGGCAAAAGACCGAAGTCAACAAGGACGCCCTTAAGACCCTGCCGTCCAAAGACCGGCAACGCCTAGGTGTCAAGCTGGTCTCCGGCGCGGACGAGCCCTTTGCGACCATCGCTAAGTCCGATGCCGAAAAAGCGGCGGCGGTGATCCTGGAAAAGGTAGCTGATGCCCAGTAGCGCAGCTGCCACTAACCGCCATCGGCTTTATGCCTCCCTCGCGATTGCCCGCAAAAAGGCGGGATTGGATGAGGACGCCTACCGCCAGGCCATGGCCGCCCGCTACGACGGGCGACGGTCGGGTACGGAGCTTACCGACCGCGAGCTGATCGACTTTATCAACCACCTGAGCGGCTCTCGCCGTGCGGCCAAAACCGATCCGTGGCACCGCAAGGCACGGGCGTTGTGGATCAGTCTATACTGGCTTGGCGTGGTGGACGACCGGAGCGATAAGGCCTTGCAGGCCTTCGCCCGGCGGCAAACAGGCATCGAGGCGGCGGCCTGGGTTAAGGACTGGCGGGCGGTGGTGGAAGCCCTCAAGGCTATGGCGATGCGCGCCGGTGTCGATTGGGCAAAAGATAATAACCCACGTGTATGTGTTGTGTTTGCTCAGCTTGGTTTTTTGACGCGAGATGATGCAAAGATGAGCTCTCGCTTTATCGATCACGCCCTGTTTTTTATGGACCATCATGACAACAAGGAACTGTTTAGCGACAAGGTGCTAGATAATCATATACGTGCCTTTGGTCCAGACGTCCGGCGTTTCATTGCACAATGGCGTGCACGCAAAAAGTGTCCAGTGTCCCCATAACAACAATCTAACCAATCGCCTATGATGTCCGCGATGACCACTTTTGAGGAACTCAAGCAAACCGCAGGACACGATGCCGCAATGCGCCTTATTCAGGCGCGGGGCGGATCACGTTTTACGTTCCCGACCAAAGCGTCGGGAAGCATTCTTGAGGGGATCGTCGGCAAGGATGCCGCCCAAATGCTCTGCGAACAGTTTGGTGGCGATTATTTGGATATCCCCATTGCGCATCGTGAGCTGGCGGTCTGGCTTCATCAGCAAGGCTGGTCATTGGATCGGATCGCGTGCGCCCTGCGCCGTACTCGCCGATCAGTCCAACGCTGGACTGCCCGCGCCTAAAAAGGCGGGGGCCGGGGTACTGGAATACCCCAAGCCGGACGCTCGCACGTCCACATTGACCGCTTAAGCGGTCGCCGTCCCGCCACCTGGAACCAGGCGGGCATAGTATGTGGATATTTTATGCCCGAGTCCATGACCTCAGTCGATCCGACGAAACCGCTCGCCCCTTGGAGCGACTTCGAAAAGCTCGCCCAGATATTAGCCAACCTTAAGGGGCACTTTGTTTTGTCGATAAACGACACACCGGAAACCCGCACAATTTTTGCCGCGCATAGAATCGAAGAAATCACCACCACCTATAGCGCGGGCAGTTCCTGTGGACACAGCAAGCGTGCCCAGGATCTGCTCATCACCAATGCGTGAGCTGTCCTTATTCACTGGTGCAGGCGGCGGCTTGCTCGCATCCCATTTACTTGGCTGGAGACCGATCGGTTATGTTGAACGAGACCCCTACTGTCAACGAGTCCTTACCCAAAGGATCACGGACGGACTCATCCCCGACGCCCCCCTGTTTGGCGATATCGACTCTTTCTTGCGTGAAGGGTACGCCAGAGCGTATCAAGGCATGGTTGACGTCCTCACAGCCGGATTCCCCTGCCAGCCCTTCTCCGTCGCGGGACATAGAAAAGGAAGCCGAGACGAGCGCAACGCATGGCCTCAAACCCTTGCAGCCATTCGCCAAATACAACCGCGATTCGCGTTCCTTGAGAATGTTGCCGGGCTCTTGTCTCATGAGTATGTCTGGCAAATCTTTGCCGACATGGCCGAAAGTGGGTTGGATGCGCGGTGGTGTGTGCTCGGTGGGTTTGACGTCGGCGCGGTTGTTGACGGCCCGCGATTGTGGATCATCGCTGCGACGCCCGACAGTTTCCGATCACTGGAGCCTACGCCTCCGTTCTCTCGATCCCCTGCTACGCCGTCGGCCTGGCGAGGGGAGGCTCGCCGAGCAGTTAGCGCGTGCTTTTCACGTGATGATTTCACCAACTTGCGTGGAAATCCTGATGCGCTGGCCGAAGGGGTGGAGCGCCTCCGCGCCGTTGGGAACGGGCAGATTCCTGATGTGGCGGCGCTCGCGTGGCAAACGCTGACGAGCCCCAATTTTGCATATTGGCATGACGCATCAAGGCTATAGATTGGACTGCCCCCTGTCCCCATAAAAAACTGCGGGCCGTGCCGATACAATCATCGGCACTATGAAGACGACCGACCAGCTTATCGATGACATTTTGCGCCGCGAGGGCGGCTTTGTTGACCACCCGGCGGATCGGGGTGGCCCGACCAACTTTGGCATCACCCAGGCCACCCTATCGACCTGGCTGGGTCGTGAGGCCACTACCGACGACGTGCGTGATCTGGCCGAGGGCACCGCACGTGCAATCTATGCGCAGAACTATCTGACCGACCCCGGTATCGATACCCTGCCCGCCACCATCATTCCCTTTGTCTTCGATGCCGCCGTCAATCACGGACCCGCTAAGGCCATCCGTATGCTCCAGCGCGTTCTGGGCGAATGCGGTCACGACGTGACTGTGGATGGCGTGATCGGACCCCAAACCCGCCGCGCCTGCGAAGAGGTCCAAGCCGCCCTGGATGCGGATTTTCTATCCCGTCTCATCGATCACCGCCGCGCCTTCTATCAATCGATTGCGCTCAATGATCCCAGTCAAAAAGTGTTCCTCGCAGGCTGGCTTAATCGCTTGGCCGAGTTCGAGCAGGAGCTGGTTGCATGACACCCCTTGCCGGATTGCTCATAGACGTTGCTGGCCGCGCCCTGGATAAGGTGCTCCCCGACACCAAAGCCAAAACCAAGGCGCAAGCGGAGCTCGCCAACATCATCGCAAGCAAAGAAGCCGCCGAGCTGGAGACGCGCCTGAAGGTGATCCTCGCTGAGGCCACAAGTGAGGACAAATGGATATCCCGCGCGCGCCCGACTTTTCTATATGTGATTTACGCGGTCATTGGCCTGTGCGTGCTTGCCGGTATTGCATCGATCTGGTGGCCGTCACACGTCGCTATTGCCACCGCTGGCTTTGGCGGTGCCCTTATGGCCGTGCCGGATAGCCTGTGGGCGTTGTTCGGTGCCGGATATCTTGGTTATTCTGCCGTGCGCTCTTACGATAAAAGGCGACCGCGATGAACGATATTAACGCCTGGTCGGCCTGGGCCGATATCGTATGGAAAGCCGGCACGGTGATCGGCCTTGTATGGCTTGCCCTGCAACAACGCTCTAAAGCCAACGCCTCTAAACTAGATGCGCACAGCGAACGGCTAGATAATCTGGAGCAGACCATCGCGGCCATCAAAAACCAGCTGGATGCGGTCAAAAAAATAGACACCGTCATCAAAAACCAAGCCGCCATGGAGGCATCCCTGAAGGTACTCACTAACAACGTCCAACAACTCATCGATAACGAACTCGCCGAAGGCCGCGCCGCCAAAAAAGCACGAGGCAAACGATGAGCCTGGCTGAGATACGCATGGCGCATATTCGTGGCGCATTGATCGGCCTGTTGTGCGAAGGCACCAAGGCCAACGACAGCGTCCTGCACGACGCCGTGACAGCCCTGCGTGCCGTAACCTGCTCCCGCGATCAAGTCCGCGCGGCATTGCGATGGCTAGAAGAGCAAGGGCTTATCTCTATCGAAAAGGTGGGCGACTATCTGGTGGCCCAGATCAGCCAGCGCGGGATAGATTTTGAAGAAGGCCGGATCGTCCTGGACGGGATCAAACGGCGGGCGCGCTAATGCCGCGCAAGTCCACCGTCAACACTTTGCCGCCTAAGATCACCAAGCAGATCAACGCCGCCCTGGAGCGTGGCCACCGTACCCTGGATGACCTTGTGGCTTGGCTGGCGAGCGAGCACGGCTACACCATCAGCCGATCTGCCCTGCATAGATACTCACAAAACTACGAGACCCTGCGCAAGAAGCTGGCCGAGACTCGCGAGATCACCCAGGCCTTTGCCGCCGAGCTGGGGCCGGACGCCCTAGCTGGTAAGCAGGGGGCTTTGCTGGTGGAGATCATGCAAGCCATGGTGATGAAGGTCGCGGCTGGCACTGAACTAGACGTCAAGCAGATCGGCATGCTGTGCCGCGCGGTGCGCGACGCCGCCAGTGCCAACCGCCTATCCCAAGACTACGAGGAACGCTTACGCAAGCAGATTACCGAACGCGCTGCCAAGACCGCCGGTGCCGTAGCCAAGAAGGCGGGGCTTACACAAGAAAGCCGCAAAAAAATAGAGCGTGAAATACTGGGGCTTCAATGACTGCATATTTTCTACCTTACCAACGTGTATGGCTTGCCGACACCTCGCGCCTCAAGATATGGGAAAAATCCCGGCGGATCGGCGCGACCTATGTCCAGGCCTATGAGGACGTTGTCGATGCAAGTAAAGCGGACGGATCGATGGATGTCTGGTTCACTTCTGCGAATAGCGACGCATCTAAAGAGTATATTCGTTACGCAGCGATGTGGGCTCGTTTACTCAAAATTGCGGCGGATGATCTCGGCGAGGTCGTGATTGATAAAGAGTCTGATATTCGTGCGTTGGCGATTGAGTTTGCAACGGGCAAGCGTGTTTATGGTCTGAGTTCGAACCCCAAGTCGATGCGTGGTAAGGGCGGCAAGTTGGTGATCGATGAGTACGCTTACCACGACAACCCGGATGATCTATGGGCGGCGGCAGGGCCAGTAATTCTATGGGGTCATCCTGTACGAGTTTTATCTACGTACAACGGATCGACCAATCGCTTTGCTCGTTTGGTGACCGAGGCACGGCAGGGTAACAAGTGGTCACTGCATACCACCACCATTGAGGATGCGGTGGCGCAAGGGATCGTGGAAAAGATCACGGGCAAAACCAAAACCACCCAAGCCGAGCGCGAGGCATTCATGGCCGAGTGTCGTGAGATCGCCGGGGACGAGGCCACCTTTGCGCAAGAGTTCATGTGCGTGCCGATGGACGCCAACGCTAGCTGGTTAGATTGGGAGTCGATCATCGCGTGTGAGCATGAGGACGCTGGTAAATCTGATCGCTACACCGGCGGCGACGTGTATGTCGGGGTCGATATCGGCCGCAAGCGGGACCTCACCGTGATCTGGGTGGTCGAGAAGGTCGGCGATATCGCCTGGACGCGGGAGGTGGTATCCCTCAAGGCCGCGACCTTCGCAGAACAAGACCATGAGCTGGATCGGATCATGGCCGCCTATCGCGTGCGCCGGGTGTGTATGGACGCCACCGGCCTCGGGATGAAGCCCGTGGAAGACGCGCAAGGTCGGCACGGCAAATATAGAATCGAAGGCGTGACCTTCACCGCCGCCGTCAAACAAGAACTCGCCACCATCACCCGCCAGGCCTTCGAGCGCGCCACTGTGCGCATCCCTATCGATAAAGCCGTCCGCACCGCCCATCGCGCCGTGCGCCGTATCCAAACCGCCGCGGGCAATATCCGCTTTGATGCCGACCGCACCGAGGCCGGTCATGCCGACGAGTTCTGGGCCCACGCCCTTGCCCTACACGCCGCCGAGGGCAGTACCTACCAGCCTTATTATTATGAGTCCGTCAAGCCGGGGCGCGATCCCATCGAGCGCGACATTAAAATCACCTCAGGCATCAAGGCAAGAGAGGGTCTCATTCTATGAGTAAGATACTTGGCCCCGACGGTCGCCCGATCAAAACCGATACCCTGCGCCACGAGATCGCCGCACCGACCCTGTCCGGCCCCCGCAACCCATGGCACGACAACGTCGCGGGCGGCCTGACGCCGATCAAGCTTGCGGATATGCTCAAAGCCGCCGCTGAGGGCGATGCCCACGATTATCTGACGCTGGCTGAGCAGATGGAAGAGGCCGACCTGCATTACGCCTCGGTCTTGGCGACTCGCAAGCGGGCCATCGGTGGCGTGGATATGACGGTGCGTCCGGCGAGCGACAAGCCCGCCGATGTGAAGATTGCCCAGGCTGTCCGAACCTTGATAGAAAACCCGCGCTTTGCCGATATGCGCGATGACCTGCTGGACGGCCTGGCCAAGGGCTACGCTGCTGTAGAGATCATCTGGCCCGAGTCCCGAGGTGATATGTGGACACCCACCGACTACTGCTATCGCGATCCCCAGTTTTTTATGTTCGATAAGACAACCGGGCACAAGTTGCGCTTGGTTGACGAGAACGAGACCGACGGCCTTGCGCTCCCGCCCTATAAGTTCATCACCCACACGCCCCGCCTTAAGTCCGGCCTGCCGATCCGGGGCGGCCTTGCGCGGCTGGTGGCCATGGCCTTCATGAGCAAGGCCTGGACGATCAAGGATTGGGTCGCCTTCCTAGAGGTCTTCGGCATGCCCGTACGACTTGGGCGATACGATGACAACGCAAGCGAGGATGACCGCGCCATCCTCAAGCGCGCGGTGGCCAACATAGGCACCGACGCGGCAGGCATCTTACCCGAACATATGCGCATTGAGTTTGTCGAGCGATCCGGTGGTGCAGGCAAGGGCGGGCCTATCTACCAATCGACCGCCGAGTGGTGGGATCGGCAAATCAGTAAAGCCGTTTTGGGCCAGACTGCAAGCACGGAAGGCACACCCGGCAAGCTCGGCAACGAGTCCGCCCAGGACGACGTGCGCCATGACATCCTGCGCTCTGACTGCCGCCAGCTGGCCGCCACCATCAACCGCGACCTGATCCGTCCCTTTGTCGACCTCAACTTTGGCCCACAAGAGGCGTATCCGATTTTTGATCTGCCCGTCCGCGAGCCCGAGGACATTGCCCAACTGACCGATAGCCTGGCGAAACTGATCCCGCTGGGGCTCAAGGTCAAAGCCGGTGAGGTCCGATCCAAGCTCGGCCTGGCCGAGCCAGGCGATGAGGATGAGGTGCTGGGTCTTGCACCCAAGGACAACAAGGCCGCACAAGCCATGACCCGCACTGAGCTCGCCATGAATGCCGCCGCTGCGCCAAACGCCGCCGACGAGATCGAGGCCGACGCCCTGGGTGAGTGGCGACCCATGGCGGAAGGCCTCACCCAGCACGCTACCGATGCCATAGGCGATGCCTCGTCCTATGAGACTGCTATGGCCACTCTGAGCCAAACCGCCGGACAAGCGGACATCCGCCCATCCGCTAAGGCCATCGGCACGGCCACTTTTAAGGCCCGGGCGGCGGGCGATACGGGTGATGACGATTAATGCCTGACGACTTCGGCTTTGGTGAGGGACCACCGCCCGAGGTCCTGGGCTATCTCAAGGCCAAAGGCTGGAAGCCCGCATTCTCCTACAAGGACGTATGGGGTGCCGAGCACGCCATGGCCTTCACCGTTGCTAAGGCCATGGAGCTGGACGTGCTCATGGCCATCCGCGGCGCACTGGAGGATGCGCTTGCCAAAGGCAAGCCTTTTAAGCAGTTCCAAAAGGAGCTCACCCCGACCTTGCAACGCCTGGGCTGGTGGGGTAAGGGCACGGTGGTCGATCCCAAGACCAGCGAGCCGGTGCGGGCACAGCTGGGAAGCCCGCGCCGCCTGCGTACCATCTATCGCGCGAACATTCGCACCGCCCGCGCCGCAGGCCAGTGGGAACGGGCGCAACGCACCAAAGCCGCCGCCCCCTACTTTCGTTACGAGCTGGGGCCGTCTGAAAAGCACCGACCTCACCATGCGAGCAAGGAAGGCCTGATCCTGCCCATCGATGATCCGTTCTGGAATACGTGGATGCCGCCCAACGGCTGGGGCTGCAAGTGTCGCGTAAGACAAGTCACCGATGCCGAGATGAGGCGGCGCGGCTGGACGGTGGATCCCGCGCCCAAAGTACCGACCACCGACTGGATCAATGATCGCACGGGTAAGGTCATGAAGGTGCCAGAGGGCATCGATCCCGCTTGGGTGGGTAATCCTGGCAAGCACCGACAAAAAAACCTGGATGACTTTCTGGCGGGCAAGCTGGCCGCTGTGCCCGATGAGATGGCCCGGGTGGCAAGTTATGATCTGCTGACCGGCCCGAAGTTTAAGGCGATCCAATCCGGTCACCTCACCGGCCACGTGCCTGTCGCTATGCTCAGCAAAGACCTGGCCGATGCCCTGGGAAGCAAAAGCCGGGTCGTGTTGTTCTCAAGCGATACGGCGGCCAAACAACTCAAGCGGCACCCTGACCTCAAACCGGAAGACTATGTGAGCCTGCAAGACGTGCTCGACAACGGTATGGCGACTAAATCCTGGGATCGAGATCGGAACGCAGTTTTTCATATCCGCAAGGATGACAAGTGGTGGCAAGCCGTCATCAAACGCACAACTAACAATACAGAACTCTGGCTTGTGAACTTCCAACGCACAAGCGAGCGTGATCAGCAAAGGATCAGCCGGAAGGGTACAACTGTTAGGAAATGATAGCGGCCGGAGGGTCGCAACACCCCTCACGAGCCCAAAGGCATGGCATGGCGAATGACTCGGCCGCTGTGATTATTGATAGCAAAATGAGGGCTATTTTGTCAAGACAAATGGTTAGTCCGCCTCATCCTTTTTTGCTGATTTCGACTTTCTCGCGATGGACCAAAACTGACTCCCAACTGCCGCCACAGCAATTGCGGCTATACCATAAGTGGCATACGGCTGGCCTAAAAAAGCAACAATGACAATCGCAACAATACAAGCCATCATTGTAGCAAAGCCTTGCCATTGCCAGAGAACTGTATTTGGTGCCACTTTGCGCAAACCCTCATTATCCATCCGATGACGATGCTCACGCTCTTGTTCAAAATCTTTCAAAAGTCGCTCAGCCATACCCCGCACAATATCGTTGTATTGCTTGAGCTCCTCCGGCGGTGGGAGAGGGTATATACGGACACTACGCTTAAAGGCCAATAAAGCGGCCCTATCTTCCCGAGTGATGATCTCATCTGGGGAAACCACATCATCTGATTGCGTAGACGACGCCCGTTCCTTCCTTTTAGGCAGCTTCGTGTTCTTTGATTTTGGCATCTAGGGTTCCTAGGGCTTTGCGCATATCGCGAGCAATATTCTCGAGGTCGTGCAACTTGGCCTCTTGGTATGAGGGATATCGTGGGATATCAAAATCAACAGGTCCCATCGAACCCACTGCGCAAAAACCAGCCATAAAAGCATTAAGACGACTGTCCTGCCTTAAGCGATACCAATTCATAATTACCCCGGACTGCGATCAAACTATTATCACTATTTGAATAGCAAAATTAGGGCAATTTTGTCAAATTGAATTGATCCGACAAAACGCCGATAAATGCCCCAGGATGATCTGGGGGGTATCCTAGTACCACTCAAACGCTGATAGCGTCTTTAATTTTATTAATTTTTAATAAAAAGCCTATCTATATCCCCGCGTGACCCCCTAAATCACGCACCAGGCTCCTATCAACCCAAAATCACCCCCAAACAGACCCTGATCGACCTGCCCAGTGTCCCCATAACATTGCCCATCGCAATCCGTTAAGACAGGGGAATGACCGATCCATCTCACCTGTCCAGTGTCCCAGTGATATCCCCATCGCCGCCAGGGTATAAGGCGGACATGACTGATCGCGCTCACACCGATACCGCATCCCATACGGTACGTACCAACATCGCCCTCGCCCTCAATACGCAGGAGAACGGCGGCGCACCTGATTGGGCACAAATCCTACCTGCCGGGCGCGTGATCCGAGGCCGCGACGGGCGCGGCTTCGTCAACGACAACACGGACCAGATCATTGAAGCCTTCAAAAGAGACGGCGGTACGCTGCTGCTGGACTGGGGACACGGCTCTGATTTTATCGCGGGCGACTCGCGCGCGGCTGGCTGGATCGAAGAGCTAGAAAACCGCGACGGGGCCTTGTGGGGCCGCGTGGCTTGGACCGACGACGGCCGCGAGTCCGTCTCTAAACGCTACTACCGCTTTATAAGCCCAGTCATCAAACACGAGCGCGCCACCAACAAAATCCTATCTATCGTCGCCGTCGCGCTGGTCAATCGCCCGAACCTCAAGATGCAATCCCTCAACCATCAACAAACCCAACTACAAGAGGATCAATCCATGACTCTCACTCCTGCCATCACCAAGGCACTCAACCTTGCGGATGACGCGACCGAACAGGACGCGGTGACCGCAATCACCGAGCTCAAGACGGCCAAGGCCGCCAACGCGGCCTCCCCCTCGCTCGATACCCACGTGCCCCGCGCCGATTATGACGCCGCTGTGGCTAAGGCTACAAACGCGCAAGAACAGCTCGACGCGCTCCACACCGCCCAGCGCGAGGCCGAGATCGATACCGCCATCGCCTTGGCCTTAGACGCGGGCAAGATCACCCCCGCCACCAAAGACTATCACCGCGAGCAATGTCGCACCGAAGGCGGCCTTGCCCGGTTCAAGGCCTTTACCGACGCCGCGCCCGTGATCGGCGGCGATAGCGGTCTGGATGACAAGACACCGCACACCGCTACCGCCCTCAATCATGAGGAGACCGCTGTCGCTAAAGCCATGGGCATGAGCGCGGACGACTTCAACGCCGCCAAACAAGACGACAAGGAGACAACCTAATGACCGCCCTCACTACAGATCGTAACACCCCCTACCGCCCTGGGCGCGATGTCGTCCATCCCGTGGCCGCGTCCGTACAGATCTTTGCGGGCGCACTGGTGATGCTCGATAGCGACGGCAACGCCATCCCGGCCAAAGCCGCCGCCAATCTCAAGATCGCTGGCCGAGCTGAACAACACATAGACAACCGCACCGGCGTCGTGGGTGATAAGACCGTGGCTGTCCAGCGCGGCGTCTTTCGCTTTGAGAACGACGCCACCAACGCCGTCACCCGCACCCACATCGGCACCCTCGCCTACGCCGTGGACGATCAGACCGTCTGCAATGCCGCCGGCAAAAACAGCAAGTCTATCGCTGGCCTCATCATCGACCTCGATGATGACGGTGTATGGATCGATACCACCCAATCAGGAGCAACCCCATGATCATCAACCAAACAAATCTGGCCACGCTTAACACCGGTTATAAAGCCGCCTTCAATCAGGGGTTCAAAAGTGCCTCACCGGTCTGGCCCAAAATTGCCGAGGCTGTGACCTCCACCACCAGCACCGCGCTCTATGCTTGGCTAGGCACCTGGCCCGGCCTGCGCGAGTGGGTTGGAGACCGCCAGGTGGAAAACCTCACCCGCTATGACTACGCCATTACCAACAAGCAGTTCGAGTCAACCGTCGCTGTCAAGCAAACCGATATCGAAGACGATCAATACGGTGTCTATGCGCCGATGATGAAGGCCATGGGCACCGCCGCCGCCAATCACCCCGATCAGCTGGTCTTTAACCTGCTTAAGGATGGCTTTACCACCAAGTGCTATGACGGCCAGTACTTCTTTGACAGCGACCACCCGGTTGGCGGGACGAGCGTAAGCAACGTCCAGCCTGGCTCTAACCCTGCCTGGTTTTTGCTGGATACCACCCAGTCGCTCAAGCCGCTCATCTTGCAAAAGCGCAAGGACTATAAGTTTACCGCGATTACAAAGCCGGATAGCGAGGCGGTCTTTTTTCGCGGCGAGATTATCTATGGCGTAGATGGCCGGTGCAATGTCGGCTTTGGCTTCTGGCAGCAGGCCTTCGGAAGCAAGGACGAGCTCACGCGCGAGAACTTCCGCGCTGCCTATAGCGCCATGCGGTCCTTCCGCTCCGATCAGGGTGTTCCCCTGAACATCAGTCCTAACCTGCTCGTGGTGCCGCCTCAACTTTATGCGACCGCCCGTGATCTCATTCTGGCCGAGCGGGATGATAAGGGCGCGACCAACACGGATCGTAACCTCGTGCAAATCATCGAGACCGGCTGGCTGGTGTAGGAGAGACGCATGACGATTTTATTGATACGCACCACCGCTGGCCCGTTCCGCCGTGCGGGTATGGCTTTCAACGAAACCGCGCGCGAGGTCGACTCCCGCGCACTGACGGACGAGCAAATCCAAGCCCTTCAATCCGAGCCTATGCTGGTGGTGGAGGACGAACCGGCCTCCCCGCCTTCACCACCGGCACCTGACTCAGGAGCCGTCAACGATGGCCCCGTCGCTCAGGAAGTCACGGAAGCACAGCCTGATGACTCTGCTACCGGCAAAAAAGGCAAAACCAAAAAATGACTTACGCGACCAGCAAGGATATAGAAAACGCTTACGGCAAAGGCTCCCTTCCTGACGGCGGCGGCACGTCCGCCGCCGTCACTGCTGCTCTTTCTGCCGCTACCGCCGAGATCGATACCTACCTCGCCGGGCGCTATGACCTACCGCTGGCAACGCCGCCGCCGATCCTCAAGGCTCTGTGCGTCGATATCGCGCTGTATAAAACGTCGCTGGATATAGGCTCGCTCACCGACGAACGGCGCAAGCGTTACGAGGACGCCCTCGCGCTCCTTCGGCGTCTTGCAGACGGCAAGGCCGATCTAGGCTTGCCCAAGCCCAAACAAACCGCCCCATCCCACGCCAGCTTTACCGCCAGCCCGCGCCTGTTCACCCGCCAAAGTTTGCGGGACTTCTAATGGCTGGCACCACCATCCACATCGACCTGGGCGCGCTAGAGTCCATCAACAAGCGGCTGGCCACGCTCACCCGTGCCGATACCCACGGCCTGCTCGAGACCATCGGCGCGGCAGTCGAGTCCCAAACCCGTCGCCGCATGACTGAGGATAAAACCGGCCCAGACGGGGCGGCGTGGGATGATTGGTCGCCCAAGTACGCCGCCACCCGCCACGGCGGTCACAGCCTGCTGGAGTCTCAAGGCCACCTGGTCGACTCGATCCATTTTGCCGTCGAGGGTGATCAGGTGCGCATCGGCTCCGAACTTGTCTATGCCGCGACCCATCAGCACGGCGATGAAAGCCGTAACATCCCCGCCCGTCCCTATCTCGGCCTATCCGAGCAAGACAGGAACGAGATCAAAGACGTGGCGGACGATTACCTGCGGAGTCTTGTGCCATGAAGACCTTGCTCGATCTTCGCGCGGCCATGGTCAAGGGTATTCATGACCGCATCCCCGACCTAAAATCCTGCGAGACCCACCCCGGTCGATTCGACCTGGACGAGTTGCGCACCATTGCCACCCGAACGCCTGCTTTGCGGCTTGCCATCCTCAGCGTGGATCGGGTGGCTGAGATCGGCAACGGTGAGACCGACTGGGCCGTGCGTTTCGCCACCTTTATCGTGACCTTGGATCAAAACAAATTACGCCGTGATGACGCCGCCCTTAATCTGGTGGAGGGTTTTCTAGCCATCCTACCTGGCCAAGCCTGGGGACAAGACAACGTCCATCCGCTTTTGCCGAGCGAGATATCCGGGGCGCAAAACCTCTACTCCAATCGTCTAAGCCAGCACGCCGTTTCTATCTGGGCGGTCACCTTCACCCAGCGCATTCGGTTGGGCACCGACATCCTCGCCACCGACGGCACCCTGCCGCGTGATCTGTATATCGGCCAGTCCCCCAAGATCGGCAAAGCCTTTGAGGGCGACTACATCAAAGGTCATGCCCATGCTTAGCGATCTGACCTTCCGCCTCACCGAACTGGAACGCCGCCTTGCCAATGTCCTGCGCCTCGGCATTGTGTACGCCGCCGATTATCCCGCCGCCCGTGTGCGGGTCAAGACCGGCGATCTTATTACCGGCTGGCTCCCGTGGCTCACCCACCGCGCAGGCGGGGATCGCACCTGGCATGCGCCAGAAATCGGCGAGCAAGTTCTGCTCCTCGCCCCCAATGGCGAGCCCGCTCAAGGCGTGGTCTTGCCCGCCATCTATCGTGATGCCGCGCCTGCGCCAGCCGACTCGCCGGATATCTCTCGCACCTTGTATGCCGACGGCACCGTCGCCAGCTATGACCGCACAACTCGCACCATGACCACGACCATCGACCAAACCGCGATCACCGCCACCGCCCAAGACATGACCCTGGCGGTCGGCGGATCGTCCATCCACATCACGCCCGATGCCATCACCGCCATCGCGCCTGTGATTAACTTGAATAGGTAGTCCTTGTGCCTGCTTGCGCCCGCCAATCCGATATCTGCACCGGCCACGGCTGCTTTCCCCCACGGCCAGCGACCGCAGGCTCACCTGACGTCTTCGCCAATGGCTTGCCCGTGCATCGCGTGGGTGACGGATGGGCCCTGCACGGGTGCCCCACCTGCATCCCCCACACGTCCGTCCTGGCCTCTGGCTCGCCTGACGTGTTTGCCAATGGCCAACCGGTCGGCCGGATCGGCGATCCGGTTGCCTGCGGCTCTAAGGTCGCGACCGGCAGTCCCAACGTCTTCGTCAACTAAGGTATAGAAAATGACCCAAGCCTACAAAGTCCTGACCACCCTGCGCCACGATCATCGTACCTATGATACCGGCGAGACGGTCCGCCTCACGGATACCGCCGCCAAGTATCCGCTCTTGGCCGGACAGATTGCGTTGCCCGAACAACCCGCGCCGCCCGCACCAACCAAAAAGGAGAGCAAGCGTGAACGGACTTAACGCCACCACCGGTGCGCCGCTCTCCGGCATGGACCACCTCATCCAGTCCATCCACGACATCCTGACGACTCCGATCGGGACGCGGGTCATGCGGCGTGACTATGGCTCGCGGCTTTTTGACCTGATCGACCAACCGATCAATGGCGGCCTGATCGTGGATATCTATGCCGCCGTGGCCCAGGCCCTTGATCGCTGGGAGCCGCGCCTCAAGTTAAAGCGCGTGCAGGTTGCCCGCACCAAAGCCGGGCGTATAGAAATCGACCTCGCGGGCGAGTATCGCCCAAACGGCCAACAGATCAAACTGGAAGGCATCGTGATAGGAGCCGCCCCATGAGTTTGGGATTCACCGCCATTGATCTATCCAAGCTCCCGCCGCCCCAGGTGATCGAGTCCCTGGACTATGAGTCCATCCTCGCGGCCATGCGGTCGGACTTTAGGGCGCGCTACCCGGACTATAACGCTGACGCGCTGGAGTCTGACCCCGCCGCCAAACTGCTGGAGGTGGCCGCCTATCGCGAGACCCTGATCCGCGGGCGGGTGAACGACGCCGCCAAGGCCGTCATGCTCGCGTTTGCCCGAGGGTCTGACCTTGAGCACCTGGCCGCCCTGTATGGTGTACGCCGCCGGATTATCGATGAGGGTGACCCTGATGCCTTGCCTGCTGTCCCTCCCACCTATGAGGATGACGAGTCCTTGCGTCGCCGCATCCAGCTTGCACCCGAGGCTCTGACGACGGCAGGATCGGCGGGCGCGTATATCTTCCACGCCCTCTCGGCGGGCACCGAGCCCGCCGAGGTGGACGTCACATCCCCCGCCCCCGGTAAGGTCACCGTGACCTATACCTATCCGGGTGATAGCCTCGCGAGTCTGATTAAAGACGCCGCCGTCACCTCGCCAACGCCGGGCAAGGTCATCGTCACGGTGTTAGGCCGCGCTGACGACGGCACGCTTGCGCAAGAGGCTCTGCGTAAGATCGCGGGCCACCTATCCGGCGAGTCCGTGCGACCCCTCACCGATCACGTCACCGTCCAGGCGGCTACGATCAACGCCTACACCGTCACGGCCACCCTCAAGCTCTATGACGGCCCGGACGCTGAGGTGGTCACCCGTGCCGCCACCGATCAATTCAACGCCTTTGCGGCCGCCCGCCACCGGATCGGCGAGTCCATCACCCGCTCAGGCATCGACGCCGCCTTGCATGTGGCCGGCGTCCAGGCCGTGACTTTAGATAGCTGGACGGACATCACCGCCGATCCTAAGGCCGCCCCCTATTGCACCGGCCTCACCCTCAACACCGAGACTACCGCATGACTTTTGACCCCTTGGACAAAGAGGCGCACCTCCTCCCGCCCAACCGCACGGGACTGGAGAAGGCCCTGGACGGTGCCACCGCCCGCATCGGCAAGGTGCCCGTGCCCATCGATGATCTGGCTGATCCCGCCAAGGCCCCGACCGCCGCCCTGCCCTATCTTGCCTGGGCCTTGTCGGTGGACCGGTGGGATGCCAACTGGCCGGATACCGTCAAGCGGCGGGTCATCACCGCGTCCCTCGCCGTCCATCGCCGTAAGGGCACCCTCGGCGCGGTCAAGGACGCCCTGGCCGCCATGGGCATCAGGGCCGAGGTTATCGAGTGGTGGCAGGAGTCCCCTAAAGGAGCGCCCCATACCTTTTCTATATCAGCCCTCGCCAACGACAATCAGGCCATTGCGATTACCTCTGATCTCGCCCGTGCCATCGATGCCGTCAAACCCGTCCGCTCACACTTTCGGATGCAGATCGGCGCCGAGATGATGAGCGATCTATCGTTTTCTATCCATGTGCCGATCAGTCACCGCCTGCAGGCTGACCTGACCGCCCCTGGCGGCTTACGCCAGCCCATGACCATCGGCGCAATCCTACAAGCCCACCCCCGCCTCAAAGCCAACATGGAGACCAACTGATGACCACCAACCCATCTAGGAGAACACATTATGCCTGATCATATCTCTTCACAAACTGACGAACACGGTGACACACAAACTACGCACTCCTGTGTCATGACAACCGTAGACATTGGAAACTTGATCAACCTGTATGCAGAAAAACATATGAAAAAAGCGATCAAGGAGTCCTTAGCACGCATCCATCAAGTCCCCACCGGCACAATCATCACCCATGGAGCTGCGATACCGCCGCCCGGATATCTTGAATGCAATGGGACGATCATTTCACGCGAAACCTACGCAGAGCTCTTTGCCGTGATCGGCACCACCTACGGCAGAGGAAACGGCTCCACAACCTTTACCCTACCCGACCTGCGAGGCGAATTTATACGAGGATGGGATGACGGACGCGGTATCGATGCGGACCGCATGATCGGATCATGGCAACACGCCTCGCACATTCCTCACGATGAGGATGCACAACACCTTCATTGTATTGCCGATCGCGCGTCAGCCTTATCACACGGGCTGGAACAACCGACCTATACAGATATAAAAAAGCAGCTCTTCGTTTCTTGGGCGGGCGGTAGCGTGCCTTTAGACAGACCGAATGTCGCCAATATCTTCTATGCGGCTGTCCGGTCACGCAACATCGCGCTCATGTTCTGTATCAAATACTAGAGATCAGACTATGAGTGCGAAACCGATCTTCACTACTGCCAGGCAAGGTAAATCCTGCATCCAAACATTGGCGATATTGGGATAACCGCAACATGAGTACGGACCTTCAGCCTATTTTTACTGCAGCAGGCCTCGCGGCCATCGCCGCCGCCCACGGTCGCGGTGTGGCGTTAGAGATCACCCACGTCGCCATCGGCGATCAAAGTCGGGCGATCCGCGATAAGGACGCCGTCCCACTATCCGACGCGCGGGCTTACACCGCCCTTGCCAATGAGCGCGCTCGCACTGCCCTAGCGGCGGGTACGTCCCTGAGTGATCATCAGGTCCTTATGGTCGGCACCATCGCCGCCGGTAAGCCCGAGTTCTTTATTAAAGAGGTCGGCTTCTTCACGGCGGACGAGGTCATGGTGGCCTACTGGTCGGATGAGACCGCCAACCTTGGCTGGCGCGGTGATCTTGCCCCCTGGGTGTTCCGCTTTGCACTTGCGTGGTCAGACTTGCCCGCCCGCGCCATCACCGTGCAAAGCGCAAGCGGCGGTGCGGGTGGTGGTACGGCGCTCAATAATCTACTGCGCGACTTTACCACCCACCTCACCGCTGACGACGCCCACGCAAACCGTATCGCTACCACTGATGCGCGCGGCTTTGTCGAACTGGCCACCGGCGACGAGGTTACCGCCGGAACCGATGACGCCCGCGCCGTCACCCCCGCCGGGCTCAAGGCCTTGATCCCCGCCGGAACCATCATGACCTCCGCCGCGCAAGACCCACCAGCTGGTTGGCTTTCGTGTGATGGCGCAACCATCAGCCGGACAGCCTACGCAGAGCTCTTTGCCGTGATCGGCACCACCTACGGCAGAGGAAACGGCTCCACAACCTTTACCCTGCCCGACCTGCGAGGCGAATTTATACGAGGATGGGATGAAGGACGCGGAGCCGATCCCGCACGCCAATTCGGCAGTACCCAGGGTGGGTCAAGGATTCTGATTGATCCTCACGATAACGAGGGATGGCTTTTTAATGCAAACCACCGAATGCAAGCAATGCGTGAAGAGATGGGCCTTGACCCGACCTCAAGCACTATCCCCGATTGGATCACTCTTATCTCGATTCCAAAAAATCCGAACCCAAGAAGCAATCTTGAGATATATCAGCGCGCCGAAAATTGGTCGATGACGCGACCGCGCAATATAGCTCTAACATTTTGTATTAAGTATTGAGTTTTAATAAATGAAAATCTATCACTACGCCATAAACGGCCGCCTCATATCATTCGGTAACGCTCGGGAAAATCCACTCGAACCTGGTAATTATCTTATTCCCGCTAACGCAACCATGTTGAGACCTCCCAGCGATAGTCACGTTTTCAATGGCACAGCTTGGGTCGCATCGCCACCTATGTCATTCGTTGACGTACAAACTATCCGAGTGCAGGCGATTACAGGGGTTCTTTATGCTGCAGAGAAAGCCCGTCTTTCTCTCATCACCCCAGGCGATGGCAAGGCCTATGTCTATCAGGCCAAGCTGGCCGAGGCCAACGCCTACCAACAAGACGACGACCCGCAAGACAACGACTATCCGATCCTGGCTGCCGAGGCCGCCGCCCTTGATATCACCGTTGCCAGCCTAGCCGCTACTGTGCACCAACGAGCTACCGAGATCACCGCTCAGCTCGCCCGGATTGAAGCTACCACCCAGGCCGCCAAGAAGAAGATAGAAAGCGCCCGCACCACTAAAGCCATCAAGAAAATTATCGACACCTTTGCACCCAACTCACAGGAGACAAACCCATGACAACCGATTATCTTCACGGCATCGAAGTCGTTCAAATCAACGACGGCATCCGCCCCATTCAAACCGTCCGCTCATCCGTTATCGGCGTGATCGGCACCGCCCCTGATGCTGATGCCGATGCTTGGCCGATCAACACCCCCATCCTGCTCGCCAACGCCCCGCGCAAAGCCGCCACCCTTGGCGAGGGAGGCACCCTTAAAGACGCCATCACCGCAATCTATGACCAGGCCGGTGCCGTTGTTGTGGCCGTGCGGGTGGATGAGGGCGATGATGCCGCCGCAACCACTACCAACGTGATCGGTGATATCACCGCGATGACCGGCCTGCGCACCTTTCTGGCCAGCGAGTCCGAGATCAAGGTCACGCCGCGCATCCTGTGCGCCCCCGGCTTTACCTCCGACCGGCCAGGCGGTGATGCCAACCCCGTCGTGGCCAAACTCAAGATCATCGCCGAACGCCTGCGCGCCATCGTCATCGCCGACGGCCCCAACACCACCGATACCGCCGCCAAGACCTATCGCGATGATTGGGGCTCCGACCGCATCTACATCGTCGATCCCCACGTCAAGGTCTGGGACTCGAGTACGAACGCCGCCGTCATCCAGCCCGCTTCCGCCCGAGTCGCGGGCCTCATCGCACGCATGGACGCCGAGCATGGCTTCTGGCACAGCCCATCCAATCAGATCATAAACGGTATCGTCGGCATCGCCCGCCCCATTCCCTTCGCGCTATCCGATAAGAACAGTGCGGCCAATCTCTTAAACGAGAACGAGATCACCACCATCGTCCAGCGTGACGGCTATCGTCTATGGGGGAACCGCACGACCACCTCCGATCCCCTGTGGGCTTTTCTATCCGTGCGCCGTACCGCCGACATGATCTATGAGTCTATTGAGCAAAACCATCTTTGGGCCATGGATAAACCCATGTCCGCCAACCTCATCATCGACGTCCGTGAAGGCGTGAGTGCCTACCTGCGACACCTTAAA
Organism: Pseudomonadota bacterium; assembly: GCA_039028835.1. Lineage (GTDB taxonomy): Bacteria > Pseudomonadota > Alphaproteobacteria > JBCCHK01 > JBCCHK01 > JBCCHK01. The sequence continues at coordinate 138,579 of JBCCHK010000006.1, forward strand.
GCCCTGGGCGCAATCCTGGGCGGCCGGTGCTGGCTGGATGAAGAGCTCAACACCCCGACCAGCCTCAAGGCGGGCAAGCTGTACCTGGACTTTGATATCGAACCGCCCGCACCGCTCGAGCGGCTCACCTTCCGCGCCCATCGCGAGGACGGCTACTACCGCGAGCTGGTCGCCCAAGTCCAAGCCGCTTAGAACCCTATAGAAAAGGAACAACACCATGGCAATCCCCAAAACCCTGAGAAACTTCACTGCCTTTGTGGACGGGCGTGGTTACGCCGGTCGAATCGAAGAAATCGAACTGCCTAAGCTGACCCTCAAGACCGAAGAGTGGCGCGGCGGCGGCATGGACGCCCCCATCGAGATTGATCTCGGCATGGAGAAGATCGAGACCACCCTCACCTTTGCTGAATATGATCGGGAACTGTTTAAGCTGTTTGGCCTGGCCGACGGTAACCGCGTGGGCCTTACATTACGCGGCGCAGTGCAAGCCGACAGCGCAAGCGAGGCTGTCATCGTCACCCTGCGCGGACTGGTCAAAGAACTGGACGCGGGGACCTGGAAGGCGGGCGATCAAGCCAGCCTTAAAATGATGGTGGCCGCCCGCTACTACAAGCTGGAGATCGGCGGGCAAACCATCATCGAGATCGATACCGAAAACATGATCCGCCGCATCGGCGGCAGTGACCAACTCGCATCACAACGCCAAGCCTTAGGCGTATAGATAGCAACGTATAGAAAAGGAACAACACCATGACTGATTATAAAGACATCCCGCGGGATAAAAAGACCGGCGACATCTTGGTGAACGAGGTGCGCCTTCCGATCATGGATCGTTTGCTCTCGCCCATCACCGTGGACGGCACAGAGATCAAAGACGTGAGCGTACGCGAGCCCACCGTGCTCGATCTTGAGGTGGCAAACAAGGAGGTAAGTGAACTCGGTAAGACAAGCCGCTTGCTTGCGCAAGTCATGAACCTTGCGCCCGATGATATCAAGAAGCTAGGAAGCCGGGACTTTTCCCGATTGGGATCGTTGGTCGCGGCTTTTTTGTAATCAGCCCGGCGCACATCCGGGCAGTGATTGCGGACCTTGCCGCCATCTTTCACTGGCAACCCTCGGAGATCAAATGCTTAACGCTGTCGGAATTAAAGGCTTACCACCAACTAGCAAGAGAGCGAGGAGGGGCTCATCTTTGAAAATCAATCAAGGTTATGCGATTTCCTCAAGCTTTCCATATGCCGATTAAGATCTTCTGCCGCTTCCCTCATCTCAATAGCATCCCGTATATCTTCTTTGAAATCGCTAACAGCTTCACCCACCATACCAACGAACAAATGAACCATCAAACCAAGGAAAAGGCCAAAAACACCTCCTACAAGCGCAAGAAGGAGCATATCAACCCTATCCTGCGAGGGTGTACTCAAAGCAAAAAATACAGCGAAGATCACAGGAAGATATACCAACCACGGAAACACCATAGCAAAGCGTTTAACCTTAAAGCGTACAGTGGGGCTAAAACACAACTGAACAAACAACCCAACAAAAAACGCAGACCACAAAGTTGTAGCAAGGTCCTGGGTAGTCCACAGGGGTGCAGCAAAAACACCAGCGGCAATAACCCCTGGTATCTCCCTGCCCTTTTTGCGAGAGAGATGTATGAACCTAGAAATGGAAGAAAAAACGTTACTCACCATGGGGTCATTCTATCATGAGTGACATGAAGCTGTCAATTTTGGTGAGCGCGATCGATAAGTTCACCGCGCCAGCCAGAAAAATGGCCAAGGTTGGTGAGACCATGGCCGCAAGCCTGCACGATAATCAAAAAGCCCTGAACGATCTCGGTAAAAAAGGCCAAGCCATTGGGCGCATGAAAGCCCTGGAGACGCGCTTGGGCAAAACCGCCGCCGAGATGAACACTGCTCGCGCCCGCACCAGCCAACTAGGCCGCGCCTTGGCCGCCACAACCAATCCCGCCCGCAAGCTCCAGCGCGACTTTGAGGGCGCACGCCGTAAGTCCGATCAACTCAAACGCGGCCACAAACAGCAACGGGATGAACTGCGCCAGCTACGCACCCAACTGCGCGGTGCTGGCATCGATACCCGCAAGCTCGGCGACGCCCAGCGCAAAGTGGCGAAAGACATTAAGGCCACCACGAAAAAAATGGAGCGCATGGCTAAAGTCTCCGCAAAGATGGATCAAAATAAAGATAGATATGATAAGCAACTTCGGAATGCTGCCAATATGACATTTATCGGTGACGCCATGGGGCGGTTTGGCCGCGGGACTCTCGGCTTACTCTCCCAACCCATCGCGCAAATGCGCATGACCGAACGATCTAAAGGTGAGCTCGCATCTTTGGGCATAGAAAAAACCGGCATCGAAACCATCACAAAACGCGGGCGCGACATGACCACCAAGCTCGCGGGCATCACCACCGCCGACTTTGTGTCTGCCGCTTACGATATCAAGTCCGGCATATCCTCCCTCTCCGACGAAGGCGTGGCTGACATGACCGAAATGGCCGCCCTCACCGCCAAAGCCACCAAATCAAGCGTTGGGCAAATGACCAGCCTGTTTGCTACCGGCTATGGCTCCTTCAAAAAAAGCCTCTATGCCGATACCAGCGACCAAGACTTCGGCCATATCCTATCCGCATCGCTCGCTAAGTCCGTTGAGCAATTCAAAACCGATGGCTCTACGATGCAACAAGCGATCCAGTCTATGGGATCAGGCCTCGCCGAGTCCGGCATATCCCTCGCCGATCAATTCACCGCCCTAGGTATGCTCCAACAAAAAATGGAAGCCGGTGTTGCCGGCACCACCATGGCCGCGCTGGAGCGATCCGCAGGACAAGCCCACCAACGGTTCGCCGACATGGGCCTGGCTATCGAGACCTTGGATGAGAATGGCAACCTGCGCGACCTGCCATCCCTACTTGAGGATATGCAACGCGAGTTCGGTGACGCCTATACCACCGAGACTGGTACGATGATCCAGAAGGCCTTCGGCAGCGAAGAAGCCGTCAAGTTCTTCAAGGCCCTATGGGGAGAACAAGAGGTCTTTCGTGCCAATGCCAAAGCCCTGAAAGAAGCCCAGCACCAGGGCAAGGCCTTTACCCGCACCATGGCTGATGCCATGGACGCCAATATGGACGCTCGCTTGCAGATTCTTACCCAACGCTGGGACCTCCTCAAGGAAAAACTCGGCTACGCCCTTATCCCCGCCTTGGAGTTCCTCATCCCTTGGTTGGAAAAAGCTGCAAACTGGATCACCAAGCTCGCCGACAATAATAGTTTTGTGACCACCGCCATCATGGGGCTTGTCGGCGGTGTCGGCTTGCTTGCGTTCGCAACCGCGCCCGTCATTACCGCTATCGCCGCCCTCACCGGTGCCATCGCCATGCTGGGACATGCTTCTAGGAAGTCCGCCCTACAAACCTCTATGGCCGGGATTGCTGGCGGCGGGAGGGGTGGTCGCGGCTGGCTACGCAAGGCCGGTCGTTTCGGCAAAGGCCTGGGGATCGTGAGCGGTCTTATTGGGGTCGGCTCCATGGTCGCCACCGCAATGGATGATGACCTAAGCGGCAAAGAAAAGGCCACCGAACTCACCAAACAAGGAGGCGGAGTTGCGGGCGCGGTGAGCGGCGCAATCGCCGGAGCCGCCATCGGTTCGGTCATTCCGGTGGTGGGAACCGCCATCGGCGGCCTTGTGGGTAGCATCGCCGGCGGGCTGGGCGGCGAGTGGCTCGGCGGCAAGATCGCCGGTTTCTTTAATAAGGAAAAGGACTCACCCATCGATCGCTTGGATCAAGCCGTTAACCCCGTAAGCCGCATAGAAAATAGTAGCCCGCAACTTGCTGAGCAACTCTCAAGAACCCAACCCCTTGCCCATACAAAAACAGAAAACACGGCCGCCACACCTATATCCCAACAGGTCACCATCCATGTGCAAACAACCCCAGGCATGGACGAGCAAACCCTCGCAGAAAAAGTCCAGCGCGCTTTTGAAATCCAATCACGCGCCGCCCTTTATGATGTTGCGCCATGACAGACAATATCCTCATGGCGCTGGGCGATTTTCGGTTTTCTATCGCTACAGCCGCTTATCAGACCTTACGACGTGAGAATGAGTACCGTTGGGCTGCGCAAGACCGCATCGGGCGCGAGCCCGCCCGCCAATGGCTCGGCCAGGGACACGACACCATCACCCTTGAAGGCGTGATCTACCCCGCCGAGCGCGGTGCAGGCACAGAGCAGATTACGGCCATGCGCAACGCCGCCAGCAAGGGCGAGCCCCTGATCTTGGTGGACGGCACTGGGCACGTCTGGGGCAAGCATGTCATCGAACGCATCGAAGAAACCCAATCCCATCTCCACACCGACAGCCAGCCCCGCAAGCAGGCCTTCGCCCTCACCTTGGCCGCATACGGAGATGACACATGACCACCCGTTACGTGACCAAGGATGGGGACTGGGCGCAGCCCAGACCCATGACTTGGGCTAATTCTGTCCTTGTGGAATATAGCAAGGATAAGCCGCAATGATCCGTTACGTGACTAAAGATGGCGATTCTTTGGACTGGCTTTGCTGGAAACACTATGGCCGCCAGTCCGGCACAGTGGAGGTCGTCCTGGCCGCCAACCCCGACCTGGCCGGACTCGGGCCGATCCTGCCCACCGGTATCGTCATCACCCTACCCAAGCTGGTCGATCACACAAGCAATCAACCCGTGCGACTTTGGGACTAGCTGGGCTCAGCCCAGACCCAGAGATCATCGTACACCCTGTCTAACCAATCCATCGACCTTATCTCTTCATACAGCGTGACCATCTCAACAACCGCCCGAATGATGCAACCGACCTATCGAATCCTAGCCGACAATCAGGATATCACCGCCGCGATCCGTGACAGGCTCCTACTGTTGCGCCTGACCGACGCCGCCGGTATCCAATCCGATACCGCCGAGATACGCTTGGACGACCGCGACCACGCCATCGCCCTGCCCGCCACCGGCGCGAGCCTGGATATCGCCCTCGGGTATCGCGAGTCTGGTCTGGCGTCTATGGGCAAATACACGGTGGACGAGATGGAGCTGGAAGGCCCGCCGGACGTTATGGCTATCACCGCCAAAGCCGCCGATATGAAGCGATCCATGAAGGAGCCGCGCACCCAAGGCTGGGATCAAGTCCAGCTCGGCGACGTGGTCACCACCGTCGCCACCCAGCATGACCTGGCGGCTGTGATCGACCCTGACCTGGCCGGTATCATGATCCCCCACCTGGATCAGACCGCCGAGTCCGATATGCACCTCTTGCGCCGGCTGGCCAGTGACTACGGGGCAACTATGAAGATTGCAAACGGGCGGCTCATCTTCATGCTCAAGGGCGCGGGTAAGACCGCCAGCGGCAAGGCGTTACCAGGAGCAACGATTACCCGATCAGACGTAACAGGCTGGCGAGTCACCCTGGCCGACCGGGGCAAGTACGGGGCCGTGACAACAACCTGGCAGGACGTGGCGGGCGCCGAGACTCGAGCGGTGACGGCCGGGGCGGGTGAGCCGGTCTTTACGATCCGCAAAACCTATGCCGATCAGATGGCGGCAGAGGCGGCGGCCAAGGCCAAGCTGGCCGAGTTTGCCCGGGGTGAGGCAAAGCTGTCCCTGACCCTACCCGGGCGGGCTGATCTATTCGTAGAAGCCCCGCTGTCGGTGACTGGCATCCGCCCCGGCGCGGACGGAGACTGGCTGATCGAGCGCGTCACCCACACCCTGGATACAAGCGGGTGGATCACAAGGGTGGAGGCCTCTACGTCTAAAAAATAATTGAAAAAATGCTTGATGAATAGGTCATGATGACCTATTACAAAACCAATGGGCAGGCATACCACCTCGACCCGATACCTCTTAGGAGAAGACAATGATCAAGGTATTATCAACTCAAAATCGCGCAAACGGCTGTGGCTTCTACGGAGCGATGAAACTCTATGCTGATGCAAAAATCGCCAAGGCTGCCTGACCACTGGTCTTCCAGGCAATCCATGAAGAGACCGAACAGGACTCAAATGCTATCCGTGAGTGGCTTGATAGTGTGCCGGGTCGACACTTTGCTGAAGAAGTGTGCGCCATCATGAGGACACCCTACTTCGTGGACTGCTTTGGTGATTACTCACCGATCCCAATAAAAAATCTCCCAGGTGCGATCAAGGCCGCCGCCAACATATGGCGGGAGTCGCCCAATGATAACTCAAACTACGCGTGGATTGGTAAGGCTTCATGACATACACGCCTCCGACGCCCCAGGAAATGCGAGAGATTCTCAAGGCCCTGGGGCTGACGGGGGCGGCGACGGCCGATCTACTGGACAAGGCAAGCGGCCGTCAAGTCCGTCGCTGGACGGGCGGCCACTCCAAAATGGCCTACACCGACCTTTATACCCTCATCCATAAAACCACCGGCGTGGCTATTACAAAAGCTGACTGGCGGGAGGAGATACAGGCAGGACTGACAAACTATGCCAGTTAGCATCCACCCACCACAGGGTAGTATTGTCATTGTCGACTATAGGCAAGGTTTCAAAAAACCTGAGATGGTCAAGAGGCGGCTCGCTATCGTTTTATCTCCAAAGATTGAAGAACGGGCTGACCTTTGTGCTGTTGTCCCACTTAGCACCACAGAGCCAAAGAAAATCATGCCGTATCGCATGAAAATCAACATACCGTTCAAAATCCCTGAGTCGTGGGGAAAGCTTGAGCGATGGGTCAAAGGCGACATGATCAACACAGTGGGCTTTCACCGAATTGACCTATTGCGGCTTGGAAGAGACATCACTGGTAAACGACAATATCAGTACCGTACACTACCAGCGACAACCTTCAAAAATGTTAGACAGTGCGTTCTTCATGGGATAGGGATGCCATTTTTGACAAAGCGCCTCTAATTTGCTATAAGCATCATTGTCACCGGCTCTAGTGCGCCTCGGAACGTACTATCCGGAATCTAAGACCCTACCAAGGGCCGCTGGCCAAGAATGAGCGATAGCAAGTTTAAGGCCAGCGTCGTTAAAGTTCCCTCCAGTACCCGTTGCGCCGTAAGCAGTTTTCTGCGTAGGTGCTTTTGCGCTTTGTGCATCTCTTTTTTGTTGCAAAACCTCTTGTCGCGCTACACACGACCTTGCGGCCACAGGCACTGGCGGGTCACGCTGGCCGACCGGGGCAAGTATGGGGCCCGTGACGGCCACCTGGCAGGACGTGGCGGGCGGCCAGGCGCGAACGAGCCGGTCTTTACGATCCGCATGACCTATGCGGATCAGGCTTTGGCCGAAGCGGCGGCCAAGGCCAAGCTGGCCGAGTTTACCCGAGGCGAGGCAAGACTGTCCCTCACCTTGCCCGGTAGGCCGGATCTGTTTGCGGAAGCCCCCCTGACGGTCACGGACATCCGACCCGGTGTGGATGGAGCCTGGCTGATCGAGCGCATTACCCACGCCCTGGATACAAGCGGATGGGTCACACGGGTGGAAGCCGCGACAGCCAGAAAATAGCTGCGCTGGACGTTGGAAAATGTGAAGCGTTATCTTCGTAAGAATCGGGCAATGCTAATGCAAAAATGGCGCGCACTACAGCAGCCTCCCCAGGTATGAGCACAAGGAGCCCAATATGAAAAATGAAGATACGATCATAGACGCTGGCTACTTGCCAGCAATTAAGTCTGCACGCGTGACCTCTCAACCTTATACACTGGCCCTACACTTTGACGATGGTGCACGAATGGTCGCAGATATGAGCGATTTTATTGGCCGTTATCAAGCACTCATCCCACTCCTAGACCCAGCTGTGTTTAGTGATTTTAGCCTACTTGAACAAGGTGGTGGCCTACGATGGGCCTGTGGTGCTGGCGTTGCTGCAGATACCTTACGACGCCTCGCCGAAGCACAACTGGACCTGACGGGCCGTGATGTCCAAGCCTGGGCAAAGCGAGTGGGATTGACTGTGAAAGAGGCTGCCCAAGCCCTGGGTGTAGCCCCCCGCACCATGGAAGCCTATCGTGCCAGCCAAAACGCTTTGCCCGCTATGGTCACTATTGCTTGCCGTGCCATGGAACAAGACCCCACGCTACTTCACGCCCGCCTGGCAAAGTCTAAGAGGCGCGAAACACACAAAAAATCAGCAGGTCGAAAACGAGCCTAAACGGTCTCTTGCCTTAATGGCCTACTGACCTCTATACCCTGATCCACAAAACCACCGGCGTCGCCATCACCATGGAGGCAGGAGATACAGACAGGGCTGACAAGCCATGCCAGTTAGCACCCACTCACTACAGTGGAGACTGTTACAAAAAACTAATAATTCGGGCGATAGTCTCGTGGATCAAGGCATGCATTGTAAGTATTTTCATCAATCTCAATCCAATCAGTGACATCAACACCACGCGAAGAGGTTGCACCTGATCCTGATGGAAATGCTGACGCTATCTTGATCCAGCGACCTGTATCACGAGCAATAGTTTTGACCTCTCTCGCCGCCTCGGCAAGGTCTTGATCTTGGCTAAAAATTACCCCCACATTGTACTCATCGCGCAAAGCCATCAAAACAAAATCAAGAGCCAAGCGCACATCAATGCCCTTTTCCTGAGCAAAGATGACACCTGTACTTGTCCCATCTTCACGACGTGCTTCCCTTGTACGATACCTAAGATGACGTGTGATCACCCGGACATCATCACGCTTCAATGCACTTATGCGCCGACGCCAATAATCACTCCAGCGTTTGCCATAATCTGGGTGAGGGATACCCGTATAAAGCCTTGTCTGCGTGGCTTTCCACCCCTTTTGAGTGCAAACAACCTCAAAGAGCTTCTTGGGGTCATAGTTGGGGTGATAATGACCAAACGCATCTTTGGCGTGCCGAAACAGATTCTGGCCATCTACAAAAGCAACAGCGCGTTTTACCTTAGGCTCTTGCAGCACCCGCTCCTAATAATGAAACCCCCCGGGGGCCTTGCGGCTGCCGGGGGGGAACAATTTGAAACCAAGTGTGCCATAAAAGGCTTAATTGTCAACTGAATCGAGTTTATCTAACCCCGGTATAGAGCTCTTTTTGTTGCAAAACCTCTTGACGAAAATTGCAAAACCTTGTGACGCGCTACACCCGGGGAACCGGGCGCATAACAGGACTAAAGCCAAGCCAAAACCCATGATCTCCCTCGCTGAGATCAAAGCCCGAGAATGGTTTTTACTCCGTAACGAACAGTATGACATCGTTGCCACCATCGAGGACGACGCCTCCCATATGTGGCTATACCTTGGCAATGGATACGATTGCTACACCCGGGTCTATGGTGCCCGCACGGATATCAAGATTGGTGAGGACATCACCGATCTGGATATGAAGGCCACCCACGATCAAGCGGCGGCCCTGATTGATGAATATCTCGTCCAGCAACGCCTGCGCATGATCTGGTCACGCAAGTCATAGGGTCATGATTCATAGAGCCTCCCTTATATTCTTATTTTGATCCTTTCCTATACCCGTTGTGCCGTAAGCAGTTTTCTGCGTAGGTGCTTTTGTGTGTCGCACACCCTTTTTTGTTGCAAAACCTCTTGTCGCGCTACAGCGGTTGCGCTCCAGTTTGATTTTTACCGTCCCACTTAGCCCGAATCCTGCGCTGACAACGGACTTGTCTTCCTGGAGCCAACACCCACAGAAAAAAAGAAGTGTGATGCTTTTTAGCTTGAAATCGAGGGCAAACTCCAACCTAATAAAAGCAAAAAGGAGGGGCGTCGTGACCAAAGGGATCAAAAACAGCGAGGATGAGCGGGAAAAAGCCCGCCGCAAGGCTATTAGAAAAGCCCTCAGCGACACCACCGAGCGCATCAGCGGCTCTTATACCTTCTTAGATATCCGCGACAATCTAGACCGCCTGCTCGATACAGTCTGGGAAATCAACGGCAAAGGACCAAGAAACAACCCACGAGCAGAACTCGTCGCCCGAGGCACCGGATTCGTCACAGGATTCAAACAAAATAAAAGCCCATGATCTCTCTTGCCCAGATCAAAGCCTGGGAATGGTTTCTACTTCATAACCTACACTATGACATCGTCGCCACCATCGAGGATGAGATGAGCCATGGTAAGCTCTTGTTTCTTATAGTAAGAAAACTGGATACTCACGAAAGAAAATAGGACGTTTTCGCTTGCCATCAAGGGCAAAATCTGGCCACCTCAAGAGGGGGAATTCAGATGCGTAAAATTAACATCAAGTTCAAGGGCACAGAGCGCGCACTCAGAGAATACGCAAGCCAAAGAGGAAGCCCGAAAAGAACGGGCCATAGAAAAATCACCTCAAGCAACGCAAATCTCAAAAAAGTTGCTCTTTTGAGAAATGCGATCAAAAAAGCAGCCCTCACTCAAGCTACCATGAGCGACGCCATCCATGAGGCCATGGCTGAGGCCGCTGAAGACCTCGCCGTTTCTGAAGGTGCGGCAGCCGCCCATGAAATCATGAATGACCTGCTCCAAACTATTCGCAAGATCAATGCCACAGATCATACCGCAGGGAATGCCACCGGTAGCATCACGAGTGACACGCCGGATGACCTCCTAAGCAGCACGAATGGCGGTCTCACAAGAAAAGCGAAATCAAAACCACGCCCATGATGTCACCGAGTGCTTTTTGACTTCAATGTGTAGAGCCTATTTGAACTTACGAAACTGCCCCGTTTGATCCAACAGCCCTTCCAAATCCTTCATACGACGGCTGGTCGCAGCCCAGATGATCTGTTGCGTTCCCGCGATGATTGTTTCCACCACGACCATCAAAGCAGCACAGGAATCCCACGCAGACGGCGCCTCGATCCGGCAGTAAAAGCATTGCCGCGCATAACTCGCCGCTGGCGACCCCCAGCGATCAGTAAACAGCACCACCGCAGCCTTACGGGCGGCGGCAATCTCGCACAGCTTTAGCACTCTGTTTTCGTACCGGCGAATGTCAAACACCACCAAAACGTCCCCTTCCCTCATGTCCAAGAGCACATGCGCCCAAGTGCCCGGGTCGGTCAAAGGCGGATGCACCCGGCCACGCACCACCTGCATATGGGTACAAAAATAATCCGCCAGGCTATGGGTAATACGGCCACCGACACAAAAAATCTGCCGATCAAGGTCCGCAATAAGATCACAAGCCTCATCAAAATCAGACGCATCAATTTGCTCTAAGGTGGTGCGCATGTTTTCTGTAACAGCCTGAGCAAACCGCCGTAAACCGCGAGGCGCATCATCAACCCAGCGATCATGTTTAACAAGAGGACCAGCGATTCGCTCTTCTAAATCCTTGCGCAGAGCCTGCTGAAAGGCCGAATAACCGGCAAATCCCATCTTCTTGACAAAGCGGGCGACCGACGGTGTCGACACCCGTGCCCGTTGCGCAAAGTCTGTGATGCTCCCCAGGCCAGAAATCGGATAATTTTTCGTCAGCACATCGACGACTTGCCGCTCGCAACGAGTCAATGGCTCTGGGAGGGCCCGCAAGCGACCGGCAACAGCTCCCTTACCTTGGAGAGCACGAGGCTTTCCACATGACGATGACCCCTTTGCCTGTTTGTTTGCCTGCCCGATTTTTTTCTGCCTACCGTGCTTGACCATCGTTCTTCCCCTTTACCACCCTTCTGATATTCGCAAGGCCCCTTATCTTATCGCAAACTTTATCAGCGCCGCAGTCGCATACCGATAAGAAAAATCCAGCTGTTCCACGGGCAGAGATTTTTGCTGGATTCATCTGATAAAAATCTCTTAAACCACCTCTTAAGAAAAATTATTGACATATCTTATCATAATGTACAATTCTTTACATATGTTCATGGTCGCACGATGCAAGACCATGCCAAAGGGAGGAAACTCGGCCGTGACCGATTGTGCTGATTCACCATCACAGCTTCCGACAGGACGTAACGGTCCAAACGAGACGGCCCACCGCCAAACCACCCTTGTTATGCTGAGCGATGGCCCCGCCGCCGAGGTGTATCGCCCCCGATCAAACCCCCACCCCCCTGATGACCAAGGGAACACCTCCTCTCCTCAACTGACGGAGCGCACCCCGTTGATTTTGGTCTGTGAGCATGCAAGCAACCGCATTCCCCACGCATTAGGTGATCTGGGCCTAACCACCGCCGCGCGGACAAGCCACGTGGCTTGGGATCCCGGGGCTTTTGATGTGGCCCGATATCTGGCAGATGATCTGGCTGCGCCCCTGGTATTTAGTCGATTTTCCCGGCTGGTTTACGATTGCAACCGCCATACCCAAGCCCCCGACGCCATTCCCGAGATCAGTGAGTCCATCATCATCCCTGGCAATATGGGCCTCACCCCAGACCAACGAGAAGCGCGCCAACAAGAAATATACCAACCTTTTTGCGCCGCACTGGATCATGAAATCAATGCGCATCTCTCTCGCGGTATTGCGCCCATTATTTTAACTATTCACAGCTTCACGCCGATTTACCATGGCCAGCGGCGGAATGTGCAACTGGGAATCGTGCACGATAGCGATGCCCGTTTTGCCGATGTCCTTCTCGCCTGTGCTGTTAAGACCACCGAGCTCACCTGCGCCCGTAACGAACCTTACAGCTCGGCCGATGGTGTGACCCACACCCTGCGCCAACACGCCGTGCCCCATCAACTTTTGAACGCCATGATAGAAATTCGTAATGATCTTATTACCAGCCCAGCAACCATGAAACGCATGGCTAATCTTCTTACAAAAATTATCAAGAAAGTGACCAGCCAGGACCTACAAAACCCATCACCGGTTAAACCATTCCTACACCGGAGTGCCTCATGATCGGCTTTATTACCCGATACGTGCGCTTTGTGGATGCAATGAATCGCCGCTTGGGCCGTGCGGTAATGTATTTGCTGTTTGTCATGATGGGGATTTTACTTTATTCGTCAATCTCCAAAACTTTTTTCACGCCCTCGCTTTGGACACTGGAAATGGCACAGTTTACTCTGACAGCCTATTATATTTTAGGTGGTTCTTATTCTTTGCAATTAGGATCAAATGTGCGTATGGATCTTTTCTACAGTCGTTGGTCTGACCGCACAAAACTGACTGTTGATTCCTTTACCGTTATCTTTCTTATTTTCTATCTAGGGACTTTGCTTTACGGCGGACTCTCCAGCACGGCCTACGCCCTAGAGTATGGCGAGCGTAGCTATTCTGCTTGGCGGCCCTATATGGCGCCGATCAAAATCATCATGTGCGTTGGGCTTGTATGCATGATCGCCCAAGCAAGCGCCCAACTATGCAAAGATGTTGCGCGCTTGAAAGGGATGACCCTGTCATGACCTATGAGCTGACGGCGTTGTTGATGTTTACTTGTATGATGCTGATGCTCATGACAGGGCAGCGCGTTTTTGCCGCCATTGGTTTTGTTGCTGTTATTGCGTCGCTGGTCTTATGGGGAACGGGTGGCTCACAAATTGGTTTTTCTGCGGCGATGAAGTTGATGAAATGGTATCCCCTTTTAACCCTGCCGATGTTTATTTTTATGGGCTACATTTTATCCGAGTCACGCATCGCAGATGATCTTTATCGCATGTTTCATGTGTGGATGGGCCCCCTCAACGGCGGACTGGCAATCGGCACTATCGGCCTGATGGTGCTGATCTCAGCGATGAATGGTCTGTCTGTGGCTGGCATGGCTATCGGCGCCACCATTGCGTTGCCTGAACTCTTGCGTCGCGGCTATGACAAGCAAATGGTCACGGGTGTCATCCAAGCGGGCTCATCGCTGGGCATCCTCATCCCCCCCTCGGTGGTGCTGGTTCTATACGCGATGATTGCCCGCCAACCTGTGGGGCAACTCTGGCTCGCGGGGGCACTACCCGGCCTGTTGATGGCCTGCTTGTTTATCCTCTATATCGTCATCCGATGTCGTTTTCAAAAACATCTGGGGCCTGCCTTACCACCAGAGGAACGGCGCGTTCCTTGGGCAGTCAAGTGGAGACTGCTGCGTGCCGGGCTTTTGCCGTTGGGGATTTTCGCTGCAATGATGGTGCCCTTTATCAACGGCTACACCAGTTTAGTGGAAAGCTCTGCTATTGGAGCTCTCACAGCCATGGCAGTGGCCTTTGTTAAGGGGCGCTTGAGCTATCAGGTTTTTGAAACAGCCGTACGGCAAACCTTGGCGATTTCCTGCATGTTCTTATGGATCATTCTCGCTGCCCTAGGCTTTGGCGCAGTTTTTGACGGTCTGGGTGCCGCCCGAACCATCGAGAATTTCTTTGTCGGCCAGATAGGTCTTAGCCCCTGGAGCATCCTGATTATGATGCAGATTTCCTATCTGATTTTAGGGACTTTTTTAGATGACACAGCGATGCTTGTGATTGTCGCACCATTGTACGTGCCTCTCGTAGGTGTATTGGGCTTTGATCTGATCTGGTATGGCGTTTTATATACCATCACTTGCCAGATTGCCTATATGACGCCGCCCTTTGGCTACAATCTTTTTCTTATGCGAGCCATGGCGCCACCTGAGGTAAGTCTTTCGGATATTTATCGCTCCATCATCCCGTTTGTCGCGGTCATGATCGTTGCCCTTGCGTTGGTGATGGTGTTTCCGCAAATCGCTCTTTGGTTGCCTGAATATGTCTATAACAAATAACCCCATCAGGCAGATATTTTTCTATATTTGCCTGCTCATCCTATCGGAATTAGACCGATACTCTTGACTAAGAGATCAACATAAAGGAGGTCATCATGTCATCAAGACGACATTTTCTAACCGCAGCAGGGGTTGCCGCGGGAGCCGGAACAGCGGCCCTGGCTACGCCTGCAGTGCACAGCCAGGCCCCTATTCGCTGGCGTATGCAAACCTATGCCGGCGCGGCATTGGCTGAGCATGTCATCAAACCTGCCATCGATTCTTTCAATCGTGCGGCAAACGGCGAGATGGAAATCGAGCTTTACTTTGCCGATCAACTGGTCCCCACTGGCGAGTTATTCCGAGCCATGCAGCAAGGCACCATCGATGCCGTGCAATCGGATGACGATTCTATGGCATCACCCACAGAAGTGACCGTGTTTGGTGGATACTTTCCCTTTGCCTGTCGCTACTCGCTGGATGTCCCGGTGCTGTTTAACCAATGGGGCCTTGGCGAGATTTGGGATCAAGAATATGCGAAGGTTGGCGTCAAGTGGCTCTCGGCCGGGGCGTGGGACCCGTGTCATTTCGCAACCAAAGATCCCATTCGTACCCTTGACGATCTCAAGGGTAAGCGCGTGTTTACCTTCCCCACGGCAGGACGTTTCCTCACGCGCTTTGGTGTCGTGCCGGTCACCTTGCCATGGGAAGATATCGAGGTCGCCGTGCAAACAGGCGAACTTGATGGCATCGCTTGGTCCGGCATTACCGAGGACTATACCGTTGGCTGGGCAGACGTCACGGACTATTTCCTGACCAACAATATCTCTGGGGCATGGTGTGGCTCGTTCTTCGCCAACGAAAAACGTTGGATGGATTTGCCGCCACATCTGCAAGAGCTCTTGATGTTGTGCATGGACAGCTCTCACTATTACCGGCAACACTGGTACTGGGGTGGCGAGGCCAAGCTACGTGTCGACGGTACGAAGATGAAACTCACCTCCATTCCCGATGACCAATGGGCTACCGTGGAAAGCGCAGCCCGCGAGTTTTGGGATGAAATCGCTGCAGAGTCCCCCATCAAGGCCAAAATTGTCGGCATTCTTAAGGCCTACAATGCCACAATGGAAAAAGCCGGACGCCCCTATAGGTACGGTTAATCCGTAAGGACTTAGGCGTTAATGCCAGCGTGGATCTTCCTCCCTCAGATCCCCCCAAGCGCGATGAGCTTAATGTAAGTAACGCGCTTGGGGATTCTGCTTTTATTGATCTATCTTTTACGTAAAACGAGTTCCGATGATGCCTGGCAATCTTTCTTTTAATCAGCTCAAGCGCGATGTCCAAAACGGCGAGATTGATACCGTTCTCGTCTGCCTTATCGATATGCAAGGCCGCCTCATGGGAAAACGTTTTTACGCCCAGAGTTTTATCGACAGTGCTTGGCAAGAAACCCACTGCTGCGACTATTTGCTGGCCACTGATTTTGAGATGACACCGGTAGACGGCTATGCCGCCACCAGCTGGAGCGGTGGCTATGGTGATTACACTATGAAACCGGATCTTACGACCCTGCGACGAGCACCTTGGCTGGACCGTACCGCCCTTGTGCTGTGTGACGTTTTGGATCACCACACCCATCAAGAGGTCCCTCACGCCCCGCGGGCAATCCTAAAAAAGCAACTCGCCCGCCTGAAGAAAAAAAATCTTACCGCTATGATGGCGACTGAACTTGAGTTTTTTCTATTCAAAGACTCTTATGAAGAATTACGCGCCCAGGGCTATCGAAATATGGCACCGATCAGTGGCTATAACGAGGATTATCACATCTTCCAAACCAGCAAAGAAGAAGACGTGATGCGTGCCATTCGCAATGGCCTTGCTGGGGCAGGGATTCCCGTCGAAGGCTCCAAAGGGGAAGCTGAAGCCGGCCAAGAAGAAATCAACATTCGTTATAGCTCAGCCCTAGAGACTGCCGATCATCACGCAATCACCAAAAATGCTTGTAAGGAAATCGCCTGGCAAAAAGGTCGCGGCTTGACGTTTCTTGCCAAGTGGCATCATGACCGAGTCGGCAGCTCAAGTCATGTGCATCAATCATTGCAAGACGCCAAAGGTAAAAACGCCTTTTACGATCCCAAAGCCTCCCATGGCATGTCAAAACTGATGCGCGCCTATCTTGCGGGCCTGATTAAGTACGCCAAAGAGGGAACCTATTTTCTAGCTCCGTACGTGAACTCCTACAAACGGTTTGCGGTTGGAACCTTCGCCCCCACCAAAGCCGTATGGTCTATCGATAATCGCACGGCAGGGTTCCGCCTATGTGGCCAAAGCACACAGGCCGTACGGACCGAATGTCGTATTGGCGGCGCTGATCTTAATCCCTATCTTGCGCTGGCGGCTCAACTGGCGGCGGGGTTGGCCGGTATAGAAGAAAATCTCAAACTGGGTGAACCGCTTACCGGTAACGCCTATGCAACGAGGCGCGGCCAGGACCTACCCAAAAATCTATTGCAGGCCCGCAACGCCCTAAGCCGATCCAAAATGTTCGCCGATGCCTTTGGAGCAGATGTTATCAAACACTATCTACGCACGGCTGATTGGGAACTGGAGGAATACAACCGAGTCGTTACCGACTGGGAAGTCGCCCGAGGATTCGAACGCACATGAGCAAACACCCCACGATAACCACGTCCAAGAGTGCCACCGATCAGGTGACCTGCATCTCTCCCATCGACGGCAGCACCTATGCCGTACGGCCCTTACTCACAACAGGCGCGGCGCAAGACGCCCTTGCCCGCGCTCACAACGCGCAACAGGCTTGGCAAGACCGCCCCCTTCCCGCACGTATCGAATTGGTCCGTGCGGGCATCGCACGTCTTGGCGAGATGAATGACAAAATCATCCCGGAACTCGCTTGGCAGATGGGCCGCCCCGTACGTTTCGGCGGTGAGTTCGGTGGCGTAGAGGAGCGGGGTAACCATATGGCCGATATCGCCAGCGAGGCCCTGGATACCCTGATGATCGAGGACAGCACCCAGGCCAAACGCATGATAACCCGCGAGCCTCATGGCCTGGTGTTGGTCATCGCGCCTTGGAACTATCCCTTTTTAACCGCCGTAAACACCGTGGTACCGGCCCTGATCGCGGGTAATGGGGTGATCTTAAAATCCGCCAGTCAAACACCTCTAGCCGGCGAGCGGTTAGCGCAGGCTTTTCATCAAGCCGGGGTGCCCGAAGACCTTTTCCAGCATCTCTTTTTGGACCATCAAACCATCGCTAATCTCATGGCCAGTCGGGCCTTTGACTATATCAACTTTACTGGTTCGGTTGCCGGAGGGCGTGCCGTCGAACGCATAGCGGCAGGGACGTTTACCCCCATCGGGTTGGAGTTAGGCGGCAAGGACCCTGGTTATGTCATGGCCGATGCCGATCTTAACATCGCCGCCGAGACCTTGATCGATGGGGCGATGTTTAACAGCGGCCAGTGTTGCTGCGGTATTGAGCGCATCTATGTTGCCGCACGTCGGTGGGACGACTTTCTCGCCAAAGCGTTAGACATCACCCAAAATCTGGTGCTGGGAAATCCCTTAGATCACGACACAACCCTTGGACCCATGGCCCACGTGCGCTTTGCTGCGCATGTGCGCGAACAGATTGAAAAAGCCGTTGCCAGTGGTGCCGTCGCCCATCTGCCTTCTTTGCCTGCAGACGATGGGCAGGCGTACCTTTCGCCGCAGATTCTCACCCGCACGAGTCATGATATGGCGATCATGCGGGACGAGACCTTTGGGCCAGTGGTTGGTCTGATGAAGGTCCGTGATGATGATGAGGCTGTTGCGCTGATGAACGACAGCCCCTACGGCCTTACAGCCAGCCTGTGGACTCGTGACGTAGAACGTGCCCAGGCCATCGGCCGACGCCTCCAGACTGGCACCGTGTTTATGAATCGCGCCGATTACCTGGACCCCGCCCTATGCTGGACGGGTCGCAAGGATACGGGCCGAGGGGCGGCCCTTTCTGTGCTGGGCTATCACCACCTGACTCAACCGAAATCCTATCACCTGCGCCTGCCATGATGATGCAGGCTGATTGGTCCTATCCCACCACCGTATGGTTTGGTGTTGGACGTATTAACGAGCTTGCCAGGGCGTGTCGCCAGAGCGGCATCACGGCCCCCTTGCTCGTGACTGATCGGGGTCTTGCGCGCACGGCGATGGTCACCCATATCCGCGAGCACCTAATCCAAGAGTCCCTCAAGCATGAGCTTTTTGGCGAGGTGGATGCCAACCCTGATGAGGCCAACCTCATGGCTGGATTGGCAGCCTTTGCAGAAAACAACCACGACGGCGTCATCGCCCTTGGCGGTGGGTCGGCCCTCGATCTGGGCAAGGCGGTGGCCTTCATGGTCGGGCAACGCCGCCCGGTGTGGGATTTTGAGGATGTGGGAGACAATTGGCGACGGGCGGATACAACACAGGTTGCTCCTGTGGTGGCGGTGCCGACGACAGCAGGCACCGGTTCTGAAGTTGGGCGGGCCTTCGTGTTGAGCGCTGTTGATACGAAAAAGATCATCTTTCATCCTACCGTCCTGCCGCGCCTTGCTCTTTGTGACCCACAACTCACCACGACCATGCCTCCAGCCACTACGGCGGGCACGGGGATGGATGCGTTGGCGCACTGCTTGGAGGCTTTTTGTGCTCCGGCCTACCATCCTATGAGCCATGGTATTGCTCTTGAGGGCATGCGCCTTGTCATGGAGTCCTTACCACGAGCCTATCAAGACGGACATGATCTTGAGGCGCGCGCGCATATGATGAGCGCCGCTGCGATGGGGGCCACCGCCTTTCAAAAGGGATTGGGCGCGATTCATGCGATTTCCCATCCGGTCGGGGCCATAACCGGAGCCCACCACGGCACCCTCAATGGCATTGTTATGCCAGCGGTGTTGCGCTTTAACCGACCAGCGATTGAAACGCAGATTAACCAAGCCGCCGGATATCTAGGCATCGCAGAGGGGTTTGATGGTTTTTATGCGCGCATCATGGCTTTGCGGGAAACCCTCGCGATTCCCCCAACCCTTGCCCATATCGGCCTTCGATCAGACCACCTGGCTGACGTGGTGACCAGAGCCTTGGCGGATCCGTCCTGTGCTGGCAATCCGGTGCCCATGACCGCAGATAACACCCGCCGCTTGATTGAGTCTTGCCTTTAAGCCGATTGCAGGATCCCGCGCCCTAAAAAACGCTGGGCTTTTCTAAAGACCCTCTCACCGAACGGCTATTTTCTATCCGGCAAGTCGGTGCACAACCCCGCCGAGACCTGTGCGCCTGAGCCAAGAGCCAACACCGGCGGTGAGGCATAAGGATCAAGGGCAAGAGAGGTCCTGCCATCCACCACCGCCAACAGCGCCAGCATCCCCAGCAAAATAATAAAACACGCCCGGCGACTCATGATCCCAACCCCAGCGCGGGCCGCAACTTAATCCCCACCCAAGACCCGGCAAACCCCACCGCAAACCACACCCAACCATGGAGCGAGCCGGTGGAAATCCCGCTAAAAAACGCGCCAATGTTACAACCAAACGCCATGCGCGAGGAGTACCCGAGCAACAAGCCCGCCAGCACAACCCAACCCCAAGCAAACACCGGCAAAGCCTTTTGTGGCTTTCCGGTCATCCCGCCGCGCCAAAAGGTCACCAACGCCGCCCCGGCCATGAGGCCGATGTTCGTGAGTGAGGTGACATCCGTTAATAGGCTTTGCCCCAATCGCTCACGATGGCCTGCGCTGGACCAAAAGACCGTTTCGCTTAAGTCTGCGCCCAGCATACTCGCGCCCTTCGCGCCCCAAAGCCCCAGGCCATAGACGACGCCGAACGGCTGCCCGGCGATTACCAGATGCCCAACTGCAAGCACCGCCACCGCAACAGCCGCCAGCCAAAACCGTCGGGGGATCACCCGCTTGTCCGCAGCCGCAAGCCACCACACGAACGCCGCCACCAAGCCAAGACCGGCGAGCGTTATCATGAGCCCTGCTGTTCCCCCCAACGCCCAAACCGGCAGATGCCCCAGCTCAAGCCAGAAGGGCAGATGAAGCGAGCCAAGAAAACTGCCGATCACGAAAAACGGCAACGCAACGATCGCCACCACATTACCGCTGCCCGCATTCACCAATGTGCCAGAGCCACAGCCGAGCACCAACTGCATCGACAGCCCGAACAAAAACGCCCCGGCGATCATCCCCGCGCCAACCGGCGCGTGGGCCCCTTTAAGCTCATGACCAAAGTTCGCCAACAAAGGAAAGGCAAAAACCGCGACAATCCCAATCGCAACCAACTGGGCGATCAACCCTGCCGGATCGCGCTGAAGCACCATGCGTTTCCACGGCCCCGAAAAACCAAAGGAAAACGCCTCAAAGGCGATGCCCAAGCCAAGGCCGACGAGTAAAAGCAGCGCATAGCGCGGCCCCGCCATCAGTGCGATATAAACTGCAAAGCCAAGAATGAGCAAAGCGGACGGCCCCCCGATCCACCCATGCGATCGGGAAGCCGCCACGCGTAGCTCTGTCATAGCAAAAACGCCTGAACCGGATTAGTACTTACCGGTTACCTTGTTCCACAGGTTGCGCACCGTGCCCGGCACGTTCGCCATTTGCTCGCCCGCATGGGAATAACCCACCATGCTCTCAGGATACAGCTTGACGTCATCAAGGCCGACGACCTCGCTTAGGACAAACCAGTTGGTGGCTGCCCAGTGACCCGTGTTGCAAAAGGAAATATAGGGTTGCCCCTGACGAAAACCGTTATCGCTCGCGAGCGCGGCGGCCGTATCGGCATCCAGTTTGGCGGGCGCGTTGTTATCAAACCAACGGCTATGGGTAAAATAGCGCGACGTGGGAATGGTACCCGGACGCGCCGCTGCGTTATGCTTGGCGTTGCCCTTCCAGAAGGCTTCGGGCCGCGCATCGACGAGGCTACCGCGCTGGTTGTTGATCTCGGTCTTGATATCGTCCACCGTGGCCAGCCAGTTGCTGGAGAATGACACATTGTAGGACGAGGGCGTGATCGTGGGGCCTGCGCCCTGCTCCAAAGACAAGCCCGCTTCTTGCCAGGCGTTTACGCCGCCATTGAGAATTGAGAGGTTACGCACGCCGCTGGACTTGAGCGTCCAATAGACTCGCGCCGCCGCACCAAAATCGGTTTCGTTCTTGCCTTGGTGGACGACCACCACGGGCTGCTGGGCGGTGATCCCAAGACTGCTGAGCAGATCAGAGAGCGCCCGCTCGGTCAGCAACTGCCCAGGATTATTTGCCGGGCCGCGGAATGTGTTATAGGGCGCGTGGACCGCGCCGGGGATATGGCCGCTTTCGTAGTTAGACAACTCGCTATCAGGCGCGTTGCCTGTACGGATATCCAAGACCAACGGCGCACTCTGCGTTGTGTTCTGTTCAAGAGCCTCGTTGAGGGTTTGCGGATCCACGAGCGGTCCCAACCCAACAGCCAGCGCAAAGGCGGGTGAGAGAGCCCCCACCAACAATGCCCCCAGCCCCCATAGTTTTATCGTCGTAAGTACCTTCATGAGTCATAGTCCTTTATTCATAAAGAAGATTATCGTGATTCTCCTCGTGCTATTCATATAAAGATTAATATCCTAAATTACAAGGAAAAAACCGAATAAAAAATGAAATATTTTTTTATTAAAGATTATAATAGATATATTATCTATTATAGGACTATATATGCAATTTTATCCTATTATTAATGAACGACCTGGCTTGCTGGGTAAGGTGCAGTGCACACAAATGGCACAACCAACACGATGTACGCGAAGACCTGCGCGGCGGGTTTAGCATGGGCGGATGGATGATGAACCATCGGTCAAGGCTACGCCTTACCCCACGGGGATTTGATTGACGCCTATATTTGTGATTGTGGCTGATAAGGGCGCGGTCCCGAGTAAACGCCGCAGGTATTGCCAAAGCCACACCTCGTCATTCCCGCCCCCTCTTGTCATTCCCGCCCCCTCTTGTCATTCCCGCGAAGGCGGGAATCCAGGAGTCACATGTCCGGATGCAAGAAAAGATACGCGCGACAGGTTTAACGTAGGCAAAGGTATGATGAACTACCGGTCAAGGCTACGCCTTGCCCCGCGGGGGTTTGATTGACGTCTATATCTGTGCTTGTTGCTGGTCTGGGTGCGTCCTGAGTAAACGTCGTTGGGCGTTGCCAAGGTCCTGAGATGGATTCCCGCCTGCGCGGGAATGACACTGGGACCTCGTC